>CAVXRB010000010.1:0-75554 GCA_963764095.1 uncultured Acidimicrobiaceae bacterium | reverse complement strand
AGCGTGGCCTGCCCGTCGTCCTGCACTCCGCCTTCTACACCCAGTTACCCAGACCCCGACGCTGATCGCGCCGAACGCCACCGGCGGCGTCTCCAACGCCATCATCGGCACGTTGGCCCTCACGCCTACGCCTCGATCATGGCGATACCCGTCGGCGTACTCGTCGGCGTCTACCTGGCCGAGTCCGATTCGAAGTTGGCGGCGTCACTGCGCGTACGGCCCAGACCATGGCCGGCGCACCCTCGATCCTGATGGGCCTCTTCGCCTTCTCTTTCATCGTGAACGACCTCCACATCGGCTTCTCCGCCTTCGCGGGATCCTTCGCGTTGGCCGTACTCATGCTCCCAGTCATCGTGATCTCCTCCGAGATCGCGGTTCGTGGCGTGCCGCACACGCTTCGCGAGGCCGGACTCGCGCTCGGGGCCAAGCCCCACAAGGTCTCGATGAAGATCGTCCTGCCTGCGGCGGTGACCGGCATCGTGACCGGCATCATCCTGGCGATCTCTCGAGCCATCGGCGAGACGGCTCCAGTGCTTTTGGTCATCGGCGGCGGCTGACATTAACTCCTGGAAGCCGTTGGACCCTGTTTCTGCCTTGCCGCTCTCGATCTACGAGAACGCCAAATCGGAATGGCCCAGTCTGCGTACCGAAGTGTGGGGTATAGCGCTGGTCCTCGTTGTATTCGTTTTTGTTTTGAGTTTGAGCGCCCGGATTTGGGCTTCGAGAAAGCAACAGGCAAGGTAACCAATGGACCAGGAATTCATGGCAAAAGTCGAGACGCAGGTCGAGACGAAGAACGAAGCGCCCGCCGAGCACACCCGAACGCGGGTCGGCCGCGATGCAGCTGAAGAACGTCGCCGTGTCCTTTCACGGCCGCACGGCGGTTCGCGACTGCACTTTCGACGTCACCAAGAATCGCGTCACGAGTCTGATCGGGCCGTCCGGCTCCGGCAAGACCACGTTGCTGCGAGCGCTCAACCGACTCCACGACCTCACGCCGGGCGCGAAGGTCTCGGGCCAGATCCTCTTGGAGGGCACGGACATCTACCGCGGCGACATCACCGTGACCGAACTGCGCACGCGCGTGGGCATGGTCTTCCAGCGACCGAACCCGTTCCCGACGATGTCGATCTACGAGAACGCCATCTCGGGGCTGCGATTCAACGGCGTGAAGAAGAAGTCGATCCTCGACGAGGCAGCCGAGACGTCGCTCAGGTCCGCCGCCCTGTGGGACAGCGTGCAGAGCCGACTGAAAGTGGCGGCCTCCAACCTCTCCGGTGGTGAACAGCAGCGGCTTTGTATCGCGCGCGCCCTCGCGATGGACCCCGAGGTCCTCTTGATGGATGAGCCCACGTCGGCCCTCGACCCGATCGCGACGCTGAAGATCGAAGAGTTGATGACGGAGTTGAAGAAACGCGTCACGGTGATCATCGTCACCCACAACATGCAACAGGCCGCGCGCATCTCGGACGACTGCGCCTTCTTGTTGATGGGCGAGGACCGCGCCGGTGAGCTGATCGAGTTCGACACGACCGAGAAGATCTTCAACAACCCCAATGACCCGCGCACGCTCGACTACACGCTCGGCCGCTTCGGTTGATTCGGGCGCGTGAGCGCGTGTCAGACTACCCAGAGAGTTTTGGACTGGGGGATTCGTGGCAAAAGAACTGTGGCAGGAGTCGGCGTCGTCGCTGGCCGACCTGATCCGAAGCGGCGCGACGTCGTCGCGCGACGTCATTGAGTCCCACCTGGGACGGATCGACGCGGTCAATGGCGCCGTGAATGCCGTCGTCGAAGTGCGTCCCGACGAGGTGCGCGCCGAAGCCGACGCCGCCGACGCCAAACAGAAGACCGGCGAGCCACTTGGCGTACTGCACGGCGTCCCCTTCACCGTCAAGGTCAACCTCGACCAGAAGGGTTACACCACCAACGAGGGCTGCGAGACGCTGAAGGACTTCATGGCGAGCGAGGACTCGCCGCCGGTCGAACTGATGCGCCGCGCCGGTGCCGTGGCGCTGGCGCGTACCAACATGCCCGACCTCGGACTTCGCATCAACACCGAGTCCTCGCTCTATGGCGCGACGCACAACCCTTGGAAGCATGGCTGCACGGCCGGCGGATCTTCCGGAGGGGAGGCGGCGGCGATCGCCTCGGGCATGAGCCCGATCGGACTCGGCAACGACATCGGCGGATCACTGCGCAATCCGGCCTATCGCCTGCGGCATCGCCTCGATCAAACCGTCGCGCGGTCGCGTCGCCCAGGGCAATCCCTCCTCGGTCCTCGACATGCCCATCAACGCCCAGATCATGTTGGTGAACGGTGTCTTGGCGCGAACCGTGGCCGACGTTCGCCTCGGACTCGGCGCGGTGATGGGAGCGCATCACCGTGACCCCCAGACGATCGATGCGCCACTCGGAGGTCCGTCGGTTCCCAGGCGCGTCTCACTGGTCCCGGAACCATTCGGCGGTGACACCGACCCCGGCGTCGCCGAGGGTGTTCGTGTCGCGGGTCGAGCTCTGGAGGCCGCCGGTTACGAGGTGGAAGAGATCGAGCCGCCGATGGTCTTCGAGAGTCGTACCTCGCGTGGTCCGAGTTGATGATGACCAGCCTGGCCGTCGTACGGCCCCTGCTCCAGATGATCCTCGGTGCCGGGGGCCAGCGGTTCCTGGAGCTGGCCGATATCGAGTACCCGCCCTCGACGCCCGAGTCGATGGCACTGATGCACGAGAGCCGCTACAAGGTCGAGAAGGCCTGGCGCATGTTCATGAAGGACTATCCCTTGGTGGTCGGACCGGTCTGGACGCAACCGCCGTTCGAACACGGCTACGACATCATCGATCGCGACTCCGCCATGAAAGTCGTCGAGCTCTTCCGTTTCATCATGCCGGCGAACTTGATGGGACTGCCAGCGGCCTGCGTGGCGACCGGGGTCGCCAACGGCCTGCCGACCGGCGTCCAAGTCATGGGAACGCTCTTTCGCGAAGATCTGTGTCTTGACGCGGCACAAGCGATCGAGGACGTCGTTGGTGTCTTGACGCCGATCGACCCGCGCGAGTAATCAACGATGGCGCTCGTTCGCCCGATTGCCCACGACGACGTCGCGGCAGCCGTCGATCTGCTTCGCGGTGGTTCGTTGATGCCGGAGTTCGAAGACGTCACGAAGGTCGACGACTACTGGTCGGCCGTTGAAGAGTCCCGTCGTCAGCGCGGTGACGTCATCGTCGCCGAAGTCGACGGCGAGGTCGTGGGCGTCTGTCAGGTCATCATCTTCCAGCACTTCCAACACGCCGCTGGTTGGTGCTGTGAGATCGAGAGCGTCCACGTGCGAAGCGACATGCGTAGTCGCGGCATCGGCGCTTCGATGTTGCTGGCCGCGGAAGGACTCGCACGCGATCGGGGCTGTTACCGCATTCAACTCGCGAGCCGAAACGTCCGCGAGGACGCGCATCGCTTCTACGTCGCCAACGGCTACGGCCAGACGAGTCTGGGCTTCAAGAAGTTCTTTGACTGACCTCGCGCAGGTCGCCGTCATCGACGCTAAAAACGAAACCGCGGATCTCGGTCGTCTCGACGAACGGACTCGCGATCAAAGTCGCGAGCGTCTGGCGCACGTCCTCGTCGACGTCGCGGAAGGCGCCCAAACGAAAGGGCGGCCGCTCGCCGACGCTCGCTTCGACTTCGTCGGCGAGCGCGTCCTCTTCGAACGCCTCCAAACCGCAACGCGTGTGGTGGATCACCATCACCGCCGTCGTTCCGAGCAGTCGCTGACTGAGTAGCAGCGAGCGAATCGCGTCGTCACTGGCGATGCCGCCGGCGTTGCGGATGAGGTGGGCCTCGCCGAGCTTGAGTCCCAGCGCGCCGAAGAGGTCGAGTCGCGAGTCCATGCAGGTCAGCACGCAGAGATGGAGCTGCGGTGACGTCGGCATCTCTCGGTGGCCGTGACGGTCAACGTAGGCGCGGTTGTGGCTGACGAGTTCATCGATCACGCTCATCGGACAATTGTACGGAGCATTGGATCACGGAGAATCTCAGGTTCCTCGCCTCGCAACGTCGAGTTCGAAATCGAGCGCCCTAAGTTGTGCTGGTGCCCCTCACTCAGGAAGTCGCGGGCGCCGCTGCATTGCGGCGTGGACGCCAGCTGGAACTGGTGACGTTGAGCTGGAACGTCGTCGGCGTGTTCATTCTCGCCATCGCTGCGATCGAAGCTCGATCTGTTGCGCTGGCGGGCTTCGGATTGGACAGCGTCATTGAGATCGGGGCGTCGACTGTCGTGCTCTGGGAACTCGCAGAGATCGCGCAGACGCGACAGCGTAAGGCCCTCAGACTGATCGGTTCGTCCTTCGTTGCATTATCCATTTATCTCGGGGTGCAGAGCACGGTTGTCCTCGTCGTTGGATTCCATCCTCACCACAGCGCACTGGGAATCGTCTGGACGGCGATGACGGCGGTCGCCATGTTCTCTCTGGCGCAGGGGAAGAAGCGACTCGGTGTACTGCTCGCGAATCCGGTCCTCGCGGCCGAAGGACGCGTCACACTCATTGACGCAGTCCTTGCGACAGCGGTGCTCGTCGGCCTGACCTTGAATGCGGTCATCGGTTGGTGGTGGGCCGATCCCGTCACTGGGTACGTGATCCTCTACTACGCCGCACGCGAGGCCCGTCATTCGTTCGCGGGTTAAGAGCTTCATTCCTCGCCAACTCGGTTGCGGATTTCCCGGCAAGGCACTAACGATGAACGTCGTCCTCATGGCCGGCGTGACTCTCCGGCTCCAGCTGCAGGGTGGAATGGGTGATCGAGAAATGACTGGCCAAACACGACTGCAGCGCGTCCAATATCTGCGGTGCGTGCCCCGTGTTGAAACACCGGTCTTGGACCGTCACGTGCGCGGACAACGTCGTCGAACCCGATGTGAGTGTCCACGCGTGGAGGTCGTGAACGTCGACGACGTCCTCGACGCCGGAGAGGTGTGTGCGCACGTCGGTGAGGTCGAGGTCGGCGGGCGCGATCTGAAGGAGGATCTGTCCCGAATCGCGCAGGAGACCCCACGCCGTCCATAGCATCAAGACGACCACCAGGAGCGACGCGATCGAGTCGGCCCGTTCCCAGTGCGCCAACAGAATGATCAGACCGGAGGCCGCGGTGCCGACGAAGGCGTAGAGGTCGGTGACGATATGGGCGAACGCCGCGCGCACGTTGAGACTCTGGCGATTGGCGTGTGCGAGGATTCGTACGGCGAGCAGGTTCACCGCGGCGCCCACGGCGGCAACCGTGAGTACGAGACCACCGGCCACGTGTTCCGGTGCTACCAACCGATGCACCGCTTCGACGCCGATGACGAGCGCGATCACGAAGAGCAGCGCGCCGTTCGTCGCGGCCGCGAGGATCTCCGCTCGCTTGAATCCGTAGGTCCATCGTTCCCGAGCGGGTCGTTGCGACAGCTTGATGGCCCACAGACTGAGCGAGAGCGCGGCGACGTCGGTCACCATGTGTCCGGCGTCGGCGTAGAGCACCAACGAGTCACCGATAACCGCGGCAATCACTTCGCCGACGAGGAACAGACCGATGAGCGCCAGCGCTACGAAAACGAACCTGCTGTCGGCCGCGGCGCCAACGTCGTGGGAGTGACCGCCGTGGTCGTGATGGTCAGACAACGCGCTCGCGGCTCATCGGTGGTGTTACCTGTCCAGACACCACCTCATGCTCTCACAGTCGTGACAGAGGCTCTGAGTCGTGTACTCAATCACTACGCTCGACGACGGAGGTTTTATGGACAGCATGGATGAGATACGTGAGGAACTGCGTCAACCGGCCCAAGACTTGCGAGAGATGATTCCCGACGTGATGAAGAGCTTCGCCGCACTTTCAGCGGCGTCGTCGGCCGAGGGTGAACTCTCTCGCCTCACGAAAGAACTGCTCGCGCTGGTGATCTCGGCGACGCGCGAGTGTGACGGATGCATCGTCGCGCACGCGAGGGGCGCACTTCGCGAGGGCGCCACTCGTCAACAGATCGCCGAAGCGATGGGCGTGTTGATCGCGCTGAACGGCGGACCGGGCACGGTATGGGGTCCGCGCGCCCTGCACGCCTATGACGAAGCGGTTGCCGCGCGAAAGAGCTAGACGCCGTACGGCAGGTGCTTGATGCCGTTGATGAAGCTCGACGCCAACTGCGACGGTGTGTCGGTGGAGTGGATGTCAGGGTAGCGACCGAGCAGCTCGCGGAACATCACGGTGATCTCGCGACGCGCGAGGTGGGCGCCGAGGCAGAAGTGCGGTCCCGGTGCGCCGAACCCGTAGTGGTCGTTGGGGGGGCGTCCGACGTCGAAGACGTCGGGGTTTTGAAGACGTCCTCGTCGCGGTTGGCCGAACTGTAGAAGAGCAAGACCTTGTCGCCCTTGGTGAGTTCGTAGTCCGAGAGCACGTAGTCCTCGGCGAGCGTGCGACGCATCCAGATGACCGGCGAGGCCCAGCGCACGATCTCGTCTGTCGCGGTCCTGGCGAGGCCGTCGTAGTCGGCGAGGAGTCGGGCCTTTTGTTCCGGGTGTTCGGTGAGCGCGTGCAGACCGTGGGCGATCGCCGTGCGCGTGGTCTCGTTGCCGGCCGTCACGAGCAGCACGAAGAAAGAGGCCAACTCCTGTTGGGTCAGTTTCTCCGTTTCGATCTCGGCGTTCACGAGCGCGCTCGTGATGTCGTCGATCGGATTGTCGATCCGGTACTTACCCAACTCCTCCATGATTCCCGTGAGTGCCGCGCCGGAGTCGAGGAGCACGAGGACCGGGTCTTGGCCCTCGGGGATGAACTCGGGGTCGCCGTTGGAGAGGATGATGTTCGAGTGGTGCAGGACGGTCGCGTACTCACTCGGCGGCACGCCCATCATGTCGCAGATGATCTCGAGCGGGAACGGCGCCGCGATGTCGGTGATGAAGTCGCCCGTGCCGCTTGTCTGCGAACGCGCGATGATCTCGTCGGCCTTGCGTTCGATCGAGTCCTCGACGGCGCGCACGTTGCGGGGGTTGAACGCGTTGGACACGATGCGTCGCAGCCGCGCGTGCTTCGGATCGTCGGTCGAGATCATGCCGGAGAAGTACTCGACCATCTCACTCGGCAGGTCCATCGTCGAGACCGCCCCCGGTCCCGAGAGAAAGGTCTCGGGGTGGCGCGAGGCCGTCTGCACGTCGCGATACTTCGTGATGGCGTAGTAGCCGTTACCGGCCGGGAACTCGATCGCCGTGCCTTCGATGACCGGTTCGTCGAAGTGGGTGATCGGGCGCTCTCGTCGCAAGGTGGCGAAGGCCACCTCGCGCTCGGCCCAGGGCTGGCGCCAGAACTCAATGTCCGAGAGGTTGATCGACTCGACGTCGAGGTTCGCGTTAGGTTCCATCGCCAAATCGTATCCACTCGCCCTCGACGACACGGGCCGCAGTTTTCACGGCAGACTGGACAGTATGGAAGAGCTGACCGAACAAGAACGCGCAACGCGACTCAAGGCGCTCAACGCGCTCCTCGACCTCATGCGCCCCTCGGTGCAGGCCGACGGCGGTGACCTCGTCCTTATCCGCGCCGATGTCGAGACCGGCGTCGTCGAGGTGCAGTTGCAAGGCGCGTGCTCCAGTTGCGCCATTTCGTCCGACACGCTGCAGGGCGGCGTGACCAGGATATTGAAGGACCGATTGGCCTGGGTCACCGACGTCGTGGGCGGCGTGGACGACTCGATCGACCCCGAGGACTCGATGTCCCTGGGCGTCGGCGGCTACGTGCCGCGCTACCGCCAGCTGTAGTTGTCGCCCCGGAAGGCAAAACGATCCGCGAGTAGATTCAAACAATCGTCGACGGAACGGTGGTCGGGCGGAGGAGCGATGTGCCATGGTCCGGAATCTTCGGAATGCGTCAGAACAGCGGCCCAAAGGTGATCAGCCCCGAACAGAAGTTGAGTAACGCCGCGCTCGAACAAGACAAGGTCGCCGACATGGTCGCCAAACAAGACGCCCGCTACGACGCCATGAGCGAAGAAGAGCGCGATAAGTACTACGTGCATCCGAACTTGATCACCAAGATCAAGAAGGCGTTGCGCGGCCAGTAACTCAGATTGCGGGCTCGCCATCATTCGTGGAAGGCCTATTTTTCAAGTTCATCCCGGCGATCTACGACAATAAAGTGCCGCTAATACCGCGATTGACAAGTTGGTATCGGCGAAGGTTTTGAAGCAAATCACGCTCGGGAAGCGCAATCGTGCATTCGAAGCGCCACGAATGATCGAAGTGCTCACCAACTTTGAGGGGGTCGTGAACACTCCGTCAGAGTTGTCGGGTCAAGCATCTCAAGAGCTTGGTCCGGGATCGAAGTAGGACAAATCCACGCCGATCGCGTTCATTCGCGATGAATGAACGTCAAAAACGATGATTGCCATGAAACACGTGGCCCGAAGTCCCTCTGCGATGACTACACCTTCTGCGGCTTGGGTTCCTTCGGCAGACCGAGCGCCCGCTCGCCGATGATGTTGCGCTGAATCTCGGCGGTGCCGCCCCAGATGGTCTCGGAGCGTGAGAAGAAGAACGAGCCCTGCAGGTCCGAGACCGGGTAATCGGCGCGGCCGCGGTGAATCCGCGCGAGGGACCCGTCATTCACGCCCGTGCCGGTGAGGATCTGAGCCTCCATACCCAGAACGTCGAGGGCCAGCTCCATCGTCGAGCGGTGCGTCTCGGACCAGAACATCTTGTTGCAGGCCCCGAGTAACGCCGTGTTGTGCGTCCCGTTGAGCGAGTCGGTGAGGGAGCGGTAGCCGTTGATCTCCATGATCTTGACCTTCTCCCAGGCGCGCACGAGTCCGTCGCGCACCAGGCGGTCGTCACTCTTGCCCAGACGCGTCGCCTCCCGGACGATCTCTTCCCACTCCTTGAGGAACCGCCGGTAGCCGGTCGTGGAGTTCGAGCCGCGCTCGAAGCCCAAGGTCGTCATCGCGACCTTCCAGCCGTTGTTGACGCCGCCCACGGCGTTGTTCTTCGAAGCGCGCGCGTTGGTGAAGAAGACCTCGTTGAAGTCGGCCGAGCCGTCGACCTGGACGATCGGGCGTACTTCGACGCCCGGCTGGTGCATCGGCACGAGCAGGTAACTGATGCCGGCGTGCTGGGGCGCGTCGGGGTCGGTGCGCACCATCAAGAAGACGTAATCGGCGTGCTGGGCCTGGGACGTCCAGACCTTTTGACCGTTGATGACCCACTCGTCGCCGTCCAGGACCGCGGTCGTCTTGAGACTCGCCAGGTCCGAGCCGGCGTCGGGCTCGGAGAAGCCCTGACACCAGGCGATCTTGCCCTGGAGGATGCCGGGGATGAACTCGCGCTTCTGCTCGTCGGTGCCCCACTGCAGGATCGTCGGGCCGACCAGCGTGTCGCCGAAGAAGTCGGCGCGCATCGGGGCGCCGGCCTTGGCGAACTCCTCGTTCAAGACGACCTGTTGGAGCAGGGTAAGTCCCTTGCCGCCGTACTCGACGGGCCACCCGGCGCAGATCCATCCACCGGCGAAGAGTTTCTCGTTCCACCCCTCGTTGAAGGCGCGACGCTCTTCGGCGCTCATCTTGAATCCGTCGTCGAACCAGCCGTCGGGCAAGTTCTCTTCGAGCCACGCGCGCACTTCTTTGCGGAACGGTTCAGTTTCAGCGGGGTAGGTCAGGTCCATTCCCCGAATGTACTAGCGCTGCAGCCCTTTGGTTCTCTGACATTTGTGGGTCTTGCGCGAATTCGGCGAGAATGGAGGACCCGCGAACCCGAAAGTTGCCACTTGTCTCGTACCCTGCGCCAGACCATCAACGAGACCAAGGCGTCCTGGGCCCGCTCCACGACCATCGTCAACCCTTCCCACGTGAAGGCGCGGCCACCCGAACCGGGCAAGTACCGCATCGCCTTCCTGATCTACCGGGGCAATCCGCGCTGCGGCGGCCAGGGCGTCTACACCCGGCACCTCACCCGTGAACTGGTGAACCTCGGCCACAGCGTCGAGGTCTTTGCCGGGCCGCCGTGGCCCGAGCTCGACGAGGGTGTCGGCTTCACCGCGGTGCGCGGACTCGACCTCTACCGCGACCCCGACCCGTTTCGCATCCCGGCCTTGGGTGAGTTCACGTCGCTGGCCGACCTGTCGGAGTTCGGGGTCATGTTGAGCGGCGGCTTCGGCGAGCCGCTGGCGTACTCCTTGCGCATCGAGAAGATCCTGAAGGACCGGCGCGCAGACTTCGACATCATCCACGACAACCAGTGCATGGGGCCGGGAATACTGAAACTGCATCGCGAGGGCTGGCCGCTCCTCGAAACCCTGCACCATCCGATCACCGTTGACCGATCCATCGCGCTCGATCACGCCGAGACCGCCTGGAAGCGCTACACGACCAAGCGCTGGTTCGGGTTCTTGCGCATGCAGGTGCGCACCGTAAAGCAGCTACCCGCGGTCCTCACGGTCTCGCACAACTCCAAGATTGACATCAACGCCCAGATGCAGGTCCCGCTGGATCGACTGACCGTCGTACCGGTCGGCGTCGACCACACCGTCTTTCGCCCTTACGACGACGTTGTCAAAAAGAAGGGCCGCCTGATGGTCACCTCCTCGAGCGACGTGCCGATGAAGGGTCTGGTGCCGCTCCTCGAGGCGATCGCCAAACTGCGCGCCGAGCGTGACATCGACCTCATCGTCATCGGCAAGCCCCAGCCGAAGGGCCGCGTCGCCTCGGCGCTGGAGCGCCTCGGTCTCACGGACATCGTGACGACGATCTCCGGCGTCAGTGACGAGGAGTTGGCCCGACTCTACGGCGAGGCCGAGGTCGCGATCGTGCCGAGCCTCTACGAAGGCTTCTCCCTGCCGGCGATCGAGGCCATGAGCTGTGGCGTGCCCGTGGTGGCAACGACCGGTGGCGCCCTGCCCGAGGTCGTCGGCGTCACCGAAGAGACCGGACTGCTGGTCGAACCGAACAATCCCGAAGCGCTCGTCGTGGCGATCGGCCGACTGCTCGACGACGCGCAACTGCGCGCGCGCCTCGGGGCCGCCGGTCGCACGCGCGTCATGGAGCGCTTCACGTGGGAGGTGACCGCGCGCGGGACGGCCGCCTGTTACGACGCGATCCTCACCGGTCAGCCGCTGCCCGACGCGATGGAGTTCGACTGATGCTGACCGCTCGCTACGACCAGTTAGGTCTCGAGCGCGGCGACAAGATTCTCGACCTGGGATGTGGCTTCGGGCGTCACGCCTTCGAAGCGGCCCGGCGGGGCGCCGACGTCATCGCGCTCGACGCCGGTCGCGACGAGGTCGAAGGCGTCAAGAATATGTTCGCCGCGATGGTCGCCGCCGGGGAGCTCGACGCCGCGACGCTGCACTCCGCGGCCGTACAGGGCGACGCGCTGCATCTGCCGTTTCCCGACGCGACCTTCGACCGAGTGATCTGCTCCGAAGTCCTCGAGCACATCCCCGACGACCTCGGCGCGATGGGAGAACTGGCGCGGGTCCTGAAGCCCGGCGGCACGATGGCCATCACCGTGCCCCGGTTCGGACCGGAACTCATCAACTGGGCGCTCTCCGACGAGTACCACAACGTGCCGGGCGGTCATATCCGCATCTACCGGAAACGAATCTTGAAAGAACGTCTGCGCTCGGTCGGTCTGACCGACACCGGTCACCACTACGCCCACGGACTGCACAGTCCGTACTGGTGGTTGAAGTGTCTCGTCGGCACGACCAACGAGACGAACCGGTTCGTGAAGCTCTACCACCGGCTCCTCGTGTGGGACATCATGAAGGCGCCGTGGCCGACGCGCCTCGCCGAATCGGTGATGGCGCCCTTGATGGGCAAGTCGATCGTCGTCTACCTGGTGAAGCCGGCCCCATGACGACGACGTTCAATGCCGTCTCGGGCGTCCCCGGAATCTTGAGCGACGTCGAGATCGCCCAGAGCGCGCAGTCACTGGCGTCGCTGCAACTGCGAAGTGGCGCCGTCCCGTGGTTCGTCGGTGGACATTGCGATCCGTGGAATCACGTGGAGGCGGCGATGGCCTTCACGGTGACCGGCTACGTCGATGAGGCGCGCGCGGCCTACCGCTGGCTCGCCGAGACCCAGCTCGGCGACGGCAGTTGGTTCAACTACTACGTGGGCGATCAGGTGAAGGACGCGCGTCTCGACACGAACGTCTGCGCCTACATCGCGGCCGGGCTCTACCACTACTTGGTCGCGACCGACGACGTCGACTTCTGCGTCGAGCTGTGGCCGAGCGTCGAACGCGCGATCGACTTCGTGCTCCGCTTCCAGCACCCCGACGGGACGATCGCCTGGTCGCTCGACGCGATCGGTCGCCGTGAGAGCTACGCGCTCTTGACCGGATCGTCGTCGATCTTCCACTCGCTGCGCTGCGCGGTCTCGCTCGCCGAGCGCGTCGACGTCACCAAGCCGGCCTGGGAGTTGGCGGCCGGACGACTCGGTCACGCCGTAGCGCACCACCCCGGTGCCTTCGCGCCGAAGAACGAGTTCGCGATGGACTGGTACTACCCGATCTTCTCGGGCGCGCTGTTCGGCGCGGCCGGTCTCAAGCGCATCGACGACGGCTGGGAGCGTCACGTCATGGACGGCTACGGCGTGCGCTGCGTCTCGACGAGTGACTGGGTGACCGCCGCCGAGACGGCCGAGTGCGTGCTGGCCCTGGACGCCCTCGGCATGACGAGTCGGGCGCTCGATCTCTTCAGCTACACCCGACGCCACCGGCGCGAGGACGGCGCCTACTGGACCGGTATCGCCTATCCGAGTGAAGTCACGTTCCCGGACCGCGAGACGACGTCTTATACGGCAGCGGCGATCATCCTCGCCGCCGACGCGCTGACGTCGTCGTCGGCCGCCGCCGGGCTCTTTCGCCACGATTCACTGCCGATGCCCATCGACCTCGCCGAACCGGGCTGTCCGCTGACGCTAGGCCACGCGCGTTAGGGCGCGCAGCGATCCACGCTCGGCGCGTTCGATGAACGCCTCGCTCTCGAGCGCGGCGCGGTAGATCTCATAGGGCGGTCGACCGCCGTCCTCGGGATCGGGAAAGACGTCGTGGATGAGGAGTAGTCCGCCGACCACGAGTTTCGGCGTCCACGCTTCGTAGTCGGCCCAAGCGACGTCGTGGCCGTGTCCGCCATCGATGAAGAGGATGTCGAGCGGCTGGCTGAAGTGCGCGGCGACAACGACCGAGGGACCGACGAGTCCGACAACGGTCGATTCCAAGTGCGCTTCGGCGATCGTGCGCTGCCACGCCGGCAGCGTGTTGAGACGTCCGTCGGTCGGATCGACGAGCGCGGCGTCGAAGTGATCCCAGCCAGCCTGGTTCTCCTCGCTGCCGTGGTGGTGATCGAGCGAGTACAGGACAGAGTTCGTGGACTCCGCCGCGGCGCCGAGGTAGACCGCGGACTTCCCGCACCACGCGCCGATCTCGAGCCACGTGCCGCGATGTGATCGCTCCCCGTGGGCGAGGGCGTATTCGAACAGCGCGAGACCTTCGTCGCGCGGCATGAAGCCCTTCACCGTGTCGGCGTAGTCGAGCAGTTCGTCGCGGCGGCTCACGAGACCGACACGATCAAAGAGGTGATCGTCCAGATCCCGAGCCCGGTGAAGATCAGTCCGCCGCCGAGGCGAATGCGCTTGAGCGGCATGATTCGCTGCAGCGCGCGACCGCTGTAGGCGGCGAGGAAGGAGACGGCGATCATCGCGATCGACGACGCCAAGAACACCTCGAGCGGCTGGTGGAGTTTCGCTTCGAAGTTCGCGGCCTGGATCTGCGTGAGGTCGCCGAACTCCCCGATGAAGACGACGACGAACGCCGTCGTGATCTCCTTCCAGTGCGTCGAGGCCCTCTCGATGTCGCGCCTCGCGTCGCCCCTTTTCCTCTTCGGCCGACTCGGGGACGAACAGCAGGTAGGCGCCGCCCGCGAGGAAGAGGAGACCGACGACGAGATCCTTCCAGTGCACCGGGATGAGCGTCAACAGCGATCCGGCGCCGACCGCGAGACCCATCTGGATCACGAGAGCGGTCGATCCGCCGAGCACGACCATCAACGGCCGGGCCTTCGTGGCCATGATCATCGTGGCCAAGAACGTCTTGTCGGGCAGTTCGAGGACGAACATGAGGGCAAGGATGCCCAAGAACGCCCCTACGTTCATGCGGTCATCAAAGTTGGTCGCGCATCGCGGCCGAGAAGGTCAGTCCGACGCGCATCCGTTCGATGTTCTGTTGGACCGTCTTCTGTTCGCCGCTCAGTCGATGCGAGGTGTGGAACGCTTCGACCTCATCGGCGAAGGCGGCGTCGTTGATGAACGTGCGGATACCCAAAGTCATGTACGACAGCGTGTTGGGCGGGAACGTGGCGAGCGCCTCGTCCCAGCGCGACGTCGCGAGTCGCCAGACGCTCGGTCCCGTCGTGGCGTTCATCGAAAGCAGTCCCAGCACCGAGGAGGCGTCCTGAGTTCGGAACTCGTCGAACGCCTTGTTGGCGGCATCGAGGGCGACACGTTCTTCGTTGAATCCGGCGAGTCCGCGCCAGTAGCGCTGCTCGATCTGGGGACTCGCGGCGTTGCGATAGCGCTCGAGGAACGTCTCGTAGTCGCCCGGTCGGTCCTGAGAGGCCACGACGCGCAAGATGGCGTACGCGAGGTCGCCGTCGATGTCGTCGGCCTCGAAGCGCTTCACCGCCTCGGCCCTGATCGACTCGTTGCCGCCGGTCGTCCCGAGCGTCGAGATCGCCAACGCGCGTAGTTGGGGCGTGAGCTCGCTGTCGCTCGACTGCGCGTCCCATCCGAGTCGCGCGAACTGCGGCTCGAAGATCTCGCGCACCTTCGCCGCGAAACGCGGCATTTGCGCGGCCGGCAGCGCCCGGTCGATGAAACCAATGGCTCCAGCGAGGGTGCCCCACGGCGTCGGCTCATCGAGGTCCCCGAGTCCGGCGCCGATCGTCAAGAACTGCTCGGCGCTCATCTGGCTCGAGTACAACAGGGCCCAGCTGTCCGACAGCAACGCGGCTCGCTCGAGGGCGTTGAGTCGCTGATGTGCTCGGCGAGGGCCTTCAGCTCGGTGGCACCGTAGCGCGCACGGTAGTAGCCCGACCCGCCGGCGTTCAGCACGACCGGTGCTTCGGCCGTGACCGCGAGGGGCTCGTCTTCGAGGAGCTGCACGCTCGGCTCGCCGCCTTTCAGCGAACGCGTCCACACCGGGACCTTCCACGACGAGCCGATCGAACTCTCGCCGGTCTTCGGGCCGTAGGCGAAGGGCTGCTGGCCGATCATGCCGTCGCTCAATGTCACGAGCGGGTAGCCGCCCTGGAGGATCCAGGTGTTCATGACGTTGCGCACCGGTTCGCCGGAGACCTCTTCGATGGCGTCCCAGAGGTCGGTGGTGCGCGTGTTGGCGTAGCTGTGCTTGCGCAGGTAGTTGCGGATGCCGTCGCGGTAGGTCTCGGCACCGAGGTACTGCTCGAGCATGCGCAGAATCGCCGCGCCCTTTTCGTAGGTGAGGCGGTCGAACATGCCCTGGGTGTCATCGGGTGAGACGACCTCGTACTCGACGGGCCGCGTGGCGTGCAGACCGTCGATCTCCAGCGCCAGGTCGCGCTCGGATCCGAAGGTCACCCAGACCTTCCACTGCGGACGGAAGGCGTTCTGGCACATGACCTCCATGAACGTGGCGAAGGCCTCATTCAGCCAGATGCCCTCCCACCACTCCATGGTGACGAGGTCGCCGAACCACATGTGCGCGATCTCGTGCATGACCACCTTGGCGACGCGCTTCATCTCGGCGAGTGAGGCCTTGGCCGGGTCGATCAGAAGGTCGGGCATCCGGTAGGTGATGCAGCCGAGGTTCTCCATCGCGCCCTGCATGAAGTCCGGGATCGCGACCATGTCCAGCTTCTCGCCGGGGTACGGGATGTCGAAGTACTCCGAGAAGTAGCGCAGCGCGAAGGCGCCGGCCTCGAGGGCGTGACCGGTGAGGTGCGCGTTGCCGATCGGAAAGACGATGCGCAGCGGCACGCCGTCGACGTCCGTCGCCTCGGTCTCTTCGAAGGGGCCGATGATGAAGGCCACGAGGTACGTCGACATCTTCATCGTGGGCGTGAAGCTGACCGTGCGCTGGCCGTTACCGAGGTCGGTGTCCGAGCCGATCGGCGAGTTGGAGTACGCGGCCAGGTGACTCGGCACCGTCAGGTTCACCTGGTACGTCGCCTTGAAGGCCGGCTCGTCCCAGCAGGGGAAGGCCCGGCGCGCGTCGGTGTTCTCGAACTGCGTCGTGGCGATGGTGTGCTTCACGCCCGACGGGTCGGTGAACGTCGAGCGGTAGAAGCCGTGCAGCTGGTCGTTCAAGATGCCGTTGAAGGCGATCTCCAGGACGGCCGAACCCACGGGGAGCGCGGTGTCGAACGTGTAGGTCGCGACCTCGTAGGTCTCGTCCAAGTTGAGGTCGATCGAGCGGTGCGCCGTGCCGCCGATCGTGAGCGTCGCCGCCCCGAGGTCGAGTTCGATGGCGTTCAACTTCACCTCTTTGGTCGACTCGACGATGTCGATGTCGATCTCGACGCGCCCGGCGAAAGAGGCGTTCTCCAGGTCCGGGGTCATGAAGATGCGATAGGCCGATGGGACGACGCTTCGGCCGAGACGATAGGGGTTGTTTTCAGTGGTCATATGGAACAACCGTACTTGCCCACGGTCTATCCTCGCTAAGTGACCGATAGCCCCACGCCGGTTTCGTTGCGCGTGAAACCCGGTCCGAACCGCTTGGCGGTGACCGGCATCGGTAACGCGATGCTCGACATCATCTCGCAGGATTCGAATGAGGTCTACCGCCAACTCGGTCTCGTGAAGGCGGCGATGTCGCTGATCCAAGAGGACCAGCTCGAGACCTTCTTCGACGCCATGGGCCCGACGATTCAGATGTCCGGCGGCTCGGTCGCGAACTCCATCGCCGGCGTCGCGGCGCTCGGGGGCACGTGCGGCTACATCGGCAAGGTGGCCGACGACGACTTCGGCCAGCGCTTCACGCACGACCTGACCTCAATGGGCGTCGAGGTGGACCTGGCGATCGCCGCGCCCAACGAGGGCGCCACCGGTCGCTGCCACGTGTTCATCACCGACGACGCGCAGCGCACGATGGCGACGTATCTGGGCGCGTCGAACCAACTGCACGTCGCCGACATCAACGAACGACTCATCTCTCGCTCCGAGATCACCTACGTCGAGGGCTACCTGTTCGACCTCCCTCCGGCCAAGGAGGCCATTCGCAAGGTCGTGAACTTCGCGCACGACTACGACTCCATGGTCGCGTTGTCGCTGTCGGACATGTTCTGCGTCGACCGGCACCGCCGCGACTTCCTGGAACTGGTCACGAACGACGTCGACGTCCTGCTGTGCAACGAGACCGAGATCTGCTCGCTCTTCCAGGTCCCGAACCTGGAGAAAGCCTTCGGCGCGCTCGAAGAGTTGGGCATCCTCGCGGTCGTCACGCGCGGTCCCGTCGGCGCCGACGTCCTGACCGTCACCGGTGTCGTGAGCGTGCCGGCCCACGAGGTCGAACACGTCATCGACCAGAACGGCGCCGGCGACATGTTCGCCTCCGGCTTCCTCTACGGCCTCGCGCTCGGCGCCGACCCCGTCGAATCGGCCGAATTGGGATCACTCTGCGCCGGCGAGATCATCTCGCACCTCGGCGCGCGACCGGAGAACGACCTCGAAGAGTTGGCGATCGAAGCGGGACTGCTGTAGTTAGATGCCCTGCGCGTCGAGGATCGCGTCGAGCTCTCGCGTGTGGATCGTCTCCCACTTCACCCACGCGATGGCGATCGGAATACACGCGAGCAACATCAACGCGTCGCCGCCGATCCACATGATCGCGCCACCGAGGTGGATGTTCGACAGGATGCCCTGCGTGGTCGACCCGCGCGGCGCCATCGCCCGATAGGCCGGGAAGGGCGTGTGCGAGGACATCGCCAGCGCGAGTCCGGTGAAGGTGTCGACGGGCACGGCCGCCATGACGAAGACCAACCGAAGCCCGCGATGCAGCGTCGCGCCGCGCTCGAGTCCGAAGGCCACGCGAAAGAAGAGATAGCCGACGACCAAGAAGCCGATCTGTTCGAGGTGGTGGACCCACTCGTGCTCCATCATCAGATTGAACAGTCCCGTCAGGTGCGTGATCGGGATGAAGACGAAGTACGCGGCGAATCCGACGAGCGGCTGGGTGACCAGCGTCATGAATCGACCGTCGAGGAAGTGGCGCAGACGCTCAGAGCCCGCGTCGTAGGCGAGGTCGAGCGGCGCGCTGAGCGCGAAGAGCGGTGCGGCGACCATGATCAACAAGAGGTGTTGGATCATGTGGTCACTGAAGTACTCCATGTCGAAGACGCCGATGACCGACTGGGTCGCGATGAAGGTCACGATCAGTCCAGCGAGGAAGGCGACCGTTCGCTTAGCGGACCAATAACCGACGCGCTGTGTCGCGATCATGTACAGCATCAACGCCGCGAACATCATCAGCAGCGGCAGGACGCCGAGGTGCCACTGGTTCCAATCGTGCCACGAGAACTGCGGGCGAGACGACGACATGGCGGGCACGACCCAATTCTAAGGTGCGCCCAGCCGGTGAAAAGTCGCCCGTTAGTATGGGCCGCGTGAAGTCGAAGTATCTCTCGCGCCGAGCGATCGGCCTCCATTTCGCGCTCGTCGCGTGGGTCGCGATCTGCCTCTCGGCGGGTTGGTGGCAGGTCAACGCCGCGATCGGTGGTAACTCGCTGAGTTACCTCTACGCCATCGAGTGGCCGGCCTTCGCCGTGCTCGGCGTCTTCGGTTGGTACGCGCTGCTGAACCGCGAGAAGATCACCGAACACCAGGAAATGGCCCGCCGGGACTACGAGGAGAAGATGCGCGCCGAGGCGCAGATGGCGCGTCAGGTCGACGATGTGGAAGACCCCGCGCTCGCTGCCTATAACGACCACCTCGCCAAGATCGCGTCGCGTCCGAAGAAGAGGCTCTGGGGACACTGATGGAGATCGCATTCCGGCGGTACCGGATCATGTCCTTCATCACGGGCTCGACGCTCTTGACGCTGTTCGTCTTCTTGCTCTTGCATCAGGTCGACCTGTCGCTCTGGAAGCACCTGGAGATCCTCGTGCGCATCGACGGCATCGCGCACGGCATCGTGATGTATCCGCTCTACATGATCGCGAGCTTCAACATGGTGCTGAAGTTCCGCCTGCCGCTCGTGTTGCTGCTGCTCATGCTGATCGCGGGCTTCCTGCCCGGGGTCGCCTTCTACCTCGAGCACCGCATGCGCCTGCGCCTCTATCCCGACGGACTGCCCGCGAAGTGACGAGTCCCTGGCTCGAGCGCCGGGTGATCGCCTTCGCGCACCAGGGTGGATCCTACGAAGGACCGTCCTCGACCCTGGCCGCGATCACGCGCGCGCTCGCCGAGGGCGCGACCGCCATCGAGCTTGACGTTCATGCGACCAAGGACCGCCAGATCGTGGTCTGTCACGACGAGACGGTCGATCGCACGACGAACCACCACGGGGCGATCGCCGACCTCACGCTGGCCGAACTGCGCGAGATGGATAACGCCTACTGGTGGATCGCCGGCGAGACGGTGACGCCGGGTCGCGATCCGTCGCTGTACGTCGAACGCGGCCGAGCGCCGGCGGATCGCGACTTCGGCATCGTGACGCTCGAAGAGGTCGCCGAACGTTTTCCCGGCGTGTTGTTGAACCTGGACCTGAAGCGCACCGACCCCGACGTCGAGCCCTACGAGGAACTGCTCGCCGACGAACTACGACGACTGGAGCGACTCTCCTCGGTCATCGTCGGATCGTTCCACGACGTCGCGGTCCAGCGGTTCCGGTCACTGGCGCCCGAGGTCGCGACGTCGGCCGCGACGGGTGAGGCGGCGACCTTCTACTTCTCGATGCTCGAGGGTGTGCCGAGCGTGCCGCCGGTCTGCGCCTTTCAGGTGCCCGCCGTCTACGGCGACGTCACCGTGGTCGACGAGCGATTCGTCCAGACGGCCCACGAGGCGGGCATCGCGGTCCACGTCTGGACGATCAACGATCCCGGCGAGATGCACCAACTGCTCGACGTCGGCGTCGACGGCCTGATAAGTGACCGACCGACGCCACTGGTCCAGGTCCTGAGAGAAAGGGACTGCGCCTGGGACGGGGAGTTGTAAAGCGGCCTTAGCCGCGACCGCAGTTCGGCTTCTTACCGTGATTGGCCTTCTTCTTCGCGCGCATCTTGCGCTTCACGGTTCGCTTTGACATAGGTGACAATGTTAGTTGATTGCGAGTTGGTCGAGCGAAACGAGGAGCACCATGGAAAACGCGGACGTCGTCGCCGGTCAACTCGTCCTCGTCGCGACGCCCCTGGGCAATCTCGGTGATATCTCGAGGCGGGCCCTGGAACTGCTCGAAACGGCCGACGTCATCTACTGCGAGGACACCCGCCGCTCGAGCACACTCTTCAGCGCGCACGACATCGCCGTCAACGGGCGCCTGCGCGCGCTGCACGAGCACAACGAGGCCTCCATGTGCGATCAGATCGTCGCCCAGGTCGCCGGCGGATCGACCGTCGTGGTCATCAGTGACGCCGGCACGCCCGCCATCAGCGATCCCGGGGCGCGCGTCGTCGCCGCGGTCGCCGCGGCCGGGCTCAAGGTCACGACCGCGCCGGGACCCTCAGCGGTCATCGCGGCGCTGACGATCAGCGGACTGCCGACCGAGCGTTTCGCCATGGAGGGCTTCCTCCCGCGCAAGTACGGCGAACGCGAACTGCTCTACGCCCAGTGGGTGAACGAACCGCGGACCATCGTCTTCTACGAATCGCCCCAACGACTGGCTGCCTCATTGGCCGAGATGGTGGCGCAGTTCGCAGGTCGACGCATCTGCGTCGCTCGCGAGATGACCAAGATGCATGAAGAGGTGCTGCGCGGCACCGTCGAGGAGATCGCTGCGTTCGTCAGTGGCCGCGATGTGCTGGGTGAGATCGTGGTCGTCCTCGAAGGCGCTCACGAGGTCGAGGTCGTCGACGACGAACTCATCCGCGCGGCCCTGCGTGACCAGATCGACGCGGGCGCCACGACGCGCGACGCCGTCGCCTTCGTCGCCGAATCACTCGGCGTGTCGCACCGCGGCGTCTACCAAATGGCGCTCGAGCTCCGAGCGGACGACGCGCTGTAAGTCATTATCCTTTCCAGATGGCTCGCTTCTATCTCACGACGCCGATTTACTACGCCAACGACGCGCCCCACGTTGGCACGGCCTACACGACCGTCAACTGCGACGCCCTGGCGCGCTGGCACCGGTTGATCGGCGACGAGACGAAGTTCCTGACCGGGACGGACGAACACGGTCAAAAGGTGGCCGACGCCGCCGCGAAGAACGGCCAGTCGCCCCAGGAGTGGACCGATAGCAAGTCGCTGCAGTTCCGTCAGGCCTGGGAGGCCCTGGACATCCAGTACGACGACTTCATCCGCACGACCGAGCCGCGTCACTACGAGAGCGTGCAGAAGTTCCTCACCGCCATCTACGACAACGGCTACATCTACAAGGACGTCTACAAGGGCCTCTACTGCGTGAGCTGCGAGGACTACTACACGATCGAGACCAGCGTGGACGGCAAGTGCCCGATCCACGGCCGGGCACTCATCGAGATGGAAGAGGAGAACTGGTTCTTTCGCCTCAGCGCCTTCGAAGAGCGGCTGAAGGAGTACTACGCCGCGCACCCCGGCTTCGTGACGCCCGAGACCAAGCGCAACGAGGCGCTCTCGTTCATCAACGGCGGACTGCGCGACATCTCGATCACCCGCACGTCGATCTCGTGGGGCGTGCCCGTGCCGTGGGACGACGCGCACGTCTTTTACGTCTGGTACGACGCACTGATCAACTACCTGACCGCGATCGGCTACGGCCGCGACGACGACGAGGTCGCCAAGTGGTGGCCGAACTCGCACCACATGATCGGCAAAGAGATCATCCGGTTTCACTGCGTCTGGTGGCCGGCGATGTGCATGGCCGCGGGCATCGGCCCGGTCAGTCACGTGCAGGTCCACGGATGGCTGTTGCTCGGGGGACAGAAGCTGTCCAAGACCATGGCCGCCGAGGGCGCGGTGCGCCTCACCGACATCGCGCCCGTCGAACTGACCAGTGAGTTCGGCGTCGATCCACTGCGCTACTACCTGTTGCGCGAGACGGCCCTCGGCAACGACGGCGACTTCTCGCACGAGGGGATCCTCGCGCGCTACAACACCGACCTGGCCAACAATCTCGGTAACCTCGTGGCGCGCGTGACGACCGTGGTCGCGTCCAAGTGCGACGGTGTCGCCCCGTCGCCGCGCGAGAATTCGACGCTTCGTGCGCCGGCCGGACTCGCGGTGAAGGACAGCGCGCTGGCGTGGAACAACTTCGCGCCCCAGAGCGCACTCGAGTCGACGTGGGGACTCATTGGCGCCACGAACGCGTTCCTCGAAGAGCACGCGCCGTGGAAGATGGAGCCGGGTGACGAACTGAACGCCGTGATGGGTGACGCCCTCGAAGCGATCCGGATCGTCGCGATCCTCGCCACGCCGGCGATGCCCAAGACCTGTGAAGAGATCTGGCGTCGCATCGGACTGAGCGGTTCGCCGACCGATGAGTTCTTCGCCGCGAGCACGACGTGGGGTCAGTACCGTAGCGACGCGACGATCCACAAGGGCGAGCCGCTCTTCCCGCGCATGAAGAGCGACGCGTGAGTCACTGGAGCGACGCGCACTGTCACCTGCAAGAGCAGTTCCTCGGTGACGAAGAGACGACCGCGAAGCTCAATGACACGCTGGCGCGCGCCTACGACGGCGGGGTCGACCGCGTCGTCGTGATCGGCACCGACGCCACGACCTCGGCCCAGGCGCTCGACATCACCGACGTCGAGGGCCCCGTCGAGATCTACGCCACGGTCGGACTCCACCCCCACGACGCGGCCCAGGACATCGATCCGGTCCTGGAACTGGCCCGTCGGGGGCACCCAAAACTGGTGGGAATAGGCGAATGCGGCCTGGACTACTTCTACGAGCACTCGCCGCGGGCCGATCAGCGCCGCGCCTTCGCGACCCAGATCGCACTGGCCCACGAGTTGGACCTGGCGCTCGTCATCCACGCCCGCGACGCCTTCGACGACCTCTTCGAAGTGCTGAAGAGCGAGGGCGTGCCCGAGCGCACCGTCGTGCACTGCTTCACCGGCACGCCCGACGACGCGCACGCCTGTCTGGGGCTCGGTTGCGACATCTCGATCTCCGGCGTCGTGACCTTCAAGAACGCCGAACTGCTGCGCGAAGCGGTGCGCGCCGTGCCTTTGGAGCGCCTCCACGTCGAGACCGACAGTCCGTTCTTCGCGCCCGTGCCGTATCGAGGGAGGGCGAACGAACCGGCCTACGTGACGGTCGTGGGCGAATACGTCGCCGAACTGCGCGGCGAGAGCTTCGTCGAGGTCCGAGAGGCGACGAGCGCGAATACCGCACGGCTTTTCCGGTTGCCAGCGAGATAAAGCCCGAATAATCAGGTAGTTCAGGGGCTTTTGCGCCGTGAGTTGCTACGGGACCCACCCTCTCGTAGCGTTGTGGGCCGGGGGGATTGCCTATACCCCGGTGTTGTGGCGGAGGGTGGAGATCTGAGGGCATCAAACCCGCGGGCGCCGTGGCGTCCGTTGTCGGTACTGATCATGATCGTCGCACTGGTGGCGTCCGCGGTGCTCGTCGCGCCCGCGGGGGCGAACGCCTCGACGCCACGTCCGTCGCCACATGCCCGACCTCATCGGTCTCACCCGCGCGCAGGTCTACGCCGTCATGCGCGCCGACGCGCTGTACTTCGTGACGAGCGGACCGGGGAGCGAGAACGGCACCTGGCGAGAGGCCGTTGGTCAGTCACCCAAGCCCGGCACGGTCGTGCCCTGGCACTTCCAGGCGAGGGTGCAGGTATCGACCGCGAACCCGCACGCGCCGCGCCGGGTGCCCCGGCTGATCGGTCTGTCACGGGCCCGGATCTACGCCGTCATGAAACGGGCGCAACTCTTCTTTACTACCCGCGGACCAGGGAGTTCGAATGGCAAGTGGGTCGTCGTGCTGCCGTCAATCGCCGGCGGCCGGCAAACGGGTCCGCTGGCACGCCACGATCGCCCTCACCGTCAGTACGCGACGGCCCAAGCCCAAGAAACCGGTCCGCCGCCCGCCGGTGACCACGACAACGGTGAAGAAGAAACCGAAGCCGACCTGCACGCCCACCACGACCACGGTGCCGACGACCACGACGACCACTACGTCGATCCCGACGTCGACGACCGTGCCCGGGGCGACGACCACCACGACGATCCCCACGCCCACGACGACGACCACGATCTGCAAGCCGGTCACGACCACGACGCTCAAGCCGAAGAAGAAGAAGCCGGTCAAGTACCGCATCGGCGACGCGACGTGGTACCGCTACATCCCCGGACACTGCGCCACGTGGTACCTGCCGCGCGGCACGCGCATCACGATCCGCGACCTCGCCACCGGCAAGGTCGTGCACTGCATCGCCTCGGACCGCGAGGCCGCCCACGGCGACCGCGTCGTCGACCTCGATACCGTGCAGTTCGCGGAGTTGGCCCCACTGGCCAAGGGAGTGGTCGCTCGTTAAAGTCAGTTGGTGACCCATACGCGCACCGAACTTCGGGCCCTGCTCGACGAACACGGCCTCACGCCCTCGCGCGCCCTCGGTCAGAACTTCGTCGTCGACCCCAATACGGTGCGCCGCATCGCGCGCCTGGCCGACGTCGGCGCCGGCGACCTCGTCCTCGAGATCGGCGCCGGTCTGGGGTCGCTCACGCTGGCGCTCGTCGAGACCGGGGCCGAGGTCCACGCGATGGAAGTCGACCGCTATCTACTCGAGCCACTGCGATCGGTCGTCGAAGCCCACGGCGTGCTCGTCCATCAGGCCGACGCGCTGAGCGCCGACTACGACGCGATCTTGAACGGCCGCGAGGCGGTCGTCGTGGCCAATCTTCCCTACAACGTCGCCACGCCGCTGGTCCTGCACCTGCTCGAGAGCGAGCCGCTGATCAGTCGGATGCTGGTCATGGTGCAAAAGGAGGTCGGCGACCGCTTCGCCGCCCACGCCGGTGACGAGGCCTACGGCGCGGCGTCGCTGCGGGTCCAGTACTTCGCTGACGCGCGGGTGGTGGGCAAGGTCAGCCCGACCGTCTTCTACCCCAAGCCGAACGTCGAATCGGCTCTGGTGTCGATCGTGCGACGCCCGGCGGTGCGCGTCGATCCGGCGCTCGTGAGCGAATCCGAACTCTTCGAGGTCATTCGCACGTCCTTCGGCCAACGTCGCAAGATGCTGCGCCGCTCGCTCGCCGATTGGTCGAGTGAGGGCGTCTTCGAGCGCGCCGACGTGGCCGAGACCAGGCGGCCAGAAGAGCTGACCATCGAGGAGTTCGCGCGATTGGCGGCCGCCAAATGATCGAACTACTGGCCCACGCCAAGCTCACCTGGAACCTTGAGATCACCGGCGTGCGTGAGGACGGCCTCCACGAACTGCGCAGCGAGATGGCGACGATCGGCCTGCACGACGTGCTCTTCGTCGATGACAACGGGGACCACCTGCAGATACTCAATCCCTTCGCGACCGAGGTCGCGACCGACGAGAACAATCTCATCGTGCGGGCCTTGCGTCTGCTCGGGCGACGCGCCGGCGTGCGCGTCGAGAAGTCCATTCCGGTCGGCGGTGGTCTCGGTGGGGGCAGCGCCGACGCCGCGGCGATCCTGCGCTGGGCCGGGGGAGTGTCGAACGACCGGGCCGTGACGCTCGGTGGCGACGTGCCCTTCTGTCAGCTCGGCGGTCGCGCCTTGGTCGAAGGCGTCGGTGAGTTGCTCAGCCCTCTTCCTTACGAGGAGCGCCACCTCACGCTCATCGTCCCGGACTTCGGCGTCTCGACGCACCAGAGCTACCGGGCCTATGACGAGATGCGCGCCGACGGCTGGACGCCGTCAGGAACAATCACCTGGAGGAGCCAGCCGGCCGGGTCGAACCGCGCTTGGCGAGCACCCTGGGGTGGCTACGCGCCGAGATCGGTCCGCACGTGCAACTCGCTGGATCAGGTTCTTCGATGTTCGTCGAGGGTCACCTGAGCGCGAGCGAGAGTCGCTGGGACATGACCGGTCCCGAGGGCCCTCTCCAGTTGTCCACGCTCACTACGACGCCCAGGTAGGGGTCGACGAAAGCTATTTACCGGCGGCGCGACGCTGAAAGCGGGTTCGCTTCAGCATCTTCTTGTGCTTTTTCTTGCGCATGCGCTTACGGCGCTTCTTGATTAGTGATCCCATGGCTCGAACTAACTTAGTCGCTTTCGTTAGGGCGACCAGAAGCGCGCACCCGGATCGACACCCCGGAAGGGCCGTTCAGACGTTCGATTCGCAGGGCCTGGCGCGGACAACCGCGCACGGCCAACCGGGCCGATTTCAAGAGTGCGGCCTCGCTGATCGGTGTCGGGCGCTCGTGAATGATCGGATAGCCCCACTCGTCGACCTGGACCAGGTCCGGTGCGAGTTCATGGCAGTGCGCGAATCCGTCACAGAGGATCGGATCGACGCGCAGCACGAAGTGGTCGCCTTTGCGGTTCATTCCCACACCAATTCCGATTCATGTTCCAGCGCCGGCACCGAGACCCAACGCCGTGTCGTCGTCATCGCCTCACACGCTAAGCCGTTCACGTGGTCCTCGACGTGGCGAGAGAAGACCTTCAAGGCCGACTCCACCAATCGAACGACGCCGTCAGGGTGGCGACAGGCGCCGCGCCCGTCGATGACGGCGCAGCGCTCCTTCAGCCGCACGAGCGCGCCGTGGGGATCGCGCGAACCGTGCAGCAGCGTTCGCAGGTCATCGGCGAGCGCCGGCAGTCCGAAGGCACAGGGACCGCACTGACGCGAACTTTCATTCGCCATCCACTTCACGACGCGTAGGGTCTCGGCGAGACCGCAGCCACTCTTGGGCAAGACGACCAGTACGCCGGGACCGACGAGGGCGCCGAGCGGTTGGAGGGCCTCGTTGCAGTACGGCGCGTCAAGGTGTCGCCCGTCGAGCCACGCGCCGCCGTAACCACCGGTGAGGAGTGCCTGGGGATCGGGGTCGGCGCCGGCTTCGCGCAGAATCGTTCGCAGCGGCGTTCCGAGGGAGACCTCGAGCACCGTCGGTCGACGTACGGCGCCCGAAACTGAGACCAGCGTCGTGCCGGGACTCGCGGGCGTCCCCATCCGCGAAACCAGGCCGCACCGAATCGACCGATCAACGCGACGTGGGCGCAGGTCTCGGCGTTCACCACCAGCGCCGGCGCGCGACCGACGTGCAAGACGTACGGGCGCTGGGCGCGGTACTGCGGCATCGTCTCGTTGTCGTTGAGCCAGTGCACCAGTCCGGACTCCTCCCCGGCGACGTAGCGCCACGGGGGAGTGTGCAGTTCGAACGCCGCGCCGCCGCCGCGCCGCTCGCGTTCGTGCAGCGCGCGTTGTACGTGATGCACGACCGCGGAGTCTTGCGCGAGACGCACACCGCGACGTGGCGCGCGCCGATCAACGTGGCCACGTTCTGGGCGCCGTCGAGGACGAGGTGGGGGTTAGACGACAGCAGCGTGCGGTCCTTGTGACCGACCGGTTCGCCCTCCATGGCGTTGACGACGACGAGTTTGTTATGGCCGCGTTGGCTGCGCAGCAGTTCAACCTTCTTGGCGGTCGAGAAGTTCGCGCCTCCGCGGCCCAGTAGTCCCGACGCGTCCAGTTCGCCTTCGAGCGCGGCGCCGGCCGTCACGCGACCGAACGTCAGCTCGTGTTCGCGAAGCGTGAGGGTGCGTTCGGAGGCCCCCATCATGATGCGCGGCAGTGCGTTCGCGTTCATCTCGGCACCTGCGGTCGTCGGTCGGGCGCGGGATCCTTCGCGGGTGGAACGAGTTGCGGTTCGTGCGGTGCGAGGGGCGAGAGCGCGGTTCGTCCCAACGACCTCGTCGGTCGCTTCACGTAGCGCCAGATCGCGGTCACGAGGACGGCGAACGCGCAGGTCGCCACGACGGCCAGTCCGATGCCGGAACGAGCATCAGTGCCGATCAAGAAGCTGTGCACGATGGCCGCTACGAACGCCAGCCAACTCAACCAGTGGATGAATCGCCACGAGCCATTGGAGATACGCGCTTTCATCAGACTGACGCCCACACCGCCAGCATCAAGTCGAACGCGACGGCGCCGATGGCGACGTCCCAGCGTTTGTAATTCGAGGTCATTGGGATGACGGCCGAGAGCCAGCCGGTGGGCACGTAGCTGTCGACGACCGTAGTGATGATGTGCAGGACGAGAAAGGCCATCGCCACCATCGACACCGATCGGTGCAGTTCATTGAGTTCGAAGCGGCCGACGGCGCTGCCCCCGACACGATTCGAGACGAAGGTGCCGAGACAGACGACGACCGTGAACAGCACCAGCGCGACGAGACCGGTCGCGCGCGTCGTGTACCAGAAGTACGGCGAGGTGAAGGCGATCATCGCGCCACCGCGTCGTCCGGCCAGCCACCGACGAACTCGACGCCGCCGTCGCGACGAACGAGACGTGCCGACCATCCCGCCTGCGCGATGTGGTAACTGGCCTCGTCATCCCACAACAGCGCCGCGGTCGCAAAGGCGTTGGCCAGTACGCAGTCACTCGCGCTCACCGTCGCGGTCGCGTAGAGGCCATTGGCGCACTCCCGGTGCGGCGGATCCACGACGTGGTTGACCGTGCGTCCACCGGAGCGCCAGGTTCGCGTCGTACTCGAAGACGTCGCGATGCCACCGTGACGAAAAGAGACCCGCGGCTCGAGCCCATCCAGAACCAGCGAATCGCTGACGGCGATCACCCAGGGACCGTCCGGACCTTCACCTCGGACGGCGACATCGCCCCCGAGTTCCACGACGACCCCGCCCGATTCGGCGACGTCATCGGCGATGAGGTCTACGACGAGCGCCTTGGCGCTGGCGCCGAGGTCGAGTTGGCACGGTGGATCGAGCGAGACCGAGTGCTCGATCACGTTGAGATGTATCGATGACGGCCCGGTGGCCGGAACGGCGGTTCGTTGGGGGATGGCGTCGTCGTCGACGAGTTCGTCGAAGTCGCGGTCGTAGCCGAGGGCGAGCAGTGCCGGGAGGACGGTCGGATCGATCAGGTTGCCGGTCACTCGCGCGGCGCGAAGTGCCGCCTCGAGTGCCAACTCCAAAGTGGGACTGATCGTCGTCGTCACACCGTGACCCTCGTTGAGTCGCGAGAGCTCGGAGTCGTCACGAAATCGATTGCACGTCGTATCGAACGCGTCCAACCAGTGCCACAGTCGCTGGGTGGCCCCGTCCATCTGGTGCTCGTGTTCCGTAGCGAGCGTTCCACTGAGTCCCCACATTTCGAATTTCATCATGATCCTAGAAACAGATCGTCCGACCGGACGGCGTCGATTCGCAGACCGTCGTGGTGGTGACCGGCGCGGTCGTCGGGGGAGTGTAAACCGTCGTCGGTGCGACCTTCCTCAGCGTCGTCGGGGTCGTCTGCACCGTGCGCTGCGTCGTCGCCGTGGTGTGTAGGGTCGTCGCGGTCGTGTGTTGCGTCGTGGTGGTCGCGCGTCGGATGGTCGTCGTCGTCGTCGCGGCCGCGGGCAGCGTCGTCGTCGCGTCGCTCGTCGAGGTCGACGGAAGCGTGGTTGGGGTGGTCGTAAGGACGACCGGATGCGCGGCGTTCGCCGCGTACCCGACGAAGAGCGCCGACGTCGCGCACGAACCCAGGAATATCGCCTGAGTGACGTGTCGGACTCGCGCAAAGCGTCGATCGCGTTGCTGGGGGGTGCGTTGAGCGGGGGTCATCGATCTCCTTAGGACCCATTCTCCCACCCCTCGTTAAGAAGATGAAAGCTGACACTAAGAAGCGCTGCAAAATTGAGGCAATTTTGGGCTGCGTTTACGGATTGTCATCAATCGGCAATGAAACGGTGAATCGCGCCCCGCCGAGATCAGGGTCGCGGTCGACGGTGACACTGCCCTGCAGTTCGGCGACGACTTGCGCGACGATTGACAGGCCGAGACCCGATCCTGGTAGTGCGCGCGCCGACGCCGAACGCCAAAAGCGATCGAATATGTACGGCTGGTCGTCCTCGCTGATTCCCGGTCCGCTGTCGCTCACCGAGAACGTGCCGTCGTGTGAGGCGACCACGATTCGGCCACCGTCCGGCGTGAACTTGATCGCGTTGGTGAGCAGGTTGGAGATTGCACGTTCCAGACGATCGCGTCGACCGAGGACACTCGAGGGCTCCACGTTCACGTCGATCGTGATCTCCTTGATCCGCGCGTAGGTGCGTGCGGTGTCGATGCTCTCGTCGAGGCAGTCGTCCAAACGCAGGGATTCGATCACGCCTTCACTTCGTTCGCCGCGCGAGAGTTCGCCGAGGTCCGTCACCAGTGCGGCCAGCTCATCGACCTGCGTCACCATGTCGTCGGTGAGCTGTCGCAGGTCGTCGGGATTCAACTCCTGTGCGCGACTCAAGACCTGCGCGTTGGTGCGCAACGAAGTGAGGGGAGTGCGCAACTCGTGACTCGCGTCCAAGACCAATTGACGCTGCAGTATCTGACTGCTCTCGACGGTGGAGAGAAGTCGGTTGAAGACGCGACGGAGTCGACCGAGTTCGTCCTCGTCCCCTTCGGTCAGTCGGTAGCCCAAGTCGTTGGTCTCCGCGACGGTCTCAATTTCGTTGGTGACCTGCTCCAGTGGTCGCAGCGCCGTGCGCGCGAGTAGGAGGCCGAGTCCGAGGGCGAGGAGGAGTCCGCCGGCGGCGACGAGCGTCAGTGTGCGGATGAGATTGCGCAACTCATTTACCTGACCGTCGATGTCGGTGATGAGCAGTTCCGCCGATGAGGTCTCGCAGGCTGGTTCGTTCGTGCAGCTGGCGGCGATCGGCTCGATGAGTTCTCGGAAGTTGTAGTCCCCGATCGTGACCGTGCGATACACCTTCGCACTCTTGCCACTGGCGACGGCGAGCACCGTCGCGTCGACGGGAATCCTCGAGGATGGAATCGTGTGGTGTCCGTTCGGCAGCACGAGGTAGGCACCAATGTCGATATCGCCGCCGCCGTGGTTGGCCATATCGGTGGCCTCGACGCTGAGCGATTCGTCCACCGAGTGGATGATGGCGTTACGCGTCGTCAAAAATGACGCGAAGCAAGCGAGGATGACGGCGATGGAAGCGGCGGCGACCGCAGCGGTAATGACGCGTAATCGAAAAGTCACGTGGTGCGAAGCGCGTAGCCCACGCCGCGCACCGTTTGGATCAGTCGCACCTCGTTGTCCTCCTCGAGCTTGCGTCGAAGATACCCAATGTAGACAGCCAGGGAGTTGGTCCCGGAGTCGAAGTTGTAGCCCCAGACGAGGTCCAGGATCTGGTCACGGGTCAACACCTGTCGCGGGTGGTGCAAGAACAGTTCCAGCAGGTCGAACTCGATCTTCGTCAGTTCGACCGAACGGTTGCCGCGGTGCACTTCACGGGTCTGGGGGTTGAGCGAGAGGTCCTCGAAGCGCAGCACCGCGCCGTCGCCTTCGACGAGGTTGTGTCGACGCAGCAGCGCACGGAGACGGGCCAACAGCTCCGCCAGGTCGAAGGGCTTGACGAGGTAGTCGTCGGCACCGACGTCGAGACCGGCCACGCGGTCGTTCACGGCGTCGCGTGCCGTGAGCATGAGGATGGGCGTCGAGTCGCCGGAACGTCGAATGCGACGACAGATCTCGAGTCCGTCGATGTCGGGGAGTTGCAGATCGAGCACGATGGCGTCCGGCGCGCGCAGTTGGATCGACCTGAGGGCGCTGACGCCGTCCTCGAACAGTTCGACGTCGTAGTTCTCCATGCGCAGTGCCCGTCCCAGGGCGCTGCGAATCGCCGCGTCGTCGTCGACGATCGCGATATAGGAGTTTGAGGATGGTGCGGTGGTCACGGAGGCTTTCTCAGATCGTTAGTACAGGCTCTAGTGTTGCTGGTTGGTGTTAAGCGTCTTCAGACATTCGCTAAGAATCTCCGAAGATTGTCCGGGCATCAGTGGTGGCGGGTAGTTCAATCGGCAGAACGACGGACTTTGAATCCGTAGGTTGGAGGTTCGAGCCCTCCCCCGCCAGCTCAATCGACCCCCAGCGCGTGGTGCTCGAGGAGCGTCGCCAAGACCAAAGGCTGGTCGCCCTGGACCGAATGCCCGGAGTCCGCGACGTGCACGATCGTCGCGTTAGGGAGGCGGCGAAGGAACTCCGCTTCGTCGTCATCGTCGACGACCGATCCTCGTCCCATGGCGCGAATGAGTGTTACCGGCATCGTTAATTCCGACAGTTTCTCCCAGAGGTCGCCGACGGCGGGCGCTTCGAGTTCGGACTTGCCGTGTTGTTGATGACGCCACACCCACGTGCCGTCACTGCGCAGCAGCGCGTTGTGCAAGATGCCGCGGCGAAGCGACGATTCCGAGCGCGTCGGATTGTGTTGCTTCGTACGCTCGAGCAGCGAGTCGAAGTCGTCGAAGGACGTTGGACCGTTCACGAAGTCGGTGATGTGACGGGCCTTGTCGTCGTTCACGCCGGGCGTGATGTCGATCAGCACCAACGCGCTGACCAAGTCCGGGCGGTCGTGGGCCACCAGCAACGCGGTGAGACCGCCGAGTGACATACCGACGAGCGGTCGCGGGGGAGTGATGAGTTGTTCGAGTGCGCGCGCCACGTCGAGGGCGTGGCTCGCGATCGCCGAGGCCGGATAGATCGAGGGATCGGAGTGCCCGTGTCCGGGAAGGTCGAGGGCGAGTAACGAATGCGCTGACAGTGCCAGCGCGACGGTGTCGTAGGTGTGGGCGTTCTGTGCGCCGCCGTGGAGCAATGTCAACTCCACATCACCGTCACCCCAACGCAGTCCACTGAGTTGGCGCAGACCGTCGACGGCGACGAAGCAACGTCGCACGTTCGGCTCTATCGGCTCAATGTTCCATTCACTCATGTTCTCGTGGAAGAAAGAGAACTCGTCGTACGCGAAATCACTCATTGCTGGAATCGTAGAAGAGAAATGATAAAGATAGAGGCGTGAGTCGTCCAACCTGTGTCGTCGTCCTCGCCGCGGGCGAGGGAACGAGGATGAAGTCAACGCGTCCCAAACCGCTCCACCACCTCTGCGGTCGTCCGATGGTGCTCTACGTGCTCGACGCCGCGGCCCAAGACGACGTGCGCGCGACGGTCGTGGTCGTCGGCCACGGCGCGACGTGGGTCGAAAAGGCGCTGACCGAACGGGCCCGCGCCGACGCCAACCTGGTCTTCGTCGAGCAGAGCGAACAACTCGGCACCGGCCACGCGGTCTCGGTGGCCCTTCCGACGATCAACGACGAACTGGGCACCAGCGACGGCGACGTTCTCATACTGCCCGGCGACACGCCACTGCTTCGCCCGAGCACGATCGCGCGACTCCTCGACGTGCACCGCGAGTCCCAGGCCGCACTGACCGTGTTGACGGCCGAGGTCGATGACCCCTCGGGCTACGGACGCATCGTGCACGCGAAGAACGGCGCGATCGCGCGTATCGTCGAAGAACGCGACGCGAACGCCGAGGAACGCTCGATCACCGAGATCAACACCTCGATCATGGTGGTGCGCGCGAGTCTGCTCGGGCCGGCTCTTCGCCGCGTCGGTCGAACGAACGCGAAGAACGAGTACTACTTGACCGACCTGATCGCCGTGTTGCACGAGACCGGTCACGTCACCCAGGCGCTGTTGCTGGAGGACTCGAGCGAGGCCGCCGGTGTGAATGACCTGGTGCAGTTGGCCGGTGCGGAGTCGGTACTGCGCGCGCGGATCAACGAGAAGTGGCTGCACCGTGGTGTCATCATCTGGAGTCCGCTGAACACCTACGTCGACGCTGACGTCGAACTCGCGCCGGAGGTCTCCCTGCTCCCCGGGACCGTCTTGAAGGGCCACTGCGTCATCGAGCGCGGCGCGCGCATCGGACCGAACGCGATTCTGAACGACGTCTTCGTCGGCGAGGGCGCCCAGGTGGCGACGATCGAAGCCTCGAACGCGCGCGTCGGGGCTGAGGCTCGTGTCGAGTCCTTCGTCGTGCTCGCGCCGGGCGCCGTCGTGGCCTCGGGCGAGGTCGTGACGCCGTTCACCTATCGCAACCCCTAAGGGACACCTCCTAACCCTGTACGCTGGCGCCGTGGAGACACTCGCCAAACGACGCCTCGTGATGGTGACGGGACGATGTCATCCAGCCCTGGCGATGGACATCGCGGAGAAGTTGGGCGTTTCCCTCACCGAGGCCAACCTGCGTGAGTTCGCCGACGGAGAGATCCACTGTCGCTTCGACGAGTCGATCCGCGGGGCGCACGTGTTCATCGTCCAGACCCACGCGACGCCGGTGAACGACGCCGTCATGGAACAACTGATCATGATCGACGCCGCCAAGCGCGCGTCGGCCAAGAGCATTACCGCCGTTATTCCGAACTACGGCTACGCCCGCCAGGACCGTAAGTCGGCCGGACGCGAGCCGATCACAGCCAAGTTGATCGCCGACATGCTCCAAGCGGCCGGGGCTAGTCGGGTGCTGTCGGTCGACTTCCACTCGGGACAGATCCAGGGATTCTTCAACATCCCGGTCGACCACCTGGTCGCTGCGCCGGTCTTCGAGGAGTACCTGAAGGTCCACGCCGAGAACCCGCACGACCTGGTCGTCGTGGCTCCGGACGCCGGTCGCGTGAAGGTCGCCGAGCGCTACGCCCAGCACTTGGGCTGTGACCTGGCGCTCGTGCACAAGACCCGACCGCGCGGCCAGGCCAATATCGCCGAAGCACGCCACATCGTCGGTGACGTCAACGGCCGACACTGCGTCTTGATCGACGACATGATCGACACCGCCGGCACCATCGTCGCGGCCTGTGACCTCTTGAAGGCGCACGGTGCCGAGGAGATATGGGTCATGGCCACCCACGCCGTCTTCTCGCCCCCGGCCGTCGACCGACTGTTCAACGCGCCGATCAGCCGCGTGATCGTCACCGACACGCTGCCCCTCGGGCCTGAGCGCCGCTTTGAGAACTTGGAGATTCTCTCGATCGCGACCATCATCGCCAACGCGATTTCGGCGATTTTCGAGGACGCTTCGGTGTCGGACATCTTCGGCGGCGAGAACCTGCTCTAGCCCTGGGACCTCCACGGAAGTTCCACTAGACTGGTTTTCCTGTGCGCGCCGCCTTTGCGCCAGCCACTCAATAGGAGTTTCGATGTCACACGCCACTTTGAACGCCACCGCCACACGGGAGAAGGGCTCTCGCAACGCCCGTCGACTGCGCCTGGCCGGTTCGATCCCCGCCGTCGTCTACGGCGAGGGCGTGGAGCCGCTACCGATCGCGGTCGAGGCCAAGTCCTTCCGCACCGCCGTCTCGGGCGAGCAGGGCATCAACTCCCTGATCGAACTGGACGCCGACGGCAAGAAGTTCCTCGTCATGGCCCGCGACATTCAGCGCCACCCGGTGCGCGGCACGGTCGCCCACATCGACTTCCAGGTCGTCGACCCCAACCAGCCTGTCGTCGTCGAGGTGCCGCTGCACATGATCGGCGACGCGGTCGAAGTGCGCCACGCCGACTGGGAAGTCGACCAGCAGATGTTCTCGATCGAAGTACGGAGCCGTCCCGACCTCATCCCGACGCACGTCGACGTCGACATATCGGACCTCAAGGTCGGCGGCACGATCCGCGTCGAAGAGCTCGCCTTGCCCGATGGCGTCGAGCCCGCGGGCGACCCGACCGTCTCGGTCGTCACGTCTCGTCCCGGTCGCACCACGGCCCCCGCGAAGGTGGTCGCGGAAGCCGAAGTCACGGAATAGTACGTGGCGCTGCGGCGCTTTCGCGAACACGACCGACGCGGGAGTGCGAGCACCCTGGTCATCCTTGGACTGGCCAACCCCGGTTCTGAGTACGAAGGGTCACGTCACAACGTCGGTGGAGACGCCGTTCGCCTCGTCGCCGAACGTCGAGGAACGAAGCTGACGCTCGAGAGTCGTCAGCGCGCGCTCACGGCCACGATCACGACGTCACGCGGACCGGTCACACTGGCCGTGCCGACAACGTTCATGAACGAGTCCGGTGCCGCGCTGCCACCGTTGCTCAAGCGAACGTCGCTCGAAGACCTGACGCGTCTCATCGTCGCGCACGACGAGTTGGACCTCGAGCCGGGACGGTTGCAAGTCAAGTTCGGTGGTGGTCTCGCGGGGCACAACGGACTACGTTCGATCGCCAAGACGCTCGGCACGAATGACTTCTCACGGTTGCGCATCGGCATCGGCAAACCGCCGTCGAAGGAGCAGGGTGCCGACTACGTGCTCCAGCGCCCGACCGGAGCGAGGAAGGTCGCGATGGCCGGGTTCGTGGCCGACGCCGCCGACGCCATCGAGACACTGCTCGACTACGAGTTCGAGGATGCCCAACAACGCGTCAACCGCTCGTGACTGAGGCCACGGGCCTGCGTCGGGTCCTCGAACGGATCGCGCCGGCGGTCCGCGCCGAGAACGCGCGCGGGACCTTTGCACCGAGCTCGTTCGCAACCCCGCTCTCAGTCGCGGCCTACGCCCTCGAAAACGACTGCACCATCTGCGTCACGGCGACGTCGAACGAAGCCGAGGCGCTGCGTGATTCGGTGGCCGCTCTGCTCGGCGACGACGTCGACGTCGCCCTGTGGCCCGGTTGGGACACCCACCCGCTCGAGCGCGTCAGTCCGGACAATCAAGTCATGGCGACTCGAGCGCTGTTGCGCTGGCGGATCGCCGAAGACCACGCGCCCAAAGTCGTCATCGCGTCGGCCCGATCGATCGCACAGGTCCTCTCGCCGGAGCCGATCGACGCGCCACTGATTCTTCGGCGCGGCAGCGAACTGGACCGCGACGAGTTCATCGCGTCACTGGCACGAAGTGGCTATCGACGTGAGAGCCTCGTCGAGCACCGCGCCGAGTTCGCGGTGCGCGGGGGCATCGTCGACGTCTGGCCGGCGCAGGGGCATGAGCCGATTCGACTGGACTTCTTCGGTGACGAGATCGAGCGACTGACCTCGTTCGACATCGCCAACCAACGTTCACTGCACGATCTAGAAGAGGCTTCGGTCGCACCGGCGCGCGAATGGCTCTTGAGCGATGACGCGCGTGCGCGCGCCGAGCGGATGATCAACGCAATGGCGTGGGGCCGTTCGACGTTCGACCGATTGGCAACGGGGCAACTCTTCGACGGCATGGAGGGCTGGATGCCCCTCTTCGTCGACGATCCGCGCACGCTGCTCGACGAGGTTGGCGCCGCGACCGTGCTCGTGGTCGAGCCCGATCGCGTGCAGAGTCGACTGGCGGATCTGCTCGACGAGGAGCGCGAATTGACCGACGCCGTCGCCGCGACCTGGCAGGCGAGGTCCGAGATCCCGCTCCTGCACCGCGACTGGTCCGACGTGCTCGAGGGACGCATCGACGTGGCGTTGGACGCGTCACTCGCTGGCACGACCGGATCGCTGAATCTCACGTCACCGCCAATCGTCCAAGGTGACGCAGCGCGCATCGCCGCGCACGTGCGCGGATGGTCGACGAAGCGTCGCGGCGTCGTCCTCACGTCCAATCCCGCGGCCGTCGAGCGTATGGCCGACCAACTACGCGGCGAGGGCCTGGAGGTCTCGACCGACGCGACCAAAGTGCTCGATGTGCGCATCACCGTACTGGAGAGTGCGCTGGCGTCGGGCTTCAGCCTCGATGACCCCGAGATCGTGGTCTGGAGCGAGAGCGACCTCACCGGACGCAGAACGGTGCACCGCGCCGCGCGCACGCGTGCGCGCAACGTAGATGGATTCTTCGACGACCTCGCCGTGGGCTCCTTGGTGGTGCATCGTCAACACGGCGTCGCGCGCTTCTCCGGCACGACGACGAAGGCGATCAACGGCACCACGCGCGACTACTTGATCCTGGAGTTCAAGGATGGACGTAGTTACTGGCCGACCGAGATGATCGATGCCCTGACGCCGTACTCCGGCGGCGAGCATCCGGCACTCTCGCGCATGGGGGGCGCCGAGTGGCAAAAGACGCGGGCCAAAGCACGTGCCGCGGCCTTCCTCGTCGCCCAAGAACTCGTCGACCTCTATCGCCAGCGCACCGTCGCGGTCGGCCACGCCTTCGCCGCCGACACCGAGTGGCAGCGCGAGATGGAAGACCTCTTTCCCTTCACGTTGACTGCCGACCAGGCCCAGGCGATCGAGGACGTCAAGGCCGACATGGAGCTGCCCCGGCCGATGGACCGACTGGTCTGCGCGGACGTCGGCTTCGGCAAGACCGAAGTGGCGATTCGCGCCGTCTTCAAGGCGGTCCAGGACGGTAAGCAGGCGGCGCTGTTGGTGCCGACGACGCTGCTCGCGAGCCAACACTTCGCCACCTTCAGTGACCGCTTCGCCGGCTTTCCGGTGAAGGTCACGATGCTCAGTCGCTTCGTCGACGACGCCGAGAGCAAGGAGACGTTGGCCGGCCTTAGAGACGGCAGCGTCGACGTCGTCATCGGCACGCACCGTCTGCTGTCCGAGAACGTCGCCTTCAAGGACCTCGGACTGCTCGTCGTGGACGAGGAGCAGCGATTCGGCGTGACGCACAAAGAGGCAATCAAGGCCCGATCGATTGGCGTCGACGTCTTGACCCTGAGCGCGAGCCCAATCCCGCGAACGCTCGAGATGGCCTTCGTGGGGATCCGCGACCTCTCGATGATCACGACGCCCCCGGCCGATCGCCGGCCGATCCTCACGCACGTGGGGGAGTTCAACGAACCCGCCGTGGTCGAGGCGATGCGACGCGAACTGCTGCGCGAGGGTCAGGTCTTCTTCGTGCACAACCGGGTCTCGGACATCGATCAGGTGGCGCGTCGACTCGGTCAGCTCGTGCCCGACGCGCGCATCGCCATCGCGCACGGCCAGATGGACGAGGGCACGCTCGAACGCGTGATGGTCGACTTCTGGCAGGGACGCTTCGACGTACTCGTGTGCACCACGATCGTGGAATCGGGCATCGACCTGCCCTCGGTGAACACCTTGATCGTGGACCGCGCGGAACGGCTCGGTCTCGGCCAGCTGCACCAGTTGCGCGGCCGTGTCGGGCGAAGCGGCCAGCGCGCCTACGCCTATCTCTTCCACCCGGCTGACCAGGTCCTCTCCGAGACCGCCTATGAGCGCCTGCGCACGATCGGCGACAACACCGCACTCGGGAGCGGTTTCAAGATCGCGATGCGCGACCTCGAGATCCGCGGCGCCGGCAATCTCCTCGGCCACGACCAGTCCGGTCCCGTCGCCGCCGTCGGCTACGACCTCTACGTCCAACTGGTCGCCGAGGCGGTCGCCGACGCCAAGGGCTTCGTCGTGCCCGAGGTCGTGCAGATCAACCTCGACATACCCGGCGAGGCCCACCTGCCCAAGAACTACGTCGAGGCCGACGACGCACGCCTCGAGGCCTATCGCCGACTGGTCGGCGTCGCCACGATGGACGAGCTCAACGACCTGCGCGACGAGTGGCTCGACCGCTACGGCCCGCTGCCCCCGCCGGCCACGGGTCTGCTCGAACTGGGCGAACTACGCCTCGAGTGCATCGAACTGGGAGTCAATTCGGTCGTGGTGTTGCCCGCGCGCGTCGGCATCCGCACCAAGCCCGTTGTCAAGGTCGCGCCGCTGGAGTTGTCGCTGAGCCAGCAGATGCGCGTTCGTCGCACGCTCGGATCACGCGTCTATGACGAGGGGACCAAGGAGTTGCGCGTCGAGGTCTCGAACGAGGGAGCGACGCCGCGCGCGCTGCTCGACATGCTGCGTTCCCTGGCGGCGGTGGCCGAAGAGGCCAATGCTTGATTGGTTAGGCTGGAAATCATGCGCCGTCTCGTAGCTCTGTTGGTCATCGCCGTGCTCGGCGCCGCGTTCTACGGCATCTACAACAACTCATCGGGCATCTCGGTGAACGCCGCGACCGTCCCGAGTTCGACCATCCGCGCGGAGTTGCTGGCCATCAGCACGAAGCCCACGCTCGACTGTTACCTCAACCTGCTCGGCGCCTCGAGTTTCTCGCCCGGTGCCGGTGGCGCCTCGTTGAAGGCGGCCGACGCGACCGCCTGGGCGAACCTACGCGTCGAAGGTCTCGCCATTGAGAGCTACGCCACGACGGCGTTGAAGTTCCACCCGAGCGCCTCGACGCTCGCGAAGGCGCAGGCTTCACTGGAGAGCGAACTGACCCAGGCCTCGGAGGGCCAGAGCGCCCCGTGCAAGGGAACGGCGGCGCAGGCGCTGAGCGAGATGCCAGCCGAAATGCGCACCTTCGAGGTCACCTCACAGGCGGCCTCGCTCGACCTCGTGACCAAACTCGACACCACCGTCCCGCTGACGGTGGCGTCGATGAAGCAGTACTACTCGACGCACGCCGCGGACTACGACACGATCTGCGTGAGCGTCGCCGTCGTCGATCCCACCGAGGTGACGGCGTTCACGCAGGCTCAGGCCAGCGGGATGAGCGTCGCGGCACTGGCCGAGAAGTTCTCCCAGGATCCGTCCGGGAAGAAGGGCGGTGCCTACGGCTGCTTCGCCCCGTCCAGCACGTCCTACACCGGCGTGCGTGCGGCCACCCTGTCGACGAAGATCGACACCTTCACGACGGCGCCCGAAGAGATCACGTACGACAACGCCGAAGCCGCGCTCTACGTCGCGCCGACGAAGCGCACGGCGACGCCGTTCGCCCAAGCCGAGAACGCGGTCCTGAGCGACCTGGAGAACGCCAACGCGACGGCCGCCAACCTCGAGAAGGCGACGATCCTCCAGAAGTACACGAACGTGGCGATCGACCCGTCGTTCGGCTACTGGGGGAGCGGCAGCAGCGGCCCGGCGGTATTCGCGCCGGTGACGCCACCGAGTGCCATCGTCGGTTCGACGACGGTCTCGGCGCTCAGCACCGGCGCCTCGACCTATAAGTGATACCGGTCGTTCGCGTCGTCGGACTCGGTCCCGGTGACGCCGATCTCATAACTCGCCGCACGTTCGATCTCCTGCGTGACGCGCCCGTCGTGCGTCTGCGAACGCGCGTGCACCCGGCCGCGGCGGCGTTTCTGGACGTCACGAGCTACGACGATCTCTACGAACGCGCGGACTCCTTCGAGGCGCTCTACGAGGCCATCGTGGCCGACCTCGTCGAACTGGCGCGCAACGCACCCGGTGGTGAGGTCCTCTACGCCGTGCCGGGTTCTCCCGTGGTCGCCGAGCGAACTGTCGAGCTACTGGTCGCCTCCAATGACGTCACGACGGTGCTCGAGCCGGCGGTCTCGGTCATCGATGTCGCGTGCGCGGCACTCGGTCGAGACCCGATGGCGAGCGGACTTCGGGTCGTGCGACGCTCTCGCCAACACCGAAGCGCTGCGAGGTCCGGGCCCGTTGCTGGTCCTGCAGACCTACTCGTCGGCGATCCTCGCGAGCGTGGCCGACCGACTTCCCGCCTCGACCATCGTCACGGTCTTGCATCACGTCGGGCTCGACGACGAGGTCATCGTCGAGCTGCGCGCCCGGGAGTTGGTCTCCTTCGGCGCCGTCGATCACCTGACGTCGCTCTGGATCGAGGGACTGCGCACCGCCGGCGAGGCGATGGACGACCTGGTGGCCTTCATGCGACGACTGCGCGCCGAATGTCCCTGGGACCAGGAACAGACGCATGCATCCCTGACGCGACACCTGCTCGAAGAGGCCTACGAGACGCTCGACGCGCTTGAGGACTACGTGCGCGTCGAAGGCAACGACAACGCCGATGAAGCGGCCCACGTCGAAGAGGAGCTCGGCGACCTGCTGTTCCAGATCGTCTTTCACGCCGAACTCGGCGACGAAGAGGAGATCTTCACCCTGGCCACCATCGCCGACAACGTGCGCGACAAGTTGACCGGTCGTCATCCCCACGTCTTTGGTGACGTGCAAGTGACGAGCTCGAACGACGTGGCCGCACGCTGGGAGGTACTGAAGCGCGAGGAGAAGGGCCGCGACAGTGTCACGGACGGCATCGCCTGGCAACTGCCGGCGCTGATCCTCTACACGAAGCTGCTGCGCAAGGCCGCGCTGGTGGATCGTCGCAACGATGGTGAGTCGTCGCGCCAGGTCGCACTGAACGCGGTGCGACAACTGACCCTGGACACTTCGGGCGTGGAGGACGCACAGTCCTCGTCGGACGTCGCCACGACGTGGGGTGACGCCATCGTCGCGCTCGTGGAGATGGCGCAGTGGGCCGGGGTCGACCTCGAAGGCGTGCTGCGCGAACGCGCGCGAACACTGCGTGACGAGATCCGCAACGTCGAGGCGCAGAATCCGGGCTGAAATCACGTTGAGTAACCTGTTGGTCAAAACCAAGAGGAGAAGCGTAATGAGTGCGATCGAAATTGTCCTGGGACGCCAAATCCTTGACTCGAGAGGCAATCCGACCGTCGAAGTCGACGTCCACCTCGAATCGGGCGCATCGGGACGCGCCGTCTCGCCCTCGGGCGCCTCGACCGGTATCCGCGAAGCCGTGGAACTGCGCGACGGAGGCGAGGCCTGGGGCGGCAAGGGCGTGCAGAACGCCGTGGACTTCGTGAACGGCGAGATCAGCGACCTGCTGGAGGGCTTTGACGCCGAGGACCAGCGCGCGATCGACTTCGCCATGATCGACCTCGACGGCACACCCAACAAGGCACGCCTCGGCGCGAACGCGATCCTCGCCGTGTCGCTGGCGGTGGCGAAGGCGGCCGCCATGGAGAGCGGCCGGCCCCTGTTCCAATACCTCGGCGGCGTGAACGCGCACGTGCTGCCGGTGCCCATGATGAACGTGGTGAACGGCGGCGCGCACGCCAAGAACTCCATCGACTTCCAGGAGTACATGGTCATGCCTATCGGCGCCGCGACGTTCTCCGAAGCACTGCAGTGGGGGACCGAGACCTACCACGCGCTCAAGGCGCTCCTCTCGAAGCGCGGACTCTCGACACTGCGTCGGTGACGAGGGCGGCTTCGGGCCGGACCTACCCGGACAACGAGACGGCGGTGAAGGTACTCGTCGAAGCGATCGAGTCGACCGGTCGCACCCCGGGTCGCGACATCGCCATCGCGCTGGACCCGGCGGCGTCAGAGTTCTACCGCGATGGCGCCTATCACCTCGACGGCGAGGGCCGTGTGCTCTCGAGCGACGAGATGGTCGACTACTGGGCCGACCTCGTCGATCGCTATCCGATCGTCTCGCTCGAAGACGGCATGGCCGAAGAGGACTGGGACGGTTGGGCCTCGCTCACGAAGCGCATCGGCTCGAAGCTGCAACTCGTCGGTGATGACATCTTCGTGACGAACACCGAACTGTTGCAAAAGGGCATCGACCGCGGTGTGGCGAACTCGATCCTCGTCAAGTTGAATCAGATCGGTACGTTGAGTGAAACACTCGACACTGTTCGTATGGCAATTGAAAATCGTTACAGTGTTGTGATTTCGCACCGCTCCGGTGAGACCGAAGACACCACGATCGCCGACGTCGCCGTCGCGACGAACGCGGGACAGATAAAAAGCGGCGCGCCGGCACGTACGGACCGGGTGGCGAAGTACAATCAGTTGCTGAGACTTGAGGAACAACTCGGGGATCAGGCCCGTTTTCTTGGTGCAACGTCTTTGTCGGGGGCGGCAGGTGTCAGCTACAAATAACTTCGTTACTCGTGACCGTAACCACTGGATGGTGCCCCTCGCCGTCGTGACGGCGATCGTGATGCTCGTCGGTTGGTTCCCGGCCTCGGCGATCTGGCACCAGCAGGCCGAACTGAACGCGACGACCGCGCAGATCAACGCGATCACGAGCCAGCAGCGTGCCCTCACGCTCCAGGCGAAGTCCATTGACTCGAAGTCGGCCGCGATCTCTGCTCGCGCGCGAGCAGTACCAGCTCGTCTCGCCGGGCCAGAGCCTGATCCAGGTCCTGCCGGGCGTGGGACCGAACAACGTCGATCAGAGCGTCGGCGACCCCGGTCTCCAGCCGTTGGTCTCACCGGCGTCGGTCTCGTCGTTGGCGGCGGCGAGCACGTCGGCGACGCGGGCGCACCACTCGTCGGCGAAGGCATTCGTTTCGCGCCTCGTGCGCACCCTTGAGTTCTGGCGTTGAGCTTTCGCGACGCGATTCCCGACGACCTCGCCGTCGTTGAGGCCAATCTCGGAAGGCCACTCGCGGGACGATGCGCCGTCGTCGTGCGGCGACTCGACGGCCGGCCGGTCGTCATCGAGAACGAACCACACCTGCGCGACGGCACGCCGATGCCGACGTTGTTCTGGCTCGTCGACCCGGAGATCCACGACGCCGTGAGTCGTCTCGAGGGCGCCGGCGGCGTCCACCGCTTCGAGGACCTCGTGGACGCCGACGCCTTGGCCCGGACCCACGACGGCCTACGCCGAGCGCCGTACGCGCGCCACCGTGCGCAGCGACGGCGCCCAGCCCAGTGGCGGCGTCGGCGGCACTCGCGTCGGCGTCAAGTGCTTGCACGCGCACCTGGCGAACTTCCTCGTGGGCGCCGATGACCCCGTGGGTGAACTGGTGGCGCGCGAAGTCGAGGTGCCAGAAATCGGTGATCGAGGACGTTCGTGGCTGAAGTCGTGGCGGCGCTCGACTGCGGTAGCAACTCGACGCGACTGTTGATTGTGAACGAACGCAACGAGACGTTGCATCGTGATTCACGGATCACTCGACTGAGTCAGGGCGTCGATGCGTCGAGGACGCTGCTGCCCGAAGCGTTGCAGCGCTCGTACGACGTCTTGAGCGACTACCGAACGCTCATGAACGACGCGGGCGTCACCCGCGGACTACTGGTGGCCACCTCGGCCGTGCGCGACGCAGTGAACGGCGAGGAGTTCCTCGATGAGGCGCGACGGCGCACCGGTGTCGACGTGCGAATCCTCGACGGCGCCGAAGAGGCGACGTACTCATACGTCGGGGCGACGACGGGATTGGCGCCGGATAGTCGCACGACCGTGATCGTCGACGTCGGCGGCGGTTCGACCGAACTGGCGGCGAAGTTCGACGGCGTCCTCAAGAGTTACTCGATGCAGTTGGGCTGCGTGCGGGTGACCGAGCGAGCGCTCGGTAAGGGCGTCGTCGGTGCCGTCAGCGACGCCGCGGCGCGCGAGATGATCGACGGCGGAACTCGATCGCGCCTGGAGCGCGATGCCGGACTTCGCGCGGATCTACGGCAACGTCCGGCTCGTAGGATTGGCCGGGTCGGTCTCGACGCTGGCCCAGCTCGACGCCGGTTTCGCCGACTACGACCGCGACGCGGTGCACCACCGCCGGATCGCGTTGGCGACGGTGGAACTCTGGCGCCAGCGACTCAGCGCGGAGTCGCCCGAGGAGCGACTTGGCCCGACCGGGGATGGTGAGAGGGTCGCGAAGACGTCCTCCACGCCGGTCTCTACGTACTCGCCGCGGTCATGACAGCGACTCGGCGCCGATGAGTTGTTCAGCTCGGAGAACGACATCCTCGACGGCATCACCGACTCGCTGCGTGCACCCGTGAAATGCGCGGTGACTCGCGACCTGTAACGATGGGTGGGTGAGGACTCGATCACGGTGAGCACACGAACGGCCATTTACTCACCCATCTCCCTGCACGGCCGACGCATCGTCCTTCGCACGATGACCGAGTCCGACTATGACGCCTGGTACGACGTGCGCACGCGTTGCCGTGATTGGCTCTTGAAGTGGGAGCCGCGCTCGGCACACTCGTCGCACCTGGCCGATGACCAACGGAGCTTCGTGAGCCGCTGCGCCATCCGAGAGCGCGAACGACAGCTGGGCACCGGCTTCGGTTTCGGCATCTTCCGCGACGGTCACTTCTTCGGCGAGATCACGCTGTCGTCGATCCAGCGTGGCCCGCTGCAGTCGGCCTTCGTGGGCTATTGGATCGATGAAGCGGTCGCCGGTCAGGGCCTGATGCCCGAAGCGGTCGTCGTGCTGTTGCAGTACGCCTTCGAGTCCTTGAAACTGCACCGCATCGAGGTCAACATCATCCCGCGCAACGCACCGTCGCGACGCGTCGTCGAAAAGCTGGGCATCCGCTTCGAAGGCATCGCCGAGCGATACCTCGAGATCGACGGTGCCTGGGAGGACCACGCCCGTTACGCGATCACCGCCGAAGAGTGGGGCGACCGGGCACCGGAGTTGGTGGCCGACTGGCTGTTGCCGCGACGCGACTGAGCGCTTCGAGTCGCCGCTGAACCATCGCTGCTAGCGTCGCGCTCACCGGGCCCAGTCGTAACGCGAGGAGTTGGCGTGATCGTTTCGCGTGGGAAGTCCGTACGACCCGAGCGTGCTCCGAAAGTTCGGGCCCCGACGGGGTCGTTCGCTCATGGTCGCCGCCGCCATCGGCGCGGTGCTCTGCCTCAATCTGCTGTCCGTCACCGCGGCGCGCGCCGACGCCTTCTGGACGAACGCCATCGAGACTACCCGGCTTGGCGACGCTGAATCAGAACACGGCGGCCGCCGGGTCCCATCGTGTGCACGTCCTCGGGAAACTGCGTGAGCGGCGGCGCCTTCACCGACGGCTTTAGCGCAGAGCAGGCCTTCCTCTCGCAAGAGTCCAACGGCTGTGGTCCGAGCGCGACGGAGGTCGCTGCGGGACTCAACGCCGGCGGCGCCGCGGCGATACTCGCGATCTCGTGTCCGTCGGCGGGGAGCTGCACCGCCGAAGGCTCCTACACCGACGACATCGGCGCCGATTCACACGTTCGTCGTGAATCAGGTGAGTGGCACGTGGGGGTTCCCGACCGAGGTCCCCGACTTCACGACCCTGAAACTTGAGGACGCCAGCGAGATGACGACACTTTCGTGCGCGTCGGCGACGGCCTGTGTGGGCGTCGGCTCCTACGTCTCGCACGTGACCGGTACCGCCCAGCCGATCATCTTCAACGAAACCAACGGCGTGTGGGCTCAGCCGGTCGAGGTAACGGGTTCGGCGGCGTTCAATATCAACGGCCTCGCTTTCGTCGGTGGCCTCGACTGCGCGTCACCGATGTCGTGCGTCGCCAGGGGCGACGTCATATCGGTCTCCGGGACGAGCGCGACGTTGGTGCCATTTTTCATCAGTGACGACAACGGCGTGTGGGGTCCCATCGAAGCCATCCCGGGTGTGGCGGCGCTGGGCGGTGCCGACCAGGCAGCACTCACGGCTCTCTCGTGTGGCGCCCCCGGGGACTGCGCCGCCGGAGGCGACTACTTGGACGCCTCGGGTCAGTCCCAAGCCTTCACGCTCAATGAGGTCGGAGGTGTTTGGGACAGCGCGACACAGCTCTTCGCCACACAACTTCTCGGCAGTGGCCTCAGCAACAGCGTGATCAGCATCGAGTGTCCGTCGGCGGGCAACTGCACGGGCATCGGCGGTTTCGCCGACGCGAAGGGCGCGCCGCAGCCGTTCGTCATCGACGAGACGAATCACGTCTGGAGTCGCGCCGTCGAGGTCCCGGGCGTGCAGGCCCTCAACGACGATGACGGAGCGACCCTCACCACGCTCTCGTGCAGCGCGCCGGGCACGTGCAGCGCGGGCGGCGCCTACGCCGACGCGGGAAACAACACGCAGGCGTTCTTGGTCAACGAGGTATCCGACACCTGGTCCAACCCGATCGAAGTCCCGGGACGTCGTCGCTCAACAAGGGCGGACAGGCGACGATCTACGGCGTGTCGTGCAGTGCTGACGGCAGTTGCGGCGTCCAGGGCTCGTACGCCGACGCGAAACAGGACACGCAACTCTTCGTGACGAGTTCCTCGTCGATCGCGCCGACGAGCGTCGCCTCGGCGCCGCGTCATGTCATGGCCACCGACAAGAAGGGCGTCATCACCGTGCGCTGGAGCGCCCCGGCGCACAACGGCGGCGCCGCGATCACGTCCTACACCGTCGTGTCGCTGCCCAAGGCCAAGACCTGCGTCACGAGTTCGACGTCGTGCGCCTTCAAGGGACTGAACAAGAAGGTGCACTACTCCTTCGAGGTGCGCGCCACCAACAAGGACGGATCGAGCGCGCTCTCGGCGAGGTCCAACGCCGTACGCGACAGCTGATCGACCTAGGGCCGAGCGGCGCCTTCGAGGCCGTTCGTGAAGACCGGCGCCAGCTGACGTCGGTGCCGGTGTAGGGCGCCGCGATGATGGTATTGGCGCCCCACGGACCACTACCGACGTACATGACGACGTGATCGATGGTGTGGTCGCCGTCGAGGTTGTAGTAGAACAGCAGGTCACCGGGCTCGAGGTCCTGAGCGACACGTGGACCAGATCCGGCCACTGGGACTCGGTCGTGCGCGGGATCTGGATGCCCGCCTGGGCCCAGGCCCACTGGACGAGCCCGGAACAGTCGAAACCGATGTCCCGGCGTCTCGCCGCCCCAGACGTAGGGCACGCCTTCTGGGACTCGGCGGCCGTGCACGGCGGCCAGGCCCTGCGCGAGTGCTCCCGACGTCGACGAGGGTGACCGTCTGGGACGCCTGTTGGATGGCCTCGGTCACTTGGTTCGCGGCCGTTTTGGCCGCCGACCGCTGAGGCGGCGGTGATCGCGGTCTCCTCGGCGGCGAGGTTGTGATCCTTGGCGGCCGATGACACCTTGTTGGATCTCGTAGGCGATGATCTCGACCCTTCAATGCCTTGGTCATCTTGTTCAGCGTGTCGCGCGTCGTGTTGGTGTTGTAGATATTCAGCGCGAGCAGCTGCGACATCGCGTAGGTCTGTTGTCCGGCGTCCTTGCGTTGGACGCCGACCAGTCGAATCGTCGAGTCGAGCGAGGTCTTCTCCTTCTGGTAGGTGTGCTTCGACCTGATTGAGGTTGCCGATGACCTCGTCCTCGTAGACCGTTGCGCGCGCCGATCTGGGTGGCGTTCTGATTGAAGAGCGCGAGGATCTGTGCGTCCGAGGCGCCAAGGACGTAGGCGCGCACGATGTCATTGACGAGCGACTTCTGGGTGACCTTGATGCCGGCGCGCTTGGCCTCTCGCTGCCCTGGAGTCGCTTGATGTTCGCCGTGATCGTCGCGAGTTTCACCTTGTCCGCGTCGTACTGATTGGACGTGATCTCGCTCGTCTTTTCTAGGCGGGAGAGGCGATTCGTCAGGTCTGCGATCATGGCCTGGGTCTGGGCGATGCTCGATGGCGTGGGCCGCTATGGGCGTGACGGCCAACGTGGCGACGCACATCGCAAGGACAACTAGGGGAGTTGATCGAGCCGTGCCCCGACGACGCACGCGAATCATGAGACAGCCTAGATGAGCCGTTTCCTGAAAGTAAGGAGTTTAGAAACTCTTTACTTTGCGTTACGGTTACGACGCAACATCGATGCATGGGGGCGTAGCCCAATTGGCAGAGGCAAGGCGCTTAAACCGCCTCCAGTGAGGGTTCGAGTCCCTCCGCCCCTACTCGGTGCACGTTTGTGTGTCTTTTCGACGTTCCATTCTTTAGTAGCGTTGTCCCCGTGGCTAAAAGCGCAACAGGCAGATGGGTAAGTAGGGTCGGGGCTTCCGGCGGGGGCAAGGCCTACAAAAAGACGCGTCCCAGCAACTTCTACGGCGCCCTCGTCGTCATCGTCGTCCTCGGCCTGGTCGCGACGGTCTTCGCCCGCTACGACTACCAGCACCCGACCAAGAACCCGCCGGCATCAGCCCCAAGATCGGCACCACCTGGTACGCGGCGCTCTCGATCCAGGCCTGCGGCAAGTACCTGCCGTACCTCTCCGACCGACACGATCGCTAAGGCCTCGGGATGTACGTGCTCCCGGCCAACGTCATCAAGATCGACCCCGTCTCGGCGGCCGACTCCGGCAACAACGCGACGCTGTCGCAGTTCGCCGACGAGTACCCCGGCCTCCTCATCAGCATCGACCCAGATGAACGTCCCGAAGGGCAGCGGCGTTGCGAATCCCATGACGTACTACACCAACGGTCAGACCTGCCCGAGGGCAAGAAGGCGAAGTCTCTATCCGGGTCAGGCCGGCAAGGTCACCTACGCCTACTGGAAGTCCTTCGGTGCCAAGCCCGTCATCACGACGAACCCGGCCACGATTAAGTTCGCGCCGGACATCCGCATCGCGATGGCCTTCGATCCGACCGGCGTGAAGCCGATGGTGCCGAAACCCGAAACGGACAACGCGATGGTGGCCGACGCGACGACCGTCACCTCGACGACGACGGTCACGACGCCGCCGGTGACGACCACGACGCTCAAGAGCGCGACGACCACGACGACCAAGAGCACCACGACGACGACGTCGAAGGGCTGAGATTGAAGTCGATCATTCTGGTCGGCGGCAAAGGAACGCGTCTACGGCCCCTCACCTACGAGACGCCCAAACAGATGTTGCCCCTCGTGGGCGTGCCCATGATCGAGTGCGTCTTTGAGTGGCTGGCGCGCCACGACGTCACCGACGCGGTCCTCTCCTTGGGCTATCTCCCGGAGGCGTTCACCGAGGCCTACCCGAGCAACGTCATCGCCGGCGTGCGCGTCGACTACGCCGTCGAACCCGAACCCCTCGACACCGCGGGCGCCATTCGTTTCGCCGCCACGATGTTCGGCTTCGACGAGACGTTCCTGGTCGTGAACGGCGATGTGCTCACGGACCTCAACATCACGACCCTGAAGGCCTTCCACCTCCAACACGGGGGAGCGGCCACCATCGCGCTGCATCCCGTTGATGACCCTTCGCGCTTCGGGGTCGTGCCGACGACGCCCGAGGGTCAGGTCATCAATTCGTGGAGAAGCCGCCGCGCGACCAGGCGCCAACGAACAACATCAACGCCGGGACCTACGTCTTCGAGCCGCGCGCCCTCGATCACATCGCGGCCGTCGGCCGCGTCAGCGTCGAGCGCGACACCTTCCCGGCCCTGGCCCAGGCCGGTGAACTCTACGCGATGGTCGACGGCGCCTACTGGCTCGACACCGGCACGCCCCAGGCCTACCTGCAGGCGAACGTGGACATCTTGAACGGCCGCCAGGGCATGCACGAGTTCACCGACATCGTGAACTGTTCGTGGCGCCACCCCTCAGCCACGGTCGACGTCTCAGCGACGCTCACGAACTCGGTCGTCGACGCTGACTGCGTCGTGGGTGCCCACGTCGTCCTCGAAGAGACGGTCCTGTTGCCGGGCGCCATCGTACAGAGCGACTGCGTCATTCGTTCCTCGATCATCGGTCCGGGTGCCGTGGTCGGTCGATTTTCCCAGCTGGGCGCGACCTGTGTCGTCGGGGCGAACGAGCACGTGGCGCCAGCGTCGGAACTCTCCGGCGAAGTGCGCCTCGGCGGCGTTTGATCACCGAAAGAGGTCCTCGTTTGCGCGGCGAAGGGCATTCTCTTTGATCGAGCCATCACCGAAGTAGCGACTATCGAGTCCGCGCAGTATCGCGAACGGTGTCGCTTCGGCCTTGCCGAGTACCAGGTTGGCCGCGCTGGCGATCTCGTCGGCGATCGCGACTTCGGTGACTTCGAGGACGCGACCGGTCGCGTCGGTCGTCCCTCGGAGGTCGAGGACCGGGATGACGCCCGCTGAACCGATCGCCACGTCGGTGACGCCGACACGCCACACGCGACCGAACGTGTCGGTGACGACGACCGCGACGTCGACGTCGCAACGTCGCTTGACCTCGGCGCGGAATCGACGGGCCGAGCGGTCCGGGTCCTTGGGCAGGAGGACGGCCGTACCGACCTCGGTGTTGGAGAGGTCGATTCCCGCGTTGGCGTTGATGAAGCCATGGTGGGTCTCGGTGATGCGCAGCGGCCCGCGTCGTCGAAGAATCCGCGCCGATTCACCATCGATCAGTGCGCCCTTGTGTTCCTCGGTGCCGTCGAAGTCCACGACCTGGCCCTCGGATTTCGAGATGACCTTGCTCGTCACGATGATCAGGTCACGATGCTCGAGCGTCAACCCCGATACGCCGAGTGCCTCCAAGAACATGGTGACCAGGTCGTCGCCGACTTTCACCATCGCCACCGACGGCAGGGGAATGACGCGTAGTTCGTTCACGCGAGCACCGCCGATGCGAGTCGCTTGGCGTTCTCGGGTTCGGCCATGATCGTGGTCGTCACGATGACCTGGACGTCGCGACTGCGCACGTCGTCGGCGCGTCTGGCGTCGGCCTCGTCGATGATCCACGTGCCGATCAGTCCCTTGTAGAAGTCGAGGACGCCGACACACGACACCTCGTGTCCGAGTTCGGCGAGCAGACGATCGGCCGGTCCCTTGAGGGCCGCTCCGGCGATGATCGGTGAGATGCCGACGACGTCATCATGGCGCTGCTCAAGGATCTCGCGTACCCCACGAACGCGGAGAATCGGTTCGACCGATATCAACGGGTTGGACGGTGCGATGACGATGCGCGAGGCGCCGCGCAGTGCCCCGAGCACCTGGGGCGTCGCCGTCGCTTCGTCGGCGCCGACGATGTCGATCGCGGTGACCGCGACGTCGTGGTGGTGGCGAACGAAGTACTCCTGGAAAACTCATCGGCCCTATCGCGGTGTCGAACGTCGTGGCGATCACGTCATCGGTGACCGGCAACAGCCGCACGCGCACGCCGAGTCGCTCACACAACTCGGTCGTGACCTCGCTCTTCGTGGCCCCCAGGCTGAGGCGCTGCGAGCGATAGAGGTGCGTGGCGAGGTCGCGGTCGCCGAGTCGAAACCAGGCCTCGCCGCCTAGCGCGTCGAGCTCGTCCATGACGCGCCAGCTCTCGCCCTGCGAGGCCCCAACCGAGTTCTCGGTTGTTGAGTCCGGCCAAGGTGTACATGATCGTGTCGAGATCGGGAGAGATCGTGAGACCGTGCATCGTGAGATCGTCGCCGACGTTGACGACCGCGGTGATCTCGATGGGATCGATCGTCTCGCTCAACGCGGCGATCAATCGCGCCGCGCCGACGCCACCGCTGAGAACCGTTATCACCATCGAGACTCTACGGGGCCTTCGGTATCATCGAGTGGTGAGCGCGAACTCCCTTCTCGACGGGTGGCCCGGCACGCCCTCGATGGTGGTGCTGTCGCTCAAAGACGGGTTGGTGCGAATCGGTCGCTGAGGCCGGTGACCTCGACGAAGTCCGGCCGTGGGCCTCGATCTCCAAGATGGCCGTGGGGCTCGCCTTTGGCGTCGAGACCGACTGGGAACTGCAGCGCTTCGACCAGCGCGTCGGACCGCCCGGTTCGACACTGGCGAACCTACTCTCGCACAGCAGTGGCCTCGGACTCGAAGAAGGTGACCCGGTCGTCCCCGTGGGCACTCAGCGCATCTACTCGAACTACGGGATCGACCTCGCGGTCGAGTCGATCGTCGGCGACAACACCGCCGAGAACTGGCTAGCGCAACGCGTCTTTCGCCCCTTCGGCATGACGAACACCGCGCTCGTTGGACGACCCTCGTCCGGTGTCGTCGGCTCGACGAATGACCTGGCGACGCTGGCCGTCGCCTGGCTGCGACCGGACGGCATCGCTAAAGAGACGCGCGACCACCTCATTGTGACCTACGCACCCCAACTGAACGGATTCGTCCCGGGATTTGGCAAGTTCTCTCCCTGTCCGTGGGGACTCGGACCGGAGATCCAGGGTGACAAGCACCACTGGATGGGGGACTGGCCGGCATCGAGTTTCGGGCACTTCGGCCAGAGTGGCGCCTTGATCTTGCTCAACGCCGATGAGGAGATCGGACTCGTCGCGACGAGCACCGAGGCCTTCGGCGGCTGGGCAACCAAGTTGTGGCCGACGTGGACGAGTGCAATGCGAACGCTGGCTCTTGGTTCGTGAGTCCTTCGAAACTTCGCGTCGGCCTGGACCTGGACGGTTCGCTGGAGTCACTCGGCAATTCGATGACCGACCTGGCCGACGCGCTCGACCGCACGAACGAGTGCGACTTGGTGCGCTTTCGCTCACGGACATCGGCGCGCACGAAGAACGAAACGCATCTGAACCTGCGCGCCGTATGGTCACCGCTGTGGCGTCGGAGTCTCGGGCGCTCGATCGACGGGCTGTTGCCGGCGGTCGATGTGTTGCACGTCGCCGGACTCGCGACACCGCCCACGGAGAAGATACCGTTGATCGTCTCGGTCGACGACCTTCGACCACTTCGGGGCGAGACCCAAACGCACCTGCGTATCAACCAACTGCGGCGCGCGGTCGCGCGCGGCGCGACTCTCGTGGCGTCGAGCCGCAGCGCCAGTCACGAGGTCATCAGTGTCTTGGGCGTCGCGCGCAGTCGCGTCGTCGTCGTACCGCCAGCGGTGCCGCTCGTGGACGTGACACATGATGGTACGGACCTCGTCGTCAACATCACCGGCGTCGATGACCTCTTCATCGAAACCGCACCGCAGTTGATCGCCTTCACGCAAGAACACGGATCGCGCGTTGTGGCGCTCGCCAGCGCGGCGGCCGGCCAGAAGATCCGTTCGAGCGGGCTCGCGGTCACGATTCGCTCCCGTCAGGACGCCCGCGACGCGCTCGCGAACGCCCGCGTCGTAATGCACCTCTCCGACGGCGCGCGTTTTCCCTCGTTCGCCATTGCCGCGCTGTCGGCCGGCGTACCGACGCTCGCTCGCGCCACCGAGATCAACCGTGAACTGTTGGAGGGCGCCGCGGCGCTCTTCGCGAACGACCACGAAGTGCGCGACGCGCTCGAAGAGGTCTGGACCAGCGGTTCACGACGTTCGATCATGGTGGCCGCCGGTCGTTCGCGCGCCATCGACTTCGCTCCGGACACGGCCGCGCGCGCCTACTTGTCGCTCTACCACGATGTCGTGCGAGGCTGGTCGGCGTGAAGCGCACGATCACGATCTCGATCGAACAGCTCAGCCGCCCGCAGCCCGGCGGGATCGCCACGTACGTTCGCGGCCTGGCGATGGGATTGCACGACCTGGCCGATCCGGCACTCGACGTCATCGGGGTAGCGGCGAGGGGCTTCAGCGACGACGGAGCGCTGCCACTGCGCGTCGTGACCGCGCCGGTCGGCGTGCGAGCGTTGTCGCGCCTCTGGCCCATCGTTGCGCTGGGCGTTCCGAGAACGTCGAACGTCGTGCACGCCACGTCGATGGCTGGTCCCTTCGCCGGTGGGACGCCGGACGCCGTGCACTCGATCGCCATGCACGACCTGTTGTGGCGCGACGACCCGGGGATATCGACCCCGGCCGGCGTCCGTTTCCACGACCGACAGTTGAAGCTGATCGCGGACCGCCAGGACCTTCGCATCATCGTCACCTCGCCCGGACTCGCCGAACGACTCGTCGGCGTCGGCATCGACGCCACGCGGATCCACAGCGTTCGACTCGGCGTCGGCGACAGCAACGCCGACGCCGCCTCTGAGACGGCGGTGCACGAACTGCTCGCGTCGCACGGCGTGCACGGCCCGTTCACCCTGTATGCCGGCACGATCGAGACGCGAAAGAACATCGAGCGTTTGATCGAGGCGCATCGCATCGCGTCGGCCAAGATCCCCGATCTGGGAACGTTGGTGCTTGTCGGTCCGAAGGGGTGGGGCGACGTTGCGACGGGCGACACGACGATGTTGGGGTTGGTGTCGCGCGAGACGTTGCTGGGTCTTTATCGCGACGCCACGGTCTTCGCGTACGTCCCGTTGGCCGAGGGATGGGGCCTACCGCCCGTCGAGGCCCTCAACGTCGGCACGCGCGTCGTCGCCAGTTCGACGACGCCGAGCGTCATGACCAATGCGCGTGTGGTGCTCGTCGATCCCTTCGACGTCGAGGCGATCGCCGAGGGACTGCTCGTCGCGCTGGGCCAAGGTGACGACGACGAGAGTCAATCGGCGCGTCGTCATTCGGTTGCCGATCTCACGTGGCGCAACGTCGCACTGGATCATCTGGCGGCGTGGCAATGAAGCTCGCACTCGACGTCTCGGCCGTACCCCCACGACTCGCTGGCGCCGGTCGTTACATCGGTGAATTGGCACGTCGCATTCCGGCGACCGGCGTCGAGACGACGCTCGTCACGCGCCGAGACGACACGCTGCGCTGGCACGACTGGTCGCCCACGACACACATCGCCTCGATCGTCCCGAACGCCCGTCCGACTCGATTGGTGTACGAGGCGTGGTTCGCCGGTCGCAGTGCGGCGTCGAAGTCGGTGGACGTGTGGCATTCGCCGCACTACACGATGCCGCACCGATCCTCGACGCCGACCGTCGTGACGATCCACGACCTCACGTTCTTCACCAATCCGGAGTGGCACGAACGCTCCAAGGTACCGTTCTTCCGACGCGCGATCTCCTACGCGGCGACGCACGCCGACGTACTGCCGACAATCAGTGAGTTCACCGCGCGCGAGTTGGACGAACAGATCCCCTCACACGCCCCGGTCGTCGTGGGGACGCTGGGCGTCGACCTCGATCGCTTCGCCACTGACGCGAGTGGCGACACGGAATTACTGAAGGCGCACGGACTCGCCGCCGAACGACCGTACATCTTCTTCCTCGGTACGTTCGAACCACGTAAGGGTATTGACGTCTTACTCGACGCCTTCGACGAGATAGCCGCCATCGACAGCGACGTCGAACTCTGGCTGGCAGGACAGCCTGGCTGGGGCGTGAGAGAGATCGAGGCGAAGTTCAACGGGCACACCGCGCTCTCGCGGATTCGACGCCTGGGTTTCGTCGACGAAGCGGTACTCCCGGCGCTGTTGCGCCAGTCGCGCGCGGTGGCCTATCCCTCGCGCGGTGAAGGGTTCGGTCTACCCGTGCTCGAAGCACTGGCCTGTGGCGCCTGTGTCGTGACGTCGTCCGACACCGTGATGTCCGAGATCGCGGGCGACGCGGCGCTGCTCGCGCGCGCCGGTGACACCGTCGAACTGGCCGCGGTACTGACTACGGCGCTCGAGATGAGCGACGGCGAGCGCGCCATCGGCGCGCAGCGCGCCCGCGCGCGCGCGGAGATCTTCACGTGGGACGCGTCGATCGGCCAGCATCTGAAGGCCTACGAGATGGCGACGCGGCGATGAAGGCGCTGGTCACGGGCGCCGACGGCTTCGTCGGCCGCCACCTCCTCGAACACTTGCGCGCCAAGCGGTGACGACGTCGTGGGCGTCGACCGCGAGTGCGACGTGACCGACGTGGCGAGCGTTCGCGCGATCTTGGCGAGCACGGCGCCCGACGCGGTCTATCACTTGGCGGCGATGACCGCCGTCGGCGGAATCGTGGTCGCGTCCGGTCGAGTACACCCGAGTCAACGTACTGGGCACGAAGAAGGTCCTCGACGCCGCGAGCGAGATAGTGCCGGCCGCGACGGTGTTGCTCGTCAGTTCGTCCGACGTTTACGGCGTTGTGCGGCCGAGGACCTGCCGCTCGTGGAGACGTTCCGGGTCGCGCCGGCCAATCCCTACGCCTCGAGCAAGGTCGAGGCCGAACACGTCGTCGCACGACGCCGTGCGCGAGCGCGCGCCAGCGCGTCGTCATCGCTCGGCCGTTCAATCACGTGGGTCCGGGCCAATCGACCGACTTCGTCGTACCGGCGATCGTCGATCGCCTGCTGCAGGCCGTAGAGGACGGGGCCGACGAGATCGTCGTGGGCGACCTCTCGACGCGACGCGACTTCAGTGACGTTCGCGACGTCGTTCGCGCCTATCGACTGCTCGTGGAACGCAGGCGTCAGTGGCGAGGTCTACAACATCGCGTCCGGCATCGACGTGGGCACTGTCCGACATAGCGCAACGCCTCGTCGCAGCCATCGATCCCGACGTTCGCCTCGTCACCGACGAGTCGCTGCATTCGACCGGTCGAAGTGCCGGTGTCGTGTGGGAGTTACGAAAAACTTCGCCGCGCGACGAAGTGGCGAGCCCGAAAATCACGCTCGACACGTCGCTGCACGACGTCATCGAAGAAATGCGACGACGACACAGCGATTCATAGGAAAACGCGACGTTTCGTCGAGAGTCGGCATCGAAGCAGCCAAGTCGCTTCGCGGGCAGCCAACTAGCCTTGAAGAACCGATGGAATCTCGAGCTCCGGCCGTCGTTGCCGTCGTCGTCACCACCGGTTCCGGGCCGGGTCTAGAAGCCACCGTCGCTTCTCTCGCGGTCCAGAACTACGAGGAACTCAGCCTGCTCGTCGTCGCGAACGGGGAGACCGAGCACGTCCCGGGTCGCGTCGCCGCGGTCGCCCCGAACGCCTTCGTGCGTCTCCTCGAGGAGAATCGCGGTTTCGCCGCGGCCTGTAACGAGGCGGCCCTGATGGTCGAGGGCTCGGCCTTCTTCCTCTTCTGTCACGACGACGTGCGTCTCGAACCGGACGCCGTGCAGATGATGGTGGAGGCGGCCTTTCGCACCAACGCCGGCATCGTCACCCCGAAGGTCGTGCTCCTACGACGACCCCATGGTCATCTTGCACGTCGGACAGACCAGCGACCGTTCGGGGTCGTGCACGAACGTATCCAGCCCGGTGAGATCGACCACGGCCAACAGGACCTCGAACGTGACGTCTTCGTCGCGCCCGGCGGCGTCACCCTCGTGCGCAGCGACCTCTTCGCGACGCTTGCGCGGCTTCGATCCCTCTGATCACGGCGCTCGGCGAAGACCTCGACCTCTGTTGGCGCGCGCAGATCGCCGGGGCGCGCATCGTCGTCGCGCCGACCGCCAAGGTCGCGCACCGCGAGACGATCGCCTCGGGTGAGCGGCCCGTCACCGCCATCGGCACCCGCCGCGCCAGTCGCCAGGACCTCCAGCGCCGACACCAGTTGTTGTCGTCGCGACCGGGTGGGGGCGGCGTTACGCCTTCACGACGCTCTTCGCGCTGTTCGCCATGGACTCGATGGAGTTCGTGCTCGCGATCGTCGGTCGCGACACCGACCGCGCTGGGGCAATCCTCGGCTCGTGGCGCTGGCTGCTTCACCACCGCAGTCGCATCCGCGAGCGTCGTCGTCAGCGCCATCGAGATCCAGGTCCTCTCGGATGAAGAGCTGCGACGACTACAGGTCGGGGGAGCGAGCCGACTCAAGCGCTTCGTCGTGCTCCTGATGCGCGAGGGGCTGGACCGCGCGCGCGGCATCCTCCCGCCCGAGGCGCTCGAGCGCCACGAGTTCGACGCCGACGCCGTCGGTTTCGCGGCGGCCTTCTCCGAGGAAGAGGAGTTCGACGAGATCCCCGAGAGCGCCATGATGGAACTTCGCCGCCAGCCGTCACGGATCCTGACGTCCTTTCGCTCGCAGGCCGCCGTGTGGTGCTCGTGGTCTCGTCCTGTGGCTCATCGGATCGCGCAACCTCGTCGTGACGCACCTGCCGTTGATCGGTCGACTCGCGCCGCTCGACTCATGGTGGACGATGTGGCGACACTTCTTCGCGTCGTGGTCGCCGAACGGCGTCGGCACCGGATCGCCGGGCATGCCCGGCTACGCGGTGCTCGCCTTCGCCGGGACGTTCGTCCTCGGACGTATGGGCGATCCTGCCGCGCCTGGCGTTGATCTTCGCCATCCCCGATCGGCGCCATCGGTATCAGCCGACTACTCAGGGGCCGGGTCTCCAATCGCGCGCGCGTCATCGCCGCCCTCGCGTACATGGCGTTGCCGCTCGGGACTGGACATGGTCAGTCAGGGTCGTATCGACGTGCTCGCTCGTGGTGGCCGGGCTGCCGTTCATCGTTCGCCGGCTGTTCGAGTTGATGGACGTGCCCGGATTCCGAACCCAGCCTTACAGCGATCCGGTGGCGTTCGGTCATCGCGGTTGGCGAACGACGTTATCCGGCCAGCGAATGATTGCGGTGATGCTTATCGCGACTCTCACCGCGATGGCCCCGGCGACGCTGATCGCGTCACATTGATCATCCTGGGCGTGTTCCTCGCACGGCTCTTCGAGACCGACGAGGGTGTCGAACACTTCTGGACCCGTGGCGGTTCCTCGGCTCATCTGGCTCAACGTGGCGATACTTCTGCTGCCGCTCACGATCGACGTGGGGTTGGCCGGCGGTCGCGCCCTCGGCGTCTTCGGTCTGGCCCGCGGGCCGTGGACGGTTCCGTCCTTCGCCAATCTGGCGCGTGCGGCCGACGGCGGATTCGGCCTGTCGTGGGCCGGTTGGTTGTTGCCGGGAGCGGCGTTCGTAGGACTGCTGCTCTGTCGAGGAGAACGCCGACGCATCGCCACGAAGGCGGCGTCGATTGCGACGTTGACGTTGATCGTTTCGGCCCTCGACGTTCGCCACTGGATGGGTTCGTTCGCGCCCGACCTCGACGTCCTCTTGGCGCTCTACGTGGTGATGCTCGCGTTGCTGATCGGCCTCGGCGTCAGTGCGCTCGAGAACGATCTGCGCCAGGCCGGATTCGGATGGCGACAGGGCGCGGCGGATTGACCGTGACCGCGCTGGTCGTCGCGATCGTGCCCTTCGCGGCCATCTTCGCCGGCGGGCGATTCGACCTCCCGACGACGAGCGTCGCCGAGTCGTTGAGCACGTTGGCCCCGTCATCGTCCGGGGGCTATCGCGTGCTCTGGTTGGGCGGCCCGTCCGTCCTGCCGCTCGCCGGGTGGTCGGTCGCACCAGGACTAGCCGCGCCGACGTCGATGGACGGGCTGCCGACCGGGACCTCGCTCTTCACGACACCCGACTCGGGAACGAGCAACGTCATCGTGGACGCCGTCGAGTCGGCCTTGAAGGGCGAGACGGTTCGACTCGGACAACTCCTGGCACCGGCCGGCATCTCGACGATCGTCGTGATGAACTCGTCCGGCGCCGGAATTACAAGGCGTCCAGACCGTTCCGCTGCATCCGGTGCCGAGCGTGCTGTTGACCGCCCTCGGTCGCCAGAGCGACCTGTCGCTGGAGTTGCAGACCAAATCGGTCGAGGTCTTCTCGAACTCGCTCTTCCACGGCATCGCCTCGGAGAGTGTCGCCGACGCCCCGCTCACCGGTTCCGGTCTTTTCCAGTACGTCCGACTAGCGGCCCGGTGGTCGCCGGGCTCCACGGTGCAGGTCGGCTTGGCGCCGGCCAGCGCCTTCGGTCTCGACGTCAATGGCCAGCCGGCCCCGCGCTCGATCGACGATCCTTTGGACGCCGATCTTTCACGTCAGCGCCTCGGCGACCGGCGCCGGTCGCCTCAGCGTCGGACCAACGGGCCAACTCGTCCTTCGCACGCTTCCCCTCAACGCCCTGCTCGCGGCGTTCACCCTTTGATATGGCTACTGGTGTGGCTGGGCTTCGGTTGGGTCCATCGCCTCGAGTGGCTCTTCACCGGACGACGACGCCCGCGCATCCGCGACACGCGAAGGATCGACGATGAATAGCCTTCGCCGCGTACCACTATTGGTCGTCCTGGCGCTCGTCGCTGGTCGTCGTGGGCGTGTTGAGCTTCCATGGCCAAGAGCGTCGATCCCTCGCAGCTGCCGAGCGCGCTGGCGCTGAACGGTCAGGCCGAATCGACGGCGCTGTACTGCACTGGGCTTCCCGAACGAAAGCTCGGCGAGTCCGGTCGCGTGATCTTCTTGAACACCACGGACCACTCGCACGAGGTCACGATCGATGACGTCTCGAATCTCGGTCTCTCGCCGTCTCCACGTCGGTGAACCTCGCGCCCCTACGAGCAGTACGGCTTCGATCCCAGCGTCGGGCATGCGCGGCGACTACTTCGGCGTCGGCGCCCAGGTCAGCGGTGGCGGCGTCGTGGGCGTCGAGGTGGCCACGGGACCACACGAGCGAAGCGCCGTGCATCTCGACGGGTGTCACGAACTGGTTCGCGGCGGGCTTCGATACGACCGTCGGATCGAGCGCGGTCCTCAGCGTCTACAACCCGACCGCGACGCCCGCGGTCTTCAACGTCTCGACGTTCTCCGCCTCTGGCTACGTCGCGCCCGGCGAAGTTCCAGGGCTACGCCGTCGGCCGCCCACTCCCAGGCCGAGATCAACCTCGGCACGGCGATCGTCGACCTGCAGCGACATCGGCGTGCACGTGCGCGTCCTGCGCGGCGCGCTCGACATCGTCGGTCTCCAACAGTCCGGTCCCACGGTGTCCTACAACACGGGCGTCGAAGCGCCGTCGACGTCGGCGATCTTTCCGCTGGTCACGACGGCCAACAACGCAATCGCACAGATTCGATTGGCCAATCCCGGGCCGACCTCGGCCACCGTCACGCTCAAGGTCTCGCTGGCCAAGTATCACGTGCCGAACCAGACGGTGAGCGTCCCGCCCTACGGCAGCGCCGTCGCGACGATCACGCCGAACTCGGCGATCCCGATCGCGAATTACGCGAACGTCGCGATGAGCTCGAGTCAGCCGGTGATCGCGGCGCTCGCGACGGGCACCGGCAAGGACATCGCGCTCAGTGCTGCGGGGTCACCCCAGGCGGAGTACCTGATCGGCGACTTCACCGGAAAGGGCATCGACACGGCCGACGTTGACCAACGCGTCGTCGAAGTCGATCGAGGTCACCCTCACCCGACTGTCGCACCGCGGTGCGGTCGCGCACGAGAGTCACGTTCCATTTGACGGGCGACGCGAGTCTGCGCCTGACGATTCCGCATTCGCCAAGGTCCCCGGTGTGCGCGATCATCATCACGGCGTCTCGTCCGTCATTGTTGGTCACCCTCACGTTGCCGACGAAGCCGGCGGGGATGACGGTGGTCTCGGCCCTAGACGGCCGGTAGCGTCGGCGGCTGCCAACCCGGCAGTGGGGCGTCGCCGGAGCGGCCGGCGGCGGTGCGGACTCTTCTTCGACGCCGAGGCCGCACCGACGCCGACGAGTGAACTGACGGTCTTCGTGCCCTCGGGGTGAACCTGTTCGCCGTGCGCCTCGTCGATGAGTCGAGCGGCGGTCTCACCGTCGATCGTCTCGTTCTCGAGCAGCGCGCGCGTGAGTGCCTCGAGACCCCGACGGTGCAGGGTCAAGACCTCGATGGCACGCGACTCCTGTTCGCGAAGGATCCGCTCGACCTCGTCGTCGATGACCTGGGACGGTGTGGTCCGAGTAGTCGCGGGTGTGCATGAGGTCCTCGCCCAAGAAGACCTGGTTGTTCGAACCCCAGGCCATCGGGCCGATCTCCTTGGACATGCCCCACTCGCGCACCATGCGGATCGCCAGTTCGGTGTTGCGCTGCAGGTCGTCGGCGGCGCCGGTCGAGAGGTCGCCGTAGACGAGGAGTTCCGCGACGCGACCACCCATGCGCATGCACAACGAGTCCTCGAGGTACTGACGCGCCACGATGTGGCGGTCCTCTTCGGGCAGCGTCATCGTCACGCCGAGCGCCATGCCGCGCGGGATGATCGTGATCTTGTGCAGGGGTCGGTCTTGTCGAGGACGTAGGCCAACAGCGCGTGTCCGCTCTCGTGGTAGGCGACGCGCTCGCGCTCGTCGTCCATCAGGACCATCGTGTCGCGCAGCTGTCCCATCATGACCCGGTCACGCGCCGACTCGAAGTCCTCCATGCCGATGGTCGAGGAGTGTCGACGAACGGCGTGCAGCGCCGACTCGTTCACGAGGTTCGCCAGGTCGGCGCCGCTCATGCCGGGCGTGCCCCGCGCCACCATCTCCAGTGAGACCGAGGGATCGAGGGGTTTATTCTTCGAGTGGACCTCCAGGATCGGCAGGCGTTCATCGAGGTCCGGCAGCGGCACCACGATCTGGCGGTCGAAGCGGCCCGGTCGCAGCAGCGCCGGGTCCAAGACGTCGGGACGGTTCGTCGCCGCGATCACGACGACGCCCTCGGAGGGGTCGAAGCCGTCCATCTCGTTCAGCATCTGGTTCAGCGTCTGTTCGCGCTCGTCGTGGCCGCCACCGAGACCGGCGCCACGCTTTGCGTCCGATGGAGTCGATCTCGTCGATGAAGACGATGGCGGGCGCCTGCTTGCGCGCGGTGGCGAAGAGGTCGCGCACGCGACTGGCGCCGACACCTACGAACATCTCCATGAAGTCCGATCCCGAGACCGAGAAGAAGGGCACGCCAGCTTCGCCGGCGACGGCGCGCGCGAGCATCGTCTTGCCGGTACCCGGGGGGCCGACGAGCAAGATGCCCTTCGGGATGAGCGCGCCGATCTCCTTGTAGCGACCGGGCGTCTTCAAGAACTCGACGATCTCACTGATCTCTTGTTTGACGCCGAAGTACCCGGCGACGTCGGCGAAGGTGGTCTTCGGTCGGTCCTGATTGAACTGTTTGGCCTTGGAGCGACCGACCGACATCATGCCGGTCATCTGGTTTCGCGCCTGGCGCGAGAGGAAGACCATGAAGGCGACGAAGATCAGCGCCGAGGATGAGGTAGGGCAGCAGCGCGCCCAGGAGGCTTCGACGGGTTCGCGAACGTCACCGCCACGTTGTCGGTGGTGCGCAACTTCGTGATGTCGCTGTTGATCAGCGGCGTCGGGCCGTTGGTGGTGTAGTTGGTGCCGTTGGTCAATTGGCCGGTGATGACGCCGGAGGTCGAGTTGATGATCGCCGTGTCGACCTTCTGGTGCGCGGCGTCCTTGAGGAGCCTCGAGTACGAGATGGTCTTCACGTTCTTGTGACGCGAAAGAGGCGGAATGATGAAGATGGCGAAGACGAACGCGATGCAGCCGATCATCAAGAGACGTCGTCGGGCGTCGGGGGCCATGGGCTTATCACCGCCCGGCATGTACTTCTTGTAGCCGGACGGTTCTTCGGGGGCGATACTCACCAGACCAGACTAGAGGTCAACTACGACGAAGCGACTTGCACCTGTGGAAAACGGAGCGCGAGTTAGGGTTATTCCCTGTGGATTCTCTGATCGACGCCGAAACAGTCGAGCGACCGCGAATGGTGGCCATCGTGTTGGCGGCCTTCGTCGGTTTCCTCGCCGGTCAGATCCTCGGCTCGGTCTTCGAGCTCATCGGCGTGTCCCTGACCCACTACCCGGGTGGACTCAGCGCCCTCGCGAACGCCACCGTCGCCGCCGTGGTGGGCGAACGCGACTGGGCTGATCGGTCTCTGGATCGGCTTCGGCGCGCGCGATCTACTACGCCTACCACTACGGGAATCTGCGCGCATCTCCCGGACCAGTGGCGATTCCGATGCGACGACGTCCTCTACGTCGCGCTGGGCGTGGCCTGTCAGTTCCTCGTCGACGTGGCCTACGTGCCCTTTCACGTGCAGCACCTGAACGGCCCCGTGCAACCACCTCTTTGGTTCGGTCGTCGGCGCGAGTTTCGTGCTGCTGATCGTTATGACCACGTTCTTGGCGCCCATAATGGAGGAGTGGCTCTTTCGCGGCGTGCTCTTTCGAGCCTTGAGTGAGGGCGGTCCAAAGAGCGGACTCGCGAGCCAGCGTCGTCTTCGGCGGTGGTGCTCAGCGCGGCGCTCTTCGCGTTGGCCCACGGCGAACCGCTGCAGTTCGCCGGTCTCTTCTTCCTCGGCCTGGTCCTGGCGACGCTCGTGTGGCGCACCAAGCGACTCGTGCCGAGCATCGTGACCCACATGTCCTTCAACGGCGTCGCCATCGTCGCGCTGATCAATCAGCGATCGGGTCATTGATGCGTCGCTTGGATTCGACGTCACGATACACCCGGTGCGCGGCTCGACGCGCTGGTGATCCTCGCGGTCATCTTCATCACGGTGTGGGAACTCCACCCGTCGCTCATCTTCTCCAACACCCTGATCACCGGCGGCGACACCGGATCGCACCTGGCGGTGCCGGCCTACCTGAAGTCGGTCGGCAACCCCTTCAACCTGACGCCGTGGTACCCGGGCTGGTTCGCCGGCATGCCGGCCTACACCTACTACTTCGTCCTGCCCGACATCCTGGCGTGGTTCGGCAGCTACATCATCGGCTTCGCCGTCGCCTTCAAGCTCGCGACGATCCTCGGTTCGGTGCTGATGCCGATCACCGCCTACATGATGGGCCGACTCTTCAAGGCGCCGCGCCCGATCCCGGCGGCGCTGGCGGTCGCGACGCTGCCGTTCCTCTTCGACGCCTCGTTCACCATCGACGGCGGCAACCTCTTCTCGTCGATGGCGGGGGAGTACGCCTTCGCGCTCTCACTCGCGCTGGCGCTCTTGACGATCGGACTCTTCGCGCGCGGCGTGCGCACCGGTCGGGGCTACTGGTTGGCCGCGATCTCGCTCAGCGCGACGTTGGCGGCGCACATCTTGCCGTGGTTCTGGACCATCGAGGCCGTCATCGTCATCGTGATCTTCGAACTGCTGCAGCGCCGCGGCATCGGCGACCCCAACGACGACGACGTCCGGGCGACTACGCGCGCCCGCTGCGATTCGCCGTCGTGGCCGGACTCATCTCGGTCGGGCTCTCGGCGTGGTGGCTGACGTCGTTCGTCACCACCCAGAAGTACACGAACTCGATGGGCTACACGAACGACCCGGTGAACACCCTGCACGACATCTTCACGCACGCTCGGTTGGTTCACCTCGAGCGGCGGCGCGGCCGGCGACCGCTGGGTCATCGTGCTCGCGATCATCGCCCTGATCGTCGCCTTCTGGGTGCGCGACCGCCTGGGCATGATCCTGACGACGTTGACCGTGCTCTCGATCGGCGCCTTCGTCTTCGACCCGCAGAACGTCATCTGGAACGAACGACTGGTCCCGTTCTGGTTCATCACGATCCACCTGAGCGCCGGGCTGGCTCTTCGGCTACATCCTCATGCGCTGGGCGAAGCGATCGCGCAGCCCGCTCGGTCGCTTCTCCGTGCAGATCGGTGAGAGCCGCTTCAGCTTCGCGCACGAGGCCGGTCGCCGATCCCAGAACGCGCCCGTTCCGGTGCCGGTCGAGGCGGGCCGTCACGCCGCCGCGACGAGGACGCTGTTCGTCTGCCGTCGTCCTATGTCGACGAGAACGAGACGATCGAAGACGACGCCACGCGCTGGCGACGACGCAGCGCGCGCGCCACGGTCATCATCCTCGTCCTGGGACTGCTGACGACGGTGCCCGGGACTCATCCCCCCGGTCGCCTCGGCGCTGTCACTCAACACGATCGGGCAACCAGGTCTCCAGTTGGGCGCAGTGGAACTACTCGGGCTACCAGGCCAAATCCGCGCTGGCCCGAGTACAACGACCTCATGACCGACGATGGCCCAGGTCGGCGCAGAAGTACGGCTGTGGTCGCGCGATGTGGGAGTACAACGCCGACCAGAACCGCTTCGGGACGCCCGAGGCGCTGATGCTGATGCCGTACTGGACGAACAACTGCATCGACTCGATGGAGGGACTTTCTTCGAGTCCTCGGCGACGACGCCGTATCACTTCCTCGACCAGGCCGAACTCAGTGTCGCGCCGAGTAACCCGATGGTCGGCCTGCCCTACGGCGGACTCGACGTCGCCTTCGGGGTCCAGCACCTCCAGATGCTCGGCGTGCGCTACTACGTCGCGTTCTCGCCGTCGGTCATCAACCAGGCCAACCGCGACCCGCGAACTCACGCTGATCGCCAAGACGAAGAAGTGGCCGTCACCGGGCGACCAGTGGTTCATCTACAAGATCGCCTCGAGCCCGATGGTCCAGCCGCTCACGAGCCTGCCGAACATCGTGGCCAATACGACGAGCCGCGTCGGCTGGCTCAACGCCAACACGACGTGGTGGCTCAATCCGAAACTGTGGGGGACCGTCGCCGCCACGACCGGACCGTCGAACTGGCCCACGGCCACGAGCATCACGCACGATGGACACGCACGACGACGCTGCCCAAGGTCACCGTCAGCGACGTCAAGGTCGGACTGCAGTCGATCTCGTTCCACGTCAGTCGCATCGGCGTCCCGGTACTGGTCAAGATCTCGTACTTCCCGCGCTGGCACGCGACCGGCGCGACGGGTCCGTATCGGGTGAGCCCGAACCTGATGGTCGTGATCCCGACCTCGAGAGACGTCTCCATGGCCTACGGCAGCACGCCGTTGCTGACCGTGAGCAACGTCATCTCGGACCTCGTGGCGCTCGCCGGCGTCGTGACGCTCTACTTCTATATCCGACGTCGGCTCCGGGCCCGGCACCAACCGACCGAGGGCGTCGTCGGGGTCTAGTGCGAGCGACGAGTACGGTTTCTAGGAGACAGTTATGGAAGGGAAGTAGCGATGGCGCTCGACAGTTTCTTACTGGCGTTGCTCGAAGACCCGGTCGACCACGGCGAGTTGCTCTACGTGCCCAGTGAGAACGTGCTCTACAACCCGCGCAAGCGCGTCGTCTACGAAGTGCGTGACTCGATCGCCGTGCTGTTGCCCGATGAGACCAAGCCGGTCACCGACGCCGAGCACGACGCCTGGACCAGCGACCCGAACGTCATCAAGACCGGTCGTTAGGCGTCGGCGAAACGCACCTCGACGAGTTCGTCGACCAACCGGTAGCCGATCGCCTGGTAGATGCTGTTGCTCGTGGGATTGGCCGCGTCGGTGAAGAGCATGACGCGCGCACCCTTTTCGATAAGTGAGTGCGTCACGTGCGCCGTCACCGCGCTCCCGTAGCCGTGACGGCGATGCGGCGGCGGTGTGTAGACCGGACCGACCCGCCCGATGACGATCGAGCCCGTGGTGACCACGTTCGCGTGGCCGGCGATCGCGACGACGTCACCGTTCACCTCCCAGCAGTAGAGTGAACCTTCCTTTACCTTCCTCTTCGCCGTATCGCGCGCCTCACTTATCGACGTCGGCATGAGTTCGGTCTCGCGCATGAACGCACTCAGCATCGGCGCGAGCAGTTCGAGGTCGTCAGCATCGCGCGCGGCGCCCGACACCCTCGATGTCGGGCGTGACGAGATCTTCTAATTCGTACAGCAGATCGCGACGATTCTTCGCGAGTGCCCGTCGCGAGCCGGGACTGTTCGATTCGACGTATCCCTCGACCAGTGCCTCGATCACGTCCTTCGACCCCGTAATTCCAGGCAGTGCGTCGTCGTGCTGACTGACGCTTCGCACCGAGGGCGTGCGCGGCGTCGCTCGACATCGGCGCGACGACCATGTTGAACGGTGACGTGCGCATCGCCACGCCGGCGACTTCATTGTGGTCGTCTCGCACGACCCACCACCGATAGTCGTCGTAGGTCCGTTCGCCATCGGCGATGGAGAGCGCGACGCTGCCGAGGACGTTCGTCCGCAAGGGATCGGCCGCCCGAAAGGCCGTCGTCGTGGCGATGAACTCCTGAACCGACTCGATCAATTCGACTTTCATCCGTCGATTCTGCCACCGACGAACGCCGCTCGCTACGCCGGCGGCAGGCCGAGTGCGTAGCGGAGCTTGACGATGTAGCCGAAGTCTCGGCGATCGTCGACGGCGAGGCACGCCAACTCCGAGTTGCTCATCGGCGATGGCGCCACGGAGAAGTGGGCGTAGAGGCGCAAGTAGTCCGAGTCGAACTTCTCGACACGTTTGACGTCGTTCTCGTCTTTGGCGGGCCAGGTCTGCGTACGCAGGTCCTTCCCGAAGACCGTGAGCGCCGAACGCATCCGTCGCAGCACCGTCGCCGTGGGGGACTTCATGTCGAAGACATCCACTTGAAACGGGTAGAGCGCCACGTCGTAGGGGAAGATGTCGCGGAGATACTGTCGCGCCGGGCCGACAGCACTGGTCATCGAGAACTGGTCACCCTGGACCGATGTCGGCACTTCGATCACGCCGTCTCTCGTTACGAGGGCCAGTCCATCTCTCTTTCGGAGTCGTGGTGCGGCACCGTTCAATGTCAGGTGCTGGAACGTCGGGGGAATCATCGTCGGATAGGGGACGTGGTTGTTGGCACTGTTCCCCAGGCCCGGATCTTCTTGGATCCACTGCGCGGAGTTGAAGGTTGCACCCGGTGCGTAGTGAATCGACACGCTCCCGGACACGTGGTGGGTGGCGTCGTCATAGTCGAGTCGCCACCCTCGCGCCGTCTGGAGCATCTTGAACTTGATGAGGTCGCCCGCGTTGGCGTCGGCGAGGAACTGTGGGTGGAAGCCGACCGCGACGTCACTCCAGAAGACGCCGTAGGCCCCGAAGAGCCGGTCATTCTCCACCGTCCCGACTTGGATGAACTGTCGCTGGGAGTTCTGAACGGCGATCCACGTCGAGGCACCGCTGTTGAACGGTGAACCGGGAAGGATCAAGGGAACTCTCCACTGCGCGCCGACCTCCGTGGCGCCGTGATCGATTCGGTAGCCGCCGAAGGCGTAGAGGCGTCCGCCAAACGGGTTTCGGTTCTTCGCGTTTCCGGAGAGTGAGACTGCCACCGCGACGAGCGTCAACACCGTGAGCGTCGCGAGTATCGCCTTCGGAATCGAGCGTCGCGACATTTCGCTCAGTGTACCGACGCGAACATGCCGAAGAAGGTGACGCGCCGATGGTCGAGCGACGCACTCAGTCGGCGATTTGGTAGATCAGTTCGAAGACCGAGTGTTCCTCGCTCGACAGATCGGTGCGGAAGAATTCGAATCGCCCGAGCCACACCTCGACGCCGCTGCTGGAATCGATCGCCCACGCCAGGCCCTCACTCGCGGCCCACGCCTGCACGTCGACGTTCGCCCGATAGTGGTCGTGGTCATCGTTGGGCCTGTAGAAGAGCGTCACGTACGAACCACGCGGTATCGACCCAACGATGAAGCGTTCGGTGCCGAGCGGTCGATCGTCGACCGGCAGTCCCACCTCGATATCGAGTTCGGCCGACATGTCACTCGTCACGATGCGCACGAACGGCGAGCCGGATCGCATCGCCCCGTTTTCTTCCAACCACGCGAAGACTTCGTCGGTCGAGACCTTCGACCACGTCGAAGCCCTCCATCGTCACCTTGGCAGCGATCGCCACGTACGACTGCGCGTCGCGGTGCTCTAGGAATGGCTGATCGAAGACGACGTCGCCACTCATGCGTCAGTCCAGGCGCTCGACGATCATGGCCATGCCTTGACCGCCGCCGACGCACATGGACTCCAGGCCGAATCGCGCACCGGCGTCCTCGAGCGAGTTCAATAACGTCGTCATGATGCGAGCGCCGGTCATGCCGAAGGGGTGACCGAGCGCGATGGCGCCGCCGCGGATGTTGAGTTTGTCGAGTGTGATGCCGAGGTGCTTGGCGCTCGGGATCACCTGGGCGGCGAAGGCCTCGTTGATCTCGACCAGGTCGATGTCGTCGATCGTCATGTTCGCGCGCTTCAAGGCCTGGCGACAGGCTTCGATTGGGCCCAGCCCCATGATCTCGGGTTGAGCCCGCTGACGCCGCTCGCCACGATGCGCGCGATGGGCTTGATGCCGAGTTCCTTGGCACGGGTGTCGCTCATCACCACGACGGCCGCGGCGCCGTCGTTCAGCGGACAGGCGTTGCCGGCGGTGATGGAGCCACCTTCGCGAAAGACGGGCTGCAACGTGGCGAGGCGCTCGAGGGTCGTGCCGGCGCGCGGTCCGTCGTCCTTGGTGACGACGTTGCCGTCGGGCAGGGTGACGGGGATGATCTCTCGCTCGAAGAAGCCGTTCTCTTGGTGCGCGACCGCGAGCTCTTGGCTGCGCACGGCGAACTCGTCCATCTCGAGACGACTGACACTCTCGAACTCGGCGACGTTCTCGGCGGTCTGGCCCATGGCGATGTAGATGTCGGGCAGGCCGGGCTGGGGCGACCAGGGTTCGCCGGTGCGCTCCGAGCGCTTCGCGGTTCGCTCCATGGCGTCGGAGAAGAGCTCGTTGGTGGCCTTGCCGCTGTCCGAGGCGCCGCTCGCGAAGCGCGACACCGTCTCCACACCGGCGGCGACGAAGACGTCGCCCTCGCCGGCGCGAATCGCGTGTGCGGCCATGCGGATGGTCTGGAGTGAGGACGAGCAGTAGCGATTCACGGTGACGCCCGGCACGTCGGGCAGTCCGGCGAGCAGTGCCGCCACGCGCGCGATGTTGAATCCCGACTCACCGGCTGGCTGACCGCAGCCGACGATGACGTCTTCGACGCTCTGGGGGTCGAGTTCGGGCAACTTGGCCAACACGGTGCGGATCGACCAAGGCGGTGAGATCGTCCGGTCGCATGTCGACGAGCGAGCCCTTGAAGGCGCGACCGATAGGGGTTCGACCGGTGGCGACGATGACGGCTTCGGGCATGAGTTCCTCCTCTAAGTACTGCAAGGTAAGTGGAGCATAACCAAGCCCGCGCGGCTTCGACTACCTAGTGGCCCCTGAGCGGTCCGGCGTCATCGAAGCCCTGACGAACGCCCTGGCCGGCGCGACGGCTGAGTTGATCGGGATCGAAGAGCATCCAGTAGGCGTTGCGGGCGTGCTTGCGCGAGCGGTCGTCGAAGACCTTGGCCAGGACGTCGGGATCGTCGGACTCGTCCTCGTGGACGAAGACCTCGAGGATCGGCGTCGCGGTCATGAGTTGCGCCTGCATGATGCCCTGGGAGGCTTCGTGGGCGCACTGCTTGTCGATCGGCGCCGACCCGGGCATGCCGAGGGCGACGACGATCGTCGCAGTCGTCTTTTTCGATCATGTTCATCGCGGCGACAGCGAGGTCCTTGAAGCCCGGCACGGTGCGCGAGATGACGGTGAAGGACTCGCCGAAGCCCGAGCAACTCTCGAGTTCGGCGCGCGCCGAGGCGCCCATGTCGAAGCGCGCGAACATCGTGTCGACGACGCCGATGCGCAGCGCCTTGACGGGCTTGGCGGGGGTCTGCTTCTTCTTGGCCATGGCGCTCCGATCTTTCGCACTCACAGTGTAGGGAGGGACGCCGCGGCCCTCGCTCACCACTTTTCGTGCGACGTAGAGTTGGCGAAAGGAAGGTGGGCCATGGCGTGGGACTTTGAGACTGAACCGGAGTTCGAGGAGCAGTTGGTCTGGATGCGCGGCTTCGTGCGCGAGGAGATCATGCCGATCGAAACTCTGGACCTGAGCCACGACCAGGCCGCTGACGTTCATCAAGCCGCTGCAGGACCAGGTGCGCGAACGCGGACTCTGGGCCGCTCACCTGCCGTCGGAACTCGGCGGCATGGGATTCGGGCAGGTCCGACTCGGTCTCATGCACGAGATCCTCGGCCAGACGCCCTACGGTCCGGTCGTCTTCGGTAACAACGCCCCCGACAGCGGCAACGCCGAGCTGCTCGGCGGCCGGCATGGAGATGACCGGGAAAGCAGGAGTACATCCGCGAGCGCTGGCTCCAGCCGCTGCTCGACGGCACGATCCGCTCGGGCTTTTCGATGACCGAACCGGAGACGGCCGGGAGCGACCCGCGACTGCTAAAGACGCGCGCCGTCAAGGACGGCGACGAGTGGGTCATCAACGGCCACAAGTGGTACACGACCAACGGCTCGGTCGCCGACATCCTCGTCGTGATGGCCGTCACGAATCCCGACATCCACCCGTACCAAGGTTCCTCGATGTTCGTGGTGCCGGCCGACACGCCCGGCGTCAACATCGTGCGCGACGTCGGCTCGATGGACGACCCCGACAACCACTACGGCCGCTTCGGCAACCACGCCGAGATCCGCTACGACGACGTGCGCATCCCGGCCGAGAACCTCATCGGTCCCGAGGGTTCCGGCTTCCTGCTCGCCCAGGCGCGGCTCGGTCCCGGTCGGATCCATCACTGCATGCGCTGGCTCGGACAGTCCCAGCGGGCCTTCGACATGATGTGCGAGCGCGCCGTCAGTCGCTTCACGCACGGGTCACTGCTCTCGGAGAAGCAGACCGTGCAGAACTGGATCGCCGACTCGCGCGCCGAGATGCACGCGGCGCGGCTCATGACCTTGCACGCCGCGTGGAAGATGGACCAGGTCGGTGCGTCGGCGTCGCGCGACGAGATCGCGATGATCAAGTACTACGGCGCGGCGGTCTTGCACAACGTCATCGACCGCGCGATCCAGACCCACGGCGCGCTCGGCTACTCGACGGACCTGCCGCTCGAGCGGATGTACCGCTGGGCGCGCGCCGCGCGCATCTACGACGGACCCGACGAGGTCCATCGCCAGACCGTGGCGCGTCACGCGTTGAAGAACTACACGCCCAGTGAGGTCCCGAGTGAGTTCATCCCGAACGCGAAGCGGCGGCGCGCGAGAAGTTCGCGGGCATGCTGGAGTTCCTCGAAGCCGAGAAGGTCTAACGAGGCGCTAGTCCCTCGACGGCCTCTTTGAGGTCCACGCCGAAGGGGACGATCGCCAGTGTCGGGATCTGGATGCCGGCCTCGATGTAGCGCAGCACGTGCTCGCGACAGGCCTCGTAGGGACCGTGGATGATCAGTTCGTCGACGACCGAGTCGGGGATCACCTCGTTCGCCAGTCTGCGATTGCCTTCGGCCCAGGCGTCCCACATCGGCTGGAGCGCCTCGCCGCGACCGAGCCAGCGATGGAACTCGGCGTAGGCGTTCACCGTGAGGTACGACGAGATCATGCGACGCCCGATCATGCGCGCCAAATCCGCGTCAGCGGTCGGCACGACGAAGAGCCGCGCGGCGATCAACTTTCCCTCACCGACTTCGGCCCGACACTGCGCGACGTCATTGGCGCCGAGCCAGTTCAGTATCGCGCCGTCGGCCTCTCGCCCGGCGAATCGCAGCATGCCCGGGCGAAGCGCCCCGAGCAGGATCGGCGGACGCACCAGGACCGGTCGAGAGAGTTTGAAGCCGTGGACCTCGAAGGTCTCGAAGACCTCGTCGATCTTCTCACCGTCGAGGGCGCGCTTGACGAAGCGCAGGACGTCGCGGGTGCGCGCGTAGGGCTTCTCGTACGGCAACGCCGTTCCAGCGCTGGACGACCGGTTCGCTCGAGGCACCGAGTCCCATGATGAAGCGACCTTCGGCGACTTCGGCCATCGCCGCGATGCTCATGGCGAGCAGTCCCGGGCCGCGCGTGAACACCGGCGTGACCGCGACGCCGAGGTTCAGTCGTGGCTCCCAGACCGCGGCGAGGGTGAGCGGTGTGAAGCCGTCGGTCCCGTCGACTTCGGCCGACCAGAGGTCGGTGTAGCCGAGGTCGGCGATGCGGTGGTACCACTCCTTGTGCTCGCGAAGCGAGACGCCGTCGAAGGGGATCGTGATGCCGTAGCGAGAGTCCATGTAGTCAGTGTTTCAGATGTGCGTGTTCCCTGGAGTCCATCACGTTGATCGCACGAAGCGAACGTGCGTGACCGCGGGGGAGCAGAGGTGCTCGACGCACGAATAGTCGCTGGCGTCGGGGCCGTCGTCCTCGAAGAGTCGTTCCCCGCTACCCAACAAGACTGGTATGACCGCGAGGCGCATCTCGTCGATCTGTCCCGAACGAAGGTACTGGCGAATCGTGGAAGCGCCGCCCCCGACCAAGACATCGCGATCGCCGGCGGCTTCGAAGGCGGCGTCGCGGGCGGACTCGATTCCGTCGGTCATGAAATGGAGTCGTCCCTCCCTGCATCTCGAGGGGCGCTCGCGCGTGATGGGTGAGCACAAAGACCGGATGATGGAAAGGTGGGTCGTCGCCCCACCAGCCGGTCCACTCCTCGTCACCCCACTGACCACGGACGGGGCCGAACATATTGCGACCCATGATGGTCGCGCCCACGCCCGTCGCGCGATCGGCGAAGAGAGTGTCGTCGAGCCCCTCGTCACCGCCATCTTGTCCGATCATCTGTCTCCAGCAATACGTAAACGGAGTCCCGAAGCGTAGACGTGCACACAACATA
>CAVXRB010000009.1:0-47024 GCA_963764095.1 uncultured Acidimicrobiaceae bacterium | reverse complement strand
GCCTTGGAGACCTTGACGGCCGCTTCGCCCATCGCGCGGCGCACGTCGTCGGGGAAGTTCGCCGCCGGCGACTCCTCGATGAGCTTCTGATGACGTCGCTGCGCCGAGCAGTCACGCTCGCCGAGCCAGAGTGTGGTGCCCTGGCTGTCGGCGAGGACCTGCATCTCGATGTGACGCGGTCGCGTGAGGTAGCGCTCGACGTAGCACTCGGGTCGACCGAAGTAACTCTGCGCCTCGCGCTGGGCGCTCTCCAGGGCCGTCGCCGCTTCGTCGGGGGCGTTCACGACCTTCATACCGCGCCCGCCGCCGCCGTAGGCGGCCTTGATGGCGACGGGCCAACCAAACTCGTTGCCGAACTTGACGACCTCTTTGGGGTTCTTCAGGGCTTCACTTCGTCCAGGGACACCTTCGACGCCGACCTTGGCGGCGGCGAGACGACTCGAGATCTTGTCGCCCATGACCTCGATGGCCTCGGGCGGGGACCGATGAAGGTGACGCCGCGCGAGGTGATGGCGCGCGCGAACTCCGTGTTCTCGGAGAAGAATCCGTAGCCCGGATGGACGGCGTCGGCACCGGAGCGTGCGATGACGTGAGGATCGCCTCGGTGTTGAGGTAGCTCTCGGCGGCGCTCTGGCCCCCGAGGGCGTAGGCCTCGTCGGCCAGACGGACGTGCAGCGCGTTGCGATCGAGTTCGGAGTAGACCGCGACGGTCGCGATGCCCATCTCTCGACAGGTGCGCATGACGCGTACCGCGATCTCGCCGCGATTGGCGATCAGGACTTTCTGTAACACGCAAACCTCCGTAGCGGACCTGTCATTTTCTACCACTCGCTCTTGAAACTCTAGAGTTTCCTTGTGAGTTCAATCGTCTGGCGTATCGAGCACTTCGACGTGATCGACTCCACGAACACCTGGCTGAGCCAACGGGCACTGGAAGGCGCGCCGGAAGGACTCGTGGCCGTCGCGGACTTTCAGAGCGCCGGGCGGGGCCGGCTGGATCGACGATGGGAGTCGGCACCCGGGGCGTCGTTGCTGTGCTCGATCCTCCTGCGACCCGACGTCGCGCCGGACCAGCTCCAACTCGTGGTCGCCGCCGTCGCGCTCGCGGCGCGGGCCGCCCTCGTGCGACTGAGCGGCGTGCGACCGGCGCTCAAGTGGCCGAACGACCTGATCGTCGGGGAGGCGAAGATCGCGGGCCTGCTCGCTGAGATCGTCGCCGTTGATGAGCGATTGGCAGTCGTCGTCGGGATCGGCGTGAACCTCACCGACGTGGGACCGGCCAATGTCTTGTCGACGAGCGTGCGCGCCGCCTCTGGTGTCACGATCAGTGCACCGGCGCTGCTCGACATCGTGTTGGATGAACTCGAGACCCGCCGTGAACTCCTCGACAGCACCGACGGTCAAGCGACGCTGCGCGACGAGTATCGACGAGCGCTCTCGACGTTGGGCCAACGTGTCCGCGTCGAACGCACGAACGACGTGGTCGTCGGTACCGCGACGTCGGTGGACGACTTCGGTCAGCTCATCGTTTCGGTCGATGGCACGGACGTCGTGGTAACGGTCGGCGACGTGGTGCACGTGCGAGCGCACGAGGACCAGTCGTGACCCGCGCGACGCGTGTCTTGGTGACGGGCGCATCCGGTCAGGTCGGCGTGGACATGGTCGACGTCCTCGGCGGTGTCGTGCCGCCCGGCGGCGATCGCTCGTTCCAGCCCGATGGTCGCGCGGTTCCCGAAGGCGAGTTCGACGTGCTCGCTCTCACGCGTCACGAACTCGACGTGGCCGATAATGACGCGGTGCAGCGCGCGATAGGCAGTGCTCGCCCGGACGTGATCGTGCACCTAGCCGCCTACACCGCGGTCGACCGCGCGCAGACCGAGGAGGCCGCGTGCTTCGCCGTCAACGCCGCGGGAACCGAATCGCTGTCGCTCGCGGCCAAAGAGAGCGGCGCGCACCTGATCGCGATCTCGACGGACTACGTCTTCGACGGCAACAAGGGCGGCGCCTACGTGGAAGACGACGTCACCATCCCCTCACGTCTACGGGGCGTCCAAGCGAGCCGGTGAACTGCTGTGTTCGAGTGACGACACCGTCGTGCGCACGTCGTGGGTGATGGGGGTGCGCGGCAAGAACGTCGCCCACGTCATCGCCGATCGAGCGCTCTCGGGAGAGACCGTGCGATTCGTGAACGACCAGACCGGCACCGTCACCGTCGCGAGCGACCTGGCACGCGTCCTGGCGACAATGGTGCGTGAACGACCGGGCGGACTATGGCACGTGGCGAACGCCGGCACGACCACGTGGTTCGACGTGGCGAGCTACATCGGATCGATCCTCGGTCGCGACGAAGGATTCGCGACGGCGATCGCGACGGCCGATCTCGATCCGGCGCCGCTGGCGACCCGACCGATCCGCAGCGACCTCGCGACCGGCAAGTTCACCACGGCGTGGTCGGCGCTACCGGAGTGGCGCGACGGCCTCACTCGCCTGGTGCGAGACCGTGGTGCGCGAGGTGACGTCCGATGAGTGAGGTCGCGACCGACGTCGCCGCGGTGATCGTCGACTTCCACGCCGGCCAGGCCCTCGACGACTGCGTCGACTCCCTCCACGCCAACGGGGTCACCGACATCGTGGTCGTGGAGAACGGGGAGGAGGGTTCGACGTTGCCGTCGCTCTCGGGCCAGCACGTCGTGCTGGTCGTGCCCAAGTTGAACCTCGGTTACGGACGCGGCGTCAACCGCGGCGTGGCCGCGGCGCCCGCGCGACGCTATCTACTGGTCTCCAACCCCGACGTCGTCGTGCACGACGGGGCGGTGGCGGCGCTGGTGGCGTTTCTCGACGATCATCCCAACGTCGCCATCGTCGGTCCGCAGATCGTGCGGCCCGACGGCAGCGTCTATCCGTCCCAGCGCGTCTTCCCGAACTTCTGGCTCGCCGGCTTTCACGCACTGCTGGCACCACTGTGGCCCAAGAACCCCTTCACGCGTCGCTACCGCTCGCCGCGCAAGGACGGTTCGGTCGACTGGGTCTCGGGAGCGTTCTTCTTGGCCCGACGCGACCGCTTCGAAGAGGTCGGCGGATTCGACGAGCGCTACTTCATGTTCGCCGAGGACATGGCGCTGTGCTGGCAGATGCGCGCGCACGGCTACGACGTCGCGGCCACGCCGGACGCACTCGTGATGCACATCGAAGGCGTCTCGCGCGCGCGAGCGTCGCGTGAGATGCTGATCGCCCACCACCGCGGCGCCATGCGATTCGAATGGCAGACCGCGAGCGGTTGGCGACGGCTGCTGGCACCGATCGCCACGCTGGTGCTGGGACTGCGCCTGTGCGTCGTCTTGATCGTCCGACCCACGGCCTGAGGGGGTCACGATTAGAATGTCCCCTGGGCTGCGAGTGGTTCTGTGGTTGAAAGTCGATGCCAGTCGCGGGCGAAACGACCCACGTAAGGCGTCTTGTCGACGCTGAGCATGGCGCGGTTTAGAAGTAAGTCCTGCCTCCGGGTGGCCAGAGCGGTCACCCAGAGCGCCGGTGAAGTGTGCGGTCGCATCGCCGGAGAGCCTCGTGCTGCCGGCGTGGCCCACGGACACCGCCGCAGGCAAGTGTGGGGTAAAAGACCAGGTCAGCACTCGCAGCCCAACCGAAGTAGCGATAACGACCGGTAGGGTACATCACGACATGAGTGTTTTTAGCAAGGTTCTTAAGGCCGGAGAGGGCAAACGCGTTCGCCAACTGGCCGAACTCGTGCCGCCCATCAACGAGCTCGCCGACGAAATGGCGGCCCTCAGCGACGAAGAACTTCGCGCCAAGACCGTCGAGTTCCGCGCTCGCCTCGCCGAGGGCGAAGAGCTCGACGACCTGTTGCTCGAGGCCTTCGCCGTCGTGCGCGAAGGGGCGACCCGGGTCCTCGGTCAGCGTCACTACGACGTCCAGCTCATGGGCGGCATGGCGCTGCACTTCGGCTGGATCGCTGAAATGAAGACCGGGGAAGGTAAGACGCTCGTCTCGACGCTGCCGGTCTACCTGAACGCGCTCGCCGGCAACGGCGTGCACGTCGTCACGGTGAACGACTACCTCGCCACGCGCGACGCGAACTGGATGGGATCGCTGCACAATTCCTCGGGCTCACGGTCGGTCGCGTCGGACCGGACCTCGACTCACCGGAGGAGAAGCGCGCGGCCTACGCCTGTGACATCACCTACGGCACGAACACCGAGTTCGGCTTCGACTACCTGCGCGACAACATGGCCCGGCGCGCCGAACACATGGTCCAGCGCGGACACCACTACGCCATCGTCGACGAGGTCGACTCGATCCTCATCGACGAGGCCCGAACGCCGCTCATCATCTCGGGCCCGGCCTCGGACGTCGACCAAGCTCTACTACCAGTTCGCCTCGCATCGTCGCGCGCGCTGGTCCGCGACGCCGACTACGAGGTCGACGAGGAGAAGAAGACCGTCATTCCGACCGAGGCCGGCATCGCGAAGGTCGAGCGCCAGCTCGGCGTGACCAACCTCTACGACGCGGTCGCCACGAACTTCGTGCACCAGTTGGGCCAGGCCCTGCGCGCCAAAGAGCTCTACCACAGGGACAAGGAGTACCTCGTCGACGACGGCGAAGTCAAGATCGTCGACGAGTTCACCGGTCGGACCCTCGATGGTCGACGGTGGTCCGACGGACTGCACCAGGCGGTCGAAGCCAAAGAGCGCGTGCGCATCCAAGAGGAAAACCACACCTGGGCGACGGTCACGCTGCAGAACTACTTCCGCATGTACGAGAAGCTCTCGGGCATGACCGGTACGGCTGAAACCGAGGCCGCCGAGTTTGGCAACGACCTACAGCTCTCGGTCGTGCCGATTCCCTCCAACCAGCCGCTCATTCGCCTCGACCAGCCCGACCTGATCTACAAGACCGAGAGCGCGAATTCGCGGCGATCGTCGATGACGTGCGCGAACGCAGCGACCTCGGCCAGCCGGTCCTGCTCGGCACGGCCTCGGTCGACAAGTCCGAGCTGCTCTCGCGCGAACTCTCCAAAGGCGGGCATCTCACACGAGGTCCTCAACGCCAAGCAGCACTTCCGCGAGGCCGAGATCGTGGCCCAGGCCGGACGTAAACACGCCGTGACGGTCGCGACCAACATGGCCGGACGAGGCGTCGACGTCGTGCTCGGCGGCAACTTCGAGGGACTCGCCACACGCGAGGCCCAGGGTCGCGGCTTCGCGCCGGACTCCGAGGAGTTCGAGGCGGCCTACCAGAGCGCGCTGAAGAACTTCAAGAGCGTCTGTGAAGCCGAAGGCGACGAAGTGCGCGAGCTCGGCGGACTCTACGTGCTCGGCTCGGAGCGACACGACTCGCGACGTATCGACAACCAGTTGCGCGGTCGATCCGGCCGGCAGGGCGACCCGGGCGAGAGCCGTTTCTATCTGTCCCTGGAAGACGAACTGTTGCGTCTCTTCGCCACCGGCGCCGATCTCGTGGGTGATGGACCGCACGATGCCCGACGACCTGCCGATCGAGGCCAAGATGGTCTCCAAGGCGATCGAACGGGCCCAGAACACCGTCGAGGGCAAGAACGCCGAGATCCGCAAGGACACGCTGAAGTACGACGAAGTCATGAACGAACAGCGCAAGGTCATCTATGGACGGCGCCAGCAGGTCATCGACGGTGAGGATATCCACGACTCGACCATCGTGTTGATCGAAGAGGTCCTCACCAACGTCGTGGACGATCGACTCGAGGGGGAGTTCGCCGAAGGTTGGGACCTCCATCAGTTGGTGGCCGAACTCGTCAACTACTACCCGACGACGCTCAACGCCGAGGCGCTCGCGGAGTACCAGGACCGCGACGACATCTTGGGCCTCGTCATCGATGAGGCCGTCGGTCAGTACGAGAAGAAGTGCGAGGAGTACCCCGGCGGTATGGACACCGCCAAGGAGATCGAGCGCGACGTCATGCTCCAGATCCTCGACCAGCGATGGCGCGAGCACCTCTCGGACATGGACTACCTACGCGACGGCATCCACCTCCGTCAGATCGCCCAGACGGACCCGCTCACGGCGTGGCAGAAGGAGGGCTATCTGATGTTCGAAGCCCTCCTCGGCAACGTCGACGCCGACTTCGTTCGCTACATCACGCACGTCGAGATGTCGGCCGTCGAGGCCATCGAAGAGGCGGTCGAGGCCGACGACGGTCTCCAGGGCGCGGTCACCAACGCCAACGTCGTGGCGCCCGGCGCCACCGAACTACCGGCGCACGGCAACGCGAGCCACGAAGAAGGCGCTGCCCAAACAGGGCGACAAGATCGGGCGCAACGAGCCGTGCTGGTGCGGTTCGGGCCGCAAGTTCAAGCAGTGCCATGGCCGACCCTAAGGCCGAGAACGCCCTTCGCGAAGCCCTCGGAACCTTGGAGGACCTCGAGTCGAGGTGGGCGGCGGCGCGCGAGTACCTGAAGATCGACGCCGGTCGCGAGCGCCACGCCGTCCTGAGCGAACTCGTGGCCGACCCGAACCTCTGGGACGACCAGGACCGCGCGCGCGAGGTCACGACCGAACTCGGACGCCTCTCCAACGACCTCGAACAGTTCGACGACTTGCGAGGCTCGCTCGACGACTCGTTGGTCTTGGCCGAGTTCTCGCGCGAGTCACTGGCGGCCGGCGAGGCCGACTGGTCCCTACTGAACGAACTGTCGTCGACCGTGACGTCACTCGAGACCAAGATCGCCGCGCTCGAGACGCAGAGCCTCTTCAGCGGACCCTACGACGCGAACGACGCGATCGTCGAACTGCACGCCGGCGCCGGCGGCACCGACGCCCAGGACTGGACCGAGATGCTGTTGCGCATGTACTCGCGCTGGGCCGAGCGTCGTGGTTTCGGCGTGGAGATCGACGAGGCGACCGAAGGCCAAGAGGCCGGGCTGTTGTCCTCGACGTTCATCGTCAAGGGACGCTTCGCCTACGGTTGGCTCTCGGCCGAACGCGGCGTGCACCGACTCGTGCGCATCAGCCCGTTCGACTCCCAGGCGCGACGACAGACGAGCTTCGCGAGTCTCGACGTGACGCCGCTGTTGAATGACGACGCGGCCGAAGTCGAGATCGACGAGAAGGACCTGCGTGTCGACACGTACCGATCATCCGGTGCCGGGGGACAACACATCAACAAGACCGACTCGGCGGTGCGCATCACGCACCTGCCGACCAACATCGTCGTCAGTTGTCAGAACGAACGCAGTCAGCACCAGAACCGCGCGCGCGCGATGCAGATCTTCGAGGCGAAGCTGGCCGAACGCGCGCGCGCCGAGCGACAGGCGCAGATGAACGCGTTGAGCGGTGACCGCGGCGACAATGCGTGGGGCTCACAGATCCGCAGTTACGTGCAAGCGCCGTACCAACTCGTGAAAGATCACCGAACGGAACACGAAACGGGAAATGTCGAGGCCGTGCTCGACGGTGATCTCGACGGCTTTATGGAGGCTGAACTGCGACGACAGAGGTTTCATTCGTAAGAATTGTTAAACGCCTGACGCGAGAGGCTTTCGTGGCGCGATTGCGCAAAATAGTCAAACTACAATGGTTGGTGTCCATCCGGGTGCTGACGCACCGCCACTATGTACCCGAAGGGGTGTTCGCGTGATTCGTTTTGAGAATGTCTCGAAGACCTACAAGAACGGCTCGCCGGCGCTGAAGGACATCACGCTCGACATCGAAAAGGGCGAGTTCGTCTTCTTGGTCGGCGCATCGGGATCGGGTAAGACGACCTTCCTGCGTCTGCTCTTGCGTGAGGAGCTGCCCGACAAGGGCCGCATCCTCGAAGCCGGTCGCGAACTCACCGAGCTCTCCAAGTTCCGCGTGCCGTTCCTGCGCCGCAACATCGGTTGCGTCTTCCAGGACTTTCGGCTTCCTGCCGAACAAGACCGTCTTCGAGAACGTCGCCTTCGCGCTCGAAGTGATCGGACGGCCGCGCTCGACGGTCGAGTCCCAGGTGCCCCTGATCCTCGATCTCGTCGGACTCTCGGACAAGTCCAGGAGTCTGCCTGGTGAGCTCTCCGGCGGCGAGCAACAGCGCGTCGCCGTGGCGCGCGCCTTCGTCAACCGGCCGCTGATCCTGTTGGCCGACGAACCGACGGGCAACCTGGATCCGGCGAACTCCGAATCGATCATGGCGCTCTTGGAGCGGATCAACCGCACGGGCACGACGGTCGTCATGGCGACCCACGACAAGGCGCTCGTCGACCGGATGCGTCGGCGTGTGATCGAACTGGACAAGGGCGAGATGATTCGCGACCAGGTCCGCGGTGTCTACGGCATCGACGAAGGCGTCGCGGCGATCTAATGCGCGTCTACTTCCGCTACGCCGTCAAAGAGACGTTCTCCAACCTCTGGCGCAACCGCATGATGACGATCGCCGCCGTCCTGACCGTCGCGGTCTCCCTGGCGCTGGTGGGCTCGGCGCTGCTGCTGAAACAGAGTGCCGCACAGGCCTCGTCGCAGTGGGAGCAGGGACGCGCGTCACCGTCTGGATGCAGCCCTCGGCTTCAACCGGCGAGATCGCCAACGTCCAGACCCAGTTGAATAGTCTGCCGATCGTGAAGCAGTGCCAGTTCCGCACGAAGGCGGAGGACTACGTCGAGATGAAGCAGACGCTTCCACGATCGGAGCGGAGCGTCCTGAAGATGTCGCAGATCCCGACGAAGTTCAGCTGCGTCCCGACCGTGCCGTCCGACGCCTTCACGGTGCAGTCGACGTTCACGCATCAGCCCGGCGTGCTCACGGTGACGGCACCGAGAACAGATCCGCCAGATGAACCACGTGATCCGGATCCTGCAGATCGTCTTCTTGGCGCTCGCGTTGGTGCTCTTGCTCTCGGCGACGGTGTTGATCCTCAACACGATCCGCATGGCGATCTTCGCGCGCCGCCGTGAGGTCTCGGTCATGAAACTCGTGGGCGCGACGAACTGGTTCATTCGCATCCCCTACATCACCGAGGGATTCATCCAAGGTCTGCTGGGATCGGCCGTCGCGATCGGGGCCGTCACGGCACTGCACATCTGGTACTCCCCTGCACAACGAGTTCGTACTGAGCACGAGTGCGCTCATCGGGACGAATATCGTCGTTCTGATCGTGGGCGTCGTGATTGGTTCGGTCGGGTCGGCCATCGCGATCCGACGGTTCCTCGACGTTTAGTCGTTCGCCTCGTTGAAGTCGACCGCGAGTGAGTTCACGCAGTAACGCAGTCCCGTGGACGTCGGTCCGTCGTCGAACACGTGGCCCAGATGTCCACCGCACTTCGAACAAAGGATCTCGGTTCGCCTGCGCTCTCCCAACGAGTCGTCCGGTCGCTCGATGATGGTGCCCGGCTCGCACGCGTCAAAACTCGGCCAGCCGCATCCCGAGTCGAACTTCTGCGCACTCGTGAAGAGGTGTTGACCGCAACCGCCGCAGGTGAAGACGCCTTCGGTGTCGACGTGCAAGAGCGATCCGGTCCACGGAATCTCGGTCGATGCCTGTCGCAAGACCGCGTAGCGATCGGCCGAGAGTTCGGTCCGCCACTGGTCGTCGGACTTCTCCACGTCGTAGGTCACCGGTTCAATGTAACGGGACAACGGGAACGACTGACTACTGGTAGCTGGGACGCGGCGACTCGGGAAGCTCCGGGGCGAACTCGGGTTGGTCGGCGAGCAGTCGATGAAACGCCGCCGCCAATCCCTCGGGGTCCAGTCCCAACTCGGCCAACAGTTTGTCCGGTCGGTGTTGATCGAGGTACGCGCGTGGCGTGCCGAGGATCCGCGTGGTCGGGAACGGGCGCGAGAGGTCTTGGGCACGACTACGCAGCGCCGACACCATCAGCGTGCCAGCGCCGCCGTGTCGCGTGCCGTCTTCGACCGTGATGACGCGCTCGTGGTCGAGTGCGTCATCGATCATCGCGGCGTCGGGGGGTAGGACGCGAACGTCGTAGAGGGTGACCTTGCTGGCGTCCTCGCCCATGAGTTCCAGCGCTTTATAGGCCGTTGGTGCCATCTTGCCGACGGCCAGCACGCAGAGCGAGCCGTCGCCGCGGCGAACCTGACGGGCCTCGAGTCCGTCGCCGACACGTCCATCAAAGGGCTTCGGCAACGTCTTTGGAAATCGCAGCGCGGTCGGTGTGCTCATCGACAGCGCCGTGGCCAGCATGCCCGGCACCTCTTCGGCCGTCGAGGGCGCAAAGACGGTCATGTTGGGGATCGCCAAGCACAGCGCGATGTCGAGGAGTCCGTGGTGACTCGGCCCGTCGTCCCCGGTGACGCCGGCGCGGTCGAAGACGAAGACGACGGGCAGGTTCAACAGACCAACGTCGAGATGCGCCTGGTCGAAGGCGCGCGAGAAGAACGTCGAAGTAGATCGCCACCACGGGCTTCAGGCCACCCATGGCCATACCGGCCGCGGCGGTCACGGCGTGTTGTTCGGCGATACCGACGTCCAAGAATCGATCCGGGAACTGGGCCTCGAAGTTGAGGAGCCCAGTGGGTCCGGCCATGGCCGCGGTGATGGCCACGACTCGGTCGTCGGCGCTCGCGAGGGCGACCAACGCGTCGGAGAACGCCTGGGAGAACGACTGCGGCGCGACGTCCTCGTCGTCGTGTCGCGGGGGCAGTTTGTAGTCGTGCATCTTCATGTCATCGTCGATGGCCGGTTCGTAGCCGAGCCCCTTGGTCGTCAGCACGTGGACCAGGATCGGTCCGTCCCAGAGCGCCGCGCTCTTGAGCGTGCTCTCCATCGACTCGATGTCGTGTCCGTCGATCGGACCGATGTAGCGCACGCCGAGGTTCTCGAAGAACGTGTGGGGTGTCACCATCTCGCGCACGACCGACGTCAGTCCGTCGATCCCCAGGTAGGCCGCCTTACCGACCTTGGGCAGGCGCGGCACCGTACGACGCAGACGACCGCGCAACGTCAGGTAGGTCTTGTTGAGACGCAGCGACGTCAGTGACTCGGAGAGCTTCGAGATGGTCGGCGCGTAACTGCGGCCGTTGTCGTTGAGGACGATGACCACACGCTGATTCGAGTGTCCGAGGTTGTTGAGGGCCTCGTAAGCCATCCCGCCGGTCAGCGATCCGTCACCGACGACCGCGACGACGTGGCGCTTGCCCCCGTGGCCGATGAGCTCCTTGCGCTGTTCCAGCGCGACCGAGAGTCCGTGGGCGTAGGAGAGGGCGGTCGAGGCGTGGCTCGACTCGATCCAGTCGTGCTGGCTCTCCGAGCGATTCGGGTAGCCCGAGAGGCCGCCGCGCTGGCGCAGGTTCTTGAAGCCGTAGCGGCGACCGGTCAACAGTTTGTGCACGTAGGCCTGGTGGCCGGTGTCCCACAGCAGGATGTCCTTGGGCGACTGGAAGACGCGGTGCAGGGCCAGCGTCAACTCGACGACGCCGAGGTTCGAGCCCAGGTGGCCGCCCGTGGGATTCGTGGTCACCGTCTCGATGATGAACTGGCGGATCTCCTCGCTCAACTCATCGAGTTCCTCGTAGGACAGCTTTTGGAGGTCGGCGGGCGTCTCGATGGAGGGGAGAATCACCTCGTCAGCCTAGTTTCGACCTCCGGATGTGGCGTAGCGACGGGCATTTGCTCCGATACGCTCGCCAGAATGGAAAGCACCCTGGTTGAACACGACGTTTCGCAGCGCACGCTGGGCGAAGCGATGGCCCGCGGCGGCGAATTCGCCGAGGTCTTCGTCGAGGACCGCACGACATCCTCGGCGATGTTGGACCAGCGCCGGGTCGAACAGCTCAGCTCCGGTCGCGAGCGCGGCGCCGGTATCCGCGTCGTCGTCGGTGACACGACGGGATTCGCGCACACCGCGGACCTGACCGAGAGTGGCCTCGTCGCCGCGGCCAGGGCCGCCGCGGCGGTGGCCCGTGTCGGCGGCGGTGGCGTGCGTGAAGATCGCGCTCGGGGCGCTTCGTGACAATCCGAGTCGCGCGACGATCCTGCCCGGTGACGTCGACAAGGCGCGCAAGATCGAACTGATGAACCACGCCGACGACGCGGCGCGCTCCGAAGGTTCTTCGATAACGCAGGTGCAGGTCGCGCTCGGCGACTCCACTCGACACTTCGTGGTGGCGAACTCCGACGGCCTCTTCGCCGGCGACCACCAAGTTCGCACCCGGTTCAACGTGTCGTGCATCGCGACCGGTGACACGGGCATGCAGACGGGCTATCGACCGATTGCCGGGACCCGTGGTTTCGAACTGCTCAGCGCCGACGCGGTCGCCGAAGCGGCACGCGGCGCGCGCGCGCCAGGCGATCACGAAACTGGACGCGCGACCCGCGCCGTCGGGCGACCTGCCGGTGGTACTGGCGGGCGGGTCGGGCGGCATCTTGTTCCACGAGGCCTGTGGTCACGGACTCGAGGCGGACGCGATTCTCAAGCAGGCGTCGGTCTACGCGGGCAAGGTCGGCCAACTGGTCGCCAGTCCCTTGGTCACACTCGTCGACGACGGAACGGTCGAGGGTGAGTGGGGCTATTTCGGCGATCGACGACGAGGGCCGCCCCGGCGCGCGCAATGTCTTGATAGAGAACGGTGTGCTCACCGACTACATGTGGGACTACCTTCGTTCGCGCAAAGAGGGCCGCGTCTCTTCGGGCAACGGCCGCCGCCAGAGTTACCAGCACCTGCCGATGGTGCGCATGACGAACACCTACCTACTCGAGGGTGAGTCCGACGCCGACGAGATCGTGGCCCAGACGCCTTACGGCGTCTACGTCGCTCAGTTGGGCGGCGGACAGGTCAACACCGCGACCGGCGACTTCGTCTTCGGCATGACGGCGGCCTTCATGATCGAAGACGGCAAGATCACGGCACCGCTTCGCGACTGCAACCTCATCGGCAACGGCCCCGACGTGCTGCAGCGCGTGGACGCCGTGGGAAGGGACTTCTCGATGACGCCCGGTACCTGTGGCAAGAACGGTCAGAGCGTTCCCGTGGGGACCGGTCAGGCCACGATGCGCCTCACCGGCGTCACCATCGGCGGTGCCGCTGCATGAGTCAACTCCTGGAACACGCCCAGCGCATCCTTGAATCGGCGCGCGGCGACGAGCAGGTCGAGGTCTACGTCGCCCGAGGCATCGACACCGAGGTCCAGTCCTATCAGGGCGAGGTCGAAGAGCTCACGACCGCCGCGTCGAGCGGGTTCGGCATCCGAATCTTGAACGACGCTGCGGCCGGCGCGCGCGTGGGCACGGCCTGGGCGGGATCGCTCGACGATGAGGCCATCGTCAACGCGCTGCGCGAGGCCCGGGATAATGCGACCTTCGCCGACCGAAGACGAGTTCGTCGCCTTCGCGCGACCCGATGGTGTCGCCGCGGTCTCCCTGACCTTGACCGATGACGCCGTTGCGACTACGCCCCTCGACGAGAAGATCGCCATGGCCATCGAACTCGAGCGCCTCGTGCGCAGTGGCGACACCCGCATCCGACAGGTCGATTCGGCCAACTACTCGGACTACGTCGCCGAGGCGGCCATCGCGTCGACGACCGGCATTCGCGCGTCGTACGCGAGGACCGGCGCCTACGTCTCGGTCGAAGCGATCGCCAATAACGGCGGTGACGATCAGACGGGCTGGGGACTCTCGGCCGGGCGAGCGCCCCACGAACTCGACATCGAGAAGGCGGCGGCCGACGCCATTCGCCGGGCCACGAGGATGTTGGGTGCCGTGAAACCGAAGTCCTTCAAGTGCACCGCGGTCTTCGATCCGCGCACCGCGGCGACGTTGTTCTCGATCATCGGCGGCGCCCTCAGTGGCGAGGCGGTCGTTCGCGGGCGATCCTTCTTCGCCAATCGCGTGGGTGAGATGGTGGCCACGCCGTCGTTCACGTTGCTCGACGACCCGACCGACGCGCGGCACTTCGCCGCGAGTGTCTACGACGGCGAAGGATTGGCCTGTCGCCGCAACGTCCTCATCGAGAAGGGCGAACTGAAGGCCTTCGTCTACGACACCGTCTCGGCGCGTCGCGCCGGCACCACCTCGACGGGCAGCGCCGTGCGCGGGGGCATCGCCGGTTCACCGTCGGCCGGGTGCCGCGCACTGCAGCTGGCCCCGGGCGACGTCGACCAGGCCGAGATCCTCCGTCGCGTCGGTAACGGCGTCTTCGTCGAATCGCTCATCGGCGTGCACTCCGGTGTCAATCCCGTTTCCGGTGACTTCTCGGTCGGCGTGACCGGACTCATGATCCGTGACGGTCAACTCGCCGAACCGGTCCGTGAGATCACCGTGGCATCGACGCTGCAGCGCATGCTGCTCGACGTCGCACAGGTCGGTAGCGACCAGGAGTGGCTGCCGGGCGCCGCGGCCGGTCAGACGGTCGCGATCGACAACATCGCGGTCTCGGGGAGTTAGTCGCTCGTCGCCGACGACGACGTGGACGTGGAGGCCGGAGCGGTCGTCGCGGCCGGGGTCGCGCTCGACTCCGTCGTCGAGGCCGCCGCGGGCGCCGTCGACGTGGAGGGCGTAGAGGTCTTTTCGGCGCCGCGACTGTCCGTCTTGTAGAAGCCGCTGCCCTTGAAGACGACGCCAACGGCCGAGAAGACCTTGCGCAGCTCGCCGCCACAGTGCTCGCAGATCGTGAGCGCCGGGTCCGTGAAGCGCTGGACCGCCTCCACCCGTTGGTGGCAGGCCTGACACTCGTATTCGTATGTCGGCATTGCGTCTCCCGTAGCGCCCGTGAACCATGGCAGTTTACTCGCGGTCGTTCTGGGGCCATTCGGGCCATCGGTATCATTGCGCGGTGGACGACTTCCACCAACTACGTCGGCCGTCGAGCGGGGGAGCGTTCCCCCGCGATATCGGCGCCTCTGAGGTCTCGGCTCGTCGCGCGCTCGCGAAGTGTCGTATCAACATGGACGCCAAGACCACGGCGGCGGTCGCGGCCAACGCCATGAACAAGGGTGATGTGTTGGCGACCGCCCGTGTCGCCGGTATCCAAGCGGCCAAGCACGCGGCCTCGATGCTGCCCATGTCGCATCCAGTCCTGGTGGGCAATGTCCACGTGAACTTCACCATTGCCGACTCCCACATCGACGTCGAGGCGAGCGTCGACACGGTTGACCGGACGGGCGTCGAGATGGAAGCGTTGATGGCCGTGACGGTGGCGGCCCTCACGGTCTATGACATGTGCAAGTCGGCCGACCGCACCATGACCATCGAAGAGATCGCGATCTGGGAGAAGTCCGGGGGACGCTCCGGGACGTGGCGCCGAGAAGACGCGTTGGGTATCACTCCGGCCGGCGACTCCGAGAACTCAGATCTTGACCGACCTCAACGTCCTCGGTGGTCCCTGGAACAGTGCGCCATGGACCCTGTCACGGGCTTCTTTCGCGACGGTTGTTGCACGACGAGCCCCGAGGACTTCGGCAGCCACACCATCTGTGCGGTCGTGACGGCGGAGTTTCTCGAGCACCAGAGGTCCATCGGCAATGACCTAACGACACCGATGCCGCAGTACGGGTTCCCAGGACTCGTCCCCGGCGACCGGTGGTGCGTGACCGCGGCGAATTGGCTGCGGGCGCATAACGACGGTGCGGCGGCCTTCGTGGTCCTGGCATCGACGCACGAACGAGCGCTCGAGATCGTCCCTATGGAGGCGCTCAACCAACACGCCGTCGATATTCCGTCGGGCCCGGGTGACCTTCTCTGAGATGATCGTGACTCGCTCTTCGACGACGACAGGCCCGGCGCGCGCGGTGGCGCGTGCCGTGACCGCGACGGTCCTACTCGCGCTCGCCGGACTTCATGTGGCTGTGGGGGCTCGGTTCGTCGTTTCCATTTCAAGGACTCGAGAAGCTCTCGCCGACTCGGTCGTGGGAACCGATGAGGTACCATCCCCGAGGGCCTGCATCGGCGGTCGCGGCGTCGCTCGTGCTCGCCGCCATGCTCGTCGATGGGGCCATACCGCTGCCCAAGCGACTTCGCAGCATCGGCCTCCGTGTCGTGACCGCCGTGCTCGACGACGCGGGGGGTGGCGGGCGCCATCGGAAGGACCTCCACGCTGTCGCCCGGGCAGCGACTCTCCGGCCTTCAAGCGTTTGGACAAGCGCCTGTACTCGCCACTGTGTCTATGGCTCGCCGCCGGCGTCCGTCGATCGATATAGGCCCGCGACGTCGCCCCGTTCCGGGCTGTCCGTTTACGACGATTGCATGTACCCTCGGTAGTTGCAAAGACGTGACGGGAGATCGATGAGCAGTATTCGAGGTGGGGTAGAGCAGTCTCGAGAGCGATTGATCGCCCTCGTCTTGTTGCTCCAGCGCGCCTGGCAGTACGGCTCACTCACCCAAGAAGAGATCGTCCGCGAACTGAAGATCGACGAGTTCCCCGTCTCGGCCAAGGGTCCACGCAAAGTCCCCGCCTACGAGGGCAACGAGGGCGCCGTGCGTCAGAAGTTCGAGCGCGACAAGGCCCGTATTCGAGAGCTGGGCTTCGAGATCGAGACCGACGCCAAGGGCGACGGCGCGGTGGGGTACCGCATCGACCCCTCGAGCGGCTACGCGCCGCTGATCTACTTCACGCCCGACGAGGAGCGCGTCGTGCGCCTGGCGCTTCGGTTCTGCGGGTTCGGCGCCTCGGGCGCCTTCAGTGTCTTCAACGAGGTGCCGGCCAGCGACGGGGGACTCGAGTCCTCGATGTACTACACGCCGGTGATGCGCGCGCTCAATCTCCATCGGGCGCTCGCCTTCGACTACCAGTCCGGCGCGAACAAGCCACGGCTCGTCGAGCCGCTGCTCATCGACGTCTTCAACGGCGTGACCTATCTGATCGCTCGCGTGAAGGGCACCGACGAGATAAAGGGCTACCGCTTCAGTCGCATCACGTCGATGCCGGTCGTCTTGCCCGACACCTTCGAGCCATGACGAAGCGGGCCGTCGACGTCGCGCGGGCGTGGCGACCGGAGTTCTCGAGGTCACCGACGCCGATGGACGTGGTCGTGACGACCAACGAGAACTACGCCGACCTGTTGGTGCGTCAGTACCCCGGATCGCTGGCCGCGAATAAGAAGGACGGCAAGGTCGAAGTCGGACTGAGTTTCGACAGTCCGCGCGCCGCGCTGCGCTTCGTCGTGGAGGGCGCCGACCGGATCCGCCTCCAGTCACCCAAGTCGTTGAAGGCCGACGTGGCCGACTGGCTGAAGGACGTCAACCGGGGCAAGGCGCCCTCGCTCGAGGAGATGAAGTTCACCGGGCCGGCGACCAACGACGTCCTGGGTCAGACATTGCAGCTGCTGCACGCCGTCTACGTGGCCGAAGACGGACTGCGCATCAGCGAACTGGCGAAGCGATTCTCGCTCGACGACGATCACGTGCGGCTGATCATGGACCGTCTGGTGGCCCTGGAGCCCATGGCGGGCTCGACCGACGGGACGGGCGCTTTCCCGGCCCACGTCATCAAGGAGTGCGACGACTGGGACGACGAGGCCCACGATGACTCGACCTACCGGGCCGACTTCAGCGACCTGCCCGAAGGGGTCGACGAGCCGTCGCCCTTCATGTGGCGCGACCTGTTCGAGCTGAACATCGCGCTTCGCGAGGCATCGCGCGTCTATCACGACCCGGCGATCCTGTCGGCGATCGAGAAGATCGAAGGCGCCACCAGTACCTACGTCCAGGTCGAGATGACGACGAATGAGACCATGCTCGAGGCGGTCTCGACCGCGGTCGAGGACCACCAGCAGATCAAGATCCTCTACACGGCCGCGACCGCCGACGAGGCCCGTACGCGCTCGATCGAACCGCGCGAGATCAAGGTCCTCAACGGCCACACCTACGTGCGGGCCTACTGCACGACCCGCGAATCGTGGCGCACCTTCCGCGTCGATCGGATCAACGCCGTCGTCGCGACCTCCGACGTCACGAAGAGCGACCGGTCGACACCGTCGTCAACTGGCTCACCCAGGTCGGCGAAGAGGGCGACGAGGTCGTGGTGGTCATCGAGCCGGGCTCCGTTGGCTCTTCGAGCCACTGCCCAACGCCCAGTGGCTGACGCTCGAGGACGGGCGACACGCCGTCAAGTTCCGTGTCAGCAACGAGCCGTTCCTCGATGAACTGATGTTGCGTGCCGGTGAAGGCGCCGTCGTCGCCACGCCGAAGTTCGCCAAGGCCGGACACGACCTGGCCAAGAGGATCGCCGCCTCGCTGTAGTCGACCGTTGGGCACCGGGGTGTCCAATGATCCGAGTCCTGTCACGACGTTCCAACGACGTCAGTTACTTCACCAACGACCGTGCCCTCGAGATCGAGGGCCTCCGCGACGGGGAGCCGGGGTGGTGGCTGCGCGGTGCGGGCGACGCGCGAGACGATCGCTCGGTGGCCAACGTGCTGCGCACCAGCGAACGCTCATCGGTCCTCGGTTACGACATCGTGGTCGCGGCGCCGCGACCGACGTCGATCCTGCTCGCCGTCGACGCCGATCACGCCGACGGCGTCGTGGCCGCGCACCGGACCTCGGTCGCGGCGGCGATCGACTATCTCGAAGAGCACGCGCTCGTGGTGCGTGATCGTCGCGGGGGCGAGGACCGCGAACTCGCCGGTCGATGGACCGGGGTCGTGGGTTTCACGCACGGCGTGAATCGTCACGGCGAGCCGCATCTGCACGACCACGTGCTCGTCGGCGCGCTGCCCGATGGATCGCGTTCGGTTCTCGACAGCCGCGGGCTCTTCGCCCACCTCGTCGCCGCCGACGCGCTCTATCGAGCCTCGCTTCGTCATGAACTCAGTCGAGCGCACCCCGTGGTCGGCGTGGCGCTCCTTTGAGGGCGTCGAGCACGTCGTCGGACTCGACGAGGGCTACCGAGCGCTCTGGGGTGGTCACCACGCCGAGCGCGGCGAGAAGTTGCACTGGCGGCGCCGCGACGCGATCGAACAGTGGGACAAGGACCGCGACCGTTTCGAGACGCTCGGGGTGATCGAGCCACCGACGCGTCACCGCACGACGCTCGACGAGCACGGCTTCGCGGGCGCGCTCGAAGGTCGCCGTGACGTCGCGCGTCGCCATGTGATCACCGCCTGGAGTAACGCGGCGCGCTTCGGTCAAAGCGCGCGGGCCGTGACGCGCGCCGTCGACGACCTCTATCCCGCACTCTCGGGCGCGAGGGGCGTTCGCGAACCCGCGATCAGCGTGCGCGAGGCGCGCATGACCGCTCAGGTCCGCGAGCGCGGCGCGCGGCCGCTCGACACGCCCGATCTCGAGCGGTGGCGTCAGCGTTCACGCGACGAGTCACGCGATCGTTCCGAGCGTTCGAGGTAGCCCCGAAAGCGCGGGTGCGAGTGGGCCGGCGTCAGTTCGATCCACTTCATCTGCTTGCTCGCGTCCAGACCCATCGCGTAGCCAGGACGGCCGTGGGCGAGGTCGCTCATCGTCGCTCGATCGCGTTCCACCCAACTCGTGGACTGACCGGCACGCTTGCCCTTGGGACCGAACTGATAGGTCGGCGTGGGATAGAGCGAGCGACCGGCGAGACTGCGCAACATCTCGAGGGTCGGCCGATCGGCGATGCCCGGCAGGACCACGGTGGTCGGAAAGAGCGAGAGGAAACCCTCGGCCGAGGTCCCCCAGCGGCTGCGCGCCTGGCTGAGGTCCTGCAGGCAGGCCAGCGTGAGGACGCCCTGGCCGCCGCCCTCGGAGACGATGCTCGCCAGACGGGGCAGGGGAGCGACGTTGGCCAGTTCGTCCAGGGCCAAGAGGAGCCGGGCGCCCTCCTGGTGGCGGTCGTAGGTGGCGTGGACGAGCTCTTCGATCAGCCCCACGACCAAGGGAATCGTGACGGCTTGGTGGCGGCTGGGCGCCACGATGTGCAGCTGGTGAGGGCCGCTCAAGAAGGCGTCGAGGTCAAGAGGCGCCTCGCGCGAGGAGGCCCGCGCCGCCTCGGTGCGAACGCCGGCGAAGAGCCCCGAGGTCGTCGACCAGATGCTCGAACGCTCACGTTCTTCGGTCGCGAGCACGCCACGAAGAAGTGAGACCGATGGGTGGTGCTCGCCGTGACGTTCAGTGAGTTCGTGCACGATGTCATCGCATCGTCGTTCGTCGACACGTGACGCGAGTTGTCCGATTGACTCGTTACGAAGTGCGGTGGCGTGCAACAACGGCGCGACGAGTGCACCCGCTCGTTCGGTCCAGTGATCGTCGCTGCGATCACCGCGACCACGTCGCGCGATGTCGATAAGGCTCCGCGAAGCGAGAATCGCACCATCCCAGGAAAAACTTTGTCGTATCGGTGAGTAACCGATTCGGTGCACACCGGGTGGTGTGCGCACCGTTCCCGACGGATCGAACAGCAACGTTGCACCATCGCGACGCACTACGCGACATCAACGACACGACATCATTCTTCGTCGACGTCACTACGCAAGAACGATGTGGTGACCAGGAGATTCGGAACAACGATCGATGATGTCTTTCCGCTGCGACTCGGACCGAGTACGAGTGTCGAACGTTCGTCACCACTCGATGCATCACCGTGTGCACCGCGTCCTAAATAGATGCCGACGTCGTTGTGCACGAAAAACATCTGTCGCAGAAAAACTTCTAAATGCTTGACATTGGTGTGTAAAGCGAGTGAACTTTTAAATGTCCTTCTGCGGAGGAGGTGAACGTTGAGTGAAACGTCCGTGTGACGATTTCACGAAGCGCTTTTCCGCGATGGACCGTGCACTGCGATCAGTCGTCGTACAACTGCGAAGTTGGGCGGCACATGAGCGAGTACACGTTTGTCAATGCGGTACCGATGTCGAGAACACCACGGTGGTGCACTCGAGGTCCCAAATTGATTCAACGTTGAGTCCCAAGGAGGGAAAGTGGCACCAGCCGCGAAGAAGAAGGCTGTAGCCAAAAAGGCTCCAGCGAAGAAGGCCGCGAAGCGTCCTGCTGCAAAGAAGAAGGCCCCTGCAAAGAAGGCTGCCGCTAAGAAGCGCCCAGCAGCGAAGAAGGCCGCCAAGCGTCCTGCTGCGAAGAAGAAGGCCCCTGCAAAGAAGGCCGCCGCTAAGAAGCGTCCTGCTGCGAAGAAGGCCGCCAAGCGTCCTGCGAAAGAAGGCCGCGAAGCGTCCCGCAAAGAGGGCTGCCGCTAAGAAGAAGTAGTCATATCTCTTCGGAGATTGCGTTCTCGAGGGGGCCATTTGGCCCCCTCGAGTGCCGTCTAGGCACCTTCTAAGTCGGAGCGTTCGTCGACGTCGAAGCGCCAGGGACTGTCCGTGATGACGCGGTAGTCCAACGCGAGGCGTTCGGCCTCGGCGACGTGGAGCGCGAGTGAGTTCGCGCCGTAGGCGAAGTGGAAGTCCAGCCCCGTGGGGATAGCGAGGACGTTGGTGCCGGTGCCGTGGTGATCGGCGTAGAGCGTGAGGCCCGCAGCGACCGTCACGAGTGCCGAGGCCCTCGGGTAGTCGTAAGTCACCGTGGGCGATGATGAGGCGCTCGTAGCGCCCTTCGAGGCCCCGGTACGCGCCTTGCACCGCGTCGTTGAGTCCCGTCGCCGCCGAGTGCCATACTTCGGCGCCCAGCGACGTGGCGAAATCCGCGACGATGGGGTCCTCGCTGAGCACGATCACGGGTCGTGGGGCGCTGGCTTCGATGACGCCTCGAGCCAATCGCTTCGCGATGCTCGTGACGTCGAGGTCGTCGTCTCTGCGCAGGCGGTACTTGGCGAGGTCGAATCGCTTGAGTGGAATGACCACGGCCTCGCTCATAGAGGTGCATGTTATGGGGCGAGCACCTAGGTACCCTTAGGTAGATGACCGAAGAGCCCTGCGACCTGCTCGAATTCGAACGAGCGCTCCTCGCGCAAGGCGAAATCGTGGTCGGTGTGGACGAGGTCGGGCGAGGCGCACTCGCGGGGCCGATGACCGTCGGGGCGGTGGCGATCTGCAGTGCGTCGGACCCACCCGAAGGCCTCAACGATTCGAAGCTCCTGAGCGCATCGCAGCGCGAGTCGCTGGTGGAACCGTTGCGACTGTGGGCGACGTCATGGTCACTCGGATCGGTCAGCGCGATCGAAATCGATGCCTGGGGACTTCGACTCGCCCTCGCGGTCGCCGCGACGCGCGCGATCAACGGACTGTCGATCGTGCCGACGCACGCACTCATCGACGGCTCGTTCAACCTCTTGCGCGCGCCGGTGGACGTGGCGCTCGGCCAGTCGTTTCCGCCGCCGCTTCGATACGGCGCGCTTCCTGTCACGACCGTCATCAAGGGAGATCGCCGCTGTGCCACCATCGCCGCCGCGTCGGTTCTCGCCAAGGTCCACCGCGACGCCACGATGGTCGTCTTGGACACCGAGAACGACGCCTACGATTGGGCCTCCAATAAGGGCTACGGAGTACCGTTGCACCTCGAGGCGCTTAGACGCGAGGGGCCCTCGAGTCACCACCGCCAGACGTGGTCGTTGCCGGAGAAGGCAGTGAGTTGAACGTGGCCGATATCAGTGCCGATCGGACCGCTCGACACGAACGCAAGCGCCTGAAAGACTAGGCTTTCTCAGTTATGTCTTCGCTGCTCTCGGTCAATAACCTGAAGGTCCAGTTTTCGACGAGAGACACCTTTGCTACTGCGGTCAACGACTTTTCTCTGACCATCGACGCCGGTGAGAGCGTGGGCCTGGTCGGCGAGTCGGGCTGCGGCAAGACCACGACCGGCCTGGCGATCATGCGGCTTTTGCCGAGCAACGGCAAGATCGTCGAAGGCAACGTGGTGCTCGACGGCGAGGACCTCGCGACGCTGTCCGAGAAGGACATGCGCCACTATCGCGGCAAGTCCGTGGCGCTGATTCCCCAGGACCCGATGAGTTCGCTCAACCCCACGACCAAGATCGGTCGACAGATCGGGGAGGGTCTGCGGATCCACGAGGGCGCCTCCGATGAAGAGGCCCGCGCTCGCGCCCTCGAGGTCCTTGACATGGTCGAGATGCCGCGACCCAAGGAACGCCTGAGTCAGTATCCCTTCGAACTGTCTGGCGGACTTCGCCAGCGCGTCATCATCGCCATGGCGCTCGTCTGTCGGCCGAAGATCCTCATCGCCGACGAACCCACGACGGCACTCGACGTGACCATCCAGGCACAGATCCTGGACATCATCGACCGTCTGCGCTCCGATCTCAACATGGGACTGCTGCTGATCACCCACGACATGGGCGTCATCGCCGGGCGCACCGACCGCGTCGTGGTCATGTACGGCGGCGAGAAGGCCGAAGAGGCCGCTACGGTCGAGCTCTTCGACTCGATGCACCACCCCTACACCCAGGCGCTGTTGGCGTCGATGCCGAATCTCGAGAACACCTCGAAGCACGAGCTCACCTCGATCGCCGGGATGCCGCCGGACCTCACCAAAACCATCGTGGGCTGTCCCTTCGCGCCGCGGTGCTTCCACGCCCAGGACCGCTGTCGCGTCGAGGACCCGGAACTCACGATCGAAGGCTCGCACGCGTACGCCTGCTTCTTCCCGGTCAACGGACCCGAGCCGATCCGCGTCCGCGGCGCCGAACGAGCGGTCATCGCGCGATCGGGAAAAGAGATCATCCGCGTCGAAGACCTGGTCAAGGAGTTCCCGATCAAGGCCGGCGTCATCCGACACAAGGTCGGCGCCGTACACGCCGTGTCGAACGTCAGTTTTGCAATCAATGAAGGCGAGACCTTCGGCCTGGTCGGCGAGTCGGGCTGCGGCAAGACGACCGTCGGGCGAATGTTGGTCGGCATCGAACGCCAGACGTCGGGGAAGATCCTCTTCGACGACAAGGTGGTGTCGGACCGGGGCCACAAGACGTCGCGCGCGGACCACCGCGACCGCCAGATGATGTTTCAGGACCCCTACTCGTCGCTCAACCCGCGCATGACGGTCAACGACATCATCGGCGAGCCGCTCCTCGTCCAGCGACAGGGCTCCAAGCTCGATCGACAGCATCGCGTGTACGAACTGCTCGACACCGTCGGACTGAGCCGTCCGGCGGCGGAGCGCTACCCCCATGAGTTCTCGGGTGGCCAGCGCCAACGAATCGGCCTGGCGCGCGCTTTGGCGCTCAACCCACGACTGATCGTCGCCGACGAACCGGTCTCGGCCCTCGACGTCTCGGTGCAGGCGCAGATCCTGAACCTCATGAAGGGACTCCAGGACCAGCACACGCTCTCCTACGTCTTCATCAGCCACGACCTGGCCGTGGTGTACTACATGGCCGATTCCATTGGCGTCATGTACCTGGGCAAGATCGTCGAGATCGGCGACGCGGAGTCCGTCTTCCGCTCGCCCGTCCACCCCTATACGCAGGGTCTGCTCGACTCGGTGCCCATTCCCAACCCACGCGAGGCCAAGACCAACCGGGCCGACCGCGTGCGCGGCGAACTGCCCTCGCCGATCAATCCGCCCTCGGGCTGTCGTTTCCGCACGCGCTGTCCGCGCGCGCAAGAGGTATGTGCCGCCGAAGAGCCCGCCATGGTCTCCTACGGCGAGAACCACCAGGCGGCCTGTCACTTCCCACTGCGCACGCCCGTCTCAATCTCGCATTGACCCAGCGATCCTGCGCCGTGCAGGTCGCAGCGTCACCTAGGTAGGCACTGCACGTTGAGAAGCGACTCGGCTAACGCTCGAGCAGACGGACTTCGAAGGCGTCGCGCAGGGCGTCGCCGATGTAGTTAATCGCCACGACCACCAAGATGAACACGACCGCGACCGGGAACACCTCCCACCAGAAGCCGTTTTGGAGTTGCTCGGTCCCGGACTGAAGCATCGTGCCCCAGTCGGTCTGCGGGGTCTGGATCCCGAGACCCAGGAAGCCGAGCGCCGAAAGGAACAAGATCGCGTCGGCGACCGAGAAGGTGGCGACGGTGACGATGTTGCTGATCGAGTTGGGGAAGACGTGGCGACGGATGACGTGCCACTTGCTGGCCCCCATTGACGTCGAGGCGTTCGCGTAGTCCAGGTGCCGGATCAACAGCGCGTCGCCGCGGATGATGCGCGCGTTGCCCCACCAGCCGGTCAGTCCGATCACCAAGATGAGAAAGACCGTGGAACGGCCGAAGATCGTGATCAGCGAGATGAGCAAGAAGATGTAGGGAATCGAGAGGAATGCGTCGATGACGCGCATCATGACGGCGTCGACCACGCCGCCGAGGAATCCCGAGATCATGCCGTAGAGCGTCCCCACGACGATCGTGATGAAGCCGGCGAGGAAACCGAGCGTCAAGGAGTACTCACCGGCGAAGAAGATCCGTCCCATCTCGTCGAAGCCGTTGCTGTCGGTGCCCAGGGGGTGCGAGAACGACGGAGCGGCGTTCTCCGGTGTTCCAAAGGCGATCGCCTGGTTGGTCTGGTTCGTGGGGTGGATGTGGGGTACGAGGTAGCAGGCGGCCGCGAGGAGGATGACGTAGACGCACGACGCGATCGCGAGTTTGTTGGCCATGAAAATCTTGAGGCGCTGACGCCACATCGGAACGGGCGGCGACTCGTTGTCGTTGATGAGTTCCGGTGGTTCGGCGACGAGCGTCATTTCGCGCTGCCCTCAATGCGGATGCGCGGGTCGATCATCCCGAGGGCCACGTCGGCCGCCAGGTTGCCGATCAGAGTGAAGATCGCCACGAGGATCGTGATGCCCAAAACGACGGGCACGTCGACGTTCAACGCTGCGGTATAGGTCTGCAGGCCCAGACCGGCGTAGTTGAAGACGTATTCGATGATGAGCGCGCCGCCGAAGAGTCCGGGGATCGCCAGACCCAAGATGGTCACGATCGGACCGAGGGCGTTTCGAAAGGCGTGACGCCAGAGCACTCGTTGGGAACCGCATCCCTTCGCCCGAGCAGTGCGGACGTAGTCCTGCACGAGCACTTCGAGGACCGTGCCACGCATGAAGCGGCTCAGGCTCGCGACCGAGAGGAGGGTCAAACACCCGACCGGCAAGATGAACGATTTGGGATCGGTGAATATCGCCCAGGGCGCAACGCCCTGCGGCGGCGATATCGGTAGGTGCGGGAAGTGGAAGCCGAAGGCGTCGATAGCCAGCAGGCAGAGCAGAAATGCGGGCATGGCGTAGAGCACGAACGCCGTACCCGTAGCGGTGTAGTCGGCGACGGTGTTGCGGCGCGATGCCTGGAAGATGCCGAGGGGGATCGCGATGATGATCGTGAAGATCAACGCGCTGAGGGCCAGCCAGATGGTCCGGGGCACGTAGAGCCCGATGATCTGAACGACGGAGAGACCTTCCTTATACGAGTAGCCCAAGTTGGCGTGGAAGACCAACTGGCCGATGTACTTGGCGAGACGAACCCAGTAGGCCTGGGTCAGTCCGTGCTGGACGGCCCAAACGTGAACGTTGTGGTTGCTGCTGCGACTCCCGAGTGCGGCGAAGGCCGGCGCGAGGATGCCGTGGGTCTGGAAGTAAGGGAGTGAAAACGTAATGACGATGATGATGAACAGAACGATGACGGACTGTCCAAGGCGCCGCAAAATGTACGAGAACACCACGCAACGGTACCATCTCGCCCGCATCGGATGAATTGCAGGGTTGAAAAAAGGGGCCCTTTCGGGCCCCTTTTTTCAGTGCGACTCGTAACGAGTCGACTACTTCGGTACAGGCTTAGTAGCGGTAGTACTCCGGCGTCAGCGTCAGCAGAACGTTGTTCCAGCCGATGGAGCTGTGCAGGGTCTTGATGACTTCACCGGTACCAAGGTTCAACGGGTCCCACAGGTCGGGGAGGTTCTCCGCCGTGAACTTGGCGTAGGCCGTCAGGTTGACGTTGGTGGTCAACGTCGCCTTGATGAGTGAGTCCATCGTCGGGTTGGAGTAGTCACCGTAGTTCGAGCTCGCGCCCGTGAGGTTCAGTGGCTCGCCCGATGGGTAGTAGTCCGGTGCGTACAGCCAGCCGCCACCCCAGTTGCAGATGTCCTGGGTCGTCGACGGGTTGTACTCCGCCGTGCAGTTGAAGATCACGTCGTCGAACGTCGCCTGTGACTGGTTGACCTTGATGCCCAAGCTCTCCCAGTCCGAGATGATGCCGTTCATTTCGGTGTCCTCAGACGGGAACCCTGAGTTCCACTGGACGTTCAAGGTGAGGTTCTCACCGCTCGTGATACCGGCACCACACTGACCGCTGCCCGAACCGGGGCTCGTGCAGGTGAGGGTGCCGCCGTTGTTGGTCCAACCGTTCTTGGTCAAGTCAGACTCGGCAGTGGCCAGGCTGAACGGGTACGGAGCCGGGAACTTGGCGGATTCGGCCGCCGGCGTCGCAAGGGGAACCGCGCTGTAGGTCGGGACGCCGTAGTTCTTGAAGGCGTCCTTGATGATCGTGGTCTGGTCGATCGAGGTCTCGAGCGCTTGACGCACGTACAGCTGGTTGATGAACGGGCTCCCCGGGTTCTTACCGAAGTTCAGGTCCATGTCGTTGTCCGCGAAGTCGGTGCCGGTGGTCAGGTTGTAACGCGAGGACAGCTGGCCCCAGTTGGCGCCGACCTTGCCGGGCGACGGAGCGTCCGAGGTCAGAATCGACGGGTCAACGACACCGAGGTCGATCTGTCCGGCCTGCAAGGCGTTCTCTTCGGCGGTCTCAGAGGTGAATGCCACCTCTTTGAAGGTAGCGACAGTGGCCTTCACGGGTCCGCTGTAGCGCTTGTTGGGCACGAAGGTAGCGTTGCTCAAGTCGTCCATCTTGGTCAACTTCCAAGGGCCGTCAGTACCGCTCTGCCACATCTTGTCCGGGAACGTCGTCAACTTCTGTCCCTGAGCGTTCAGGTAGGTGTAGACGTTCTTGCACGCGGCAATGGTGGAAGCGGCGCCGTAACGTCCGGACGCGCAGTTCGAAGTCTGCGAAGCGCTCGTGCGGTCCCAGGCATTGGGCATCGGCGTGATGATTGCCAGCTCATTGTCGGAGAACCACAGTGGGCTCACGGCGGACTTGAGGTGAATCGTCACGGTATTGCCGACACCCGTCGCACTCGCGACCTGGTCGGGAATACCGAGTCCTGGACTATAAGTACAGAAGTCCGACGGAACGGCCTTGGCCATGTTCAAGAAGAACATCACGGATTCCGCGTTCACGGTCTGCCCGTCAGCGAACTTCCAGCCCTTCATCTTGATGGTAACGGTCTTGTTCCCGTTGGAGTACTTCGGAAGATTTCCGGTGGAGATCTTGGGTTGGACAGCCGCGCTGTTGCCAAGTCCGAAGAAGTACAGGGGGCGGAACATCAACATCTGGAACTGTGTCGAATTAGCCACAGAGCAGAACTGACCCGAGTAGTACGGAAAGATGTAATTAGGACCAGCACCCGCCCCTTCGGCGAATGTGATCGATCCTTGCGGGGTTGCCGCGCCACTTATCGAAGGGACAATAAGTCCCAATGACGCCGCAGCCGTAACCAACCCAAGGGTTAGTGCAAGGCGTAACTTCCCTTTTTGAAACATATTGCCTCCCAGTACCACCGAAGTGGTCACATTTAATTTGACGTTCCATCACAGATGGATTGGTGATAACTGTATCCGCAAGAATGGCGTCGATAATGTGCACCCTGCCGAAAAAACGGACAATTTCTGGGCGAGGAGCCCCTTGATAATGAGGGATTTCATCGGTTTGCAGCCCGCGGACGTCGAAAGTCCTGATTGTCGGTCGTTTGGGCCCATACAAAGATTGCGAGACAGACATCTTTCCAAGTGGCCCTTGGTCGCTCGGGCCAGCGGCTCGCTCGCTGGCCACGCGGTGGCCGAACGCGACCTTTTAGTAGTGGAAGTATTCCGGCATGAAGTCACCCAACGGATTGGGCGTGAATCCCACGGAGCTTTTGAGCGCACGAGCCACCTCATCGATGGCGTTGGCCTGGGGCTGATAGAGCACCGGCAACTGCTGGGCCGCGAAGGTCGCGTAGGCACTCAGGTCGGACTTACCGTAGATCGAACTCTTGATCAGCGACGTCATCTGGGAGTTGGCGTACGTGCCGACGTTGAAGTCCCCACCGGTCAAGAACAGCGATTCGCCCGAAGGATAGTCACTGGGCACGTAGGACCAGCCGTAGCCCCAGGCACAGATCTCGAAGGGCTTGGCGCCCGTGCAGTCCGATATGACGTTATTGAAGATGTCCGTGGTGTGGGTGATCTCGATGCCGAGCGACTGCCAGTTGGCGATCTCTGAGGTCATGATCTGTGCCAGGTTCGTCGAATCGGTCGGCGACACGACGTTGAAACTGAGCTGGTAGCCCTGGGCGATGTTCGCGCCGCACTCGCCGGTGCCGGTGCCGGGGCTGGTGCAGGTCTGCACGTTGTTCACGAGGGTCCAGCCGTGCGCGCTCAGCAGGGTGCGCGCGGCCGCGAAGTTGAACGGGTAGGGATTGGCGATCGGGCGACTGAGCGCCTTCGGGGTCGCCGGCGGTAACGGGCTGTCGATCGCCGAGCCGTAGCCCTTGTCGACGTTCTCGATCAGGCTGCGCTGGTCGACGCCGTACTGCAGCGCTTGGCGGACGTAGAGCTGATCGATCGCCGCGCCGTTGGGGTCCGACGACGTGAAGTTGTAAGCGGCGTAGTTGAAGCCCCACGATGAGCCGGTGACGATCGAGTAGTGCGACGCCAAGGGGACCCAGTTCGGACCGACCTTTCCAGGGGCCGGTGCGGGACTCGTGAGGACGCTCGGGTCGATGTAGCCGATCGAGAGTTTGTTGTTGAGCAGATCGCTCTCTTCGGCCTGCAGCGTCGTGAAGGCGATCTCCTTCACGAAGGCGACCTGCGCCTTTTGGGGCCCATGGTACTTGGTGTTCGGCTCGAAGGTGGCGTCGCCCGTGGCGTCGAAGGCGCTAAGTCGCCACGGTCCGTCATCCCCGCTCTGCCAGAGCGCGCCGGTGAACGTCGACGTCGTCGCACCCTCTTTCGTGAGGTACGTCAGGACCGCGCTGCACGCGGCGTCGGTGCTCGACGCGCCGTAGGCGCCACCGGCGCAGTTCGCACTCTTGGAGCCCGACGTGCGGTCCCAACGATCGGGCATCGGCGTGATCTCGGAGAGGTAGTTGTCGAGCAGCCACGTCGGATTCACCGGCGTCGTGAAGTTGATGCGAACCGTGTCGGCGTGACCGGCGGCGCTCTTCACCTGATCCGGTATTGCGTAGCCGGCGTTGTAGCCGCAGTAGGCCGTCGGATTGGCCTTGTACATGTTCAAGAAGAACATGACCGCGCGCGCGTCGATGACCTGGCCGTCGGCGAAATGCAGGCCCTTCGTCGTGATCGTCACGGTGCGATCACCGTGCGTGAAGACCGGTTGGTTCGCCAGCGAGAGCGACGGGACGAGCTTGGCCGAGCCGGCGAGACCGAACCAGTAGAGCGGGCGAAACATCAGCATCTGGAACTGATTGATGTTGTTGGGCGACGAGTAGGCGCAGCCGAGGTACGGAAAGATGAAGTTCGGATTCGCGCCCGGCGCCTCGGCGAAGGTGATCGATCCCGAAGGTTGCGCGGTGACGGTGGCGAAGGCCGGCGGCCCCGCGAGGGCTACACCCGAGAGGACCAGCGCGGCGATGGCGAGGCGTAGTGAGGGTCTGACGTGCATAGAGGTTTGAGCCCGTGCCACCAAAATGGCCATAGAAACCGCACCCGCAACGAACGGGTCACCGCCACGTTACTGGCCATCTATTACGTTCTTCCGGTCAGGCGAGGGCCACAGCGAGTATCGACGCGATATCCGGACTCTCGAAAATGAATCCCGACTCTCTCAACTTGATCGGCGCCACGCGTTGACTCGCGAGCACCGTCGCGTCGGCGAGTTCCGATCCGAGCGCGAGACGAAGCGCACCGCTCGGCACCCGCAGGCGGCACGGCCGATGCAGGTGACGCGCCAACGCGTTGGAGAAATTTCGATTCGTCAATGCGGCGGGTGCGACGAGGTTGAATGGGCCGCTCAAACGCGTGTCAATGAGCCATATAATCGCTCGCACCTCGTCGCGCAACGAGATCGGGCTGATCCACTGACGCCCACCGCCCAAAGTACCGCCGAGTCCGAGACGAAAGAGCGGCAGCTGTCTCTCGAGGGCGCCGCCCGAACGCGACATGACGATGCCGGTACGCAGGTGCGCGACCGACGTGCCGCCCCCCTCGAGCGACGACGTCGCGCGCTCCCACTCGACGCAGACGCGCGCCAGAAAGTCGTCGCCAGCGTTGGAGGACTCGTCGAGTGACTCCTCGGAGCGCGAACCGTAGATGCCAATCGCTGAACCACTGGCGAGAAACGCCGTGCCGGACGATTCACGCAGCACCGTTGCGAGCAGCGTCGTCGCGTCGATTCGCGAGTGAAGGATCGCATCTCTGTGCGCGCTCGACCCACGTCGTGCGGCGATGCCCACGCCGGCGAGGTTCACGACGGCGTCGAAGCCGCCATTCGTTCGCAGGTCCCCTTCGTCGACGACACCCTTCGCGGGATCCCAACGAATGGCGTCACCGCTCGCGTTGGGCGAATCAGGTCGAACGAATCGCACGACGTCGTCACCGCGCTCGCGTAGTGCGGCCACCAACGCCGAGCCGATGAAGCCCGAAGAGCCCGTTACTCCGACGCGCACGTTTCGTCCCAGAGTTCGCCGATCAGTGAGGCGAGTTGATCGGGAATGGAAAGGTGTGCGCCGTGGCCGGCGTCGGTCACTTCTCGACCTCGGATGAGCGGATTGAGCGCCGCCAGTTCGGCGCTGAGGGACCGATAGAACTCGAGTGCGTACCTGTCGCCGTATACGTAGACCGAAGGGACCTTCAGCGATGCGATGTCGAAGAGTGGCGTTCCGGCGCGCAGACTCGCGAGGTCGACCACGAGGGCCGGGCCGTCGCGTCGACGCGATTCGCGTTCGAGTTCACTGAGCCGATCCCACGCACCCTCTGAGACGAAACGTTGGAAGAACTTCTCCGCTTCGAGCTCCGAATCCTCACCGAGTGGTTGCCCCGTGCCGTTGCGGCGCAGGATCCAAGGCATCGGCGTTTCGTAGGTGATCACCAGTCGCGCCAGTGACGCGTCCTCGATCGCGGCGCCCAAGGCCACGACGCCGCCGTAACTGTGACCGAAGAGAACGATCGACCGACCGACCGGTTCGTGTCGCGCGAGAGCGAGGAGGTCGCTGACGTGGTGCTCGAAATCCACCGGCGCGAGGTCACGCGACCCTTGATAGCCGCGTCGGTCGTAGGTCACGAGGTCGAAACGATCGGTCCGTCGAGCGAGCCGGGCGAAGGAGCCGCCGCGGTCCAACCCGCCGTGAATGCAGATGACTGTGGCTTCGGGCCGATTGACGCGACGTTCGGCGACGGCGAGTCCCGCGACGGGAGAACCCGCGACGAAGTGCAGTCCGTGGGGAGTGGGTGGGGAACTCACTCAAGAAACCTAACGCCCGTTTGACGGTGGCGAACTCCGGAATATCGTGCGTGGACCCCTAGGCTGGAGTCGTGACTACGCCCCCAGATTCAGCGTCATCTCGCTCGAGCAAAGGCTCGTTCGGACCTAACGCGTGGCTCGTCGATGACATGTACGACCGCTTCTTGGCCGATCCGAACTCGGTCGCCGAGAGTTGGCGTGAGTTCTTCGCCGACTACCAGCGTTCGACCGTGCCGAGCGTCGCGACGGCGGCCCCGACGGCGCCGGTCATCACGACGCACGACATCGACGCCGAAGCCACGCCACTTCGCGGGGCTGCCGCGCGCATCGTGGCCAACATGGAGGCCAGCCTCGCCGTCCCCACGGCGACCAGCGTGCGTACGGTCTCGGCGAGACTCCTCGAGATCAACCGGGCCGCGCTCAACGAGTCGCTGTCGCGCTCGAGTGGCGCCAAGGTCTCCTTCACGCACTTCATCGCCTACGCCATCGTCAAGGGACTCGCGCAGATCCCCTCGATGAACGCGACGTTCGTGGACGCCGTCGATAAGAAGGGCACGCCCGGCATCCGTCGACACGAGCACGTCGGGCTCGGTCTGGCCGTCGACGTCGAGCGTCCCGACGGTTCACGCAACCTCTTGGTGCCCGTCATCCGAGACGCCGACACGATGGACTTTCGCGCGTTCCTCTTGGCCTACGAGGACCTGGTGCGCAAGGTCCACTCGTCGAGTTTCGGCGCCGACGACTTCGTTGGCGCGACGGTCTCGCTCACCAATCCCGGGACCCTCGGTACCGTACAGTCGGTCCCGCGACTGATGGCCGGGCAGGGTGCGATCTTCGGCGTCGGTGCCCTGGGGTGGCCGCCCGGTTTCGAAGCGGCCGATCCGCGCGCGCTCGCCGAGTTGGGTGTCGGCAAGGTCATGACGCTCACCTCGACCTACGACCACCGGATCATTCAAGGCGCCGAGTCCGGACTGTTCTTGAAGTACGTCGCCGAGTGTCTCACGGGGCAGCACGGGTTCTACGACGAGGTTTTCGAGGCGCTCGGCATACCGTACGAACCGGCGCGCTGGGCGCCTGACCGGAACCCGTCACTAAACGACGGTGACACCGAGCGGATCCTGAAACAGATTCGCGTTCAAGAGCTCATCAACATGTACCGGGTGCGCGGACACCTGAACGCGCATCTCGACCCGCTCCACAGCGAACCGCCAGCCCTGCACGCCGAGCTCGATATCGCGAACTACGGCCTGACGATGTGGGACCTGCAACGCTCCTTCGTCGTGGACGGTCTCGCGGGACGCAGCGAGGCGACGCTCGAGGAGATCCTCTCGATCCTGCGCGCGGCCTACTGTCGCACGACCGGCATCGAGTACGGCCACATTATGGACCCCGAGCAGAAGAAGTGGATCCAGCAACGTGTCGAAGGCGTGAGTTCCTCACTGAGCGTCGACGAACAGCACCGCGTGCTCGAGGCGCTCAACGAGGCCGAAGTCTTCGAACGCTTCTTGCACTCACGTTACGTCGGTCAGAAGCGCTTCGGTCTCGAAGGCGCGGAGTCGACCATCGTGGCCCTCCAGACGATCCTGGACGTCGCCGCCGATGAGGGAACCAAGGAGGTCGTCATCGGGATGGCGCACCGCGGACGTCTAAACGTGCTCGCCAACGTCGTCGGCAAGTCCTATAACGACATCTTCTCGGAGTTCGAAGGGAATCTGGACCCCGAGAGTGTGCAGGGCAGTGGTGACGTCAAGTACCACAAGGGCGCGCGTGGTGAGTTCAAGAACCCGCGCGGTGCCACGATCGACGTCTCCATGGCCTCGAACCCTTCGCATCTCGAAGCGGTGTCGCCCGTCGTCGAGGGCATCGTACGCGCCAAGCAGGATCTGATAATTCGTCCGAGCGACGGGACCAACGTCGAGTCGGCCATCGAGTTCTATCCCTATCTCGCGATTCTGATCCACGGGGACGCCGCCTTCGCCGGCCAGGGCGTCGTCGCTGAGACCCTCAACATGAGTCAGCTCTCGGGCTATCACATCGGTGGCGCGATCCACATCGTCATCAACAACCAGGTCGGATTCACGACGGCGCCGGAGTCGGCGCGCTCGAGTTTCTATCCCACCGACGTCGCCAAGATGATTCAGGCGCCGATCTTCCACGTGAATGGCGACGACCCCGAGGCCTGCATGCGCGCGGCGCGCCTGGCCTACGACTACCGCCGAACGTTCAAACGAGACGTCGTGCTCGACATCGTCTGTTATCGCCGCTTCGGCCACAACGAGGGCGACGACCCGAGTTACACCCAACCCCAGATGTACAAGATCATCGACCAGATGCGCTCGGTGCGAAAGATCTACACCGAGACGTTGGTTCGCCGCGGTGACATCTCGATCAACGAAGCCGAAGCGGCGCTGAACGACTTCAACGAGCGACTCCAGAGCGTGCTCGACGAGGTGCGAACCGTCCCCGTGCCAGAGCTGAACGGCGTGCCCTTCGTCGACGTGCCGGTCGATGCGCCGGCGCCCGAGACCGGCGTCGAACGCGAGACGCTGATCGAGATCGCGCACGCCACGATGAGCGCACCCGAGGGCTTCACGATCCATCCCAAGCTGGAGCGACAGTTCGCGCAGCGTCGCGCGTTGCTCGACGAGGGCCTGGTCGACTGGTCGCTCGGCGAGGCGCTCGCCATTGGTTCCCTCGTCACCTCCGGCTCGAACGTGCGCCTGATCGGTCAAGACTCTCGGCGCGGGACGTTCTCCCAGCGCCACGCCGCCTTGATCGACTACGACAACGGCGCGCAGTTCGTTCCGCTCGCGAGTCTGGACGCCAAAGGGTTCTTCACGGTGCGCGACTCGTTCTTGAGCGAGTACGCGGCGCTCGGTTTCGAGTACGGCTACTCCGTCGAGGCGTTGAACTCGCTCGTCGCCTGGGAGGCGCAGTTCGGTGACTTCATGAACGGCGCCGAGATCATCATCGACAACTTCTTGGTCGCGGCCGAGGACAAGTGGGGCCAGTTGGCCAGTGTCGTGATGCTCCTGCCCCACGGCTACGAGGGACAGGGCCCGGAACACTCGAGTGGCCGCATCGAGCGATTCCTCACGCTCAGCGCGCGCAACAACATCCGTGTCGCGCAACCCACGACGGCGGCCCAGTACTTTCACCTCCTCCGGTCCCAGGTCCTTCGGTCCCACCCGACGCCGCTCATCGTCTTCACACCGAAGTCGATGTTGCGCGCCGTTCAGACGCGGTCGCCGCTCTCGGCGTTCGAACACGGCTCCTTCGCCAGCGTGTTGGACGACACGTTGGAAGACGCCGCCGCGGTCACCCGGGTCGTCCTCGCGTCGGGCAAGATCGCGCACGAAGTGATCGCACGCCGCAACGAGACGGACGCGACGTCGGTCGCGATCGTGCGCGTCGAGCAGCTCTACCCGTGGCCGCACACCGCCATCGACGAGACGTTGTCGCGTTATCCGAATCTCCGAGAGATCTACTGGCTGCAAGAGGAGCCCGAGAACATGGGGGCGTGGCCCTTCGTCCACCTCCAGATGCACTCACAGTTCCGCGGGATGAACGTGGGCCACGTAGCGCGAGCGGAGTCGGCGAGCCCGGCGACCGGCAGCAGCCTGATCCACAACGCCGAGCAGGCCGATCTCGTCACGCGAGCCCTGGGGTGAGTCCAATACGAACCGCGCGCCTGCGCGTGGTCGTCGACGGTTCGAACTTCGCGACCGAGGGCCGGGTCACGCCGAGCCTCGCGCAGTTGGATGAAGCGGTGCGGTCCTTTCTCGACGAGCACGCGAACGCCGAGGTGATCGTGGTCGCCGACGCGAGTTTCGAGCATCGCGTCGCCCCGAACGAACGAGCGCGATTCAAGGAAGCGGAACTGGCCGGCGAGATCGTCACGCCACCGGCCGGAGCGATCGGGCGCGGCGACGCCTTCATCTTGAAGATCGCGGACCGTATCAAAGGCGTGGTCTTGAGCAACGACTCGTTCCAAGAGTTCCACGACGAATACCCGTGGCTCTTCGACGAGGGACGACTGATTGGCGGCAAGCCGGTGAAGGGCGTGGGCTGGGTCTTCACGCCGCGCCTGCCGGTGCGCAACACCAAGACCTCGCGGCCGGTGAAGAAACTCTCGGTGACGTTGTCCGACGGGACCAAACCATCGATCGGGACGACGTTGACGCCGGTGAAGCCCGTGAAGGCAAAGAAGGTCCCGGCCAAGGCGCCGACCAAGGTCGCGAAGGTTCCGCGCAAAGCGAAGAAATCACTGAAGACCGTCGACGTCGAGAAGAAGACCGCGAAGGTGACCAAGAAGTCCCTCGTGAAGGTCGCCAAGGCGCCGCCCAAGCCGAAGAAGGCGCCGACGCCGGCCGTTGCGCCACCACCACCGCCGGCCGTCGCGCTGCGACGGGGACGTCATCCCGTCAATCCCGAAATGGACTTCGCCCTCTTTCGCAGCGCTCATCGCATCGGTGCTCGCGTCGAGGGTGAAGTGACGGCCTTCACCTCGCACGGGGCCGTTATAAAGGTCAAGTTGAAAAACGGACAATCGATAGAGTGCTACGCGCCGACGACACTGCTCGGCGATCCGGCGCCGGCGCGCGCCCGCGACGTGTTGAAGCGCGGCGATCGCAGACAGTTCCGACTCGTCACCGTCGACGCCGAACGACGAATCGCGGAGTTGGCACTGCTGTGAGTGAACTGTCCATGACACCGAGCGACTGGTTGCCGCACCGAGCGCCGTTCCTCCTCCTGGACGAGATGCTCACCATCGAACCGGGCCTGCGCGCCAGTGGTCTGTGGACCCTGCACGGCGACGAGTGGTTCTTCCCCGGACACTTCCCGGGACGACCGACGACGCCCGGTGTGTTGCTCCTCGAATCCCTCGCCCAGTGCGGTGGCGTCGCGGTGCTGGCCGATCCCAAGTACACCGGGCGACTCCCACTCTTCGGCGGCGTCGAGCACGCTCGTTTCCGACGCCAGGTCGTTCCCGGTGACGTCGTCTTAGTCGAGACCGAGATGACGCAGCTCTCGGCGCGTGGCGGCAAGGGTCACGGTCGCGCGAGTGTCGAGGGCAAGCTCGCCGTGGAGGCCGATCTGCTTTTTATCCTGGCGGACGTGTCATGAAGGTCGCGACGTGGAACGTGAACTCGTTGACCGCGCGCTTTGGTCGCGTGGAGGCGTGGCTCGCCACTCGAAGTCCCGACGTCGTCCTCATCCAAGAGACCAAACAGAACGACGAGAAGTTCCCGACCAAGGAACTCGCCGACCTCGGCTACGAGAGTGCGCACTACGGCCAGGGTCAATGGAACGGCGTGGCCGTACTCTCCAAGCTGGGCATCGAGGACGTCACGCGCGGCTTCGGTGACGAGGATCCCGAGGCGCGCATCGTCGCGGCGACCTGCGGCGGCGTGCGCGTGGTGTCGTGTTACGTGCCCAATGGACGCGCCCTCGACAACCCGCACTACGTCTACAAACTCCAATGGCTCGAGAAGTTGCGCGACCTCGTCGCCGCCCGTGACGCCGGACAGTCGATCGTGGTCGGCGGTGACTTCAATGTGACCCCGAGCGACCTCGACTGCTACGACCCGTCGCTCTTCGTCGGCGCGACCCACGTCAGCGAACCCGAGCGTGACGCGCTGCGCGCGCTCGAGGCGACCGGGCTCACCGACCTCACGCGGGCGCTCCATCCCGAGGAGCCGAGCTACTCGTGGTGGGACTACCGCAACGGATCATTCCACCGGGGGTGGGGACTGCGCATCGACCTGCTCTTCGTCGACCAGGCGTTACTCGCCAAGGCCACCGCCAGTTACGTGGACCGCGATGAGCGAAAGGGCGTGAAGCCGTCGGACCACGCGCCGGTCATCGGCGAGTTCTCACTTTAACGACGCGCGGGCGAAGGCCCGAACCTCAATCGAACAGGTCGGGGTCGGTCCGCACGATGTCGTCCCACAGGGGCTGGAACGAGAACCAGCCGGCCAGTGGATAGCCGGTCTGCTCACAGGTGTAGCGCGCGTCGTCGGCGTTCACGAGTTTCGGCGTTCCGGCAGCCTCGGCCAACAACTGTGCCTGACAGGTGCGCTCCATCGTGATGAACCACCACGCCGCTTCGTCAACCGATTGACCCACCGTGAAGAGACCGTGGTTCTGGTGGATGGCGGCCTTCTTGTCGCCGAGGCCCTTGGCGAGGATACGACCGCTCTCCTCGTCGAGCACGATGCGACCGCCGCCTTCGGTGACGAGCACGTGGTCCTCGAAGAATATGCACGCGTCCTGGGTGATCGGGTCGAGCTCCCGGCCGAGTGAGGAGAAGGCCTTGCCGTAGATCGAGTGCGCGTGGGCCGCGGCGATGACGTCGGGCCGAGCCGCGTGGACGGCCGCGTGGATCACGAACGCCGCGCGATTCACCGGGCGCTTGCCCTCGACGACTTGGCCCTCATGGTTGACGAGAATCAGGTCCGAGACGCGGATGTGGCGAAAGTTCATCCCGAACGGGTTGACCCAGAAGTGGTCGAGCAGTTCCGGGTCGCGAGCGGTGATGTGCCCGGCGACGCCTTCGGAGAAGCCGAGCTTGCCGAAGACCCGCAACGCGCCGGCGAGGCGCTCCTTGCGGTGGCGGCGCTCGGCCTCGATCGAGTCAAAGGTCGGCGGAACGTTGAAGACGAGTTGCGCCTGGTTTTCGGTGAATCGGTTCGCGACGTCAGTCATGGGCACCTCCGAATAGTCCCTCGAGCGAACTATACCCGTGGTCGTTATCGCAGCGACCGCGGTGGATCGACCGCAGCGAGCGCCTCGGACGCCTCCAACTCGGCACGAATCGCGGCGAGTCGGGCCCGGCGCGCGTCCCCGGTGAGGGGAGCGTTGCGCGCGTCGATCGCGGCGATGGCTCGTTCGATGGGGGCGAGGAATCTCGACGGCGCGCGGTCGGGATAGCGCGGGTCGTTGCGACCACGACTCCAGGTGATGAGCACCGAGTCCTCCGCGCGACTGAGCGCGACGTAGGCCAGTCGTTGCTCTTCGGCCAGTTCGCCCGCAGTGGTCGCGTTGTAGTTCGGCAGTTGTCCCTCGGCCCAGCCGATCGCCGCCACGTGTTTGAACTCGAGTCCCTTGGCCCGATGGATCGTCGATAGCGCGACGGCGTCGCGTTGTTCGTCATCGGTTCGTCGCGTCGACGTGTCGGGCGCCACGAACAGGTCCGACGCCGGCGAATGCTCCGGTCCGCGGCGCTCGTTGGGAACGCCCGCGGCATCAAGGTAGCCCGCGACGACCTCGAGTTGCGCGTTCGTTCGCGCAAGTACCGCCATCGAACGCCACGTCGTGCCGGGCTGATGGTTGGCCGACAGCCACGTGGCCACGTGTTCAGCCTCCTCGGCGTCCGTGTTGTACGCGCGCACCATCGGAACGTCGCCGTCGTCCTTGGCCGGCACGATCCCGGCGGCACCGTCTTCTAAGAGTGTGCTCGCGACTTCGATGATGTGCGCGGTCGATCGATGGTTGCGCGTGAGGTCGAGGATCACGGTGTCGGGCCACGTGCGCACGATCTCTTGGAGGAGTTGCGGGTTGGCGCCGTTGAAGCCGTAGATCGATTGGTTCGGATCCCCGACGCAGAACAGATCGGGATCGTCACCGGCCATCTGGCGCAACAACGAGAACTGCAGCGGGTTCATGTCCTGGGCCTCGTCGACGTAGATCGATTTCGTGTGGTGTCGAAACGACGCCAGGACGTTCGGCTCGTCGGTCAAGAGCGCGATCGCCTCGGAGAGTAAGAGGTCGAAGTCGAGCACCCCGCGCGAGCGACATAGCCCGACGTAGCGATCGAGCACCTCGGCGAACTGCGACGACGGCAACGGCGCCTCACGACGTAACTTGCGCACGCTCTTGACGTACTGCGCGCCGTTGAAGCCTTGGGAGAGCGCCCAGCCGATCTCCTGTTCGACGCGGGGGAGTTGCCACTCTTCGAGTTTGAGGTCACCACTGTCGCGCAGCTGTACCGCGAGTGCCGCGACCAATCGGCGTCGACTCGGTTCCAGGGTGAAGGCCCTGAGGTGGTGGTCCTCGCGGTACTGCGTGACGATGTTGAGCGCCATCTTGTGGAAGGTGCCGGCGCGTACGTCGCGAATTCCCGCGCGAAAGAGACGTTTGCGGAGTTCGTCGCCCGCCTTGCGGGTGAACGTCATCGCGAGTACTTGATCGGCGCTGACCTCGTCGTCGGCGATTCGACGCTGAATGCGCAGACCGAGGACGTGGGTCTTGCCCGATCCGGCCGTCGCGCGAACGAGCAATCGGCGCGACGGCGACATGACCGCTTCGCGCTGTTCGGGCGTGAGCCCGACCAGCAGGTCACGCGTAAAGGTTGGCTCATCCATGGTCACTACGACGCTACCGGTAGTGCGTGACGTGGTCGAGGGCCGCGCACCATGTCAGTAACGTTGAGGTCGTGCTGCGAGCCTACGGCGACGGAACAATTTTCGGTGAACCTTACGGCCACGGTCCGGTACAGGTCATCTGGCTTCACGGATGGGCGCGTCGGGGACAGGACTTTGGCGCCGCCGCTTCGGATCTGGCGCAGCGCGATATCGCTTCGGTCGCCCTCGACCTGCCCGGATTCGGCGCGTCGTCGGCGCCCGCTGCCGCCGGCGGAGCACGCCACTACGCCGAATTGGTACTGCCGGCATTGAAGGAGATCGGCGAGGGCCCGTTCGTGCTCGTCGGACACTCCTTCGGCGGGACGGTGGCCTGCGTCGTCGCGGCGGAGCACCCCGAGATCGTGCGCTCCTTGGTCTTGACCGGGGCTCCGCTCCTGCGAGCGACGTCGTCTCGGACGTCGCCACTGATCTATCGAATCCTGCGCTGGCTCAACGCGCACGGGTTGATCGGCGCGACACGAATGGAGAGGGCTCGTCAGAAGTACGGCTCGCGTGACTACCGAAACGCGACCGGCGTCATGCGCGACGTGCTGGTGGCCAGCGTCAACGAGAGCTACGAAGCGGAGTTGGCACGGCTCAGCGTTCCCGTGACGTTGCTGTGGGGCGAGGATGACCGAGAGGTTCCCCTGGACGTGGCCACGCGGGCCAGTGCGTTGCTCGCGACGACGCACACCTTGCAGTCGCTGCACGGCATTGGCCATCTCGTGCCCACTGAGGCGTCCCAAGAGTTGGCGACCGTCGTCGGGGCGTTGGTCTAGTGCCCGTCGCCCTCGACGTGCTTTTCGTCGTCGCGCTCGCCTGCGCGTACGTCGCGCAGTTGTTGCGCTGGTTGCGCGTCCTCCAGCGCGAGCACTACGAACCGAACGCCATGGCCCGCTTCGTCGGCCGCTGGTCCTCGCCTCAAGTGGCGACGATTCCGAGGTCGAAGGTTCGCGTCTCCCAGATGGACGTCGCGGTCTTGACCGCGGCGCCCGATGACTTTCAGGGCGCCCAACGACACCTACGCGATCGGATGCGCACCAAGCCGGTACGCCCAGCGCGTCGGCCCATCACCTTGACGCAGGTGCTGATCTTCGTCTTCCTCGCGGCGCTGTTGTTGCCGAACGAGAGCACCCTCGTCGCGGTCGCCGTGGTCTACGGACTCTTCAGTCCGTGGGGACTCTCGATCAAAGGACGAACGGGCGCGTTGGTATGGACGAGAAGGGCGACGACGATCGCGGTCGTCGCGACGGTATTGTCCGTCGCGATCGCCATGGTCGGACTGGTGGCGTCGCGACCGTGGCTCCCGGCCGCGGTGATGGTCTGGGCCGTGCCCGCCGTCCTCGACGTCTCGACCCGCGCACTCAAGCCCATCGAAGAGCGCCGATCGAAGAAATTCGTCGACCAGGCCGTGGCACGTCTCGCGCTCGTGCATCCCCGAGTCGTGGCGATCACCGGATCGTACGGCAAGACCTCGACGAAGAACCATCTCGCGCAGCTCATGGGTGGCGACGGCGTCGTCGCCACGCCGCGCAGTTTCAATAATCGCGCCGGCCTTTCGCGAGCGATCAACGAGAACCTCGCCGACGGGACGCGCGTCTTCGTCGCCGAGATGGGTACCTACGCCCCCGGCGAGATCCGGTTCGCTCTGTTCCTGGTGTGTCCCGGAGATCGCCGTCGTGACGGCGATCGGGCCGGTCCACCTGGAGCGCATGAAGCGTCTCGAGGTCATCGAGGGCGCGAAGTACGAGATCACCGAAAGCGCTTCGGTCGTCGTCGTGAACGTCGACGACCCCGTCCTGGCGCGATGGCCGCGGCGCTTGGTCGACGCCGGCAAGCGGGTGCGCAGCGCCGGATCGACGAACGCGTCGGCGTCGGTCCGTGTGGGTGTCGAGGGGGCGACCTGGACGTTGAGTATTGACGACGATGTCATCGGCACCGCGCCGGCGATGGTGGGCGTCCAGCCGACGAATCTGGCCTGTGCGGTGGCCGCCGCGCTCGAACTGGGCGTCGGTCCCGGTGAACTGCTCGAGCGCCTTCGCCGGGTCGGTGCGGTCGAGAACCGGTCCAACGTCGTCACGGCGCCGTCGGGCGTTGAAGTCATCGACGACACCTTCAATGCCAATCCGGCGAGCGCCGCGTCGGCGCTGAAGGTGCTGAGAGGTCTGGCGCTCGGCGGTCGACGCGTCGTCGTCACGCCGGGACTCGTCGAACTCGGCCGCGAACAGTACAGCGAGAACCTGGTGTTGGCGAGGAACATCGGGTCGAGCGGGTTCGAGTTGGTCATCGTCAATCGCACCAACGCCGTGCCGCTCGCGCGCGGTTTCGAAGGACCTTCACGCCGCTTCAATACCCGCGACGAAGCCGTCACCTGGGTCCGATCGGCGCTCATCGCCGGTGATGGCGTGTTGTATCTCAACGACCTGCCCGACCACTACCCTTGATGGCCATGACGCGGCTGCGAGGAACTCAGTGAACGTCGGCGTTCTGTTCGGCGGACCGACGCCCGAGCACGACATCTCGATCTTGACCGGACTGCTGGCCCTTCACGAACTCGAGCGATCAAACGTCGAGGTCACGGGCATCTACTGGACCAAGACCGGTGACTTCTGCAGCGTGCCGCGCGGCGTCGAGGCCGAGGCGTTCCTCGACGGTCTGCCTAAGGGTTCGAGTGCGTTGAGCCTGCGCCTCGGCAGTGACGGCGGTTTCTACTCGAGCACCCGGGTCGGGCGCGACCGCGCCGTCGACCTCGACGCCGTGGTCCTCGCGACCCACGGCGGCCCAGGCGAAGACGGATCGCTGCAAGCGGCCCTCGACCTCGCTGGTGTCGCCTACACCGGGCCGAGCGTCGCGGGTGCCGCACTCGGCATGGACAAATGGTCCTTCGGCGCGGTCATGGCATCGGTTGGCATTCCGACGCTGGCGCGCGCGCTGCTCGATACCTCGACGACCTCGTTGCCCTTTGAAGGTCCATATATTTTGAAGCCCCGTTTCGGCGGTTCCTCGATCGGCATTGACGTGGTGGGCGACTTCGCGACCGCCCGAGCGCGCCTCGCGTCAAACCCGCACCTGGCGCTCGGGTGCGTCGTGGAACCGTTTCGAGCCGACTTAGCCGACATTCAGATCGCCGTGCGGACCTTCCCTACGCTCTCCCTCTCGGCGATCGAGCGACCCCTTCGCAGTAGCGACCGTTCCGAGATCCTGGACTACCGCGACAAGTACGTCGGCGGCGAAGGCATGGTGTCGGCGCCGCGCGAACTGCCGGCCGTGATGCCCGAGGCCCAGGCCGACGCCGTGCGGCACTACACGCGAACGATCGCCGACGTCGCGTCGGTTCGCGGCGTGGCGCGCGTCGATTTTCTCTGCGGTGAAGACGAACTCTTCGTCAACGAGATCAACACGATTCCCGGCTCACTCGCCAAGCACCTCTTCGTCAATCCGCCGCTCGCCTTCGCGCAACTACTCGGTGACTTGATTGCCGAAGCCATAGAGCGACCTGCTCATCGCTACAGCGCGGCGGGGGCCGACGGACAGGTCTTGCGCAAGGCGACGTCGATCGCGTCAAAACTCGCGTAGGGGAGTCGGGCCACCGCCGTCAGGAATGATCGGCCACTCGTGCGGTCACCTCGTCCAACGTCGTCTCAGGACGTTTGCAGTTGCACGTAGTTGCCGTCGGGGTCCTCGAACGTCGCCAACTGGAAATCTCCGTCTCCGTCCGGCTTGTAAGGCTCGGCGATGACCTTCGCCCCCAGACCGACCAGGGTCGCGAATGCCTCGTCCATGTCGGTCACTTCAATCATGAGCATGATGCGCTGCGGCGTGTCGTTCCTGCCGTGCACGTCACTGTGCGCGCCGATCATCAACGCCATATCGTCCCAGCCGTACCACGAGTCCTCGTGGAAGCCGGGATCGCCGAGCACGCTCGTGTAGAAAGCCGCAAGGCCGTGCGGGTCCTCTGACCCGATCATTACGCCGTTGAATTTCATGGTGCCTCCTGGCCGCAACCGGAGCGATTGCTACTCGTCGGATTCGATCTCCTCGAAAGTAGCCCACGACCGCGAACTGCGCACCGAGATTGAAACGGTTAGGAGGAGATTTGGTTACTGAAGCCGTAGAGCGACCAGCTCATTGCTACAGCGCGCCCGGGGCCGACGGCCAGGTCCTCAGCGGGGCCACGTGCGTCGCGTCCAAACTCGCGTAGACGCGGTACCCGCGCGCTGGCTTCTTTAAGGACGTCGCTGTAGGGATCGACGAGCAGTCCCTGCTGGAGCGCCCAGAAGGCCATCTCGTAGCGGCCATTGGCGAGCGCGTCATGGTGCAGCGCGAGCGCGGCCCACTCCCCGTCACGCGCGAGTCGCGCCGCGAATCCTTCGGCGAGGAACCACTCGAATCCACGAAGCGCGCTGGCGAGCGGCTCACCTTTCACCATCGTCAGGGCTTGATCGGCGAGGGGAGCGGCTTCAGCGTTACTGAGTTGACGGGCGCGCGCGATCAGCGTCGTGAACACCTCTACGTCACTGGTGATGCCGTGGGTCACGTAAAGACCCGACGAGGTGACGGCGTGGAGTCGCGGTCCCTCGTCGTCGGCGCCGGCGCTTCGTCGCACCACGCTCGCCGTGTTGGCCAGGGTCCGCAGCGAGGCGTCGACGTCGGCGTGGGTCAAGACGCGCGAGCGCAGACGTTCGCCGGTGATCGGTTCGTGGCGGTGCATGGCCAGATAGGCGAGCATCTCGACACCGCGCCGACGCAGCGTCGGCGTCAGCGGTTCGACCAGCCCCACGAGGTGTGGCTCGGCTCGCAACAACTCGACGCGCACGCCAACGTGGCGCGGCTGCGCGGCGACCCCTGACCAGGACGACGTCGGCACCGTCCGGGGCTGCTCGCTGTACGGGGCCACCGTGATCGAAGAGGCGATTAGCTCGTCGTCCAGTTCACCGCGGTCGCCGAGGAAGATCACGATCGTGTTGCGCACACTACGAGTTGCGAGGGCGCGCAACAGATCGTGCTCGTTCTCCGCGAACACCAACTTCCCCGAGTGGAGCGCCACCGTGGCCTCCGCGACGTCGGCGTTGTTCCACGACGGCAGTATCGCCAAGGTGCCACCTTCGCGCGAATAGCTGACGAGCGTCCCGAACGGAGTCGGAGCCAGGGCGCACGCGACGTACGGCTCCGCGTCGTCAACCGATGTCACCGAAGCGTCGATCGTGTCGGGGACGTCGACCACGCCGTCGCGCCGTTTACCGATCATCCGGCGCAACTGACGCAAGAGCGCGGGATTGAGGGCGCGTAGCACCTCGATGGACTCGTCGACGTCGTAGCGCTCGTCGCTGAACTGGTGTTGGCGGATCAGGTCACTTCGCCGTTTGGCCATCAAGGCGAGGGGCATGAGGCCCGCCGACAGGGGGACGGGCGTGCGAGGCGGCGCTTTCGCTGGCGCGGTCGGGGCCGACAGCGCGAGGGAATGGGCGCCCGTCGTCAGCGGCGCACTCGCGTGCGATGGGGCGGCGCCAGCGGAGGTGGGGACGAAGAACGAGAGGAGCGCCACGAGGCCGCCCGCGATCCACGCGCTGCCGCCCGAGCCGGCGAGTCCGCCGCGACGAAGTCGCCACACGTCGCGCACCACCTGGTAGAAGAAGACCAGCCAAAAGAGCGCGAGGGCGACGAGCAGCGCGCGAACCAGCGTGCCGTCGTTCTGTCGCGGCGTGCGGTGCCACTTGGTGACGACGACGTACGGCAACAACACGAAGTAGAATCGCCAGAGCGGTGCCCTGGAGTGGGGCGACGAAGCGCCTTATTTGTTCGGTGTCAGTTGCCACGTGAGCGACGCTCCCACCGAGGAAGAAGCGATGGCCAGCTGGCAGCTCGGCCCGAGCCGACGACGACCTGGCTGACGACGGGGCTGGAGGCGCCCGCGCAGTTCAGGGACTGTCCGTTGTTGCGCTTGCGCTGAGCGTCCAGTTTCCCGGTCCGTGTAGCGGTACGCTCGACGGACTCGAAGCCCGGACCGAGCGTTCCGGAGAGCGCGCCGCTCATCGCGTTCACGTTCGATATCGGCACGACATACCTCGCGCTCGTCGTGGTTGCTGGCGCCTATCGTTGGAGAAGCTCTTGGCGACTCGACGTAGTCCTCGTCACGTTCGTCGTCACGGTCAACGGCGTCGACGGCCGCGTCGTGGTAGTCCAGTCCTGGGTTCAGTGGTGATATCGCCATCATCGAGGTCGGCGGCGTGGTGACCGGTGACGTCGAAGAGGGTGGGGGCGACGAAGACCCGGGGACATCAGGGCGTCGAGGCCGTCGAGTGAAGACGAGGACG
>CAVXRB010000008.1:0-65095 GCA_963764095.1 uncultured Acidimicrobiaceae bacterium | reverse complement strand
CGAGTTTTGCCCGGCGAGGGAGGCGCCATCCATGCGGCCTGCGCTGTTATAACGTTAAAGCCCCGGCTCCAAGGCAAACGCAGTTCAATCGAGGAGAGAGATTGATTGCCCGTATTACGAAGCTGGTAGTCCGAGTCGACGCGTATTCTTGAATCAGGCCCAGGCAAGAACTGTACGCGGATTTCCTGCCTTTCAATCGAATAACCGGGTCCCAAAGCCACAGCACAGGAAGAAACCCAATAAGTTACCGCTGCCAGAAGCAGACACAGTAGCGGACGGACATGCGCGCGCGGCAACAAAGCGACAAGATTGTAGCGAGGGAAATCGCAAGAAGCAAAAGGGAGAGCTGGAATTCAGGCGTGTTGAGCGATAACAGGCGTCAGCTCGGTTTGCGGCCGCGCACGTGTACGAAGGACGTATTTTTGTGATTGTGCGCGCTCTCGCGAGCCTTGATTTCTTTTTCGGCCTGCTGGTCAGTCATTCCGGCATAGATGCGATCGAGGATTTGGTGTTCCGTTAACCCGGTGTTTTTAACCCGCGAAATTTCGGAGCTGGCCATGACCGGTAGGCCATCCAAATGGCGCTGCAGAACGAGCTGCACTGTCGAGTCCGAGAGCCCGATGAGCTTGAGAGTCACGGCGTCGATGCTGATGGCATCGAGCTGGTCAGCGTGAGCGATATCGAGAATCTGCTGCTCGTAGTCCGGCGCCGCCAGATCGGAAGCGGATTCGGCGCTTAGAAAGATGCGCTTGTGAACGTGCGCGGAGCTCACCAACTCCACACAAGTGTCATCGCTGATTCTTGCGTGCTTCATTTTGACGACTTGAGCGATTTCCAGATCCGAGACGTTGAGCCCTTTGAGCTGCTCTATGTCGCTGGAAAACATCCCCGCTTGGTCCAGTGGACGATAGTCCGCGAGGGGATGCTGGCGGCAGCCCACCACTGCGAAGACCCACACACCGAGAAGCAATCGTTGGTACCCATTTATATATTGTAGAGGCGGGGAAGCGGCAAACGCGGACGTGTGCTTGGGTGATACCCGGCAGAAAGGACAGGTGCCAAAAACCTGTAAATTAGATCTGATAAACGCGTTCGACACCGAACACGCCGGTCACTTTTCGAATGTTGGCGAGAATAGTCTCCAACTGGCGGCGGTCGACGATTTCAAGGCTGGCTTCAATGCGGGCATTCTGTCGGTCGGGGCGGCTTTCAAGACTGCGGATGTTCGAGCCCGCTCCGCTGATAACGGCGGTGATCTCCGCAAGAAGGCCCGCACGGTCTTTGCCACGAATCGAAAGCTGCACTGGGAAAGTAGCCGCGCTCTCTCCGCCCCACTCAACAGCGATGCGGCGTTCCGTCTGATACATCAGGTTCTGCACATTCGGGCAGGCACGTGTGTGTACGGCAACGCCACGTCCTCGCGTGATGTAGCCCACTATGTCGTCACCGGGAATCGGATTGCAACATTTTGCGCGGTAGACGAGCAGATCGTCGTGGCCCTTGACGATCAATGGCGCTTCGCCGAAACCCAGCATGCGCTTGACGGTCTTGACCAGCGTCGGCTTGGAATCTTCTGCTTCCGACTCCGGGCCCTTTTCCGGTTCGCCAAGCAAGCGCGAGAGAACCTGCCGCGCGGAGTATTTGCCGAATCCTACCGCGGCGTAAAGATCCTCCTGTTTTGAAAGTCCATAATCTGCGAGCAGCTTGTTCCACTCGGCGTCCGGAATTTTCTTCAAACTGCGGCCAAAATGACGGGACTCCTTTTCCAGCAGCTTCTTTCCCATGTCGGTAGCTTCTTCGCGCTCGTGCAGGTTGATCCACTGGCGAATCTTGCTGCGCGCGTGCGAGGACTTCACGAAGCTGAGCCAATCCCGGCTCGGCGTATGGCTTTTGTTGGTTAGGATTTCGACTACATCGCCACTAACAACTTCATGGCGCAGCGAAACCATTTGGCCATTCACTTTTGCGCCCACGCATTGATGGCCGACTTCGGTGTGCACGGAATAGGCAAAGTCGACGGGGGTCGCTCCTCGGGGCAGCTCCAGCACGCGCCCTTTCGGTGTGAACGCGTAAACCTCGACGGGTGCCAAATCCACTTTCAGTGTGGAAAGAAATTCGCCAGGTTCCTGCAACTCTTGCGACCATTCAATAAGTTGCCGCATCCAGGCAATGCGTTGGTCGTCGTCTCCGGAGGCAGGCTTGCCGCCTTTGTATTTCCAATGGGCGGCGACGCCTTCTTCCGCGATCCGATGCATTTCCTGTGTCCGTATTTGCACTTCGAAAGGCTGCCCGCCGTGCAAGACGGTGGTATGCAAGGACTGATAAAGATTCGGCCGAGGCATGGCGATGTAATCTTTGAAGCGCCCTGGGACGGGTCGCCAAATGTGATGCATCACGCCCAGCGCGGCATAACAGCTTCGCTCCGAATCCGTAATCACGCGGACGGCGAGCAAATCGTACACCTGCTCAAGGCTGCTCTGTTGCCGCAGGATTTTGCCGTGCAGTGAATAGAGCCCTTTAACCCGCGCTTCGAGCTCCGCCGGAATGCTGCTTTCGACGAGCTTGGTGCGAATCGTGCCCTGCACTTCCTCCAAAAATCTTTGGTAAACGGGACTCTTTTCCGTAACCTCTTTTTGTAGAGCGAGAAAAGCTTCCGGTTCGAGAAAGCGAAAGGACAAATCCTCAAGTTCGCCGCGGATCACCCCCATACCAAGCCGATGCGCGATCGGTGCGTAAATATCCAGCGTTTCCCGCGAAATGCGTTGTTGCTTTTCGGGCCCCAGGTATTCGAGCGTGCGCATGTTATGAAGCCGGTCGGCCAGTTTGACCATCACGACGCGAACGTCATTGACCATGGCCAGAAGCATTTTGCGGACGTTCTCGGCCTGGCGCGTCTCCGGAGCCGTCATATTCAGGCGGCTGATTTTGGTGACGCCTTCGACGAGGTGGGCGACGTCCGGTCCGAAACGCTCCTCAATGCGCGCAACGGGATATTCGGTGTCTTCAATAGCGTCATGCAGAAGTGCGGCCGTCAAGGTGGTTGCATCCATACGCATGTCGGCGAGGATGTGGGCGACTTCCAGAAGATGCGAGATGTACGGATCGCCGGAGCTGCGAAATTGGTCCCGATGGCGCTCACATGCAATTTCGTAGGCGCGGCGAACTACCCAGGGGTCCTCGGAAGGCCGATTTTTGCGAAGTTTTTCGAGGAGTTCCTCGAAGCGAGACTCCAGCTGGCGGATAGCTCGATCCCGCTGGAAGCTTAGAGGAACATTACTGGGAGACGGCATATTAAATTATACGCCCGAAATGGGCCGCGCGCGAGAGCCGAGAAAACCGGCTAGTAGGTCAGTTTCCGGTTGTCGCGTTAATCAGCCTTAGTCTTCTTTGACAAGGGTCTTCAAAAATGTCTTAAACTCGCCCACAACGCGGGAGAGCAATTCGTTGGCGGTCTTCTTGGGTAAAAGGTCATGGCCTGCGCCGTCCACTTCCAACATGGCATGTGTGCCCGGGATCAGCTCCAGAGCGGATTTCATCTCAGCAGTCGTGCCGAATGTGTCGCGCGTGCCGTGAACGAAGAACGCGGGCGTAGTCAGCTTTGGGAAATGGCCGGTACGAAGTTGATTCGGCTTACGCGGAGGATGAAGTGGGTAGGAGAGCAGCAGCAAACCGTCCGCCAATTTGGGCTCTTCCGAAGCCAGCATGGTCCCCTGCCGTCCGCCGTAAGAATGGCCGCCCAAGAACACCTGAGTATTTTTCTGCTCTCGCATGATCGAAACAGCGCGTCGCAGCCCATCCCTGTCCCGGGCAGCGCTGGAGGGAGAAGGCGGTCCATGTGGGCGTTCGCGGCGGAATGGCAAGTCGAACCGCAAAACGGTGAAGCCCGACTCGGCAAGAGCATTGGACATCTCTACCAGCAGTTTCGATTGGCAGTCGGCGCCAGCGCCATGTGTGAGTACAACAGCCTTTCCCGTGGGCCGCGCAGGTACGTGTAGGTAGCCATGAATGACGGGGTCACAGTTAAGATCGTCAAAAGGAATAGACATGAAGTTGTGAATCGTGTGGATGTTCGAAGAGCGAGTGTATTCGCCAGCGGAAATTCCGTCAAATCCCCGGCAACGGCTCCTAGTACTTGACTTTACTGGTTACGGTTGCCAGCTCAACCGGTCGACGCAACACTCTGTTGAAGTTTACTGGCGGGGGTTTGAAATCCTAAGGTTTTTCTTGGACGCTGATTTAATCGCAGCGCCACTTGGTCCAGCTCCTCTTGGGTGTAACCCGACAGGTCGGTTCTCCTAGGGAAGTATTGTCGTAATAGCCCATTCGTGTTTTCGTTCGAGCCGCGCTGCCAGGGGCTTTGCGGATCACAGAAATAAACTTTCACATCCGTGGCCATGGTGAAGGTCTTGTGCTTGGCCATCTCCAGTCCGCGATCCCAGGTCAATGAGCGGCGCAGCGCCGCTGGGAGTTTACGCGCATGCCTGGTCAGTGCCGCGACCACCACCGCCGTGTCTTTGCTGGGCACTTTGAGCAGCGTTGTAAAACGCGAATGCCGCTCCACTAAAGTCACGATGTGACTGTTCTTTGAGCCACTCAGCAAATCGCCTTCCCAATGACCGGGAATGGCGCGGTCCTCGATTTCTGCGGGCCTTTCCCGGATGGAAATGGCTTCTACGATTTGACCGCGCGAGTCTTTGAAGATGTGAGCGTGCTGCGAGCGGCGTATGCGGCGCTTCGACCGCAGGTGGGCAACCAGCTCTTTTTTCAGCACTCCCCGCGCTTGAATGAACAGGCTACGGTAAATCGTCTCGTGAGACACGCGCATACTCTCGTCGCTGGAATACTCGGTCGTCAGCCACCCGGAAATCTGTTCCGGCGACCAGTCCAACAGCAGTTTACTCGCAACGATCTCTCGCAGTTGCTCCCGCATCCCAAGCAGGCACTGTTTTGGACGCAAGGCCGAGTCCCAGGCTTGCTGATCCGCTTCATTGGCGCGATATTCAGGACGGCCACCATGCCGGGCCACTTCCCGACTCACCGTCGACGCAGCGCGGTCCAGAAGCCGCGCGATCTTGCGAAGCGATGCACCGGAAGCCAGCCCTCGCGAGATGTCTTCTCGCTTAACGACTGTGAGTACGCGCCGTGAGCGCCGACGGATTGCCGGAACAATCCCACCGTGACGCGCCACCAGACAGCGAATAGACGAATGCTCTTTGCCGAGGGCGCGCCCGATCTCATGCAGCGACTGTCCCGCCTTCCAGCGGCACCATAGCTCGCTCTTCTGCACCGTAGAAAGCCCAAACCGTTGACCTTTCCTCATGCAACACCACCTTTAGAAAGCAGACTTATATCAAATGGTGTTGCATCGACCTATTGAGACCACCGTGTTTACGAGTTACTTACACAGTCACTCGCCAATCCTGCACCATGAACGGTAAGATGGCGGGCCAAGATGCTCGGGTCGAACATGAGTCGGAATCGCTTCAAAAACATCGTCCTTTACGCGACTGCTGGAATTGGCCTTCTGCTTGTGCTGGTCGGACTGCTTTTTGCTGTCGAACAAAAGCGAACACAAGCGGAAACGGGTGCAGTTCTCAAAAGCGCTGGCTAGGTCAGATCATCCGGAATGTTACCCTGGCTGGGTTTTGACTCAGTAAAGCCAAACAGGTCGGTTCTCCAGGGGAAGTATTGGCGGATCAACTAATTAGAAGGTGTTGCGTCGACCGGTTGAGCTGACACGTCCTAATCGGAAACTGACCCACTACCGAAAACCGGAGGGACGAGCCTCGGTTGAAAAAGAAGTTGAAAAAGAAAAGGACGCCTTGGCAGGCGCCCTTTTCGCTAGAAAATCGATTTACTAAAGGCGATTCAGCATCCCCAATTAGGGCGTCTGTTGCTGCTGGTCTAGACGTTTCTGTTTAATCTCCTTGATCTTTTCGAGGAGATCGTCTGCCTGCTTCTCCAGCGAAGCGCGCTCATCCGCGCTCTCTACCATGTCCGCCTTGCGCCGGTAGAGGAGGCTGAGGTAGGCCATTGCATCGTCATAGTCCGGCTTCAGCGAAATAGCCTTTTGCAAGTCAGAGATGCCTTCATCAACGAGCGTACCGTACTTGGCGGCATAGTCCGTGCGGACGGGAGCGGGCAGTGGCTGGTCATCGTGCACTTGTTTCTTGATGTTGTTTTTGTTGTAGTCCAGGCGCATCACTGCATTCCCGCGCCATGCCAGCGTCCAGTCAATCACGCCGTTCCAGTAATAAGGCTCGGGGTCATCCGGTTTGATTTGAATGTGACGCTGATGGAAGGTCTTCGATTCCTCGAAGCCTTTTTCGTTAACCGGTGGCGTGCCGGCCATCTGGAAAAGCAAGGAACCAATGCCATCGATCGCCGTCAGATTGTTGGGATCGATTTCCAAGATGTTCTTGAATTCCGTGATGGCTTGATCGCCTCGCGCTTTATTTTCGGGAGAAGGCGCGCCAGGAATATACAAGCTCGCGTACGCAGTGGCCAAATACACGCGAGCCATCATCAGACTAGGATCGAGCTCCGTCGAGCGCTTAAAGTCCTCGATAGCGGCATCCGACTGGCCGGCCTTGAACGCGTTTACACCCTTGTTCAAGAGATCGCGTGCTTTGAGCTTATTGCAGCCCGAAACGCCGACCGTGAGGATCAACATCGCTGCCAGAGAAGCGGTCCGGCGAGCATTACGAACTGAAGCATAAGTCATCGAAGCATCCATCCCTGCTAGGATTCAGATCCGCCCTGCGAGGGCCGTACACTCTGGCGATTATTGGCGCTGCCTCGTTAACGTGTTTTGCTATCGTCGTCGCAATTGTACGTGCGCCGGCACGTGCATGTGCAGGTCGGTGCTGGAGGCGTGCGCGCCGAGGTCCAGACATTTCCGAGGTCACGACGACGTCGGTATCCCCAACGCCAATCCCGTAGGCAGTGCGTTGAGTGCGCCGCGCAACCAGATCGACGCGCCGCTCGCGTCGACCGCTGAGTTGGTCACCGATACCCAGTTCGCAAACCAGGTCGACCGCCTCGGGACGCCGCGAAGCCGTCGGCCCCGAGGTCGATCGTCCGTCCGGCGAACGCGTGGTCACGAGCGTCGCCCCCGAAGATGGCGCCTTCGCCTCGATTAGCTCGACCCGCGGGCTCTTTCGTGGGTCCGTCTTTGGCGCCAGTGAGTTCCCACGCGGCGCACAGCGCGCTGATGCCGCCGCCGACGATCACGACCGAACTGCGGGTTCACTGGCGGGCCGCGCCAACGACGACGTGGGCGAGCGACCGACGATGAACGCCGGGTCGTCGTTGGGCGACTCGTGCGGACAGGTTCAATCCGACCTCGCGAGCGACGCCCTGCGCTTCGATATCGATGTCGAAGAGCACCTCCAAGTGGTCGCTGACGAACCCAATGGGACACGACACCGACGTCGGTCACGCCCTGGTGCGCGCTTGTCGGCAGACCTTAGATGTGGGACCGATCCACTGGTCGGGTGTTCGTCCGGCCGACTGCCACGCGACGTCCCAGCGCTCGACGCCCGCCAGCACGGCGGCGCGCTCGGCGCTCTCGCGCAGTTGCTCGGGGTGGTATCGCCCGTCGCGAGGATCTTCTCGGGGAGCGAGTGGGCCGAGAAGATCACCTCGGTCGTGCATGGCGCTCGTCGGGATGCGTGCGAGCGCGTCGTTGACTCGTGCGGCGATGATCTCGAGGAATCCCGGGAACTCCCACCACGCGCCGACCCATATGAAGTCGACCCCGTCACCGAGGGCCGTCTTCGGCGCCGCGACATGTACTGGTCCGTCGACATCGAGGACGAGTGCGGCGCGAGCGACGAGGCCCACGACGACGTCGAACCCGTCGTCGCGGAACGACTCGGCGGTGTCTCGAGCAGCGGCGGCTCGTACTTCGAGCCGAAGCGAACGTCGAAGCCGCCGGGGCGTGTCCTCGAGCGCCGCGGCGATGCCCGCCACCTGGTCGGCGCTGCGTGCGCGCCAGCGGCGACGTGCCGCCGATGGCGTTGTAGCGGCGTCGAGGTCGGCGAGCTGTTCGGGGGTGGGAGGACGGCCGTGACGAATTCGCGTGTAGTACGCCTCGACGTCATCGGCGTGCTCGGCGTGCCGTAGGCCATGCACGAGTACGCCCGGTCGTCATTGAACGCCCGCCTTGCCCTCGTCGTGCACGACGCGAACGACCGCTTCGAGCACCGCCGGATCGGTCGAGGGCAAGACGCCGTGTCCGAGGTTGAAGATGTGCCCGGCGTCGTGGCCGGCTCGCGCCAGCACGTCGCGCGCGCCTTCGACGGCGGCGTCGACGCCGCCGAGACAGCGCGCCGGATCGAGGTTGCCCTGGACCGGGCGCCGCCGACGCGACGGCGTCCCTCGTCGAGGTCCACGTGCCAGTCGATGCCCATCACCGTAACTCTCGGCCGTCTCATGAGGTCGAGCAGTTCGCCCGTCCCGACACCGAAGAGGATCGTCGGTACGCCGAGTCGGCGACCCCCGCGATCACCCGTTCGGTCGCGGGCAGGCGAAGCGGCGATACTCATCGCGCGTCAGTGCGCCGGCCCAAGAGTCGAAGATTTGGACTGCTCGCGCGCCGTGCGCGACCTGGGCGCGAAGGAACGTGACGGTGATCTCGTATGCGGTCGAGGAGCAGGTCAAAGAGTAGCGGTTCGGTATGCATCAAGGTCTTGATGAGCGCGAACTCCCTCGTCGGTCCGCCTTCGACGAGGTAGCTGGCGACCGTGAACGGCGCACCGGCGAACCCGATCAGCGGTGTGTCGGTGGACTCCAGTTCCTTCACGACGAGGTCGACCGTCTGGGTGACGTGGGCGATGTCGAGGAGGCTGAGGTCGCGGAGTCGCTCCAGGTCCGCAGCACTCGCAAAAGGTTGGGCGATCACCGGTCCACGTCCCGGCACGAGGTCGACGCCGAAACCAATCGCGTGATACGGCACGACGATGTCACTGAACAAGATCGCGGCGTCGACGCCGTAGCGACGGACGGGTTGCATCGTGACTTCGCAGGCGATCGCGGGATCGGCGATCGCGTCCAGGATCGAGCCGGTTCCTCGCAGTTCGCGGTACTCGGGGAGCGACCGGCCGGCTTGGCGCATGAACCACACCGGGACGTGCGCGACACTCTCACCGCGACATGCCCGAAGGAAAACTGGCTCGCTCACTTCACTCCTTCTTATCCACCTCAATCTAGGGGAACGGGCTCGCGGGCCAGTTTGAGTCCGCGTCACCTCGTTGCCCTAGACTTGATATTTCTCAATTTTGAGAATCGAAAAGAGGACACGGATGGCCCACGAGCGTGAGATCAAAGAGGAACAGCTCTTCCTCGATCTCGCTCTGACGGCCCTCGATCACATGCGTGACGAGGCTCGTTCGCTTCGCGACAGTGCGGCCGTGGCGAACATGCGCGGCGCCGGTGACCTCGTCGAGCGCGACGTCGTCATGGGAACGGCCCTGCACCGCCTGGACCAACTCGCGATTGGCGACCAGCCTCTCTTCTTCGGTCGCATCGATTACGCGCCCGATCTTTCGGGTCGCGTCGACGAGTACCACGTCGGGCGCTTGGCCGTTTCGGACGAAGAGTTGAATCCACTGGTGATCGACTGGCGCGCACCGGTCGCCGAAGCGTTCTACCGCGCGACCGGCGTCGAGCCACTCGGTCTGGCCCGACGTCGCCACGTAGCGATTCACGGCCACGACGTGACGGGCGTCGAAGACGAGTACTTCGCGGACGCCAACGGTGAACTCGCGCTGCCCGAAGACGACGTGCGCGCCGCGACCGAAGAAGGTCTCGTCGACGGTGGTCTCGCGCTCGGTGGACCGGGCGCGCTGCTCGCCGCGCTGGGACGTGCGCGCACCGGTCGCATGGGTGACATCGTCGCCACGATCCAAGGTGAGCAGGACCGCATCATTCGCAATCCCTTGGCGGGCGTGTTGTTGGTACAGGGCGGTCCCGGAACCGGCAAGACCGCGGTGGCGTTGCACCGCGCCGCCTACCTTCTCTTCACGCACCGCGCGACGCTCGAACGCCAGGGTGTGCTGGTCGTGGGACCGAACCCACTGTTCTTGAACTACATCGAGAACGTCCTGCCGTCGCTCGGCGAGTCCGGTGTGACGCTCTCGACGATCTCGGGCCTCGTGACCAACGTCGAGATTCGTGGACGCGACAGCGAACTCGTCGATGAGTTGAAGGGCGACCTGCGAATGGCGCGACTGCTCGCGCGAGCCCTTCGCACCCGTCAACGGCCCTTGAAGGACGACGTCGAGATCCCCATCGGCCGAGCGATCGTCGTCTTGAAGGCCCGTTACACCCAGGAGACCGTCGATCGCGCGCGGCGTCGTCCGGGCAATCACAACCAACGCCGTTCGGCCGTCGGACGCGAACTCGCCAATCGACTGGCCAACGAGTACTACGAGCGCTTCGTGCGCGAGGGCATCGACGAGGTGAACGCCGTCGCCGAGTTGGCCGATCTCATTCGCGCCACCCCCCAGTTCAAGTGGGCGCTGGAGCGGATCTGGCCGCGACTCTCCGGCCAGGAGTTGTTGCACGATCTCTTCGGCGCGCCGGCGTTGTTGCGCGCCGCGGGACAAGGATTCGTGAGTGACGAGGAGCTGGCCCTGCTCCATCGGGCGCGTTCGAGTTCCCTCGACGAGGTCCGCTGGACCAAGGCCGACGCCGCGTTGATCGACGAGGCGCGGGTCCTGCTCGGCCCGCTACGTCGTCCCCGACCCGTCGTGAAGCCCGGCGACAACGGCATCCTGGACGGCATCGACCTCGACGCCTACGCCGGCGACGTTCGCGCCGCCGCTCTGCGAGAGGCGCAGCGCAATTCCCCGGTCGTGAGCAACGAACTCGACGAAGCGGAGTTCGTGACCTACGGTCACATCGTGATCGACGAGGCCCAGGACCTCTCGCCGATGGAGCTGCGGGTCCTCAAACGACGCGATTTGACGGGATCAATGACGATCGTCGGTGACATGGGCCAGGCGACGACCGCGTCGTCATCGGCATCGTGGAACGCCGTTCTCGAGGTCCTCGAACCTCGTCGTGAACCGACGCGCGTCGACCTCACGGTCAGTTACCGCACGCCCGAAGAGGTCCTCGATTTCGCTGCGCCGACCTTGATGGCCGCGGCGCCGGACCTCACGCCGCCACGGCCCGTTCGTCGCGCCGGGCACGCGCCCAGTGTCGACCAGGTGAGTCCCGAGGAGTTCGTGGCGACCCTGGCGGAGGTCACGAGCCGAGAGGTCGACGCCGTCGCCCCCGGTCGAGTGGCGGTCATCGTCATTGGTGAGCGGGTCGACGAGGTCGTCTCCATCCTTCGTTCGAAGGGACTCGACGCCATCGATCCGCGCGACCAGGAGTCCAAGGGCCTGGGCGCCGACCTCGTCGTTCTGTCGGCCGAGGGCGCCAACGGACTGGAGTTCGACGGCGTGGTGGTCGTCGAACCAGGTCAGATTGCCAGCCGTGGTGCCCGGGGCGCGACGTCGATCACGCCTCGCGGCCTTCGCACTCTCTACGTCGCGATGACGCGCCCGACCCGTCGGCTCGCGATCGTGGCCGCCGAGTCGTTGCCCGAGACATTGCGCTGAGCCAAATGGGCGACGCTGTCGCACCGGTACGTGAATTTCCGCTAGAAATGTAGCCGTGAGTCAGGCGATTTCCCCCAATAGCCTGGCGAAGCAAGGGAAGATCGTCCACGATCGACCGCCGATGTTGGCCATTGGCGTGATGATTTGGCTCGGCAGCGAGCTGATGTTCTTTTCCGGACTCTTCGCCGCATTGTTTACCATCCGAGCCCACCTCAAGTCGTGGCCGCCCGTCGGCACGCACCTCGACGTCCTGCAATCGGGCATCTTCACGATCGTCTTGATCGCTTCGTCCTTCACCATGCAGTGGGCCGTCTACCTCATTGAAAATCGTCGTCGCGCCGAGGCGCGACGGTGGATCATCGTGACGATGATCATGGGTACCTTGTTCGTCTCCAACCAGGCCTACGAGTGGACGCACCTCGCGACGCGCTGGTACACGAACTCCTACGGTTCGATCTTCTTCATCACCACCGGACTGCACGGACTGCACGTGATCCTCGGACTCGTCGCCATGGCGTTCTTGCTCTTTCGCATGCGCGGCACCGAAGGCGACCCCGGCGAACTGTCCACGTTCCAGGGTGTGAGTTACTACTGGCACTTCGTCGACGTCGTATGGATCGGGCTGTACTCGGCCCTGTTCCTGCTGAAGTAGGAATGGCGTGACGTCACTCCTCTTCAAGCGCTGCGCTGCACTCTCAATCGTGGGACTCGTCACCTTCGGCCCGGCGCTGCTCTTCGTGGGCGGCGCGCAGGCGTCCTATAAGTCGACGCCATATCAGACCACGCGCAAGAACGCCGGTACACCGAACTCCACGACGGTGAAGAAGAACGCTGACGGCGTGATCATCGCCTACGGCAACTCCTCGATCACCTATCGCGCGCCGTCCTCGGCACTGGTCACGTTGGGTGACGCCCTGTTCCAGCAGAACTGCGCGTCGTGCCACGGCACGCAGGCCAACGGCGTCCCGGCCAACGGCACGTCCGGCGCCTACCCTGACCTCGTCGGACTCGGACCGGCGACGATCAACTTCTGGGTCGACTCCGGCCGCATGCCGGCCGCGAATCCCGCGTTCGATCGAGGCCAATCGCCGCGTGCCGCGTCTCACGCACGATCAGGCGCTCGCGGTCTCGGCGTGGGTGAACTCGCTCTCGCCGGGCTTCCCGTTGATCCCGTATCCGCACCTGAAGAACGCGAACGTCGCCGACGGCGCGGCGCTCTTCGCGCTCAACTGCGCGTCGTGTCACACCATCGAAGGTGACGGCGACGCACTCGCCATGAGCACGTTCTCACCGTCGTTACGCAAGATCCCCTCGATCGAGGTCGCCGAGGCGATCCGCACCGGCCCGGCCAACATGCCGCGCTTCACCGGGAATCTCAGCGACGCGCAGGTGAACGACATCGTGAAGTACGTGACGACCGAGATCCAGCACCCGAACAACCCCGGTGGTTTCGGGCTCGGCGGGCTCGGCCCGGTCGCCGAGGGATTCGTCGGCCTGGCCTTCGGCGTGGGCGTCCTCGCCCTCTTCGGGTTCTGGGTGGGGGAGCGCGATGACTGACGAACACCGCACACCGGTCTCGCTGTCGGGCCTGCCCGCCAACGACCCGCACCTGCAGCCGGCCGCGCGCAACCCCGAACTGGTCGAACGCGTCATCAGTGTCTGTTTCATCCTCGGCGCGCTCTGCCTCGCCGGATTCGGCGCGTGCTACTGGATCGACGCGCAGGCCTGGAAGCTCGGCGCGACCCTCGGCGGCGGCCTGCTCTTTCTCGGCATCGGCATCGTCGCCTGGGGCAAGTACCTCATGCCGCGCGGACCGTTCGTCGAAGAACGCCACACGCTCGCGAACTCTGAGGCCGACCGACAGGCCTTCGCGGCCGCAATCGTCGAACGCGGCGGCGGGGTCGTGCAACGTCGAAAGCTCCTCGGCGGTCTCCTCGGTGGCGGAATGGGCGATCTTCACCATCGTGGCGATGTTCCCGCTCCTGCGCAGTCTCGGACCGTTGCCCAAGACGACGCTGCAGCACACCGACTGGCGTTCCGGTTCCTACGTCGTCGACCAGTCCGGTCGACGCGTCGAGGTCGGCGACCTCGCGGTCGGCTCGATCGAGACGGTCTTTCCCGAAGGCACGCAGAACTCTGACCGCGGCCAGGCCGTCGACCAGACGGTCTTGATCCGCGTCTCCAACGAGGCCTTCACGACGATGAAGGGTCGCGAGTCTTGGGCGCCGCACGGCTACGTCGCCTACTCCAAGGTCTGCACACACCTGGGCTGTCCGGTCGGCCTGTACGAGCAGGAGCTGCAACTCCTCGTCTGCCCGTGCCACCAGTCGATGTTCAACGTGACCAACGGCGCCGTGCCGCAGTTCGGACCGGCGCCTCGACCGCTGCCGCAGTTGCCGCTCTACGTCGATAGCGCGGGTTTCTTGCGCAGCCAGAGTGACTACCACGAAGCGGTCGGTCCGGGATTCTGGGAGCGCAAGTGAGCGACGTCGTGAACACCAAGCGCTCGAAGAAGCTGGCCCTCGGCCCCTACGGCCGCGTCGGCAAGTCACTGGACGAACTCGACGACCGCTTGGGCGTGGCGCGCGGCGGGCGTACGTTCATGGACAAGATCTTCCCGGACCACTGGTCGTTCATGCTCGGTGAGATCGCGCTCTATTCGTTCTTGATCCTGTTGGTGACCGGCGTCTTCTTGACGCTGTACTTCATCCCCAGTTCGGCCATCGTGACCTACCACGGCGCCTTCAAGCCGCTCGACGGACAGAAGATGACCCAGGCCTTCGCCTCGACGGTGAACCTCTCCTTCGCCGTTCGCGGCGGTCTGTTGATGCGCCAGATGCACCACTGGGCCTGTGACATCTTCGTCGGCGCGATCGTCATCCACATGGCGCGTGTCTTCTTCACCGGGGCCTTTCGCAAGCCGCGCGAACTGAACTGGATCGTCGGTTCGACGCTCCTGATCCTGGCGATCGTGAACGGCTTCCTCGGCTACTCGCTGCCCGACGACCTCGTCTCGGGCACCGGCATCCGCATCGCGTACTCGATCATCTTGTCGATCCCGCTGGTCGGTACGCTACATCGCGTTCTGGGTCTTCGGCGGCAACTTCCCGGGCACCTCGATCATCCCGCGCTTCTTCATCCTGCACTGCCTGATCGTGCCGCTGATCATCATCGGTCTGGTGAGTGCGCACCTCTTCTTGCTCGTGCGCCAAAAGCACACGCAGTTCCCGGGCAACGGTCGCACCGAGAAGAACGTCGTGGGCTCACCGATGTTCCCGGTCTTCATGGCCAAGACGACCGGCTTCTTGTTCATCGTCGGTGGCATCACCGCGCTGCTGGGCGCCTTCGCTCAGGTCAACCCGATCTGGCAGTTCGGACCGTACGACGCCGCACGGATCTCCTACGCCGTGCAACCGGACTGGTACATGGGATTCCTCGACGGCGCGCTGCGAATCTGGCCGTCGTGGACGTTCCATAGTTGGGGCCATACGATCCCCTTCGAGGTGTTGATACCGGCCGTCGTGCTGCCGGGACTGATCTTCAACTTCGTCTTCGTCTGGCCGATGATCGAACGCAAGTTCACGAAGGACAACGCGATCCACCACCTGCTCGATCGACCGAGCAATGTCCCCGTGCGAACCGCCGTCGGCGTGACGATGCTCAGCTTCTTGGGCATGCTCTTCATCGCGAGTTCGACCGACGTGCTGGCGAAGTTCTTCAACCTGTCGCTCAACACGGTGCTGGTCGCGATGCGTTACCTCACGGTCATCGTGCCGATACTCGCGTACCCGATCACCTACCGCATCTGTCACGAAATCCAGACGCTCCATGGCGGCGGACGTCGCAAGACGCCGAACGTCGTCGAACGATCGACCGAGGGCGAGTACACGGCGACGCCCTCGCCGCGTTACGTCGACGACGTGCCCAGTCATCTCGCGCCCACGCCGGTGCCGGATTACATCCACGAGGAGCCCGAGGAGTCGGGCGAGAGTGGTGTGCGCGTCGTCGATCGCTGATCGAGCGCCGATTCGAAGATTGCGGGTGTGTCGACGCTGCGGCGACAACACGTCCCAACGTCGTTCCCACATTCGCCACAACGATGAGCGTCGATTGCGTCTGCGTAAGTCCTCGTCGCAAAGGGTATGTCTAACATGGCCTGGTGGCGACTACGAGTGATCCCAACTGGCCGTCAGCCGCCACGCTGCTGAGCGACCGCCCCGTCCCTGGTCGGCGCAACGTGGGATTGCTCGGCATCTCGACCTACGCCACCTCGGTCTCGCCGCGTTCGTCGACGAGCACGCCGGCCGCATCCGAAGCGCCCTCGAGCGCTACTCCACCTGGCTGTTCAGCGAGGCTCACGACATCGCCGAATCGGTCGCCGTCGTGGATTTCGGTGACGTCGACGCGCCCGACGAGCCGAAGGCGGCGCCGAGCGCGTGGCGACGGCGATGTCGAGCGATGGGACCCGAGATCGCGCTGCGCCTCATCCTCGGCGGCGACAACGCGGCCACCTGGCACGCCCTTCAGCGCCGCTCAGCGGCGGCGACTACTCGAACTACGGTCTGGTCACGCTCGACGCGCACCTCGACATGCGAGACGGACGTGTCGAACGGCTCGCCGGTGCGACAGTTACTCGAAGCCGGGCTCGACGCGTCATCACGTCGTCCAGGTCGGCCTGGCGGACTTCTCCAACTCCCGCCGCCTACGCGCGTCGCGCGCACGACGCCGGGGTCACCGTGATCTCACGTGACGTTTTGCACCACGAACCGGTCGAAGAGGCCGCTCGACGCGCCGTCGGCATCGCGGGAGCCGGGGGACGTCACGTCTACGTCGACATCGACATGGACGTCGGCCGACCGCATGGCCGTGCCGGGCTGTCCCGCCGCGGCGCCGGGTGGACTGAGTGCCGACGAGATGCGCCGCTTCGTGCGCGCCGTCGCGGTCCAGCACGGGGTCAGCGCGATCGACATCACCGAGATCGACGTCGAACGCGACAGCGCCGATGAGCGGACGGTTCGACTCGCGGCGTTGCTGGTGCTCGAGGTGCTCGCGGGCGTGCGAAGGAGAATCCAATGGCCGTAGACATCGGCGTCGACGTCACTCACCCGCGAGCAGGTGGTCGCGGTCGCCCGACGAGTTCCAGACGGTCGACGTTGAGTGACGAGGTTCGGAGCGCGTCTCGAGCGTCAACGCGCCGCCATCGACGCGCTCGTCGATGAGTGGCACCGCCGGTCTACGGACTCTCGACGGGCTTCGGCTCGCTCGCGACGACGTTCATCTCGCCCGAGGAACGTCGCGACCTCCAGCGCTCCTTGATCCGCAGCCACGCCGCGGGCGTCGGCCCCGAGGTCGAGACCGAGGTCGTGCGCGCGATGATGGTCTCGCGACTGACCAACCTCTGTAGCGGGGTCTCGGGCGTTCGCCCCTCGACCGCCGAGGCGTACGCCGCGCTGCTCAACGCCGGCATCACGCCCGATCGTGCACGAGTTCGGCTCGCTCGGGCTGCTCCGGCGACCTCGCGCCGCTGGCCCACGTGGCGCTCGCGTTGATGGGCGAGGGCGACGTGCGCGACCGCGGCGGACAGCGCATGAGCGCCGCCGAGGCGCTCGCGCGCGAACGATCTCGACGCCGGTCGTCCTCGCCGAGAAGGAGGGACTGGCCCTCATCAACGGCACCGACGGGATGCTCGGACAGTTGATCCTCGCGCTCGATGACGGCGTGGCGTTGATGCAACTCGTCGACGTCGCGGCCGCGATGTCGATCCAGGCATTGCGCGGGACCGACCAGGTCTTCCTCGCCGAGATCCACGAGTTGCGTCCCCACGCCGGCCAGCTCGTCAGCGCCGCGAACCTCTTGACGTTGTTGGCCGACTCGGTCATCGTGAGCTCGCACCTCGATGACCCGACCCAGGTCCAAGACGCCTACTCGCTGCGCTGCGCCCCCCAGGTACACGGCGCGGCGCGCGACACCTTCGGCTTCGCCACGCACGTAGCCGACGTCGAACTGGCTTCGGCGATCGACAACCCGTCGGTCTTGGCCGACGGCACGCTCGCGTCCAACGGGAACTTCCACGGCGCGCCCGTCGGCTACGCGCTCGACTTCCTCGCCATCGCGGTCGCCGACGTCGCCTCGATGTCCGAGCGACGCACCGATCGGATGCTCGACGTGTCGCGCAGTTTCGGACTCCCGCCGTTCCTCGCCGGACAGGCCGGGTCGACTCCGGTCTGATGATCGCCCAGTACGCGCAGGCGGCGTTGGTCTCGGAGATGAAGCGACTGGCGACCCCGGCGAGCGTGGACTCGATTCCCTCCTCGGGCATGCAGGAGGACCACGTCTCGATGGGCTGGCACGCCGCGCGCAAACTCCGCCGGTCGTTGGACGCCTTCGCCGACGTCATCGCCATCGAACTGCTCACCGCGGCGCGCGCGCTCGCGATGCGAGAGCCGCTCACCCCGTCGCCGGCCACGGCCGCGGTCAGCCACCGCGTGAACGCCGTCACCGGGGGACCGGGCCACGACCGTTGGCTCTCCCCGGAGATCGCGGCCGTCGGTGAACTCGTGCGCAGCGGAGAACTGCTGGACATCGCCCGTCATCACGTGGCACTGTCGTAGTGGTGAAGGGCGACTGATGGAAGGCGCGCGACCGGTTCGAGCGGCCCGCGGCACGACGCTGTCGACGCTGGGCTGGCCCCAAGAGGGCGCCGCTGCGCATGCTCCAGAACAACCTCGACCCCGACGTCGCCGAACGACCGACGACCTCGTCGTCTACGGCGGTACCGGTCGCGCGGCGCGCGACTGGCGCAGTTACGACGCCCTCGTGCGGACGCTGCAGACACTCAAGGGCGACGAGACGATGCTGGTGCAGTCGGGCAGGCCGGTCGGCGTCTTCTCGACCCACGAGTGGGCGCCGCGCGTGCTGATCGCGAACTCGAACCTCGTGGGCGACTGGGCCACGTGGCCGGAGTTCCGTCGACTCGAGGCGCTCGGTCTCACGATGTACGGGCAGATGACCGCCGGGTCGTGGATCTACATCGGCACGCAAGGGATCCTCCAGGGCACCTACGAGACCTTCTCGGCCGTCGCCAATCGCCACTTCGGCGGCACGCTCGCAGGGCACGTTGACCCTGACCGGAGGGCTGCGGCGGCATGGGCGGCGCGCAGCCGCTCGCGGTCACCATGAACGACGGCGTCTGTCTCTGCGTCGACGTCGATCCCGTCGCGCCTGCAACGTCGCGTCGACCAGCGCTACCTCGACGAGTGGACGGCCGACCTCGACGAGGCGCTCGCGCGCGTCGAGGCGCCAAGCGAGCGAAGCGCGCGCTCAGCGTCGGACTCGTGCGGCAACGCCGCGACGATCTTCGCCGAGTTACTTCGCCGCGGTGTCGACGTCGACATCGTGACCGATCAGACCTCGGCGCACGACCCGCTGAGCTATCTGCCCGAGGGCATCGACCTCGCCGACTGGCACGACTACGCCGAGAAGAAGCCCGAGGAGTTCACCGATCGCGCGCGACAGTCGATGGCCAAGCAGGTCGAAGCGATGGTCGGCTTCCAGGACCGCGGTGCCGAGGTCTTCGACTACGGCAACTCGATCCGCGGCGAAGCCCAGCTCGGTGGCTACGAACGCGCCTTCGCCTTCCCCGGCTTCGTGCCGGAGTATCTGCGACCGCTCTTTTGCGAGGGCAAAGGCCCCTTTCGCTGGGCCGCGCTGTCGGGCGATCCCAAGGACATCGCGCGCACCGACCAGGCGGTGCTCGATCTCTTCCCGGAGAACGACGCCCTGCGACGTTGGATCACGAAGGCCCAAGAGCGCGTCGCCTTTCAGGGGCTGCCGGCGCGGATCTGTTGGCTCGGCTACGGCGAGCGCGACAAGGCCGGCCTCGCGTTCAACGACCTCGTCGCCTCGGGCGAGGTCAGCGCGCCGATCGTCATCGGGCGCGACCACCTCGACAGCGGCTCGGTCGCCTCGCCGTATCGCGAGACCGAGTCCATGCTCGACGGATCCGACGCCATCGCCGACTGGCCGCTGCTCAACGCGCTCGTCAACACGGCCTCGGGCGCGACGTGGGTCTCGATCCATCACGGCGGCGGGGTCGGCATCGGTCGCTCCATCCACGCCGGTCAGGTCTGCGTCGCCGACGGCACCGAGCTCTCGGCCCAGAAGCTGGCGAAGGTCCTGACGAACGATCCCGGCATGGGCGTCATCCGCCACGTCGACGCGGGCTACGAGATCGCCGAAGCGACCGCCGAGGAGCGAGGCGTCCGCGTCCCGATGCGCGAGGGGTAATGACGACGCGCGTCATCGCAGAACATCGGTGAACTGACGACGAACGATCCGACCCTGGGCGACGGCGCGACGGGCCGACTCCACGACGCCGCGATGGTGATCGACGACGACGTCGTGCTCTGGGTGGGACCCAACGCGCACGCGCCGAGCGCGGACGAGATGATCGACGCGCAGGGTTCGGCGGTCATTCCCGGCTTCGTCGACTCCCACACCCACCTGGTCTTCGCGGGTGAACGCGCCGACGAGTTCGAGGCGCGCATGAACGGGACGCCGTACGACGGGGGTGGCATCACGCGCACCGTCGAGGCGACGCGCGCCGCGTCCAGTGACGAACTGCGTCGCGCGACGCATCAGCGCCTCAGTCAACTTCGTGCCGGTGGCGTGACGACCGTGGAGATCAAATCCGGCTACGCGCTCGACGTCGACGGCGAATCACGACTACTTGACATCGCCAATGTGTTCAGCGACGAGGTCACGTTCCTCGGCGCCCACGTCGTGCCGCCGGCGTACGCGAACGACCGCGGCGCCTACGTGGACCTCGTGCGCGGACCGATGCTCGACGCCTGTGCGCAGCAAGTCCAAGTGGGCCGACGTCTTCTGTGATCGCGGCGCCTTCGACGTCGACGAGTCGCGAGCGATTCTGACGAGCGCGCAAGTCCGCGGGCCTCGGGCTTCGCGTGCACGGCAACCAACTCGGCGAGACGGGCGGTGTCGCGCTCGCGGTGGAGATGGACGCCGCGAGCGTCGATCACTGCACGTATCTCAGCGACGACGACGTCGAGCGCCTCGCGGCGTCGGCGACCGTCGCGACGATCCTGCCCGGCGCGGACTTCTCAACGCGCGCGCCGTACTCGTCGGCGCGGCGACTGCTCGACGGCGGCGCGCTCGTGGCGCTCGCGACGGACTGCAACCCGGGCACGTCGTACGTGACGAGCATGGCGTTCGTTCTCGCCATCGCCGTGCGCGATATGCGCATGGACTTCGATGACGCGTTGTGGTCGGCGACCCGCGGGGGAGCGATCGCGCTTCGTCGAGACGACATCGGTCACCTGGGTGTTGGCGCGAACGCCGACGTCGTCATCCTCGACGCGCCGCGCGCGGTCCATCTCGCCTATCGTCCCGGCGCACCACTGGTGCGCCAAGTCATCGTCACGCCCGGCGGTTGGAGACCGACGGGATGGTTCTCTCGTGGTGGCGGCCGAATCATCGATGTCTGAACCGGCCCTCGTGATTCGCTCGATCGCGCCGGGCGATTGGGACCGCGTCTTCGAGATCTTCCATGCGACCGTTGCGGAAGGTGAGACCTACGCCTACCCCGAGGGTCTCACGTCCAACGCAGCCCGTGCCCTGTGGATCGAGGGACCACCGGGAGAGACGGTGGTCGCGCTCTCCAACGGCGTCATCGTGGGCACCGCGAAGTTCGGGCCCAATCGGCCGGCCCGTGGCTCACACGTCGCGACGGCCAGTTTCATGGTCGACGCCGAATCACGAGGCACGGGCGTCGGACGCGCGATGTGCGAGTACGTCATTGCCCGCGCCCGCGAACAGGGCTACGCAGCGATGCAGTTCAACGCAGTCGTTTCGACGAATACACACGCGATCGACCTTTACCGGAAACTCGGATTCGTCACGATCGGGACGGTTCCCGAGGCGTTCGACCACGCGACTCTCGGGCGTGTCGGACTCGACATCATGTACCTGCGACTCTGACCTGATCGCCGGTGGCGCGGCGCCCTCGCGAGCACAGCCGAGAATGACCAACCCGTAAAGTGGACCCATGAGAGCCCCCCTTGCCCCGACCGACCTCCCCATCACGCTCGGAACGCTCCGCACCTCGAGCTATCGGCCTAAGTCCGTTCGCGAAGAGATCCGAGCGAACCTAGAGCAGCGACTCGCCGACGGCCTGCCGCTCACCTCCGACGTCCTCGGTTACGAGGACACCGTCTTGCCGCAGCTCGAGACCGCGTTGTTGGCCGGTCACGACATCATCTTGCTCGGCGAGCGCGGCCAGGCCAAGACGCGCATGATTCGATCCCTGGTCGACCTGCTCGACGAGTGGCTGCCGATCGTCGAGGGATCCGAGATCCGCGATGATCCCTTCGCGCCGATCTCGGCCTACGCCATCGACCTGGTCGCCGAGAAGGGTGAGGAAACGCCGGTTGCGTGGATTCACCGTTCGCAGAGATTCGCCGAAAAATTGGCGTCGCCCGACACCTCGATGGCCGACCTGATCGGCGAGGTCGACCCGATCAAGGTGGCCGGCGGACTGTTCTTGGACGACCCCAAGGCCCTCTCCTACGGACTGGTGCCCAAGTCCAACCGCGGCATCTTCGCCATGAACGAGCTGCCCGACCTCGCCGAGCGGATCCAGGTCGGTCTCCTCAACGTGTTGGAAGAGCGCGACGTACAGATCCGTGGCCACCTCGTGCGCCTGGACCTCGACGTCATGGTGGTCGCGACCGCGAACCCCGAGGACTACACCAATCGCGGCCGCCTCATCACGCCGCTGAAGGACCGTTTCGGCTCCCAAATCCGCACGCACTACCCGTACGAGTTGACGACCGAGATCGCCATCATGCACCAAGAGGCGAAGCTGCCCGCTGCCCCAGTGCCGATCACCGTTCCCTGGTTCATCGATGACATCGTCGCGCGCGTCAGTCACGTCGCGCGCAAGAGCCACGTGATCAGCCAGAGTTCGGGCGTGTCGGTGCGCCTGTCGATCGCCAACTACGAGATCGTCATCGCCAACGCGCTGCGTCGGACGTTGCGCACGAAGGACGCGGCCGTCGTGCCGCGCGTGAGTGACCTCAGTGCCATGGTGCAGTCGACCCAGGGCAAGATCGAGTTCGACACGATGGACGACAGCGATTCGGACCAGGTCATCGCCGCGCTCGTCTCGTTGGCGGTTCGCCAGTGCTTCGCCGAGCACGTCCTGCTCGAGGAGGGCCCGGCGATTGTCGAGGCCTTCAATACCGAGGCGTTGGTGCACACCGGTGACGACCTGCCCGACCGCGATTATCTCGCGGTCCTCACCGCGATGCCCGCGCTCGACGCGCCGGCGCGACGAATCGCGGGACCGAGTGCGAACGACGGCGAACTGGCCTCGGCCGTCGAGTTCGTCCTCGAAGGTCTCTACCTCACGAAACGACTGGCGAAGGACGCCTCGGGCGCGAGGGCGCTCTATCGCTCGAGGAACCGTTAGTGCCCGTTCGCTATGGCTATCGCCGCTTCGGCGATGACGACGACTTCAACGATCTCGACGTCGAAGAGATGTTGCGGATGCTGGCCGACGACTTCATGGAGAACGGCGACTTAGAAGAGGCGATGGACCGGTTGCTGCGCGAGGGCTACACGACGGCCGACGGCGAGCGCGTCGAGGGACTGCGCGACCTGCTCGATCAGGCGCGCGCGAAGCGACGCGAACTCGAGCAACAGGCCGACCCCGACGGCGAGATGCAGCGCTACCGCGATTGGCTGGACGAGATCGAAGCGACCGAGGACACCGAGCTCGACGCCCTGCTCGCCGACGCCGAGGCCTCCGACGACGAACGTCGCAAAGAGGTCACCCGTGACCTCATTGATCAGAAGAAGATGCAACGCGACCTCATGAGTGACCGCATCGGCGAGCGTCTCGGTGACTTTCAGAACTACGAGTTCGTCTCCAGCGAGGCGCGCGAACAGTTCGAAGAGCTCATGGCCGAGTTGGAGCGCGACGTCCTCAACACGTACTTCGAGAAGAGCAAGGAGATGATGGGTCGACCGGACCCCGAGGAGCTGGCGCGCATGCGCGACATGATGGACGCCCTGTCGACGATGATCGAACAGGACCGTCGCGGTGAAGAACTGGATCCGACCTTCGATGACTTCATGGAGAACTTCGGCGACTTCTTCCCCGGCGCCGAGAATCTGGAGGACGTGGTGCGCATGATGGCCGAGCGCGCCGCCGCGGCCGAGGCGATGTTCAACTCACTCTCCGCCGAGCAACAAAGTGAGTTGCGCTCGATGTTCGCCGGGATGATGGAGAACATGGAGTTGAACTTCTCGCTGAACCGCCTGGTTTCGAATCTCCGCATGGCGACGCCGGACATCGACTGGAGTCGCGCGCATCGGATGCGCGGCGACGATGGTTCGCCCTTTGCCGACGCCGCGTCGATCGCCGAACAGCTCGGTCAGCTAAAGGGCCTCGAGGAGTTTCTCGGCCAGGCCAACGCCGCCCAAGGACTGCCCGAGGTCGACGTCGAGGCCGTGCGTCGCAACCTGGGCGATGACGCCGCGCGCCACGTCGTGCGTCTGCAAAAGGCCTTGCAGGGACTGAAGGACCAGGGCTTCGTCGATCGCCAGGGCCGTCAGCTCCATCTCACACCGAAGGGCGTTCGCCAGATCGGCCAACAGGCCCTGCGCGACCTCTTCGCCCAGTTGCGTGACTCGCCGACCCTCGGCATGCACCGCGTGGCGAGCATCTCGCGTGGGGGAGACCGAGAAGAGACCTCGAAGCCGTGGCAGCCCGGTGAGCCCTTCGCGCTGAACCTCCCCAAGACCATCCGCAACGCCGTCCTGCGCCAGGGGCCCGGTACGCCGGTGAAGTTACACGCCGACGACTTCGAGGTCGAGGAGTTCGAGTCGACGCGTCGCTCGGCGACGGTCTTCGCCATCGACCTCTCGCTCTCGATGGCGATGCGCAGCAACCTCGTGCCCGCCAAGAAGATGGTCCTCGCCCTCACCTCACTGATCCGCTCGAAGTTCCCGCGCGACTTCGTCGCGGTCGTCGGGTTCGGTGAGACGGCCCAGGAACTCAAGATCGAGGACATCCCGGCCCTCACCATCGACTACGCCTACGGCACCAACCTCCAGCACGCCTTGGCGCTCAGTCGTCACCTCATGCGCAACGAACGCGGCGAGCGACAGATCGTGGTCGTCACCGACGGTGAACCGACGGCCCACCTGCTGGATAACGGCGAGCCGTTTTTCGCCTGGCCACCGGTGCGCGAGACCCTGGAAAAGACCATGGCCGAGGTCCTTCGCTGCACGAAGGCCGATATCACCATCAACACCTTCGCCCTGGACATCGAACGCAGCCAGTTCCCGTTCGTCGAACAGATCGCCAAGGTCAACGGTGGGCGACTGTTCTATACCGACGTCGACGACCTCGGCTCCTACGCCCTCGACGACTTCGTGAAGCACCGCCGCGCGGGCTGAGGCTCCGCGACAAATGCGGAACGCTTTTTGGCGTTCCTCACGTAACTAATCCCTTCTGATCAGGTAATTACACAATTCCATTTGCTTTTTGTCACGTTACCCGTCACAATGACATGGTTGTAATTACACCAGTGGGAGAGCCACTGAGGGGGAAGGAATTAAACGTGGAAATCGTGGAATTGATGAGCGGCATGGAAGATCGTGGTTGGCAGGCACGGGCGAACTGCATGGGCGTCGACCCCGATCTCTTCTTCCCCGAGCGCGGCGCCTCGACCCGTGAGGCCAAAGAGGTCTGTCGCGGCTGCGTCGCGCGCGAGGACTGCCTCGAATACGCCCTCGACAACGGCGAGAAGTTCGGCATCTGGGGCGGTATGAGCGAACGCGAACGCCGACGCCTGCGCCGGGCGCGCGCCATCGAACGACGCGCTCAGGCCAGCTGAATCACAGACGACTCTCGATCGTCTGATCCTCGCTTAATCCCAGCTGCGCCCACCGGGTGTGCTCTTCGTTCTCGAGCACGGCCCGCGGGCACCAGTCCCACGAGTTCACAGCGCACGACCGCGCCACCGTCGGGCAACAGCGGGGCCACCTCGTCATAGACGATCGACGGGCCGACGATCATCGGTTCGATCAGGTTGCAGCTGACCTGCGTGTAGTCTCCTGCGCGAAAGGCGAGTGCGCGCACCTCGGGTCGACGCACGGCTTTGGCCATTGCGCGCGTCTCGTCACGCGAGACACCGGACAGCCAGACGTTCCAGGCGACCAGGATCGGTCGTTCACCGACGGCGACGGCGCCGAGCTTCACGGAGGCACTGGGCGGTCCGAAGTCGGGATCCAGGCCGTCAAAGGCGCGCCGGCGTACTTCGGGAAGGGTCCGCGTCGAGCCCTCCACCGGCCCGTAGAGGAAAGTCGGGACGTCGAAGCTTTCGCTGATCCACTGGGCGCAGGCGTCGCGCAGTTCGAGCGCACGTGCAGATTCGTCGGGGTTCAGCGCCACGAAGGGGACGACATCGACGACCCCGAAGCGGGGGTGGACGCCCTCGTGGCGAACCAGGTCCAAGGCGTCGAAGGCGGCGGTGATGAGCGCGTGGACGTCGTTCGTCAGCGGCTCGGTGTCATTGATGAGCGTGAAGACCGAACGGTTGTGGTGGCTGTCGGCGTGCAGGTCGCGAAGTGAGGGACCAGCCTCGGCGCGCAGCGCCTCGAGGAGCGTGAGGCTGCGACCCTCGGAGATGTTGATGACACACTCGATCACGCGAGTGTCGTACTACGAAGCGTCAGATTTGAACGCGGTGGTGTCAGAGTTGAAGACGCGCCGACGTCGGCGCTCGCGAAGGATGCGACGGCGCTCGCGTTCGGAGCAGCCGCCCCAGATGCCGTGGTCCACGTGGTTCTCAAGGGCGTACTCAAGGCACTGACTCGCTACGGGGCAGGTGGCGCAGATTCGTTGCGCGATGATCACGCCGACGCCATCTCGTGGGAAAAAAGTTCCTGCTGGGTATTCGCGGCACTTCCCGTCTGCCATCCATTCGGTACTCATGCTCACCCCCTTTGTACTTCCACTTGTACTGCTTTCTCTCACAGTAGCGACTGTTTTCATGACGAACCGATAACGAAAGGCTCAATTGTTCACAAGCCGATGGTTACCATACTCCTCACAGACGGCTGTAAGCCCTTTCAAAGACACGGGTTCGAAGAACGCCCCGGAAACGGTCCGTTACACTGGTTATCCGCAACAACGCAACACGCTAAGGAGCGCCGTGAGCCAGATCCCAACCCCGGAGATCACCGAAGTGGTCGACCCGGTCGGCCACGTCCAGGTGATCTACCTCGGCCCGGTCGCCCCGCACTGGGAGTGCCGCATGGTCTTCGGCGACGAAGAGCAGATCCAGGCCTTCGTCGACCGCGTGGACGCGCGACTGCGCTTCTTGCCGCCGCACGATCCCCAGTTCCGACGCAACCGTGAGCGAGTGAACCGCGACGCCGAGCGTGAGAACCTGCTCGTCGAGTGGAACCTCGGCTACGACGAAGAGTCCTAGGCCAGCGGCGAGTTCGTAACTCGCTGAAACCACGCATTCGGATCCGTTAACTCCGCCGCACTCGGCAGACCGTCCACGCGCAACAACGCATCAAAGACGCGCAGCGTGTGTTCGGTCGCCAGCGCGTCGACGAAGGCCGCGGCCTGATCGTGATGTTCGCCCTGCGTTGAGATGCCGAAGAGCGCCGCGGCGGCGTCCTCGCCACGCGCGTCACTGCGTCGGTGTCGCCGGTAGGCCTCGACGAGCGCGGGGCGCGGGCCGAGGATCGCCTCGGTGATCTGGTGGGCCGCGGCGTCGAAGAAGGCGAGCAGCACGCTCGCGGCCGCGTTGATGGCGCGCGTCGCGTCGGTCTCTTCGGGCATCTCGATACCGTCGAGCAGCGATTCGGGGTTCTCCATGATGCCCGCGATGTCGTCGGGATTGATCATCGACTGCAGTCGGGAGAGCAGGTCACCCTGGGCCCTCGTGGACTCGCGCACCGTGTCGATGAGGAGCGCGCGAAGGGCGTCGCCGGTACCGGGTTGGGTGAGTACGAGTGAGGCGAGGAACTCCTGGGCGAGAGCGAAGTACGTAGACCTCGTCACGCTCGAAGCGACCAGGCCTCGGCGAAACTCGCGAGGTTGTTCACGACGAGCTGACGTTCGGCGTCGCCGCGCGGCAGTGGGAGCGCGGCGAGTGACCACGCGCGCTCGGAGAAGTGACCGGCGACTGAGCCCATCTGGAAGCCCGAGAAGAGCGGCCCGAGCGTGGCGGCCATCTGCGCCATCATCTGGTTTTCGCCGAGGTCGAGGCTCTCGCCGATGGTGGTACCGCTCGAGATCATCGGTTCCATGAGCGGGCGCCACTGGGTCAGAGCGGCAATGGTGAGCGCCGAACGATTGACCGCGGTGACCGAGGCGTCGATCGAGACGCCGAGCAACGAGTCGACGTGACGCGCGACCAGCGGCGCGAGCTCCTCGAGACGTTGGCGCTCGACGGGCAGGGGATTCGGGTCGTCGTCCTCACCGCGCGCGATGTTGAGCGCGAGCTGCGTCGCGGTCGTGAACCACGCGTCGGGGCCCTGTTGGCCGAGCATGGAGAAGATATCGCCGAACATGCCGCCGAAGGGATTGTCACTCATAGTGACAATTTAAAGCGCGCAGGCGAGCGTCATGTCGGCGTGGTGAATGGTGGCGTTGCGCACGAAAGTCACGTGGGCGACGGTGAAGGCCGGGGTCAAATAGAGCGCGGTATCGAGCGCGTCGAAGGTGTCGGTCGCCTTGCCGTTGAGTGCGGTGATCACGTCGCCCTTCTTCAGTTGCCACTGCGCTGGACTCTTGGGGATGACCCGCGAGACCGACACGCCGCCGCCCTGGGCGGTCAGCCCGACGATGCCGAGGCTGGCGTGACAGCCACGCCCGGTCGCGACGATGTAGGCGATGCGCGCGACGAACTGCGCCGAGTACCAGAGGTGGCCCGTGGAGAGGACGGCGACGACCTCGCCGCTCGCGTTGACGGCGATGGCGTCGACGAAGCTGTTCAGGTTGGCGTCGGACTTGGTCGAGAGATAACTGATGACGCCGGTCGCGTCACTCTTGGGATCGCCGAGGATCGTGTTGGCCCAGTCGTACTGCAACGGCTTGGTGGAGCTCTTCAAGATCGGCGACACCGCGACGACCCACTTGCTCGCCGGCAGCGGTGCGAAGCTCAGTGCGCGAACGTGGCGCCCGAGTCGCACGATCGAAAAGCCCATCACCTGGTCGCGACCGACCCAGTGCACGGGGAAGTTGACGTGGCCGGGGACCGATCCGGTGATGTGGGCGTCGGCCGGGATCTGCGTGGTGGTGACGGCGAGATCGTGGGGCAGCACCATCGCAGCCACGACGTCGACGCCGGCCGGGGTCGAGATCGAGAGGTCGACGGTGTCGGCCGCGGCCGTCTGGGAGTTCGCCGGGAGTTGACTGATGGTCAGGGCAAGATGTGGTGTCGCGGGGGGATTGCTCGACTCCGTGAGGTACAACGCGGCCGATCCGACCACCAACGCGACCGCCATCAGCGCGGCCACGGCGCGAGCCGCCGGCGACTTGATCGGCCAGATCTGGTGGGTGCGGAGCTTCTCGAAACTGGGCAATTCACTCGGGTGGACCCACTCGCGTTCGCCCCTCGGTGGGGGCGTCAAATGCGCGCGTCGACGACGCCACCAACCCGCTAGTCCTGGACTCTCCACCCCTGGAAGGCTAGTTACCAACCGTGTCTTGATTGGGTCGCCCTAGCATCGTTAACCATGGCATTGGACGTCGCGCTCGACATCGGCACCTCGAACACGCGCCTCGCAACGACGGATCGCGGTGTCGTCTTCGACGAGCCGACGATGGTCGCCATCGACACCAACTCCGGACGCGTCATCGAGGTCGGTCACGGCGCGCTCGACATGGTCGCGCGCACGCCGCGCCACGTCGTCGTCTTTCGACCGCTCGCCCAGGGCGCCACGGTCGACTTCGACGTGACCTCGCGCCTCATCGCCGGGCTCTTCGACCGCGCCGGCGTCTCCAAGATGAGCCGCGCTCGCGTAGTCATGAGCGTTCCCTCGCTCGCGACCTCCATCGAACGACGGGCGCTGCGTCAAGCGGCCATCCAAGCCGGCGCGCGAGAGGCGACGTTGATCGAAGCGCCGATAGCGGCCGCGATCGGGATGGGTCTGCCGGTACAGGACCCGGTCGGATCCGCGGTGACGGTGCTCGGCGCCGGCGCGAGTGAGGCGGCCATCATCTCCCTGGGCGGCATCGTCACGGGCAGTGCGCGCCGACTCGGCGGCAATGACCTCGACGCGGCGATCGCGACGTCACTTCGGGTCCAACTCGGCGTCGTCGTCGCGCCCGCGATGATCGAGAGTTTGAAGTTCTCGCTGGCCTCGGCCCTCGGTCGAACGAAGGGCCGCTCCGAAGTCATACTGGCCCGAACGGTCGACCGCGGCGACCTCGTCGAGATCGACGTCGACGCCGACCTCGTCAACGCCGCCGTCGCAGAGGTCGTGACGACGACCGTCCGGATGATCCAGGAGTGTCTCGGCGACGCGCCGCCGGACCTCTCTCAAGATGTCAGTGCTCGAGGGCTGACCTTGACCGGAGGTCACGCCCAGTTGAGTGACTTCGCTGAACTCATCGCGACGAATACGGGCGTCGAGGTCATCGTCGGCGAAGCACCGAGCACGGTCGTGATCCAGGGTCTACGGCTCTGCCTCGAAGAGATGTCCTCGCTGCACTCGCTCTATCGCGACGCCGACCGTTAATCGTCGTCACGGCCGAGCTGGTTGACGGCCGCTCGAACTTGCCAGTCGCGGTCTTCGCTCGCGCGCGCGAGTGCCTCGTCAACGTCAGTTCCTTCGAAGTTTGATAGGGCGACGATCGCACGGCGGCGCACGGGGGGTTTGTCATCCAATGCGCCGAGGATCGCGGGACGAGCCCGGTCGTCGCCGATCGCACCGAGTGCCGCAATCGCTGACTCGCGACACCGCGCGTCTTCGTGACTGGTGGCGATGACGCACATCTGCTCGACGGCGTCGACGACGAGGTGTTCGCCGAGCGCGAAGACCGCGCCGTCGACGACCAACGCGTCCTCGTCGTGCAGCAGGTTCATCACGGCGGCGATGATCGTATCGTCGGTGATCGGCGCGTGGGCGATCTGATTCAACCCCTCGCGTCGCACGTCGACGTCCGCATCGCCCAGGACCCGCCGCCAATCCTCAGGCGTGACGAGTTCCTGGCGGACGACGCCGCGAAGCGCGAGGATGCGATGGCGCGCGACCGGGCTGTGCAGATTGGTGCGCAGGACGTCGACGTAGTCGGCGCCTTGAGCGAAGCCGGCGCGCAATAACGATTCGTCAATGCTCTCCGCTAGCGTTGATTCATCACCGTGCATGAACCCATCTCACCACCTGTCCAGCGGCGACGCAGGCCAACGGCGCTATTCGTGGCCCTCGTAGTGGTTCTCGCCATCGTCGTCACGGTCGCCAAATGGCCCGTGAACGAATACGCCCTGACGCCGGGCGACGCGAAGCCCGTTGCGCCGCTCGTGAAGATCTCGGGCGTGGCGAGTGAGACGCATCACGGCGCGATCATGCTCACCGACGTCTATCTCACGTCGCTCAATGGCTGGCAGTGGCTGATCATGCACTTCGACAAGCACGTGCAGTTCGTCAGTTCCGATGAGCTGGTCGATCCCGGCGTGCCCACCGATGAACTCGGCGCTCAGGGGTTCTTGGAGATGAGTGACTCGAAGCAGGCGGCCGAAGTCGCGGCCTTCGACGCGCTCGGTTGGAAGACTCCGGTCACGCCGACCGGGGCGATCGTGAACTCGGTCGTCGCGCCGTCACCGGCGCGCAGCGCCGGCATTCACGTCGCCGATGAGATCGTCGGCGTCAACGGCTCGGCCGTGGACTCGGCCTGCGCATTGATCGTCGCGATGCACGCCGTCCCGGCCGGATCGACGGTGCATCTGTCGATCAAGCGCGCGCGCATATCGAATGCGGGTCTGATCTCGTATCACAAGGCCTCGAGCGTGACCCTCACCACGGCCGCTCCTCCCAAGGGCCTGAGCCCGTCGGGGTGCGCGGGAGTAAGCGGGCCCGACACGTCGTACCTCGGCGTCGCGCTCGAAGACGGCAGCTCGTATACGTTGCCGGCGAAGGTGAGCATCAATACGGCGAACATCGGCGGGCCATCGGCCGGACTCGCGATGACGCTCACGTTGATCGACAAGATGAGTCGCGTGTCCATCTCCGGCAACCAACCGATCGCCGCGACGGGCACGATCGACGCGTTCGGCAACGTCGGCGACGTCGGCGGCGTGGCCGAGAAAACGGTGGCCGTGCAACGCGCCGGCGCGAAGTATTTCTTCGTCCCCCAGGTCGAGGTCGCCACGGCCAAAGCGGCGGCGCAACCCGGACTCAAGATCATCGGCGTCACGACGCTGGCCCAGGCGCTACGCGACCTGCGCGCACTCGGCGGAGCCGCCCCGGAGCCCCTTACGGCGCCGCGTTAAGCCATTTTCCGCAATGGCCACGCCGTAGTCTGGATGGAATGGACGATCGCCGAATTCTCTCAACCACGCGCCAATCGTCAGCCGAGATCGCCCGAATGAACTTCACCACCGTGCGAAAAGGCGGCTACGACCCCAACGAGGTGCGCATCCAGTTGGAGTCGCTCGCTCGTGAGATGGGACACCTCGAGTCCCGGATCCGCGAGCTCCAGGACCAGCTGAGCGAGGCGCAGCGCCGGGCGGCGAATCCGACCTTCGACGAGGCCACGTTGGCCGGCGCACTGGGCGCCCAGAGTGCGTCGATCCTGCGATCGGCCCACGAAGAGGCCGGCCGCGTGACCGCCGAGGCCCAGGAACGAAGCACGCAGGTCTTCACCGAGAGCCAACAGCGCAGTTCGGCCCATCTGATCGAGGCCCAGGAGCGCGCCGCCGCACTGATCGCCGAGGCCGAGAGCACGGCGGGCCAAATCGACCACGACGCCCGACTGGCCGCCGAGCGCCTCGTCGAATCGGCCAAGGTGAACGGTGAGGCCTTGGTCGAAGGCGCGCGCGAGCAAGGGCGCGCGATCGTCGAGCAGTCCTACGACGCCCGGAAGGCGGTCCTGAACGACCTCGCGGTGAAGCGCAAGGCGCTCCAGATCCAGATCGAGCAGTTACGCGCCGCGCGCGACGTACTCGCCACATTTGTCACCTCGGTGCAGGACCAGGTCGAAGGCGTGCTCTCGGGCATCAACAACTCCGACGAAGTCGCACGCAACGCCGCCCTCGAGGCCCTGCGCCTTCGACCGAACGTTCCCGAGCCGAGCGAAGAAGAGGTGCTCGCGGGCACGCCACTGCGTCAGGTCGCGGCGCCGCAACTTCAAGATGCCGTCGAGGCACCGACCGAAGCCCGGCCCCGTACGCGCCGCGCGCCGAAAGAAGAGTCCGCGGACGTCAACGTCACGGAGGTCTCCATGATCGACGACGACGGTTCCGGTACCGACGTCGTCAATGAGATCTTCGCCCGACTTCGCAAGGCGACGCTGGAGGAGCGCGGCGCCGCACCGGTGCCGAAGAAGGCCGCGCCGGCGCCCGCCAAGGCCGTGACGGCGACGAGCGAACTGTTCGAACGGCGAGACGTGGCGTTGGCCGAATCACTCGCGGCCTTGACGCGCAAGGTGAAGCGCGCCCTCCAGGACGACCAGAACATCATGCTCGAGCGCCTGCGCGACGTGAAGGCCATGATCACGACGGAACTCGAAGACGAGCACGAGCAGCGTGCTCGCTACGCCGACGCCGCCATCGACGCCCTGTTGGACGCCGCGACCGCCGGCGAGCGATTCGCGAAGGACGAGGCCGGTGTGCGTGGCGGCGTCGCCGAGGGTGCTGCGCTGGATGACTGCGCGGCCGACCTGGCGGTGACAATCGTGTTGGCCCTTCGAAAGAGGATCCTCACCGACGGCAGTGGTGACGGTCCCGACCGCGCGAACGCCGCCTACAAGGAGTGGCGCGGCGCTCGTGTGGAACGTCTCTGCACCGACGCGGCGCGAAGGGCCTTTGAGATCGGCGTCATCGCCGCCTCGCAGGGTCGCCACGTTCGTTTCTTCGTCGCCCCGAACGACGCACCGTGTGACGCGTGCGCGATGGACGCGGCGTCGGGTGAGCGCCTCGCGGGCGAGACCTTCCCGAGCGGTTCGGCCTTCCCGCCACTGCACGCCGGTTGCGCCTGCGCCGTTATTCCTGTTTGAAAAACGACCTAGGCTCGTTGCGTGCGTAGTCCGACTGATATCCCGCCACGGGCGCGACGACTTGGTCGGTTCTCTCGAAGGTTCTGGTTCGGCCTCGCCTTCGTCATCATCCTCATCGGGTTCTTGTCCCTGCGCAATCTCGCCGTTCTCTGGACCGACCAGATGTGGTTCTCCTCGGTCGGTCTGGGCAGTGTCTTCTCGACGCTGCTGACGGTGAAGCTCGGCCTCGGCCTTACCTTTGGCGCGATCTTCTTCTTCATCATGTGGGGCAACCTGTTGCTCACGGACCGCTTCGGGGCCCGCGACCTTTCTTTCGACCCGGAAGACGAGATCGTCCGCCGATTTCAGAACGTGGTTCGTCCCTACGCCAAGCGCATCTACGCGGCGATCGCCCTCGTCATGGGGCTCATCGCCGGACTCAACGCGTCGAGCCAGTGGAACAAGTACCTGCTCTTCGCCAACAGCCAGCCGTTCCACGTCAAGGACGCCCTCTTCCACAAGGACCTGAGTTTCTACATCTTCACGCTGCCCTTCGTCTCCTTCGTGGTGACCTGGCTGCTGGTCGCACTGATCGTCGCGTTGATCGTGACGACGGGCTTCCACTACCTCAACGGCGGGATTCGTGCGACGCGCGTGACGCCGCGGGTCTCGCCGCGGGTGAAGGCGCACCTGTCGGTCATCGGCGCCGGCATCGCGCTCATGAAGGCCGTGGGCTACGTCATCGCCAAATGGGAGCTGGTGAACTCGACCAACGGTTTCGTCCAGGGCGCGGGCTACACCGACGTGCACGCGCGCATGCCCGCCTTGACGATCCTGTTCTTCTTGTCCATGGCCGCGGCCCTGATCCTGCTCGCGAACGTGCGCCTTCGCGGATGGTCGCTGCCCGCGGTGGCGGTCGGCCTGTGGCTGTTCGTGGCGCTCGTGATCGGCGTGCTCTACCCGACGATTCTCCAGGCGCTGCGGGTCAGCCCCAACCAGGACTCCCTCGAGGCGCCCTACATCCAGCGCAACATCGAAGCGACGCGCGCCGCCTTCGGTCTGGACAAGGTGCAGTACTCCAACTTCGCCGCGTCGACGACGATCACGGACTCGACGATCAAGACCGACAGCCAAACGTTGGACAACATCCGTCTGTGGGACCCGGCGCCCAACATCGCGTTGGCCAACGTGACGCGACGTCAGTCGATTCACGCGTACTACACGTTCTCGACCCTCGCCGTGGACCGGTACTTCATCAACGGCAAGCTCACGCCGGTCCTGATCGGTTCGCGACAACTCAACCCCTCGAACCTGCCGTCCCAGTCGTGGGTCAACCTGCACCTGCAGTACACGCACGGCATCGGTGCCGCGGTCCTGCCGGCCAACGCCGTCGACTACACGACGGGCAACCCGAACTTCGTGGTCTCGAACGTGCCGCCGCAGTCGACCAACGGCATGCCGGTCCTCACGCAGCCGGACATCTACTTCGGCATTCACGACCCTGGCTGGGTCGTCGCCGACACCAAGCAGCTCGAGCTCGACTACCAGGTGAACTCCGGCGCCAACGCCGGTCAACCGGTCGAGACGCACTACGACAGCACCGGCGGCGTGCCGGTCGGCGGCATCTTCAGTCGCATGGCGCTGGCGCTGCGACTCGGCGACTTCAACTTCCTCATCTCGAACCAGATCACCTCGAAGAGTCGCGTTCTCTTCGTGCGCGACGTCCAGCAGATGGCCCAGAAGGCCGCGCCGTTCCTGACCTTTGACAACAACCCCTACGCCGTTATCGCCAACGGTGAGGTGCAGTACGTGCTCGACGGCTACACCACGACCGACCAGTACCCCTACAGCGAGAACGCGTCGAACCTCAACGTCAACACCGGCGGGCTACCCGGCAGCTTCAACTACGTACGCAACTCGGTGAAGGTCGTCATCAACGCCTACACCGGCGCCATGACCTTCTACGCGAACGACCCCAACGACCCGATCCTGAAGGCCTACCGCTCGGCCTTCCCGACGATGTTCCACCCGATGAGCCAGATGCCCGAGGCCGTGCGCACGCACCTTCGCTACCCCTCCAATATCTTCTCGGTCCAGGCCGCCACGCTGGCCAAGTACCACATCTCGACGGCGAGCGCCTTCTTCGTGGCGTCGGACCGCTGGGAGGTCTCACCGACCACGGGTTCGGGTACTCCGGAGCAGTCACTGGCTCTCACGACCGTGACGAACAACGCCGGCAACGTCGTCTCATCGTCGCTCGCGCCGATGAGTCCGATCTACCAGGTCGGATCGCTGCCCCAGGCGAACCATCAGCAGCTCTTGGAGAACATCGCCTTCGTGCCCGCCGGCAACTCGGCCACGGTCCAGGGCCTCACGGCCTTCATGATGGCGACCAGCGATCCCTCGGACTACGGACAACTGCACGTGTACGTGACGCCGCGCGGGCAGTCCGTCACCGGTCCCGTGCAGGCCGACTCCGAGATGCAACAAAACGCCGCGGGGTCAAGTGCCATCAGCCTGCTCAACAAGAACGGATCACAGGTGCTGCTCGGTAACAACGTCATGGTGCCGCTGGACCAGAGCATCCTCTACATCCGTCCCCTCTACGTGATCAGTACGTCGAACCCGATACCGCAGTTGCGCTACATCTTCGCGGTCTTCAACCAAGACGTGTCCTTCCAGCCAACGCTCGCCCAGGCAGTGTCGGCCGTGTTCAACTCGAACGTCTCGATCGGTGGCTCGCCGGGCAAGAACGGTGGCGGGGGAACGACCACACCCGGTGAGACGGCGGCGGAATACGTCAAACAGGCGGTCACGGACTTCCAAACGGCCCAGACCGACCTCAAGAACGGTGACCTCGGGGGCTATCAGAAAGAAGTGAACGCCGCCTACAACCAGCTCCAGTTGGCCCAAACGGCGCTCGCCAAGAAGTAGCCGCTTCGCCGGCGGCCCTGGCGATTGCCCACTGAGAAAATCGCTCCAAAATTGTGGCGATGACGTCCAAAATCGGCGGCTCTACGCAATACCATCGTGAACTAACGCCGAGCAACACTCCCAGGGGGCATCGATGACGCAGAGTTCCGACGGCAAAAACCCGATGCGGTCGCCACGCCTACGCCGCGCACTTGGCGCGCTCGTGGTCGTGGTCGCGTCATTCGGGGTCGCCGCCTCGCCGGCGCTCGCCGGAGGATCGAAGAGCTCCTCGGCCCCGACGTGGGTCAACGGTTTCTGGCATCATCACGGCGCGCGCGGTGAGAGCGACGTCAACGTCTGCTCCTACGCCGTGAAAGCAGGGAACGCGCACTGCAACGCCCAGGTCGTGACGGACCTCGGCAGCGACGCACTCGCCGCCGCACCCGTCCAGCCGAGTGGTTCCGGTTCGGCGTGCAACGCGAGCGACACGAACGTGCCCTCGGCGGTCAACGCGTCAGGCACCGGTGCCTACGACCCGTGCTATCTCGACTCGGCCTACAACGTGGCCGCCGCGGCCGCGGCCCACGGCGGGGGCGCGGGACAGATCGTGGCGATCGTCGACGCCTACAGCGACCCCAACGTGACGAGCAACCTGGCTTCGTACCGCTCGTTCTTCGGCTTGAGCGCCTGTCCCAGCGGCACGGTGTCGCACTCGACCAGTACCTGCACGTTCGAAGTGGTGAACCAGAGCGGCTCCACGTCGTCGTTGCCGTCGGCGAACGCGTCGTGGGGTGAGGAGATCTCCCTCGACGTGGAGATGGTGAGCGCGATCTGCCCGAACTGTCAGATCTTGCTCGTGGAGGCGTCATCGTCGTCGATGGCGAATCTCGGGACCGGCGTCAACACCGCGGTCGCCATGGGCGCCAATGTCGTCTCGAATAGCTACGGCGGCTCGGAGTACTCCAGTGAAGTGAACGACAGTCAGAACTACTTCAACCACCCCGGTATCGCGATCGTCGTCGCCTCCGGCGACGGCGGCTTCGGCACGGAGTTCCCGGCCGCCTCACCGTTCGTCACGGCCGTGGGTGGCACGAGCCTGTTGCAGAGCACCGACCTCGGGACGCGCAACGCGACTGAGAGCGTCTGGAGTGACGCCGGCGCCGGCTGCAGCGCGTACGAGCCCAAGCCGTCGTGGCAGGGTGACCCCGGTTGCGCCAAGCGGATGGTCGCCGACGTCTCGGCGGTGGCGAACCCGAGCACCGGCGTGTGGGTCTACGACACGTACGGCACCGGCTTCACCTGGGGCGCCTTCGGTGGGACCAGCGTCGCGACACCGATCATCAGTTCGATTTACGCCCTCGCCGACAACAGCGCCGGCACCACGGTGCCGGCCTCGAGTCTCTACGCGAACAAGTCACTACTCACTCCTGTCACGTCCGGCAGTGACGGCACCTGTCCGTCGGCGACGCTCTATTTCTGCAACGCCGCCGACAGCGTCAACGGCTACAACGGACCGAGCGGTCTCGGAACGCCCGGGGGTTCGCCGAGCAGCATCGCGGCCTTCTCCACGGTCACCGCGCCGCCCACGAAGCCCGGTGCGCCAACCTTGAACAACGCCACGGCGGGGAACGCTTCGGTGGCGCTCAGTTGGAGCGTTCCGTCGAGCAACGGCGACAGCCCGATCACGGGCTACGACGTCTACGTCGCCACGTCCTCGGGTGCCGAGTCATCGAGCGCGCCGATACCGGTGACGGGCACGAGCACCACGGTGAGCGGCCTCACCAACGGAACGCCGTACTACTTCGAGGTCGAAGCCGTCAACGCGGTGGGTAATTCGGCTGCGTCGAATGAACGCTCGGCGATACCGGCGACGATCACCGCGCCCGGCGCCCCGACGTTGAACTCGGCGACGGCGGGGAGTGCCACAGTCGCGCTCGCGTGGAGCGCCCCGACGAGCAACGGCGGAAGCGCGATCACCGGCTACGACGTCTACGTCGGCACGACTTCGGGCGCTGAGTTATCGAGCACGCCCATCGCCGTGACGGGTACGAGCACCACGGTGAGCGGCCTTACGAACGGAACGCCGTACTACTTCGAGGTCGAAGCGGTGAACACGATTGGCAACTCGGGTCCGTCGAATCAACTTGCCGCGACACCCATCGCCAGTGCGGTCCCCGGTGCGCCGACGTTGAACTCCGCACAGCCGGGGCGTCGACAGGTCACGCTCTCGTACACGGCGCCCACCAGCAATGGTGGCAGTGCGATCACCGGCTACTACATCTATATCGGTACGTCCGCCGGTGGTGTGTCGTCCATGCCGCTCAACTCGTCGCCGATCAACGGCACCCGGGTCACGGTGACCGGGCTCTCGCGCGGCTCGACGTACTACTTCATCGTGCGCGCGGCGAACAAGAACGGCGCCGGTGCAGCGTCGAACGAACTCTCAGCGACGTCCGATTAATTCGTTCGGTCGATATATCCGGAACGTTTGAGTCATCGTCCCTGGAAAAGCAAACGCCGTTGCCACAGCGGCGGCCATTTTGGGTTCGTCGTCGTTGCGGTATAGTGGACTCTGCAACGCGGGGTGGAGCAGTCTGGTAGCTCGTCGGGCTCATAACCCGAAGGTCGCAAGTTCAAATCTTGCCCCCGCCACCAAGTAGATAGACGAAGTCGAGGGCCCAGGGAAATCCTGGGCGCACGTTTTCTCCGGGGTCGACTTCAGGGGCAAGTTGGTCCCCTTTGGTCCATAAGCCCCTGTGCACCTGCACGGGCTACACGCCTCTGCACCCCGAGAAGTTGCAACGCTTGAGTACTGGCGCTCCGCGCAACGACCAGCAAATGAATCGTTGAAGAATATCTGCTTTACGCCGAATGGCCAATTCGGTGTTATGGCACACGGTACTCGCGCACGAGATCGCCACGATTTCGTCGAAGAGTTGTTGACCATGATTGAACCAACCCAAATTTCCACCCAGTGATGACTCGCCGCTTACTCCGAACCTCGACCTTGCGTACTATTTGTTGGAACGATGATGTCTCTGGCGTCAATTCGCAGGGACAGTTTGGCCAAAAGATTCGGTGTCGGGAAGCCATGCCCCGGCGGTGCTATTCCATCGCCGTTCTTGGTCATTGGAATCCAGAATCGGATCCGCAAACCTCTTGATCCAATCAAGTACCTCCCCGAAGTCATCAGGAATTCGACTATTTAGTCCTTGTCTACGTAACCAGGCCGACCATTTACTTTGGGCGATTGCCTCATAACGAACCAGCACGACCGAGAGGGGTGTCAGAACAGCGCTACGACCTTCCGCGACCCTTTGAATGGAACCCCGAAGAATTGTTTCGCGTAAGGGATGTGATTTGGTCAACGAGTAGATGTCAAAAAAGTCTCGCCACCTGGTACTCGCAGTACCGCGTTGAACGGCCGTGACAAGTTTTTCTGCGAGGACCATTTCAATCGAGTAGCCGCGAACACGGAGCGTGCCACCAAGCAGGCGTGGCAGTTCGACAATCTCTGGGGTTGGCCAGATTGCATCACCGACGTTGACGTCCACGTGAAAGGAAACGTCAGCCGTCGCAAGTCGACACGGAATCGAGACGCGTACTCCTGAATACTCATCATCGTCACGAATAATCTCCGTGCTTGCACTGCCAGTGTCAAAGACAAGGCCGTCGTCAATCGTGACGTCGGCAATCTCGCACATGACCTTTTGGACTATGCCCGCCTCGTTTGAGAGCGCGGCTGCTTGTAGATCGACGTCACGAGTCGCACGTCTCGTGTCGAAAGCAGCCAATAAGACACCGCCCTTTAGTACGAGATTGTCGACGTGCAAAGTCCGACTTAGTCGATCCAGGAATCCTTCAAGGGCGTAGATCTGGAGTAGTTCGGAGGTAGGTCGACCTTGTTCTCTTGCTTGAGACTGGAGATCTAGGTAAGCCCTACCCGCCGCAGTGGAGCGCGAGACCGTCATAGAAGAATCTCAAGCGCTTGTCGAAGAGGCCCAATAGTTCTGGGGAATGTCTGCGCCGTTTGCAACAAACTTGACGGTTGTGAACCGGAACGCTTGAGCCATCGCTTGAGAGCCTCGTTGGCCGTTTCGTATCCTTCTCTTCCGCGCATTCGAAACGCGTCGATGATGCAGCGCTCCGGCGTGTAGATCCCCATCAAAATTCCTTGGGCGATCTCAAACTCGGTCCGCCCAACCCCGAACGTTTTCGCATCGAAGGTGTGCCACTCGATCGGGCCGTTGATCCGCGGGTGCCGCATACCTCGAGGAAGTGCAAGGTCAATCATCCTTGGAATCTCGTCGGTCAAATCGTGTCGAGCGAGTGCCGACTGGAGGCAAATTGTTGATTCAGGACGAAGTGCGGCGGCGGCTAGAAGGGCAGGTTCGGCCTCGTTGGCGTCCGCTGCTTGGTAGATTCCTCGGGCCAACCGCTCTATTTGTCCCTCGTCCCGCAATCGGTACAGTGCATGGCGAGGTAGGCCTATGTTCGCAGCGTCTTCGTATCTGAACCATGGAAGTTGCCGAAGCTCAAGTGGCAGAGTGTCGGGGCTCATCAGATAATCTCCGTTTATAAGCGTATACAGATAGAGTTATCTGTATACAGTTGTGCACAAATGCTAGCCGCATCGATAGAGGAAAGCAATACATAAGCCACCACGAGCTTTAAATGATGATTTAACACTCCCATCAGGGATTTCCCCCCAGTATCATCGCATATTCCAAAAAATGCCTATTTGAATCGGCCTGGGTTTCCTGGAGACTTCCGAACTTGGAAATCTCACGCCACCTTGGCTTGATCTGAGAGAGAGTACTCCTCTTCGACTTCGACGGGCGTGCGATCGTGAAGTTCGCCGTGGAGTCGCTCCTCGTTGAACCACGACACCCATGCACACGTCGCGACCTCGAGGTCGTCGAGCCCTCGCCAGTGGCCACCGTTGTCAGCGAGCACCGCAGGGTTGCGATGTAATTCGGTCTTGAAGATGCCCATGACCGATTCGGCCATGGCGTTATCGAAACTGTCGCCGACGGTGCCGATCGACGCTCGCACGCCCAGTTCGTCAATTCGGTCGGTGTAGCTCACAGATGTGTATTGACTTCACCTTGCGCGCCGGCGTCCGTGTGGCACGTCAGACCATCGAGTTTCGTGCGCCTCGTCCAGGCCGCCATGTTGAGTGCGTCAACGACGAGTGGGGCGGTCATCGAACGACTGGCCTTCCAACCCACGAGTCGCCGTGAGAAGACGTCGATGATGAACGCGACGTAGACGACGCCACTCCACGTCGAGCAGTAAGTGAAGTCGGCAACCCAAAGTTGATCGGGTCGAGTGGCCACGAACGCTCGATTGACGAGGTCCGGCGCGCGCAGGTTGTTCGCGTCCGCGTGGGTCGTGAAGCTTCTTGGCGCGCGAGGCCCCGCGGATGCCTTGGCGTTTCATGAGTCGCTCGACCTGGTCGCGGCCACAGTCCAGGTCGCGTCGTTTCGCGGCCTTGGTGAGTTTGCGCCGTCCGTAGACGGAGTAGTTCTTCTTCCAGATTGCTTCGAGCGCGGGACCGAGTTCTTCGTCGCGCGTCTGGCGAGCCGAGACGGGCCGTGACTTGGTGTCGTAGTAAGTGCTGGGGGCGACCTGCAGTTGATTGCAAATCGGCTCGACTCCCCAACGACGCCCACGGGTCTCAAAGTCCCGGTGGGCGTCGATGAAGGTAACTGCCTCTTCTGTCGGCGGTCGAGCTCCGCCCCGAAGAAAGTTGCTGCGGCTTGCAAGATGTCGTTCGCCCGCTGCAACTCGAAGTTCTCTTTGCGGAGCCGCTTCAGTTCTTCACGCTCCTCGGTGGTGAGGCCCGGTCGAGTGCCCGCGTCAATCTGAGCTCGCTTCACCCAGACGCGCAACGACTCTTCACCCACCCCGAGCTGTCGAGCCACCCTCGAGATGACACTTTTATCGCCGGGATCTGACCGCTGAAGATCGAGAACCATGCGCACCGCACGTTCCTTCAACTCAGACGGATACCTCTTATAGCCAGTCCTCTTCTTTTCCATGATTCCATCCTCTCTCCCAAGCGGGAGAGCCTCCGGAATTCCCAGGCCGATTCAGACTTCTCACGAAACGCAAGGGAGATATGACTTAGTCCGTTGATGCCGTCAGACAGTTGCGTACTGGCCGTCGCCATGCGATGATGGGCGACGCCACACGAACGCGAAGTTGTCTGGTCCGCGTGCAAATGGGAGGCGCGATGCGTTTTCGTCTTGTCGTACTGCATTCAATTGGTGTCGCGGCTCTAGCGCTCGTCGCGGTTTTGCCGCAATTGAGTGGTGTTGCACCTGCGGTCGGCGCAACGACCTTTTATCTGAATTTTCATGCTGGTCAGTGTGGTCTCTACACTTCCGCCAATGGCGAGCACCCCTTGGTTGTCCCCTGCAGTGACCCTCACCACGACATGGAGGTTTATGTGGTCACGCACGGAGGGTGGGGTCCGGCACCGGTATCATCCATTGTCTCCGCGGACGCGCACCGAATATGTCTCTCGAAATTCCGGAAGCTCTTTGGCGGCACCCTTCGGTCGAACTATGGCTATCTCTACTTTTTTCCTGACCCTGGCGCCCAGACGCAACAGTACGGAGACCGGTTGATTTGTAGCCTGACAAGGTGGCCGAACGCTCACGCCGCGATGGGTGCTGGCACCCATTTTCACGTAGCCGCGAGGTAGTGAGCTACCAGTCCGTTTTGGAGCGCAATTCGGGGCCGTTGTTCTGTAGAGCATCCGGAGGGAACCGCAAGACGTATTCGCGGCGACTCATCAAAGGGATTGAAGGTTGTCCGTTTGCGCCGGACGGCCATAAATCGACAAAGTGCGGTCGCGGTCTATCAAGTGCTGTCCGAGATATTGCGGATCCCATCGGGATCCATTGCTCTGCATCCGTGCGTAACTCAGTGACTTCATTTGTCTTTCGATGGTCCCGATCTCGAATACTCACCTTTGGATTGCGAATATTAAAGGAACTGGGGAAGGCGTCATCAACACAAGACAAAACTTGGAGTGCCGGATATGGTTTTTGGTTGCACGCGAAAAAGGTTCGGGACTCTGAGAATCGGTCAGAAGATCGAACTCTGCTCGAATGGAGCACGAATGATTAAGCCAACAAGTAAGGGACGAAGGAATCGAGAGCGCGTCTCCAGAGTTACCGCAGCCATGATTGCGCTCATCGCGGTGGTATTTGCTCCTATCGCACTAGTTCATCCCGCGGGCGCATTATCTTCCGATCCGTACATTGGGACCAAGTTCTGCACGAAGTACGGGGCTGTCGTCGGTCCCCAAATCGTGATTGGAAGAGTAAAAACCGACGTATACGAATGCGGCGGTGGCTCGCCCTACACAACCAAAAGCACACCATTCGATGACAACGGTGGTGGCATCGATCCAAACGGCTCGTTCCAGTGTGTCGAACTCAGTCTGCGATTTGAATACGTTGTCTATCATAAAAATACGCTCTGGGATCCGCCTGGGCAGGGCTCCAAACTCGATCCTGCCACGGGCGCGAACGTCGTCCACTATCTGCACACGCAGTTCCGTGTGCCCGTGGCCTTCGGCAGTGGCAAAGTCGCCGTGCCACCCACGAGCGCCCCGGCGCCGGTGGCCGGCAATATCCTCAGCCTGGGACCGACGTCTTCGGCCGAACCCAGCGGTCATACCGCGGTCATTGAAAAGGTGACAGGGAATCTGACTACGAGAAACTACACCGTCACCATCATCAGCGAAAATGCTCCGTTGAAGACGACTATCCAAGTGGTGAATGGTCACTGGTCAACAGCGTGGAGCCTCTATACGGAGTACAACTGGACCCGCCAGTCGATCGGCGCACCGATTCTCAGTATTTTGACACCCTCCACACCTACCTCGCCACCGAACGCCACGGTGGGAGTTCCCTACTCGTTCGCGTTCACGGCGAGTGGCGCGCCTGGAGCGTACAACTGGACTATCAGGAGTGGTGCACTTCCTCCCGGCTTGACGATGTCATTGATGGGACGCATCACTGGCACACCTACCGCCGTGAGCAAGCTCGGCCCCTTTACCGTGCAGGTTGTCGATGGAAAGCTGAGCGATGAAGAGACCTACACGTTGTGGGTGTTGAAGAGTAAGAAATCGACCGTATCGATCACTCCCGGCACGTGCTGGGGAACGTGTGGTGGTCCCGAGGGCCCGGTCGGCGGCTACTTCTCTGTGGAAGGTGACAAGGTGCAGGACTTCCAAGTTACAAAGTCGTGCCTCGGAGCAACTCCGGACGGTTTCACGTACTACCTGGAGATTGAGAAGAACCTACCCATCTCTTCTGACACCTTCTCATACAGTGGATTAGCGTCCGTTTGGAACGGGATGGCTAGAACCGGGACCCATGTCTTTGTCACCCTTGCAGGGAGATTCACAACTTCCACGACGGCGTCGATCACCCTACAAGTCGACTTCGGACAGTGCGGCACCACTCACCTGAAGATCAAGTCCGTCCCGGAATGAACGTCGGAGGCTTTGGTCGAAATAACAACCAGGCCCCATGCATTCGTCAGTTGTTCGAGATGTGCCCTGACACATGAGTAGAACCTTCGAATGCAGAGCCTCACTAACTGAAGGGGACGGTGACCGGTCCAGGTATGCGCTCGTAGACCGCGAAGAAGTCGCGGTCGTCAGGATAGAGGTAGCGATCAACTGAGTAGACGGGCTGGGGCTCCACCATGGTGGGATCAAGGCCGTGCTCGTGACTGTAGGTGATCAATGTGTGCCAGTCGGCGTTGATGTCGAACTCCATGGCGTCGATCGCTCCTGCGTGCTGAAGTATCTGCGCCAGCGAGACGACCGTCTGGTCGTTCGCTACCACGTAGATCAGATTCCCCTCCTTGTCGACACCCACGCCCGTGCGCCACACCCTGACCGCGTTCCCTACGGTAAAGCCCCACTGGGGACTGTCGGGATTGGTGTTGAGATCGGGGTTGAGCACTCCGTTCCACACATCGGGGCGAGGCTCTGCCTGGCCCAGGCGACATTGGGCGCGGGGTTCGGACCACCATGCCACTTGACTATCGAGATTTGCCCGTCCTTGTAACAGACCAGCGTGGCGTTCCCGTCGGTAAGCGGTTCGTTCGTGTGTCCGTTCACCGCAGAGCCGTTGTCGCCGTCGGAGTAGATGAAGCCCGCGTTGAACGACGCGAGAAGGCGGTATCGCTGGTCGTCTGGAATCATCGATGGTCCGCGGTCGCTCGCCACCGGCGGTTCGTAACGTCCGGGGTAGTACGCCAGGTCGACGAGGGAGTGGTTGAACCAGGCAACGTAGGCGACCATTTGCGGATAGGTCGGATCAGGTCGGTACGTGGTCACGAGTGCTGGTGGCTTGCCTTGGACCGACGGACCCGTTCGCTTCCACACACCTTCGCCCGGCAGGGGCGTCGTGAAGACAGGCGCAATAGGTGCCGGCCACGCACTCGGAGATCGGTGCGCGCCGGATGCAGTGGGTAGCCCACCACTCGAAGTTTTGCTCAGCCCGACACTCGGCAGCGCAGTAAGTTGCGGTCCACCCTTCTTTGGCGCGTGATCGCTGTAGTAAATGTGTTCGCCCTCATCAACGGCCCAGTTGCCAAAGGGGAGTGTCCGAACCCACTCGGTGCTCTTCTCTGAAAAGTTCATGCTGGAGGGTCGGAGCATGTAGACCGAGAAGGAGGAAGCGAGCCACACGAAGATCGCGAGGACGACGCAGCCCAGACACAACACGACGCGGCGCAACGGACCTCGGCGCTTCTTCGGTCGCCGAGTATCAGAGTTGGATTGTGCTGCCTGCTCCGTTTCCACGTCTCTAGGGTAAAGCCCACTCCGGTCATCTGCATTTCGGTCCAATTCAACGGTGATGGCGTGACCGGATTTAATGAATGAAATGGCGAATTAGGCTCGTGATGTTCCTGAGAGCGAAAGTGAGAACGTGTCCATCGTCGTTCAAAGTGATTCGCTAACCAAGCGCTATGGTGACGTGCTCGCGGTCAGCGACCTGACGTTCGCCATTGAAGCGGGGACCATTACGGGCTTTCTCGGGCCGAACGGAGCGGGAAAGTCGACGACACTCAGGATGCTGCTGGGCCTCGCAAAACCGACCAGTGGCCATTCGACCATTTTCGGAAGTCCCTACGACCATCTGAAGACACCCGCGCTTCGCGTCGGCGCCGTCCTTGAAGCGACGGATTTTCACCCAGGTCGTTCGGGTCGCGACCATCTCCGGATGCTGAGTCGAGCCGTCGATCTGCCTGACGCCAGGGTGGATGAAGTCCTCGCACTAGTGGAGTTGCAGAGCGCGGCCAAGCGCCGCGTCAAGGGATACTCGTTGGGCATGCGTCAGCGCCTCGGTCTCGCCGCAGCACTACTCGGTGATCCCGACCTACTCGTCTTAGACGAGCCGGCCAACGGACTCGACCCCGAAGGAGTGCGGTGGCTACGCGACTTCCTCCGGGACTTTGCCTCGGGCGGGCGTACCGTTCTCATCTCGAGCCACGTACTCGCCGAGATCGCCCAGACCGTCGATCAGATCATCATCATCAATCACGGGCAGCTTGTCACGGAGTCGACACTGGATGAGTTGACGGCACGTGTCGGGGGAGCGGTGCGCGTCCAAAGTCCGCAACTCGATGTATTGGCAGCGGCACTGGGGCGCGAAGGAATCGTTACGACGATGAGTAACGACCACGCTCTCTTGGCCCAAGGCACGACGAAAGAACACGTCGGCGATGTCGCGCTCGCGGAGGGCGTCGCCGTCCATGAGCTCATGACCGAAGGTTCATCGTTGGAAGAGGTCTTCCTTGACTTGACGTCCGAGGGGCCAAAGTGAACCAACTGAGAGCTGAGTTGCTCAAGATCCGTTCGACGCGCACGACGATTGGCCTGCTCGTGGGACTGATCGTCCTGGCACTGCTCTTCACGATTCTTACGTGCACGTTGTCGCCTTTGTCCCAACTTCTCACCGAGCAGGATCAGACGAGTCTGCTCAGTTTCGGCAGTATCGCCGGTGTCTTCGCGGCACTCGCGGGTGTCATGCTCTTCACCAGCGAATACCGGTTCGGCACGATTCGACCGACGTCGCTGTTCAATCCGAACCGCATTCACCTCTTCGAGTCGAAGTTCATCGCGGGAATCCTCTCTGGTCTCGTGTTCGGCATCATTGGCGAGGGACTCGTCTTTGCCATCGGCCTCATGATCTTGAAGATCCGAGGGATCCCCATCGTCATGACTGGGACCAACGAGACGGAGTTGATCGTCGGCGCGATCCTCGGGACCGCGCTGTGGGGGGCCATCGGCGTCGGTGTCGGCGCGATCGTGTCCAATCAAGTCGGTGCCGTGATTGCGCTGCTGGCGTGGGGATTCGTCGTGGAGAACTTGGTCTTCGGGTTTCTACCCAAAATTGGGCGATTCCTACCGGTCCATGCGTCGGATGCGATGATGGGTCCGATTCAAGACAAGTTGCTCCCCGGCAATGTGGGCACGCTCGTCACCATCGCTTGGGCACTGGTTCTGGCGATCATCGGTGTGGCACTTCTGAAGCGGCGTGACGTCACTTAGTCCATGAGACAAAGGTTGATCTCTTAAGTCTTCACCTCATCGGTATCCTCTCCGCAGACGAACGGACACGCCGTCGCGAGCAAAGCGAACTTACGACGTGATGGTGATCGCGAGCGGCTTGGGCATTGGGAGTTGAGGCCCGGCACCGGGCAGAATCAACTCGGTGCGGTACGTCCCCACGGGAAGCTTTGGAATCTTCGGCGGCTTGCCACAACTTGGGGTATTGGCAATACCGCACGTCTGGTAGCTGGTTTGGACATCCGTGAAGTACGCATGAATTCCCGGTGTCATCGTCCCTACGCACAAGACAGTCGGAATGACGGCCTCGTTGGGCACGTCGTTGTTACTCAGCACAATCTCGTAGGTCGTTCCCGGGCAGCCAGAGATTGTGACGCGATGGTCAGTGCGGTTGTCGACGGTGACAATCGCCGGGATCGTGGTGCCGACCCTCGTTGAGATCCGAGCCACCCACATCGTCACCTTCCAGTTATGGGATGAGGTGGTGGTCGACTGATCGCTCGAGTCCGCACTCACGGTAACCACGCCCGACCACGACGGCATGAAGGTGTCGGTTGGCGGCGTTACGGTCGCCCATAGAAGGCTTCGCCCAATATGTCGGGCTTCGTAGATCGCTTCCCTTTCGCCACCACCGGTCAACATCGAGCAGACCGGTCGCAAGACGGTGTGATGTGAGTCCTTGATCTGGGTTGGGTGCTCGTTGTACCACTTCGGCGTCCGCACGATGACACCGGATCCGATGGGCACGTCGAGCTTCACACCCGGTGCCATATCGGAAAGCGTGAAGACGACCGATCCCGCTGGTGCGACGCACGTGGCAGTTGCTCCGGCGCCGTATGCCACTCCGACCGAGCCCACGCCGGAGACCAACGTCAAGAGAACGGAAGCGAGGGCTGCTCCGGTGAGCCCTCTTCGCGCCACGGTCCCAACTCTCATACTCATTGACTGTACCGACGGCGCCAGAACTTTCACTGTCGCGTAACAAACCCAGTGACTTGGGACCCAGTTACAGTCGGGGCATGGCGCGAGAGACAGTTACCGGCTACTGCTGGCCGCAGTCCGTTGGTAGCGGGGAACACGTCAGCCTTCACATGTCGTCGGCGGGCGGAAGACCGGTGGCCGTCGAAATCGCGCGCGTCGGTGGCCGACGAGAGGTTGTCGCGACCGTTGCGTCAGTGGCGACGGGGGATCACGAGACTCCGAAAACGGCATCATCAGACGGTTGCCACTGGCCCGTGGCACACACGTTCGACATTGATCCTGCGTGGCGTTCGGGCTACTACGAAGTCGTCATGGAGATCACGGTCGGTGGCACGGTTCGTCGCGACTACGCCTTTTTCGTGGTGCGACCTCGTACAGAGCGCATCGTCCTCGCGCTCTCTACCAACACGTGGAACGCGTACAACGATTTCGGTGGTACGAACCTCTACAACGGCGGAACCCACGTCTCGATGCAACGCCCGATGGCTCCCGGCTACTTGCACAAGCCATTTGGAAAGGGTCGTCGCGTCACCAGCACCGGGGCGCCCGATCCCCAGAACGCCGCCCACGTGGGCTATATCCAGCTCAATCATCTGTCCGGTTGGGCCGGATCCGCGGGATGGCCCGACTGGGAGCAACCCTTCATCGCGTGGGCCGAGCGGGAGGGATTCGAGATCGGCGTCTGTACGAACTCAGATCTCGAAGACCATCCCGAAGTATTGGCGAACGCGAGCCTGTACCTCTCGGTCGGTCATGACGAGTACTGGTCGAAGGGTATGCGCGATACCGTCGAACGATTCATCGCTCGCGGTGGCAATGCGGCGTTCTTTTCGGGCAACACGCTGATGTGGCAGGTTCGCATCGAGGGCGATGACCACGACGTGATGGTGGGTTACAAGGGATTCTTCAAAGACGATCCGCTCATGGGGACGTCGCGTGAATCCGAAGTGACCACACTGTGGTCCGACGTTATCGTCGCTCGACCTGAAAACATCTTGACGGGCGTCACGTTCACACGCGGTGGTTATCACCGCATTGGTCGCAACGTGACGTCGGGGTCGGGCGGTTACACCGTCCATCGCGCCGGTCACTGGATCTTTGACGGTACCGGACTTGGCTACGGCGACGTACTCGGTTCGAACGCGACCGTGGTCGGCTACGAGTGCGACGGCTGCGCGTTCACGTATCGTGACGGTCTTCCGTATCCAACGGGAGAAGATGGAACACCGTCGACGTTCGAGATCCTCGGAACGTGTCCGACGCAGCACTTCACACATGAGACCTCACCGCGTCCACCGAAGCCGGACGAACCTAGTGAACTGCAGTACATCGCCTCGCGCATCTTCGGCACGCGCGATCCCGCGGCGATGGAAAGGATTCGACACGGCCACGCGGTGCTGGGCACGTACACGAACGATGCTGGAGCGATGGTCCTCACGTCAGGGTCGACCGATTGGGCGCATGGTCTGGCGGAGCGCGATCCGCGGATCGAACAGATCACGCGCAACGTTTTGACGAAACTCGGATAGGGATTGCTCCGGTTCTCCACGCCGCCCATGAATTCGGAGACCCGTTTGGGGACTGCGGCGATCGCCATCGTCGCCACTACTTGCTACATGAGCACGGCGGCGTGGCTGCTGGTCATCGGCTCGTTCGACCAGAGGGCGCTTCTTCGTAGGTCGCGGACCCGCTGAATCGACCTCATAAGTAACCGGTAAGGTGACAGCGGTAACTTATAGAGGGGCAGCGGTGGAGTTGGCTGGACGAGAAGTGGACGTGGTGTGGGGCGGGCGGCGCGTGCGCGCGTTCGTTCCGGCGCTGCTGTCGAATCGCGACCTCACGCTCGACGTCCCAACGGCGACGCGCTGCGCGTTGGCTGGCGCTGAAGTCGCTCACGCCGCGGAATCCTTGGACACGGAGTTCGAAGCACTCGCCCGGCTCCTCCTGCGTTCCGAAGGCGTCGCGTCCTCGTACATCGAAGGCGTGAGCGCTCCGGTCGTCGATGTGGTCCTCGCTGAAGAGCACCTGGGACGAAATGGCAGCGCGAGTGCCGCATGGGTCGCGAGCAACCTGTCCGCGGTCATCGAGGCCGTGACGAGTGCCGAAGGTCGCTCGGCGCTTTCGATTGGGACACTGAGCGAGTGGCACCGAACGCTCATGATCGGGAGCCCAACGCCTGACAGATACGTCGGAACGATCAGAGATGAACAAGGCTGGATCGGGGGATCGAGTCCACTCGATGCGCATCTCGTGACGCCTCCTCCGAACGAGCTCGCCGCACTCCTCGATGACCTCATCATCTACGCGAATCGTGATGATGTCGAGCCCATCACCCAGGCCGCGGTCTGTCACGCGCAGTTCGAGATCATCCACCCGTTCGGCGATGGCAATGGCCGCGTTGGCCGCGTTCTAGTGGCGTGGATATTGACTCGTCGACTCGCGCTCCTGGTGCCGCCACCTGTCAGCGTGGCGATCGCGGCCGACGTCGCGGGCTACGCCTCGGGACTCACCCTGTATCGTTTCGGTGACCATCGGACGTGGATCGGCTGGTTCGCCGATGCGGTGGCGAGTGGCGGCCGTTCCCAGCGGAACTTGATCGCCAACGTCGCGCGGATCAAAGCGCAGTGGCGCGAGCACATCGCCGATGTCGAGCCATCGCTCCGAAGTGACGCGGCGTTGTTCGCTGCCCTGGAATGCCTTCCGCGACACGTGGTCCTGACGTCCGGGATCCTCGCCGACGAAATCGCGATCTCGCGAAAGGCCTCTCTCGCGACACTGCGCCGGCTCGTCGAACTGGGCATCCTCGTGGAGCAAGGAACGCTGTCACGGACGTCGGCCGGTCAGCCCGCGATGCTCTTCGTCTCACGAGAACTACTGGGGCTCGCGGGATCCAACCCCTTGCGTTAAGGCGAGTGAGGTATGCCCGGCGGTTCGATGCATTCTGGTTGCACGGTGTTCGACGGTCAATCGAACGGACGGTGCGCAGGGCGTTAATGTTTCGAAGATATCGATGGAGGAGGCAGTATGACCTACGACCCGGTGAACGACGACCGACTCGATCCGCGCGTGCGGGCCATACTCGTGGCGATGCCGCTTCCGGAAATCGCCGACGCCAAGAGTCGTGACGAGTTGGTGGCGGACGCCGTATCGCCCGAAGGGCTCGCGGAGGACGAAGCCGTCAAGGGCTTCATGGATATGGCCGACGATGAGTCGGTCGCGCCGTCGGACGGTCTTCGCTTCGCGAACGAGGACGTCGTGTCGTCGCCTGACGGCAACACGATAAGACTGCAGATCGTTCGGCCCGACGACGACGAGACCGTGGCCTGCGTGTATTACATCCACGGTGGCGGGATGGCATCGATGTCGAGTTTTTACGGGAACTATCGCGCGTGGGCAAGGATCCTCGCGGCCAAGGGCGTCGCGGTGGTGTTGGTCGAATTCCGCAACTCCGTCGCGCCGTCGGAAGTGCCGGAGGTGGCGCCCTATCCAGGGGGTTTGCACGACTGCGTATCGGGCCTCAAGTGGGTGGTCGAGAACGCGTCGAAGTACGGCATCGATCCGGCGCGAATCGTCGTCGGTGGTGAGAGCGGCGGGGGCAACCTGACGCTCGCCGTGGGACTCCAACTCAATCGCGATGGCGAAATCGGACTTATCAAAGGCCTCTACGCGCTCTGTCCCTACATCGCGGGACACTGGCCCGATGATCGATTCCCATCGAGTGTCGAGAACAACGGCATCTTCTTGGACCTGCACAACAACCTCGGCGCGGTGAGCTACGGCATCGACGCCTACGACGCCGGCGACCCCTTGGCGTGGCCCGGATTCGCCACGACTGACGACGTCGCGGGATTCCCTCCTACAGTGATCAGCGTGAACGAGTGCGACCCGCTTCGCGACGAAGGCATCGCTTTTTACCGATTGCTGCTCGCCGCGGGCGTTCCCGCACGGGGCCGGACCGTTCTCGGAACCATGTCACGGGACCGAGCTGTTCCCGCCGCTCTGTCCCGAGATCAGCCACAGCACCGCGGCCGACATGGCGGCCTTTGCACAGTCCTAGGTCGTGTTGATCGACGACGGAGCAACACAAGAAAGGAAGTGCCATGACACCAGAACCTGATCTTCGAGTTGCGCCCGACGAAACGTTGGCCGCTGCCACCCATCGTTGACCGCGAGACCTGGCAAGCCGACATCGACGAGCTACGCGACCGAGAGAAGGCGCACACCCGCGAGGGTGACGCGATCGCGGCGGCGCGTCGCCGGCTGCCGATGGTCGAAGTCGACGCGACGACGACGGTCGTAGGTCCGAACGGTCCGGTGACCTTGTTGGACGTGTTCGAAGGCCGTCGACAGTTGTCCGTCTACTTCCACATGTGGCACGACGGCATGCCGAGCGAAGACCAGTGCGAGGGGTGCACGTTCTTCAACGGTCAGGTCCGCGAGCTGTCCTACCTCCACTCGCGCGACGTCACCTACGCCACGTTCTGCGAGGGTCCGTACGAAGAGAGTGTGCGCTATCGCGACTTCATGGGCTGGGACGTTCCGTGGTACTCGGCGAGGGACTCGGCCGACGCGCTATTGGCCGGTCGCTGGTTCGGCGTGAACGCCAACTACGTGCGCGACGGGGACCGCGTCTTCGAGACGTACTGGACGTCGTGGCGCGGCGCCGAGAAGGTCGCGCCCACCTACGTCGCTGCTCGACATGACTCCGTACGGCCGGCAAGAGAAGTTTGAGGACTCGCCACCGCGGTTGGCCCCAGCGCTTCGAGAACGACGGGGGCCAGTTCCGTACCGGCGGACGTCCGACGTCACAGTGGTCGCGTCTCGCCGAGGGCCGTTCCGACGATCTCACGGGTACTGCCAAGTAATCACGCTCGTCACCGAGCCTTCAATTGTATGAGGTCACCGATATGGTGACCGGATGGAGTTGGAGTTCAGCGGCGAGGTCTGGGAGTGGCGCGGGCCCGTCGCCGTTCTACTTCGTCACGGTCCCCGACGATGAGAGCGCACTACTCGAATCACTGTCATCGCAAGTCACCTACGGCTGGGGAATGATTCCCGTCGAGGTGACGATCGGCATCACGAAGTCGACGACGTCGCTCTTCCCCAAGGACGGAGGCTACGTGGTGCCGCTGAAGAGCGCGATCCGAAAGGCCGAGGGCATCGACGCGGGCGACTCCGTCAACGTTCGTCTCGGCGTGGCGCTGTGAGTTCCTGAGCGAGCCGCTTAGGAAGTCACGCTGTCGCTGCGCCGCGGCAGGACCCAGTTCGGTCGCGGGAAGTGACAGGTGTAGCCGTTGGGGTAGCTTCTCGAGGTAGTCCTGGTGTTCCGGCTCGGCCTCCCAGAACGCACCGGCCGGGGTGACCTCGGTGACGACCTTGCCCGGCCAGAGTCCCGAGGCGTCGACGTCGGCGATCACGTCCTCGGCGACCTGGCGCTGCTCGTCGTTGACGTAGAAGATCGCCGAGCGGTAGCTCGAGCCGACGTCGTTGCCCTGTCGATCCACGGTCGTCGGATCGTGGATCTGGAAGAAGAAGGCGAGGATGTCGCGGTACGAGATGACCGACGGGTCGAAGACGATCTCGATGGCTTCGGCGTGACCTTCGTGGTGTCGATAGGTCGCGTTCACGACGTCACCGCCGGTGTAGCCGACGCGCGTCGTAACGACGCCGGGACGCTTGCGAATGAGGTCCTGCATGCCCCAGAAGCATCCGCCGGCGAGTACCGCGGTCTCGGTTTCGTTGGTCATTGTGACGCCTCCTCTTTCGGTGTCGCGTTCTCGAAGAGATCCTTGTACTCGCCGTAGCCCGACGCTTCGAGCTCGTCGTACGGGACGAATCGTAACGCCGCGGAGTTGATGCAGTAGCGAAGACCGCCTTCGTCCTTGGGGCCGTCGTCGAAGACGTGGCCCAGGTGACTGTCACCGTTGGCCGAACGAACCTCGATCCTCGTCATGCCGAAACTGCGGTCCTTGTGCTCGATGACGTTCGTCGGCTTCGACCGGTGCCGTGAAGCTCGGCCACCCGCATCCGCTGTCGAACTTCTTGGTCGAGGTGAACAGCGGCTCGCCCGAGACGATGTCGACGTAGAGGCCGGCGTCGTGGTGGTCCCAGAACTCGTTGCGGAATGCCGGTTCGGTAGCGCTCTCTTGGGTCACGGAATACTGGTGGGGAGTCAATCGCGCGATTGCCTCGGGGTCCTTCACGTACTTTTCACTCATTGCCACTCCTTCACTCGGCTTCGAGTCTCCATATGCCTTCATAACGGTATCGGGGAGAGCAGATTTCGTTACAAATGCCCTCCCAGTTGGGGAGGGGCATTTGTAACGACGCGAACGTCGGCTTCTCGGCTCGATGGGCCGATAGGTCGGTGGTTACTCGACCATCGCCAGGGAGACCATCTCCTCGGCCGTCTCTTCGGGGCTGGACGCGACGTTCTGCGTTGGTCGGATCGCGAAGAAGGCGACGAGGAAGGCCACGGTGATGATGCCCGCGCCCGTCAGCAGTGCGTCGGAACGCCCGTGGGCGGCGGCGATGCTGGTGAGGGCCGCCACGCCGACGGCGGCGCCGGTCTGTTGCATGGTCTGGAGCATTCCCGAGGCGGCGCCGGCGTCGGCGTGGGGGACACCCTGGAGAATCGTCACGCTGAGGGGCAAGAAGCACGATCCCGCACCGATGCCGAAGAGCACGAGCGGTCCGAAGAGACTCTCGAAGTAGCCCTCGGACGGCGTGGCCTTTGGAGATCCAGAGTGTCGCCACGCCGAGCGTCACCAGTCCGAACAGGAGTATCGGTCGAGCACCGATCCGACTCACGAGCCGCGGCGTGATCCGTGAACTGGTGAAGATCAGTCCGGTCATCGGCAAGAAGGCAAATCCCGCTTCGATGGCGCTGAAGTGCAGGTCGCTCTCGAGGTACTGGCTGATGAAGAAGAAGACGCCGTACATGACCGCGGGCACCAGCATCATCGTGAAGTACGCCGGACCGCGGAGTCGATCGGTCAGCAGTCGCATCGGCAACAGCGGCTGCGCGCGTCGCTTTCCACTTGAACGAACGAGAAGAGCAGTGCTGCGCTGAGCACGAAAGAACTGAGCGTCACCGATCGGCTGCCGTGTTCGGCGAGACGGATGAAGCCGTAGATCAAGCTCCCGAGACCGCCGGTGACCAGCGCCGCACCGGCGACGTCGAGTCGTCCACCGTTACGTGGTGGCTCGGGCACGAAGCGCGGCGCCAAGACGATGATGGCGATGCCGATGGGCACGTTGATGAACATCACCCAGCGCCACGACACCCACGACGTCAGCGCGCCACCGAGGATGAGGCCGAGCGATCCGCCGCCGGCCGACACCGCGGTGAAGATCCCCAGTGCCTTATTGCGCGCGGGACCCTCCTCGAAGGTGGCGCTGATGAGACTCAGGGTGCTGGGCGCCGCGAGTGCGGCGCCGACGCCCTGGACGGCGCGGGTGAGCAGCAGCATCGTCGAGGACGTCGCCATGCCGCCGAGCAGCGACGCGGCGGTGAAGATGGTGAGACCGATGATGAGCATTCGGCGTCGACCGAAGACGTCGCCAGCTCGACCACCGAGGAGAAGTAGTCCTCCGAAGGCCAGGCTGTAGGCGTCGATGACCCACGAGAGTCCGGCCGAGCTGAAGTGCAGTGAGTGCTTGATCGGCACGAGGGCGATGTTGACGACGGTGGCGTCGAGTACGACCATCAACTGACAGGTGACGATGATGGCTAAAGCGATCGTTGAAGCTCGTTTTTGGGCGTGAGAGGTCAGAGGCACGGTGGCTCCTTTTTTGAATAGAGGCTTAAAACTCCGGAATATCGGTTACTCGAACAACCTCGTTGCCCGAAGGCGTTGCTTTCGGTCTCCGGAGGACCTAACATGAGGGTGCCTCCACATACTATACGGAGGTTGCCTCCGGTTGCAAGTCATTTCTTGAGAAACTTTGGGCAAGGGATCTTCAGAGGAGCGGCGATGAGCGAAACGGTGGTGAGGAAGGGTCCTCGCCGGGCAGACGCTCAGCACAACTACGACGTGATCCTGGCCACGGCGCGTGCCGCCGTCGCTCTAACGCGGTGGTGACATCGTCCTTGAGGACATTGCTCGCGACGCCGGCGTCGGGATCGGAACGCTGTATCGACATTTCCCGACTCGCCAGGACCTGCTCGAAGCGGCCTTCCTCGACGAGGCGCTTGAGCTTCGTCAACGCGCCGAGGAGTTGCAGTCGGCTCCGGCGACCTTCGACGCATTGATCGATTGGCTGCGTCTGCAAATGGACTTCGGTGCGCACGGTCGCAGCATGGGCGCTGCAGTGATGAACGCGAAGCACACCGAGGGCACGGAGATTCAAATCGCGTGTGTCGATATGCGAGAGGCCGGCGCCGTCCTCTTGCGCCGCGCTCAAGACGCCGGGCGAAGTACGGCCGGACATGGAAATCGTCGACGTGCTTCGTTTGATGCACGGCATCGTCATCGCGAACGAGCAGGCGCCCGATCAGTCGCGCGTCAATCCCATGTTCGACGTCGTCATCGCGGGCATCCGAACCTGAGCTAGCGCGGTTGGCGGATCCGGCACCAGTTCGACCATGTTTATCGTTCGGTCGGTCAGTTTTTGGTAGTCGCCCCATCCGCCGTAGTGGCGAACGAGTTCGTTCCACAGTTCGGCATCGTCCGTCGAGGCGATCACCCGAGCGCGGGCGCCGAATCGTTTCGCGCCCACCTGCAAGTGCACGTCAGGATTCGCTCGCACGTTGAGCAGCCACTCCGGGTGGCTCGGTCGACCGCCGTTGGAGGCGACGACGTAGTACACCTGGTCCTTCTCGAAGTAGAGGAGCGTCACCGAACGATTGATGCCGCTCTTTCGACCGCGAACCTCCAAGATCAGCATTGGCCCGACCGGACTCCTGTGACCAACGACTCCGCGCGTGAGTCGATAGAGCGCCACGTGCCAGGGATAGATCGTTCGGCCGATCGTGCGGTCGATGGCGACGGTGAGTTTCAACGTATTCCTTTTCCTTGAGAATCTCTTGTGAATTCTCTCACGGAACCTCACCCGCAAAGGAACGTATGTCGTTCGAGAAGACCCGGCGCGATTGTCACGCGCTTCGCGCCCCGTAGGTTGGTCGTGACGGACACGACGCGGTGTCCATGAGGAGCGACGCAATGGAGATCATCCGAAACGCTGACGGCAGCCTGTTGGTGCCGATCCCCGAAGGACGTCATCACGACGACGAGGCAGCGACAGGCGCTCCGGCCGAGGGGACTGACGTGGTCGAGGCACCGACGACACGGCTGCTGCACCCCGGTGAAGGTGGATACAACGAGGCCCTTGCCGAATGGGACCTGCAACAGAACCCCGACCGCGCACCTGCGGTTTCGACCGCGAGCGGACGTGAAGAGGCGATGAACGTCGTACACGCCGTCGCCGAGTCGCCGGACCATGACGTCGCTGGCGCCCTCAAGGACGTCAACGATCCCGAGGCGAGTGGCGAGGCACTGCGACACGTGTTGATCGGTGGAACGCACTCGGTGGAAGCCTTCTCCGAAGAGGTGGCCGAGGCCGAAGGTGGTGAGCCGCTGCCGGCGCACAAGATGACAAAGGTGATTGGCGAGGTCCTCGCCGAACTCGACAAGTAGTTCAGCGCCTACATTCGAAGTGGCGACGGAGGGCAAAGGACCGGTGTGACGTGGACGTTCAAGAACTGTTAGGCAAGGTGGCACAGCACCTGTCAGTAAGTCGAGCCTTCGGCACGGCCTATGAGAAAGACGGCTCACTCGTGATCCCCGTGGCGCTGGTAGCCGGCGGTGGGGGCGGTGGTGAAGGTACATCGGGTGCGCCATCGGGCGATTCCGCGGCCAGCGTGGTCTCTGATGACGAGACCGCCTCGGAACCTGAATCGTCCGGTTCCGGTGGCGGCTTCGGTGGGGTGGTCATGCCGGTGGGTGTCTACGTCGTCAAAGACGAGCACGTTCGTTGGGTACCGGCGATCAACGCCAACCTGGTGATCGTCGTCGCATTTCTGACCTTGCGGATGCTCGCGCGAGCTCGTCGACGAGCCCGTCGCCACGCTTCTTGATCGAGTCGTTGGGTCGACCGTCACGTTTTTGACGACTCCGGCCGACTCTTATGATTGGTTCATGACGCAGACCGTCGCAACTCATGCGTCACCGTTCGCCCGTGATTAAACGGCAGTGGTTCGCGCGTCGCCGCTACGGCTTCGGCGTGCGGCCGATGACCTGGCAGGGTTGGTTAATCACCGCGATTGCGCTAGCCGGCGCGATCGGCGCCCTCGTTGGCGTGAGGAAGGCCACCGGAGAGATTCTCTTCGTTGGCGTCGCTGGTCTTTACCTCGCTCTCGCCTACAGCTTCGGCGGCACGAAGAAGCAGCCGGCACCAAGCACCGACGCGAGCGCGGACGACGAACCGGCCGACGAGATCGGAGCCGACAAGGTCACGGTGCCACCCGCGGTCTACGGCTCGCAGACCCCGCGCGAGATCGCCGAGGCCATCACGTCACACACGGGCAAGTTCGCCGATTCGACGGATGACGCTGTTACGAGCGATTCGGTCATCGTGGTAAGTCACCTCACCAAACAGTTCGGTCAACGCGTGGCGTTCGAGGACGTCTCATTCAACGTGCGTCGTGGGGAAGTCTTCGGTTTCCTCGGTCCCAACGGCGCCGGGAAGACGTCCACCGTTCGAACTCTCAGCACCCTGGTCGCGCCGACGTCGGGCACGGCCGAAGTCGCTGGCATTCCCGTCAACAGCGGTCACGACGTCGAGATTCGTCAGCGGATCGCGGTCATGACCGAGGTGCCGGGTCTATATCTGCGCCTCAGCGTCACGGAGAACCTCGTCTTCTTCGCGGGTCTGTATGGCTATCGCGATACCCAACCGCGAATCGACCGCGCGCTAGAGGCCGTCAATCTCACGTCCCGGGCGAATGACCTCTGCGGGAGTCTGTCCAAGGGCCTTCGTCAACGCGTCGGCCTGGCTCGTGCGCTCCTCAACGATCCCGAGATCGTCTTCTTGGATGAGCCGACCGCCGGACTGGACCCAGTGGCATCCCTCGAAGTCCACAATCTGATCGTCGCGCTTCGCGACCGAGGTGTCACGGTGTTCCTCACCACGCACCGTCTCGACGAAGCCGAGAAGTTGTGCGATCGAGTGGCCATCTTGAATACCACCTTGCGCATCGTCGGCCGGATCGATGACCTGCGACAGAAGATGTTCCAAAAATCGATCCTCGTGTCGACCGTCTCGCCGCTGACGGACCCCGAAGAGATCTTCACCTCGATTGATGGCGTCGCCGGTTGGTCGAAGGACGATACCGGTGGCTACGTGATCACGGTCGGCGACGTTCGCCTTGCCGCACCGGCGATTGCGAGGGCGCTCGTCGCCGCAGGGGCCGACGTCCTCTCACTCGCCGAAGGTCACCACTCGCTCGAAGAGGTCTATTTGGAACTGGTGGGTGCGACGGGGAAGGGTGGTGAACAGTGAGCGAGAGCACGATAAGGATTCGCGCCGTGGTGCGAAAGGAGTTCCGCGAGTATCGACGGAACCGCTTCATCATCTACACGATGGGTACGCTGCCCTTGATCTTCACGGCACTGCCGGTTATCTCGTTGTTCAGTATCTCCAACTCTGAAGACCCTTCGACCGTCAAGACTCAGGTGGCGATCACGCTCTTGTTACTGCTCGTGATACCGGTCGTTCTGCCCGCGACGATCGCCGCGTACTCGGTGATCGGCGAACGTGACCAGGGGACCCTCGAGCCGCTGCTGACGACGCCCGTCAGCAGAGAAGAGTTCTTACTTGGTAAATCGCTCGCGGCCACGATCCCTACCGTCGGCGTTGCTTACGGATTCTTCATCGTGCTGGTGGTGGCCATCCGACTCGGCGCGTCGAGCATCGTGTCCCACGACGTCTGGCAGCCATCGTGGTTCTTGGCCGAACTGCTCTTCGCGCCACTGTTGGCGGCCTGGTCGGTGTGGGTCGGCACGGCGATATCTGCTCGATCCTCGGACGTGCGGGTGGCCCAACAGCTCGGTACGCTCGCGAGTCTTCCCGCGCTGGTCTTACCGCTGTTGATGTCGCTGCAGGTCTTCAAGCCGACGGCCACGGTGGCCGTCGTGATCGCCGTTGCGCTGGCGGCGATCGACGTCGGCGCTTGGCGGGTCGTGTCCAAGATGTTCGACCGCGAGCGCCTCATCACCGGCTCCTCAGCGGTGACGATGCGGGCCGAAGCGGGCACCTAGCTGCCTCGGTTCGGCCCATTTTGACCCGAGAAGGGCCCCGGAGCACGTTTCGACCAATCTTGTTATATTTGTCGGACTCCGCTGGGTCGGGGCGTACGGGTCCGGACAGTGTGCCCGTCGGAGATGGATCAGATGCAAGGGCGATTTACCAAAGACTTTTCGAAATCTGCGGGTCCAATGCGCAGAACTGTTCGGGGCGCGCGAACAGCGCTATGCGCGTTGAGCGTGAGCGCTCTGATCGTGGTGGCGACGCCGGCGCTCGCCTCGAACGCGACCGTTAGTTCGGGGAGTTCGGTCTCGTCGATTGCCACGGCGCGAGGTCAAGTCATCGCCCACGACCACGGCGGTCCTCCACCACCACCAATCGTCCCGTGCTGGTGGTGGCTCTGGTGGTGCGTGTGTCCGCCGCCGCCCCCTCCAACAACTACGACCACGACAACGACCACAACGACGACGACGATTCCGCCAACGACGACGACGACGGCCCCGCCACCTCCACCGCCGCCGCCCACGACAACAACGTCGACGACCACCACGACGACAACGACGACGACCACGACCACGACGACAACGACGACGACGCTGGCGCCGGTCCACATCGTTTCCAGTCCGCCGCCGCCGCCACCGCCACCGCCTCAGGTAGTCACGATCGCGCCGTTCGCCGAGGGCTCCTACGCCCTCTCGGCGAAACTGCTGAAGGAGATCCAACGGATGGCGCTGACGATCCAGAAGAGTCACTACAAGACGATCACCTTGGCGGCCTACACCGACAACGTCTTCACACCGGCGTTCAACGTCACCCTGAATCAAAACCGAGCGGAAGCGGTGCTGGCGCGCTTGTCACAGGACCTCAAGACACTCAAGGTTTCGAAGGTGACGATCACGATCGTTCCCGGTTCCAGCGTTGTCCTCGTCGCCAACAACGCCACCGCGAAGGGTCGGGCACAGAATCGACGGGTCGTGGCGACGCTTAAAGCGACCTGACGACGACGGCAATGAAAGTTCCCGTCGCCTCGATCGGTCGACGTCGTGTTCGACGGGCGCTATGGGTTCCGGTCCTGATACTCCTCTTCGGTTCTCTCCCCGCGATCGTTTCGAGCTCCAGCGCAAGCGCGTCAACCGGTGTGGCCACGGGCACCGTATACGTCACCAACCTCAACCTCAACTCCGTCACCGCGATTAACACGGCTAAGAAGCACACGACCGTGGTTCACGGCGCCCCTCCGGCATTGAACGGCCCACTCGGCATCGCGATCGCGCCCGACGGTGATACCGCCTACGTGACGAACTCGAACGCCAACACGGTGACCCCGATCGCCATCGGATCATCGACCTTCTCGCTCGGTGCGCCGATCCGCGTGGGGAGTGGACCGGCCGCGATCGCCATTTCGCCTAGTGGCGTGACCGCGTACGTGAGCAACTTCAACTCCAACACGGTGACGCCCCTCGATCTCGCCACCGATCCCGCCACGCCCGGACGTCCGATCAGGGTGGGCGCCGGTCCGTGGAGTATCGCGGTGAGTCCCAACGGGAGATGGGTGTGCGTCTCGAACTCCGAGGGCCAGTCCGTCAGCGTAATCAATACGGCGTCGCGCGCGGTCACGCTTCTGCAGTTGACCAGTGCACCTCAGGCGATCGCGATAGCGCCCGACGGCAATGTCGCCTACGTCGCGAACGGCAATCAGGTAACGCCCATCAGCCTGGCGTCGGGGACGCCGACACTCCAGCACGCCATCGCCGTGGCGAACGGACCACTCGGCATCGCCATCACGCCGAGCGGCACGACGGCCTACACGGCCAATACCGACGACACGGTGACACCGATCGACCTGACGACGACACCGGCGAAGCCCGGTGCCCCCTTCTCGGTCGGCAGCATCACGCAGCCCGACGGCATCGCCATCTCGCCGGACGGACGCACGGCGTACGTGGCCAACGCGACCAACACCGTGACGCCAATTGACATCGGCGTGGCGAGTCCCCGGGCCGAAGCACCCGTCCAGGTGGGATCGGCTAGCTTCGGCATCGCCGTGGCGCCGGGTCAGGCGCCGACGGCGCACCTCACGGTCATCCCGGCGCCGGCCGGCCAGCCGACGAAGTTCGACGCCTCCGGGTCGACGTCATCGGGAACGCCGATCTCGCACTACAAATGGAGTTTCGGCGACGGCAGTTCGGCGTCGACGAGCACGGACCAGACGTCGCACGTGTACGCGAAACCCGGTCGGTACGCGGCGTCGGTGACGACGGTGGGCCAAGACGGTACGTCGATTTCGACGACCTTCACCGGCCAGACCGTGAGCAATAACGGCAGCCGTTCGGCCGAAGCGCAACTCTCGCTCAATGTCCTCACCGCACTGCGTTCGACACCGTCGTCGGGCCCGCCGGGCATCGCCATCACGCTGCGCGATCCGACCTTCGACGCCGGTTGCAAGACGGTGAACGTCTTCTTCGACGATCAACTGATCGACAACGTCACGAGCGCGAGGTCGGGATTCTTGGTGCGCCACCTCGTCATTCCGGGCGACGCGTCGTTGGGTGCACACCGCCTCGAGCTCTCGTGCAAAACAACACGGCCGTGGCTCTTGTCGACGCCGTTCGTCGTGACCGTGACGAAGAACCACCTCTCTGAGTTCAGTGTGGCGATGCCCAACCCAAAGCAGTTGGGCAACCACATCGTCGCCTCGGGCGGAATAAGTATCGGCTTCTTGCTGGTGAGTCGTCTCATCGCGGCCGGATTCCCGAGCGAATGGCTCGATTCGACCTACGCCGAAAATCGCGAGCGCATTCAGGCCCGCGCGCGGCGACGCTTCCCGAAACTGTTCATCGACCGCGAGAAAGAGAAGAGTGCACGACGTCGCATGACCATTGGCACGTTGCTCTTCTTGGGTTTCATCCTGTTCGCGGGACTCATCAACTCATTCCTCGACAAGGGCTTCGGCTTCAACCGCACGACGCTCTGGCTTTACCTCGGCGAGTGCATCGGCGTCGCCATCGTCACGTTGACCTCGCAACTACCGATCCTTTTCGGCGGGCTTCGCGAGCACCGCAAGATCCACATGCACGTTCTCGTGGGCGGCATGATCATCGCCATCATCTGCGTGAGTGCCTCGCGCGCGATTGGTCTTGCACCGGGCTACTGTTACGGCCTTATCGCGGTCTTCGTGCTGCGACCGCACACCGACGAAAAGGACTGGGGACGGCTGCACGCCATCGCCTCGGTGTGCGTCCTCGTTGTGAGCACCATCGCCTTCTTTCTCACGGTGCCCGTGTTCCACGCCGCGACACAGAGTTCACCGTCTCCGTTCTGGTTGATCCTGGACCCGGCGCTCAACGTCACGTTCCTCGGTGGCTTCGCGAGCCTCGCCTTCGGCATGCTGCCGCTGCCCTTCTTGCCCGGGCGGCACGTGCGCCACTGGAACATGGTGGCGTGGCTGATCATCACGACGGTCGGCTTGATCGGATTCGTCGCGGTGCTGCT
>CAVXRB010000007.1:0-33226 GCA_963764095.1 uncultured Acidimicrobiaceae bacterium | reverse complement strand
GAAAAGGGCTTGATCAAATCTCGCTCGTCGCCGTTCGAGCGATTGAGTGTGTAGAAGTGCAGACCGGGCGCGTTCGCCTCCAGCAGTTCGCGACAGAGCTCTATCGCGGCGCGAATGCCCTCGGCGCGAACCTCACTCGCGCCGCCTCTCATCGGCCGCGACGAGGCGCTCGACGAGCACCTGAGGGACGGCGGCGCCCATGGTCTCCATCCGCTCGATGCCGGTGATCGTGGTCACCGGCATGATGCCCGGCAGCACCGGCTTGGCGACGCCGAGTTCCGCGAGTTGCGCGACGAGCCTGGCGTCCATTCGACGGACTCGAAGAAGAACTGGGTGACGGCGAAGTCGGACAGGGCCAGCTTCTCGGCGAGATAGCGCCGGTCCGAGGCGAGGTCCGTCGACCTTGGGTGGCCGGCCGGATGGGCCGCGACGCCGATCGAGAAGTCGCCGATCTTGCGCGGCCACGTCGATGAGATCGATAGCGTGCTCGAACTCCGAGTGCGCCGCCATTGGATCGCTCGGAATGTCGCCCCCGAGCGCCATGATGTTCGACACGCCGGCGTCGGCGTAGTTCTTCAATAGGTCGCGCATCTCGGCGCGGCTGTGCCCGACACAGATCACGTGGGCCATGGCGGTGACGTAGCCGTCGCGCTCGATCTGGGTGACGAGGTCGTAGGTGCGCTGGCGCGACTCGCGACCGCCGCGGTAGGTCACCGAGACGAACGACGGCGCCAGCGGTTTGATGTCCTCTAGGGAGGCCGCGAGGATTGCGCTCTCCTCGTCTGATTTGGGAGGAAAGAATTCGAACGATCGGGTGGGGCCAGCTGCGAGCAGCTCGTCGATGCGCACCGAATTACGTCGTCCGTCCGAAGTCGTCCTCGAGGCGCACGATGTCGTCCTCGCCGAAGTAGGTCCCGTGCTGGACTTCGATCAAGACGACCGGCACCGTCCGTAGTTCTCGCAGCGGTGAGCCTGGCCGATCGCGATGTCGATGCTCGATCCCGGACCGAGGTCGTGCTCGACGCCGTCGATGATCACCGTCGCCTGGCCGCTCACGATGAACCAGTGCTCGGCACGCTTGGCGTGGAACTGGTAACTCAGGCGCTTGCCCGGCGTGACGACGAGCCGCTTGACCTTGTGGTCGAACATCTCCTCGTCGAGCACGGTGTAGCTGCCCCACGGCCGCTCGCTGTACTCGCGGCCCTTGTCGTCAGTCGTTTCTACGGTCATCGCACCTTCTCCGCGGCTAGGACGGCGTTGCGTAACAGCATTGCACGGGTCATGGGACCGACGCCACCGAGACGTGGCGTTATCCAAGAGACTTTCTCAGCAACGTCATCGGCGATGTCGCTCAGGAGTTTCTTGCCCGCGAACGTCGTCCCGGCACCGACGACGGCCGCCTCCGCGCGCACCATGTCCGCGGTCACGATGCCCGGGACGCCGGCCGCCGACACGACCACGTCGGCCGTTCGCGTCAAGGCGGCCATGTCCTCGACGCCGGTGTGCACGACGGTCACCGCGGCGTTGCAGTTCGGGCGGCGCATCGACATCAGCAGCGCCAGTGGTCGACCGATGGTCAGCCCACGCCCGATGATCACGACGTGCTTGCCTTCCACGGGCACGCGTACTCCGCGAGCAACTCGACGATGCCGGCGGGCGTGCACGGCAACGGACCGGGCGCGCCCATGACGAGGCGACCGAGGTTCGTCGGGTGCAGACCGTCAACGTCCTTGGCTGGATTCACGCGAAGCAGCACCTGCTCTTCGTTGATGCCGTCGGGCAGTGGGAGCTGCACCAAGATGGAGTGCACGTTCGGGTCAGCGTTGAATCGGTCGACGACCGCCTCGATCTCCTCCTGGGTCGCCGTCGAGGGCAGGTGTTCGTCGAAGGATCGAATACCGATCTCCTTGCACTCCTCGATCTTCATCTCGACGTAGCGCGCGCTCGAGGGGTTCTCCCCGACGAGCAACGTGCCCAGTCCCGGGGTTCGTCCGTTGGCGGTGAGACGCGCCGCACGTTCGGCGAGTTCCATCTTGATGCGCTGGGCGAGTCGTTCGCCGTCGAGTAGTTGTGCGGTCATGACTCTCCTAGTGCCGGAAGTGACGTTCGCCGGTGAGCATCATCACGATCTCGGCGGCGTTCGCCGCGTCGATCACCTCTTGGTCGCGCACCGAGCCGCCCGGCTGCACGACCGCGGTGACGCCGGCGCTCGTCAGCGACTCGAGTCCGTCGGCGAACGGGAAGAAGGCGTCTGAGGCCGCGGCCGCGCCCTTGGCGAAGGGACCGGCTTTGGTCGTGGCGATGCCCGCCGAGACGACACGCGACTGTTGGCCGGCACCGATGCCGACGGCGACGCCGTCGCGCGCAATCACGATCGCGTTCGACGTCGTTCGCGCGCAGACGCGCCACGCGATCGTGAGGTCTTGGAGTTGTTGCTCGGACGGCGTCGCGGTCGTCACGCACGTCCACGCACTCACCGGGACGATCAACTCGTCCGCGTTCTGCACCAACGCCGTATTGCCGAAGGTGCGCACCGAGCGTCCGAGTGGCTCCGGTGACGGACCGCTGAGCAGTCGCGTCGCCTTGCGGCGCTTCACGAGGATCTCGACCGCTTCGGGGGTGATCGACGAGGCGATGATGACGTCGGCCTGCGGTCCACCGGCGATCAACGTCGCCAGTGCCGGCGTCGAGTTCACCGCCGACCGCGACGATCCCACCGAACGCGCTCTGGGGATCGGCGTCGAGCGCCTTTTGGAACGCGTCCGTGAACGTCGCCCCGACCGCGGCACCCGACGCGTTGGCGTGCTTGATGATCGCTACCGCACAGTGACCCGGCACGTCGATCGCCAGTTCGTGCACCAGTCGCCATGCCGCGTCGGCGTCGAAGAGGTTCAGGTACGAGAGCGCCGATCCGGCGTGTTGGGTGACGCCGTCCCACCACGGCGTCGTGCCGGCGAAGCGGTAGCGCGCGCCGATCTGGTGGGGGTTCTCCCCGTAGCGCACGACGCTGGCGCGTTCGAGCGTCAGGTGCAATGAACTCGGCACGACGGCGTCGACACCGCCGGGCAAGTCCCCCACAGCCCCGCCACCGTCGAGCCAGGCGACGATCGCGGCGTCGTAGGCCGCGGTGTGCGCGAAGGCCGCGCGCGCGAGCTCGTGTCGCGTCGCGTCGGACAGCGTGTCGGTCGAGACGATCTCTTGGAGGACCGCGTCGTACTGGCTGGGGCTCGTGAGGATGCCGACGTGTTCGTGGTTCTTCGCCGCGGCGCGCACCATGGACGGCCCGCCGATGTCGATCAGTTCGATCGAGGGATTGGAGCCAAAGGGATAGAGGTTGCTGACGACGAGGTCGATGGCCGTGATGTCGTGTTCGGCGAGGGCCGCGAGGTGCTCGGGCTTGGACCGGTCGGCCAGGATGCCCGCGTGGAGCCGGGGATGCAGCGTCTTGACGCGACCGTCCAGCATCTCGGGAAAGCCGGTCACGTCGGCGACTTCCAGGTGCTCGATGCCGGCCGCGCCGAGAGCCGCGGCCGTGCCGCCGGAGGCGACCAGCTCGACGCCGTGAGCGCGCAGTCCCGTAGCGAGTTCGATGAGTCCGGTCTTGTCCCAGACGCTCAACAGCGCTCTCATCTATTCCTCCAGCGTTCCCGCGACTGACGAGGGCTCTCGGCCCTCGCGCATTGCCGCCATCACCCTACCGACCACCAGCGGGTACAACTCTCGTTCGACCAACTTGATTCGTTCGTGCAGGGTCTCTTCGGTGTCATCGGGTTCGATCGGGACGCGGCGCTGGGCGAGGATCGGTCCGTCGTCGAGCGCCTCGGTCGCGACGTGCACCGTGCACCCGGTCTCGGTGGCGCCCGACGCCAACGCCTGGGCGACGGCGTGCCACCCCTTGAACTCCGGCAACAGGCTCGGATGCGTGTTCAACACCCTTCCCGGATACGCGTCGTGAAAGACGCCCGTCACGATGGTCCCGAACCGGCCATCGCCACCAGATCGATCTCGCGCGAGCGCAGGGCATCGGTCAACTCTTCGGTGAATCCGACACGGTCGAACGTCTTGGCGAAGCCGCCGAACTCCTGACGCGACACGAGCAGCGTCTCGATGCCCGCGCCATAGGCGACGTCGAGCCCACGACAGGGTCGATCGGCGCACACCAGCGCCACGTCGAGCCCGGCGTGCACCATGGCCTCCAATATCGTGCCCGAGCCGGACACCAAGACGCAGAGCCGAACGTCGTCCAAGCGCTAGAACGCCTTGACGATCTCGCCCATTTTCTGGCCGGCCTCGGTCGGGTTCAAACAGACGTGCACGCCGGCCGCGGCGAGTGCGTCCATCTTGGCCTGCGCGGTGCCCTTGGAGCCCGAGATGATCGCCCCGGCGTGGCCCATCTTTCGTCCCGGCGGCGCGGTGACGCCCGCGATGTAGGAGACGACGGGCTTGGTCATGTTCGCCTTGATCCACTCCGCGGCGCGCTCCTCCTCGGAGCCGCCGATCTCGCCGATCATCATGACCGCGAGGGTCTCGGGGTCGGCCTGGAAGGCGGCCAGGCAGTCGATGAAGTTCGTCCCGGGCACGGGGTCGCCGCCGATGCCGACACACGTCGTCTGACCGATGCCCTGTTGGCTCAGCTCATAGAGCGCCTGATAGGTCAGCGTCCCCGAGCGCGACACGATGCCGACCGGTCCGCCGGCCAAGGCGATGTCGCCGGACGTGATGCCGATGTTGCACTTGCCGGGGCTGATGATGCCGGGACAGTTCGGTCCGAGGAGCCGCACGTCGGGAAAGTCCTCGACCAGACGGTTGTAGGTGATCGCCTCGTCCTGGGCCGGGATGCCCTCGGTGATGCAGACGATGAAGGTGATCCCGCCCTCGGCCGCTTCGATGATCGCCGCGGCGGCGAACTTCGGCGGCACGACGACGAAGCGACGCAGTCGCGCCCGTCGCGGCGACGGCCTCTTTCACCGTATTGAAGACCGGCACGCCGTCGACGTCGCTGCCGCCCTTGCCCGGCGTGACGCCGCCGACGACCTTCGTGCCGTAGTCACGGTTGCGCAGGCCGTGGAAGCGACCCTGTCCCCCGGTGAGTCCCTGGACGATCACCTTGGTGTTCTCATCTACGAAAATGCTCATGTCTCTTCCTCAGGCGTTCGCGAGTTCGACGGCCCGGCGGGCGGCGTCCAACATCGTCGGTTCGGTGATCAGTGATCGTTCAGGTGTGGCGCGAGGATCGCGCGACCCTCGACGGCGTTCGTGCCGTCGAGTCGCAACACGATGGGCGTCGAGATCGAGACGCGCTGCAGCGCTTCGAGGACGCCGTTCGCGACGTCATCCACGCGGGTGATGCCGCCGAAGATGTTGACGAAGATCGCCTTCACCTTCGGGTCGGTGTTGATCACCTCGAGCGCCGAGGCCATGACGTCGGCGTTCGCACCGCCGCCGATGTCCAAGAAGTTCGCCGCGGTGCCGCCGACCTGGTTGACGACGTCGAGCGTCGACATCGCGAGTCCGGCGCCGTTGGCGATGATGCCGACGGTGCCATCGAGGCCGATGTAGTTGAGACCCTTCTCCTTCGCCAGCTTCTCGCGGGGTCCTCGAACTCGTCGGCGCGGAACTCCTCCCACTCGGGGTGGCGGAACGAGGCGTTCTCATCGAGCGTCACCTTCGCGTCGAGCGCGTGGACCTTGTTGTCCGGCGTGAGGATCAGCGGGTTGATCTCGGCCAGGTCGCAGTCGCCCTTGGTGTAGCAGTCATAGAGGTGGACCAGGAGTTCGGCCGCCTGTTCGCGCGCGACCTCGTCGAGTTCGGCGTCGTTCACCCATCGCCGCGCGGTCTCGAGGTCGAGTCCCCGCACGGGGTCGATCGAGAGGAAGGCGATGGCGTCGGGATTCTCCTCGGCGACGACCTCGATCTCGACGCCGCCCTGGGCGCTCAGCATCCCCAGGTGCACCTTGTTCTGGCGATCCAGGGTGAACGAGGCGTAGTACTCCTTGGCGATGTCGCTCGAGCGCTCGACCCACAGTCGGTGCACGACGTGACCTTTTATATCCAGCCCCAGGATGTTGCCGGCGTGGAGCCGCACCTCCTCGACGTCGTTGGCCAGTTTCACGCCGCCGGCCTTGCCGCGACCGCCGACCTTGACCTGGGCCTTCACGACGACCGGATAGCCGATGCGCTCGGCGACGGCGACGGCCTGCTCCACCGTGTCGGCGACGTCGCCCGGCGAGACGGCGATGCCGTAACGCGCGAAGTACTGCTTGCCCTGGTATTCGAACAGATCCATCTCACATCAACTTTCAACTAAGAGATTGTCGCGTTGACAATCGCAACGATTCAGTGCAGGTGCTCGCGGGCGTCCAGCGTCGACTCCGAGCCACGTGCCGATCTCGGCCAGTGACGCGCCGGGCGTGAAGACCCTGGCGACGCCCAGCGCCTCGAGTCCGGCGATGTCGTCATCGGGGATGATCCCGCCGACCAAGAGCAACACGTCCTCGCGGCCCTCGGACTTCAACAGATCGATCACGCGAGGGACCAGGACCGAATGCGCTCCGGAGAGCAGCGAGAGGCCGAGCGCATCGGCGTCTTCTTGGATCACGGCCTGGACGATCTGCTCGGGCGTCTGGTGGAGCCCGGTGTAGACGACCTCGAAGCCGGCGTCTCGAAGTGTGCGCGCGATGACTTTGGCGCCGCGGTCGTGCCCATCGAGACCGGGCTTGGCGACGACGACTCGGTACGTGCGGTCCATGAAGTTCTCATTCTACGTAACATTCGAAGGGTCATTTTCGGGGCGAGCGACCACGCCGAACCTGCAAAGTCCCTTTAGTAGCGTCACTATCGGTGGCGTCGATTCGGCTCGACGTCTCGCACTGATTGGAACGCACGCCCATGGAAAACAACTACGGTCAGCCCCAGAGCGTCGTAGTCCTCGGCGGGAGTTCGGACATCGCTCGGGCCCTGACCAAACGGCTCTGCACGGCGCGTGCCCACACCGTCGTGCTCTGCGGTCGCAACCAGGCGCTCCTCGACGACGCGGCCGAGGAGGCGAAGGACCACGGCGCGAGCACGACACACACCGTCCTCTTTGACGCCGAGAACGTGAGCGACGCCGCGCGCGTCGTCACCGAGGCCTTCGAGATGGTCGGCGGCAACGTCGACCTGGTCGTGGTCGCCGTGGGACTCCTCGGCGACCAGTTCGCCCAGGAGAATGACGCAACGCAGGCCGGCAACGTCGCGCTGGTCAACTTCGCATGGCCGGTCGCGGCCCTGGCCGAGATCCGCCGCCGCCTGGTCGACCAGGGGAACGGTCGGATCCTCGTGATGTCCTCGGTCGCCTCGATCCGGGTCCGGCGGGTCGCCTATCTCTATTCCGGCGCCAAGGCGGGACTCGACCGGCTCTGTCAAGGAATGGCCGACTCGCTGGAGGGAACCGGCGTCAGGCTGCAACTCCTTCGACCGGGCGTCGTGCGAACGCGCATGACCGAGGGGCAGTCGCCGATCCCCTTCACGACGGGTCCCGACGAGGTCGCCGGCTACGTGATGAAAGGACTTGAGACCAACGACCGGGTGATCTGGAGTCCGCCGATCCTGCGCTACGCCTTCGCCATGTTGCGCCACCTTCCCAAGCCGATCTGGCGAAAGGTCGCCGACCGCTAGCCCGGGGTGGTCGTCGTGGTCGTTGAGGTGGTGCTCGACACAGTCCTGTGCAGTTCACTGCTGCGAAGCGACATGGTGAAGAAGTCGTGCGCCCAGAACGAGCCGAAGTAACGGCTCGGCGCGCCCGGCATCGACGACAGCAGACTCAGTCCGTCGCTCCCGTTGATGACCTTGCCGGGCACGCCGGTGTAGGTCGAGAGCTGGACCCAGTCGAGGCCGTAGTCGAGTTCCATCCCCTCTTCAACGCCGGCGCGCAGCATCACGTTCGCGAGATCACTGAGCGACATGCCGGGTCCGCCCACGTAGACCAGTGCGCCCGACTTCGTGATGCCCAGTCCCGAGCGCCACACGTCGTCATTCGGGCCGATGACCTTTCCCCAGTCGGTTGATTTGGGGTTGCGAAGTCCGGGGATCTCTTTGGAGTTGTCGACGATCAGGTCCAGGTTCTGGCGAACCGAGGCGATCTGATTGGTCATGAGCACGTCACGTCCCCACTTGGCCACCACCATGCGACCGTTCTTGAAGATGACGACCGACGCAGCGCCGTTGCGCAGTTTCTTGTAGGTATGGTCGTCGGTGTAGTAGCCGCCGTGCGCGTTCTGCATCACGAACCCGGAGTTGAAGGCCGCGGCCAACGTCTTCGAACGCGCCGCACTGATCGGCGCGTTGTGCCAGAACGGTCCCCCGCCGGGTACCTGAGAGCCGGGGTACAGCTGGGCCGTCAACAGGTTCGTGTCCATCCACACGACGCCGACGACGTAACTCGTGTGCACGCGGTCCGGACGCACGAACGCTTCGTACATCGTCGGGATGCCGTTGGCGGTCGTTCGCCCGGCGACGTGCCAGACGCCCTCGCCGGGCAGTGGATTCCTCGAGGGCGAGACGATGTCCACCGGCGGCGCCAGCACCGTCGGGGACGCGTAGGCCTTCGTGAGCGCGCCAGATCCGAATGCACCGGGCGGCGGCGTGCCGCCCTTTTTCGGCAGGTCCCAGTGGTAGGCCTCATTGGCCGACCAGTTGACCACGGCCCCGAGACCGTGTTGGCGGCCCCACTCGGAGGCGCGCGTCGAGAGGCTCGAGCCGTAGGAGGGGTTCAGCAGTGCGAAAAAGAGCGTGGCGGCCAGGTAGCCCAGGAAAATCAGGACCGCGAGGACGAAGAGGACCACCGAACGGCGACGCCAGTAGGTCGGTCGGGGCAGTCGGTGCGAATGAGGTCGGGGCGCGGCCGGGGGTCGATAGGCCGGGCGCGAGTAGGGCATGGAACCATATTCTGGCACCATCACCAGGGCGATTTTCGCTTGAAAACTGGAGTCTTACGTCAGTTTTATGCGCGGTGGAGCGGTGTCATGGCGAGGACCAACTGCTTCGTGCCGTGTTCGTCGAAGTCGACGGCGGCTCGCGCGTGCGAGCCCGATCCCTCGACCCTCGTCACGACGCCCGGCCCGAATCGGTCGTGGACGACACGTTCACCGACCGTGAGGCCGAGCTTCTCGGCCCCGGTGGAGCGAACCGGTGGCGCCGCGCCGGTGCCGAAGGCGCGACCCTCGGTGAACTCGGTGCCGCGACCGGTAAATCCGTCGGAATCGCGGTAGTCGATACGCCGTAGCGGCATGGTCGCTGAGATGTCGTTGATCAGCTCTGAGGGGATCTCCTGCAGGAACCGGCTCGCCAACGCGTCGATGCGATTCCCCCACATCGTGCGGCGTCCACGCGTGCGTCAGGACAAGATGTCGCATCGCGCGGGTTATGCCGACGTAACAGAGCCGACGTTCCTCTTCGAGCTCGTTGTCGTCCGAGAGCGCGCGACGGTGCGGGAAGACCGTCTCCTCGAGTCCGGTGATGACGACCGCCGGGAACTCGAGACCCTTGGCGACGTGCAGCGTCATCATCGATATCGCGCCAGCGCCGCCGTCGAGTTGGTCGGAGTCCGCGACCAGCGCCATGCGCTCGACGAAGTCCATCAACGTGTCGTACTGACTCGCGGCCGAGGCGAGTTCGCCGAGGTTCTCCAAGCGCGAATAGGCCTCGTCTGAGTTCTCGGCGCGAAGGGCGTCACCCATACCCGACTCACGGACGATCGCGTCGATGACTTCGCGCGGCGCGAGATCGTTCGCCAGTGCGCGAAGTTCGTCGAGCATGAACGAGAACTTCTGCGAGCCGCTCAGTGCGCGGCCGGTGAGGCCGGCCTCCTTGGCGTAGTGCGTCGCCTCGGCGAAGGACAGCCCGTGTTGGGCGGCGTACATCCCGAGCTTGGCCTGGGCCGCTTCGCCGATGCCGCGCTTGGGCTCGTTGATGACGCGCCGGGCGGAGGCCTCGTCACGCGGATTGACGATCAGTCGCGCGAAGGCCAATGCGTTCTTGACCTCTTTGCGGTCGTAGAAGCGCATACCCGAGATGACGCGATACGGGAATCGACGCGCGCAGCATCTCCTCTTCGAGGACTCGGCTCTGCGCGTTCGTGCGGTAGAAGACGGCCATCTGGTTCCACGACAGCTTCGACTCCGTCGCGAGTCGTCGAAGTTCGGTCGCCACCCAGCGACCCTCGTCGTACTCGTCGCCCGCGCGGTAGAGCCGGATCTTCTCGCCCTGGATGTCGTCGGTGAAGAGGTTCTTCGCGTGACGACTCGAGTTCTTCGAGATGACGGCGTTGGCCGCGTCGAGGATCGTCTGGGTCGAACGGAAGTTCTGTTCGAGCAGGATCACCGACGCGTCGGGGAAGCGCTGCTCGAACTGCAAGATGTTGCGCACGTCGGCCGCGCGGAATCGGTAGATCGACTGGTCGGAGTCGCCCACGACGCAGAGGTTGCGATGCTTCTCGGCCAGCAGCATCACGAGTTGGTTCTGTACGCCGTTGGTGTCTTGGAACTCGTCGACCAACAGGTACTTGAAACGGTCCTGATAGCTGGCGCGAACCTCTTCGTCCTTCTTCAGCATCGCGACCGCGTTCAAGAGCAGGTCGTCGAAGTCCATGGCGTTGGCGAGCTTCAAACGATCGGCTGTAGAGCTGGTAGATCTGGGCGATGCGCGTGTGGTGGGGATTGCCGTCGCCGCTCGCGGCGTAGGCGTCGGGCGAGAGCATCTCGTTCTTCGCCGCCGAGATCGCCGCCGACACGCTGCGCGGCGACAGTCGCTTCGTGTCGAGGTTGAGTTCTTTCATGATGCGCTCGACCGCGGTCTCGGCGTCGCCGGCGTCGTAGATCGTGAAGCCGCGCTGGTAGCCGAGCACGTCGGCGTGACTGCGCAGCATTCGCAGGCAGGCCGAGTGGAAGGTCGAGACCCACATGGCGCGCGCGTCGGTCCCGACGAGGTCCACGACGCGTCGGCGCATCTCGTCGGCCGCCTTGTTGGTGAAGGTGATCGCCATGATCTCCCACGGCCGCGCATCACCCATCGCGAGGATGTGCGCGATGCGCCGCGTGAGGACCCTGGTCTTACCGGAGCCGGCACCGGCGATGACGAGGAGCGGTCCGCCGCGCTGCACGACAGCCTCGCGTTGGGGAAGCGTCAGTCCCGCGAGCAGTGAATCGGGGTCCAGTCGTTCTTCGACGTCCCCGCCGTCAGTTCCCCAGAGCGACTCATCGGAGAACGAGTTGCGCGTCACTCCCACTCAATGGTGCCCGGTGGCTTGCTCGTCACGTCCAGCGCGACGCGGTTGACACCGTCGACCTCTCGGATCAATCGGTTCGCGATCTTCTCGATGACGTCGTAAGGGAGCCGCGCCCAGTCGGCGGTCATGGCGTCGTCGCTCGTGACGGCGCGGATGATGATCGGGTACGCGTACGTTCGACCATCGCCCATGACCCCCACCGTACGCACGGCCGGTAACACCGCGAAGCTCTGCCACAACTCGCGGTAGAGGCCCGCCTTCTTGATCTCGTCGACGACGACGTAGTCGGCGTTGCGAAGGATCTCGGCGCGCTCGCGGGTCACCTCGCCCACGATGCGGACGCCCAGTCCCGGCCCGGGGAACGGCTGACGCCAGACGATCTCGGCCGGCAGTCCGAGTTCCTCACCGACGTGTCGCACCTCGTCCTTGAAAAGGTTACGCAGCGGTTCGACGAGGTCGAAGGAGAGGTCCTCGGGCAGACCGCCGACGTTGTGGTGGCTCTTGATGTTCGCGGCGTGTCCCGAACCCGACTCGATGACGTCCGGATACAAGCGTCCCCTGGACGAGGAACCGCGGACCGTCGCCGCCCTTGCCGAGGTCGCGCGCCACGGTCTCGAACTCGCGAATAAACAACTCGCCGATGATCTTGCGCTTGACCTCTGGATCGGTGACGCCGGCGAGGGCGTCAAAGAATCGATCCTGCGCCTTCACGTGGATCAACTCGACGCCGAACTGACGCGTGAACGTCTCTTCGATCTGCTCGCCCTCGTTCTTGCGCATCAAACCGGTGTCGACGAAGACGCAGGTGAGTTGGTTCCCGACGGCCTTGGTGACGAGCGCCGCGGCGACCGCCGAGTCGACGCCGCCGGAGAGCGCGCAGAGCACCTTCTCGGCACCGACCTGCGCGCGGATCGCGGCGACCTGGTCTTCGATGATCGAGGTGTTCGTCCACGTCGGCGGGATCTCGGCGACGTGGTGCAAGAAGTTCGCGAGCAGGTCCTGACCGCGCTCGGTGTGAGCGACCTCGGGGTGGAACTGCACCGCGTGGAGTCGCCGCTCGACGTCCTCCATGACCGCGACCGGCCCTCGGGCGACGACCGGTGACGACGAATCCGTCGGGCGCGGTGGCGATCGCGTCACCGTGGCTCATCCAACACGTCACGCTCGACGGCCACTCGTCCATCAAGACCGACGTGCCCTGTCGCGTCATCGTCGTGCGACCGTACTCACCGATGCCGGTATTGGCGACGTCGCCGCCGAGTTGCTGGGCCATGAGCTGCGCGCCGTAACAGATGCCGAGGACCGGGATGCCGAGTTCGTAGATGGCGGGGTCCAACGACGGCGCCGGCACTTCGTAGACCGACTTCGGTCCGCCGGAGAGGATGATCGCGGCCGGTGCCTTGGCGCGCACCTCGTCGGCCGTGATGGTGCTTTGGACTATCTCGGAGTAGACGTGCGCTTCACGAACACGTCGAGCTATCAGTTGGGCGTACTGAGCGCCGAAGTCGACGACGAGGACGTTCTGGGTCAATGTCCCATGCCGACGCCCTGGGAGCGCTGCAACTGCTTTCCTTCAGTCTGGAGCGACGGCGCGAGCATGATCTCGGCCTTCTGGAACTCCTTCAACGTCTCGTAACCACAGGTGGCCATCGAGGTTCGCAGGGCGCCGAAGAGGTTCAGTCGTCCGTCGTTCTCGTGCGCCGGTCCGAGCAGGACCTCTTTCAAGGTGCCGCGCACCTGGGTGCGGACGCGCGTGCCGCGCGGCAAGGTCGGGTGGAAGGTCGCCATACCCCAGTGGAATCCTCGGGCCGGGGCCTCGACGGCGCTAGTCAACGGCGAGCCGATCATGACGGCGTCGGCGCCACAGGCGATGGCCTTGGCGATGTCGCCGCCCTTGCTCATGCCGCCATCGGCGATGACGTGCACGTAGACACCGGTCTCGTCGAGGTGACGCATACGAGCTCCCGCGACGTCGGCGATCGCCGTGGCCTGAGGAACACCGATGCCGAGCACCGCGCGAGACGTGCAGGCGTTGCCCGGTCCGACGCCGACGAGGACACCAGCGGCACCGGTGCGCATGAGGTGCAGCGCGGCCTGGTAGCTCGCGCATCCCCCGACGATGACGGGCAGTTCGAACTCACGGATGAACTTCTTCAGGTTCAACGGCTCGACGGTCTTGGAGACGTGCTCGGCCGAGACGACGGTGCCTTGGATGACGAGGATGTCGAGGCCGGCGTCCAGGATGGTCTTGGCCATCCAGTCGGTGCGCGCGGGTGTCACCGATGCCGATGTGGTGACGCCAGCGGCCTTCATCTCTTTGATGCGTTGGGCGACGAGTTCGATCTTGATCGGCTCGAGGTACATCTGTTGCATACGCGCCGTGGCCTTGTCGTCGTCGAGTTCGCGGATCTCTTCGAAGAGCGGCATCGGGTCCTCGTAGCGGGTCCAGAGGCCTTCGAGGTTCAGTACGCCCAGTCCCCCGAGGCGACCGAGTTCGATCGCGGTGTCGGGCGACATCGCGCCGTCCATGGCCGAACCGAGCACCGGCAGTTCGAACTTGTAGGCGTCGATCTGCCAGGAGATGTCGACGTCTTCGGGGTCGCGCGTGCGCCGAGAAGGCACGATGGCGATGTCGTCGAAGCCGTAGGCCTGCCTCGCCGATTTATAGATGCCGATCTCAACTTCTGCCATGGTGACCTCCGCCTAAGAAACGAACAATCCCCAAAAAAGAGGTTTGCGTTAGAGCGATTCTACTTGACAGATTTACGGCCACGACCTCTTCGCCTCGGGCCAATCGACCCCGGTGACGACGCAGAGCAACTCGGTCACGACGCGCGCGGTCGCTCCCCAGATGAGGTCGCCGGGCACGCGGTAGAAGTAGATCGGAAAGTAGCCGTCGGCGTCGGCACCGGGTCGAGGCCGTTCGCGTCGCCAGCGCTCCTCTAAGAACGTGCCGTCGGCGAGGAGTTCGGCGAGCGGCACCGTGAAGGCGCGATCGACCTCGCCCGGATCGGTCACCATCACTGGTCGCTCGTTCAAGAAGCCGACGACCGGCCAGATGGCCGAACCGAACGCGAGGGTCACGATGGGGCTGAGCCATCCGACGACGCGAACGGACGTCTCGTCGATACCGACCTCTTCGCGGGCCTCACGAAGTGCGGTCTCCGTCGGTGATTCACCGGCGTCGCTTCGTCCACCGGGAAGGGCGATCTCACCACGGTGCTCGCGCATCGAGAACGATCGCCGCGTCAAGACCAGATGCGTTTCGCCGTCCTCTTCGAAGAGCGCCACGAGCACCGCCGAACGCCGGGTGATCGGTTGACCTTCGATATCGGCGACGGTCATCGCACTCGGGTCACCGGGGATCACCGAACTGTCGAGGTGGCGCTGCGCGTCCCGCAGGCGCGATTCGATCAGCTCGAGCGTGATTCCTTTGCGATCACCGTTCGGCAGTGCGCTCCACGGTGCGAGCGCGCCGGATCTGGATGTCGTCCGGTTGGGGGAGAATCTGGGGGTACTCGTGACCCTCAAATCGCGCCGGCCTTGAGCCGTCTGGCGCCATTGGCAATCTCCCGTATTGTTGTGTTGCGAATACCGCAACGTCACGATTTTATTCGGACCCCCTCTCGCCCAATCAGGAGAACCATCCTTCATGAAGTCCCTCGCCCGTTTTGCGTACCGCCGTCGCTGGTTGATCCTCGCCCTCTGGGTCGTCCTCTTCTTGGGCATGAACGCGCTCTCCCAGTCCTTCGGTACCGCCTACGCCAACACCTTCACGCTGCCCGGCACTAACTCGACGCACGCGCTGTCGCTGCTGCAGTCCGGGTTCAAGAGCAAGTCCGGCGACGTCGACGAGATCGTCTTCCAAGCAAAGACCGGCACGATCGCGAGCCACAAGAAGGAGATCCTCGCGATGGACAAGAAGGTCGAGGGCGTGCAAGCGGTCGCCAGCGTCGTGTCACCCTTCGTCGGCGGGTCGTTGCAGATCAGTCCGAACGGCAAGATCGCCTACTCCGTCGTCTACTTCAAGACCCAGGGTTACAAACTCAAGGCGGCCCAGATCCAGCCGGTCGAGAACGCCGGCATCACCGCGCGCTCGCCGTCGCTCAACGTCCAGTTCGCGGGCAACGCCTTCGAACAGCTCGCCTCGCAAAAGGGCAGTCCCGACGTCGTCTTCGGACTGATCCTCACGGCCATCGTCCTGGTCCTCGCCTTCGGGTCGCTCTTCTCGATGTTCCTGCCGCTGTTGGTCGGCCTCGTCGCCGTCGGCACGGCGACCGCGGTGACGACGTTGCTCAGTCACGGGCTCTCCATCGCCACCTTTGCGCCCATATTGGGTTCGCTCATCGGCCTCGGCGTCGGCATCGACTACGCCCTCTTCATCGTCACGCGTGCCCGACAGGGATTGAAACGCGGCTTGAGTTCAGAAGAGGCGATCGTCACCGCCGTCAACACGTCGGGCCGTGCGGTGCTCTTCGCCGGTACGACCGTGCTGCATCGCGCTGCTCGGCATGCTCGTCCTGCAGCTCTCGTTCCTGAACGGCGTCGCCATCGCCGCGTCGTTGACCGTCCTGATCACGATGGCCGCGTCCTTGACGTTCCTGCCGGCGCTGCTGGGATTCTGGGCAGCCACATCTTGAGCCGCAAAGAACGGCGCGCCCTCGCCGAACACGGACCCGAGCCGATCGTCACGAATTCCGCCTGGCAACGATGGGCCAACGTCGTGTCGAAGAATCCCCGCAAGCTCTCATTCGTGGCCCTCGATCGCTATCGTGCTCGTCTGCGTGCCCTTCTTCTCCCTGCACTTGGGGAGTTCGGACGCCGGCACCGACCCCGCGAGTTCGACGACGCGTCAGGCCTACGACCTCCTCGCGACCGGCTTCGGCCCCGGGTTCAACGGACCCCTCCAGGTCGTCGGCTCGATCCATGACGCCAAGGACCAAGCGGCCATGGTGGCCCTCGACCAGAAGCTGCAAGGCAAGCCCGACGTCGCCGCGGTAGCGCCCCTCCAGATCTCGTCGAACGGCAAGGTCGGGGTCATCTACGTGGTGCCCAAGACCAGTCCCGACTCGACGGTCACCGAGAACCTCATCAGCACGATCCGCAACGACTACATCCCGGCCGTCACGGCGAAGTCCCATACCGGCATCTACGTCGGCGGTCTGACCGCGATCTTCGTCGACTTCGCCACGGTCTTCACGTCCAAGATCCCGCTCTTCGTCGGCGTCATCGTCTTGCTCGGGTGTCTGCTTGTTGATGGTGGCCTTCCGCAGCATCGTCATACCGCTGACGGCCGCGGCGATGAACATCTTCGCGGCCGGTGCGTCCTTCGGTCTCGTCGTCGCGGTCTTCCAATGGGGCTGGGGCAGTTCGTTGTTCAACGCCGGAACGGGGCCGGTCGAATCGTTCCTGCCGACGATCATGATCGCCATCCTCTTCGGACTGTCGATGGACTACCAGGTCTTCTTGGTCTCGCGAATGCACGAGGAGTGGCTCAATACCGGCAGTAACGAAGAGGCCATCAACCGCGGTCAGGCCAACACCGGGCGCGTCATCTCGGCCGCGGCCCTGATCATGATCTGCGTCTTCTTCTCCTTCGCCTTCGGTGGTCAGAGCATCATCGCGGAGTTCGGTATCGGCCTCGGTGGCGCGGTCCTGATGGACGCCTTCATCCTTCGCACGGTCCTCGTGCCGGCACTGATGCACTTCTTCGGCGACGCCAACTGGTACTTCCCGAAGTGGCTCGACCGGATCACGCCGCACTTCGCCGTCGAAGCGACCGAGGACGTTGCGGTCTAGCCCTTAAGAAACCCCTAAATACTCAGGGTTTTTGACATTCCCGTGGTGAAGCGACGCCTCGTGCACCAGTAAGTTCGAGTGAAGGACGGAAAAGGACGCGAGTGCAAATACAACGAACGGTACATATCGGTCCTGCGGCCCTTTTTTGGACGCGGTCCTGGCTTCGGCAGGTTTATCAATGGAGGCCCCGGCTGGGGCTTCGGAATATCGAGGTTGATCATCATGATCCTGTTTCTTCTCTTCATTGGCGCGATTGCGTACTTCGTCATTCGCCACTTCGACCACGCGCAGTCGCACCATCACTCGCACGTGACATCGGGAGCGACTGCGTCCAACGCGGACAGCGCAGCGGCGGACACGTTGAAGATGCGCTTCGCCAAGGGCGAGATCGACGAGGACGAGTTCACCCGACGCATGAGCATCTTGAAGGACCATCAGTCCGTCGGTTGACGCCTGCTGGTCTTACACGCTCTTGTCCTGAATCTCCCACGCGTGATCGAGGACGTGCCACGCCAATCGGCGCAGTGAGTATCTCGAGGGCCACTTCCCGCCGGGAGATCCGGCCAGCAGCGCGGTCACGACCACGGCACGCTGTTCGTTCCACGGCGTTCGGGGAGGCACCCGGGTCCCCAGCGCCGAGCAGTAGTGGCGCTCGGCCTCTCGGACGTGCGGCACGATCTGGTCGCGGTCACGACCCCCCCCGCGCGGGCCCTTCGTCAACTCGTTCGGCGCGGTCTCTACGACGCCGTCGAAGTAGGCCCAACAGTCCTGCAGCACGGTGACTTGACGTTTGAGGTCGCGAGCAGTGATCGCCTCGGCGTCCCACGGCGTGTCGATGGCCGGCGCGCCGAAGTCGGTCGTCGCGTTGCCGGGGACCGAACCGACGACCTCGAACTTGCCGGGCTTGAATGGCACCGACAGAACGGCGGCGTAGCGGTCCTGGTAGTCGAACAACGCTTCGAGCGCCAGGTCCTCGGTCTTCGCACGACGACACCATCCGGGCCAGTCGATCGCGGCGGCGAAGACCGAGCTCTTGCCCTTCTCGAAGTAGACGCGAGTCGTCACCGCTCCCCTTCCCGCATGGTCTTTTCGACGTCCGTCATGACGCTCACGTTAGTGAGCGACTCTGACAAGACGCTGTGTAAGGTGAAGTCCGATCACCGCGGAGGGACCCGGTATCGCGAATGACAAGGACGACCAATGGCGACAACCCGTAACGCACGAGCCCACTGGGAGGGCACGCTCTTCGAAGGTTCAGGCACCGTCGAACTGACCTCGAGTGGCATTGGCACGTACCCCATCACGTGGGCCTCGCGCGCCGAAGAGGCGAATGGCAAGACCAGTCCCGAAGAACTCATCGCCGCCGCCCACGCGTCGTGCTTCTCGATGGCACTCTCCAACGGACTCGCCAAGACCGGCAATCCCGCGATCTCGCTCAACACGTCGGTCGAAGTCGACTTCGTACCCGGCACCGGGATCACCGAGATCCGCATCACGCTGTCGGGCGAAGCCGAAAACCTCGACGCCGCCGGCTTCAAGGCCGCCGCCGAAGACGCCAAGGCGAACTGCCCCGTCTCCCAGGCGCTCGCCGCGGTGCCGTCGATCACGCTGACCGTCGTCTAAGGACGCATTAGAGACCGAATGAGTGGGAGTCGCGAAGAAGGGAGTCCAACCGACTCCGATTCGCGACTCCCCGCTCCAGGTGATACCGATCAAGGCGCCGATGGCTACAGCCCTGCGGCTCTTCGTCGCGCAGTTCCTCGGCCTCGTCGGCATCGTCCTCTACAACTGGTGGGTCTGGGTCATCGTCGCGACGAATCTGCTCATCAGCACCGACGAGTTCTTCAGCGACTTAGAGGCGACCGGCCGGCCCGACGCCGCGCTCTTCCAACACTTCGACCTCGCGGCGGGCATCGTCATGCTCGTCGCCTTTTTGTTACGTGGTCCCTGGGGACCGAACGGCAAGCGCAAGGAGTGGCGTTGGCTGCTCGGCTTCGCGGTCGCGGGCGCGGTCGGCGGGCACTTCTCCTACGCCTGTCCCGAAGGACTGAGCGCTGCCTGTCGCAGCGCCGAGTGGCACCTCGACTCCCGCTCCATCACTACCTCCACGTGATCTCGGGCATCATCGAGTTCGCCACCATGACGACCGCGGTCTTCTTCGCCTGGAAACGAACTCGGGACGATTCAGGTTGGGTATCGCGGTCCGTCAAGGCTGTCGCGATTGCGATGTTGATCGGCTATCCCCTGCTGGGTGTCGCGTATCTGACGGACCGATTCGGCGCCTTCGTCGAGCCGATCTTCTTCGTCTGCTTCTCGGTGATGGTCGCCATCGAACTCTTGGAACCGCGACGACGTCCGAGCTACGTCGACCGAGATACCGCTCAGCTGACGACTAACTCCGGAGTGTCCTCGACGGCGTCGACCAACTCCGTCTTCTCCGCGGTACCTGTCCAGTAGGCGACGGCGGCCGAGACGAGAAGCAGCAGCGCCGAGGCGATGAGCGCGATATCAAGTCCGTGGGTGAGTGCCTGGTAGGCGGCGTTCGTCACCTTTCGGATCAGCGGCGCAAACTGCTTTCGAATCGCGGGACTCAGCTTCGCTTCCGTCGAGGACTCCTGACCCGTCGTCACCGCAGAGATGACGAGGCCCCGAAACGATGCCGGGACGCCGAGATGGATCAGACGCGCGGTCAGATTCACCGTGAGCTGCCCGTTGACGATGGATCCGAGGATCGCGACGCCGGCGACGGCGCCGAGTTCGCGACTCGTGTTGACCGCCGACGAGGCCATGCCGGAGTTCGCCGCTGGCAGGCTCGACAGTGCCGTTGCGTTCACCGGCACGATGACGATACCGAAACCGACACCGGCGAGACCCATCGTCCAACCGAGTGTCGAGACGCCAACACCGGGGCCGATCGCGGCGTAGGTAAGGAGCACGCCGGTTCCGGCCAAGAGACAACCAACGGTCATCGGGATGCGCGAGCCGATGCGTCCGACCCAACGACCGGTGAAGAGCGACGCCACCACGATGCCGCCGAGGAGCGGCAGGAAGTCCAGTGCCAAGCCGTAGGCGCTGACCGAAGCGACGACCTCGAGGTAGAGCGCGACGAAGAAGAAGATGGAGAAGATCGAGAAGTAACTCGCGAACGCGATGAACGCCGCGCCGGTGAAGGACTTGCGTCGGAAGAAGCCCAACTCCAACATCGGATCCTTGGCGTGCTTCTCGGCGAGATAGAAGATCGGGATCGTGAGGAAGCTGACGATGAACAAGGTGATGACCCAACCACTCTCGTAACCGGTCAGCTCACCCTGGATGCACGCGAACGTCGCCGTACCGAGGACGACCGCACCGAAGAAGAAGCCCGCGAAATCGACCCGCTTGCGCAGCGCGTTCACACTCTCGGGCAACGCGATAGATGCCACGATGAACGCCAGCGCACCGAAGAGAAGGTTGAACCAGAAGACCGCACGCCACGACCAGATACCGACGAGAATGCCGCCGATGACCGGTCCCATCGCGAGCGCGAGTCCCGACACCGCCGCCCACGCGCCGAGCGCTCGGGCCCGCGATTTGTGATCGGGATAGATGTGTCGAATCATCGACAGCGTCGCCGGCTCAGAAGCCGCGGCGCCGATGCCCATGATGATGCGCCCGATGACCAACTCGCTCGGGTTGACCGAGATCGCACAGACGATCGATCCGCCACAGAAGATGGCCACGCCGATCAACATCAGACGCTTGCGACCGAAGTTGTCGCCCAGCGCGCCGAACATCAACATCAAACTCGCGAACGCCAGCGCGTAGCCGCCGACGACCCACTGCAGTTGCGAGACGTTGGCGTGCAGCTTCGCCTGCACGCTGGTGAGGACCGCACTGGCGACCGTGTTGTCGAGGAACGTCAAGAACAAGATCGGCGAGGAGTGCGGCGAAACTGAAGTGCGCGCGCAAGCCGCGAACGATGACTCCGCGCACCTGCAGTGCTTCGCGCTCGAGCATGTTCGAAGAATCAGTGTCCTCGATCATGCTCCCCTTTCGTCCCTGGTCATGATTGCTCTGCCCGTCTGATTCGTGACCGGCAGGTCCTGCATCATGCTGTCAAACCAAATGCTCGGACCAATGTATGCTCCAACGCCATCTCATCGTGCACCATTTCGCGACCAATACTCCGGACCACATAAGTGATAATCAGGGTCGCGAGAGTTACTACTTCTTTGGTGCTGCGAAGACGATGTCGAAGACCGCCGAGTCGCCGCCCGTGGCGTTACCCGCACTCACGGCGCACTTCTTCAGATTCGCCGCCGTCGTGCCGCACTTGCCGTTGCCGATTTTGCCCGTCGCGACCTTGAACTTCGTCTTCGGCAACACGCCGGTGGCGCTGATCTTCACCGGCGTCGCGAGGAAGATGTCACAGCCGGCTTCGCCCTTGGCGTTCGCCTGGCACTCCGTGATGTACACCTCGTCCTTGGGCTTGAAACCCGTTCCCGACACGGTCACCACCTTGTGATTCGTCAGCCCTTTTGACGGCGTGACCACCAACTTTGGTTTGGCGGCGGCGTTGGCGCCGGTGACGTTGACGAGACCACTCGTCAATACTCCCGTGCTCAGTAATGCAGCGACGGCAACTACTCGGATCGTACGGGTCGATATCACGTTGTCTCCCAATCTCTTTAGTGAACCGAACATTCATCGCCCGTCAGCACCGCATCGCAGCGCCGATCATGGACATCAATCCACTCGTGCATGCATGGTACCAAGCCAATGCAGATTTCAGTGACACAGGGATTAACCCTGAGATTCTCATTAACGGAACTGGTCGAGCAGATTACTTCAACCCTGTGTTATTGATTTCTTCTGCTCGACCAGTGGGCCGTATTGGATCGTGGGGCACATGATCGGCAATGCCCCACGATCCCGCCCTTGCGTTCTATTGAGACGTGACGTTCAAGGTGAACGTCTGACTCGTGCTACCGAATGAGTTCGTCGCGGTGATCGTTATCACGTATGTTCCGGAGCAACCGACCGAGGCCGATCCCGACAACACACCGGTCGATGTGTTGAACGTCACGCCGTGGGGCAGATTCCCCGAGTAGGAGAACGTCGGCGTTCCGCTGGCGCTCACCTGGAAGGAGAAGTTGTGACCCTGCACGACCGACGTCGATGACGCACTGGTGAACACTGGCTTGGCGCCGACGTTGAAGTTCAGCGAGTTACTCGACTCGATCCGTTGATGTTCGAATCGCCGCGTACGTCGCGCTCACCGCATACGATCCGACGCCGAGTGCGCTGTTGGATATCGAACACGAGGCACTCCCCGATCCATTCGTCGTCGTAGTGCATGACGCCGAACCAACATGGATCGTGACACTCTCACCGCTGGGGATTGACTCCCCGTACTTCGCAGTGACCTTCGCCGTAAACAACACCGAGCCCTCGCTGCCTACTGCAGCGTTCGATGCACTCTCTGAGACCGTCGTTTGGCTGTTGTCCTTTGAAATATTCAGTGAATGTGACGATGACAACGAACCGTTGAAGTTCGCGTCACCGGAGTAGCTCGCCGTGATCGACTGCGATCCGACGGGCAAAGCCGTCGCACCGGCGCTGCACTGTCCGCCACCGTTGTGAAGCGTGATGGTGCACAGTGTCGTGGAGCCCCACAGGATCGTTACCGTCCCCGTAGGAGTACCAGATGGTGGGTCGACGTTGACCGTGTAGACCACGACCCCTTCGTTGCCGTACGTCGCGGACGACGTGTTCAGTGAAAGTGACGATGACGTCATCGACTTCGTCGCCGTCCACTGGGCGTAGAGCGTGAGCGTGCTCGTCAACGTGTAGGGCGACGTGAGCGCCGTCCCGCCCTAGAGGCCGATGAACCAACCCTTGAAGGTGTGGCCAGCGCACGTCGGCGCTGCGGGCAACGTGATCGTCGATCCGTGGGGCCCGCTGATGGAGCTGACCGCACTGCCGCCTTCGGAGTTGAACGAGACCGTGACGGTCGCGTTCGCCGTCCACTGGGCGTACGAGCGTGACGTCGACGTCATCAACGTGTATGGCGAGGTGAGCGCCGTGCCGCCACTCGACGCCGACGTGAACCAACCCTTGAAGGTGTGGCCGGCGAACGTCGGCGCCGCGGGCAAGGTGATCGTCGATACCGCTGGACCGCTGATGAACTGACGCACTGCCGCCTTCGGAGTTGAACGAGACCGTGACGGTCGCGTTCGTTGTCCACTGGCGATCAAGCGTGGTCGACCCGGCCAACGTGTACGGCGACGTCAATGCCGTGCCACCGCTCGCGGCAACGAACCATCCCTGTGAAGGTGTGGCCAGCCGCGTCGGCGCTCCGGGCAGCGTGATCGTCGATCCGTGAGGCCGCTGATCGAACTGACCGCACTCCCACCTTCGGAGTTGAAGGAGATCGTGTCGGTGGCCGGTGCGACGTTGGCGGTCCAAATCGCCAGAGGGTGATGTTGATTGTCAAGGTGACTTGCGAACCGTCGAAGTAGACGACCGGACCGTTCGGACCTGTGGTGCTCCATCCGGCGAACGAGTAGCCCGACTTGACGAGGGTGTTCGGCGTTAAGGCCTGCGACTGTCCACTGACGAAGGACTCTGTGTTCATGGTGCCGGTACCGGCCGTCGGCGATGAATGTCACCGTTGGGTTGGCCGGTGTCCAGATCGCCCAGAGGGTGATGTTGGTCGTCAACGTCACTTGCGATCCGTCGAAGTAGACCACCGGGCCGTTCGGACCTGTCGTACTCCAGCCGGCCAAGATGTAGCCCGACCTGACGAACGTGTTCGGCGTCAACGCCTGCGACCGTCCCACTAGTCGAAGGTCTCTGGGTTCATGGTGCCGGTGCCGCTGTCGGCGATGAACGTCACCGTGTAAGTCGCAATCGTCGCGCCCGTGAAGGTGAACACGACCGGGGCCGAGTTCGCCGACTGGGCGTAGACACCGTTGGCCGGGTTGTAGGCCGTCACCGAGCAGTCCGTCGGCACCGATGAGCCGGTGAAGGACAGTGTGTCGCCGGTGATCGAGCAGCCCGCCGAGCTCGTCTGGAAGACGTAGGCGATGGTGCCCGAGCCGCCGGAGGCGGTGAGGGTGAAGGTCGTGCCCGACGTCGAGGTCGTGGCGTTGGTGATCGTCACCGGGCTCTGGGCCTCAGCCGTGAAGGTGAACACGACCGCGGCCGAGTTCGCCGACTGGGCGTAGACACCGTTGGCCGGGTTGTAGGCCGTCACCGAGCAGTCCGTCGGCACCGATGAGCCGGTGAAGGACAGTGTGTCGCCGGTGATCGAGCAGCCCGCCGAGCTCGTCTGGAAGACGTAGGCGATGGTGCCCGAGCCGCCGGAGGCGGTGAGGGTGAAGGTCGTGCCCGACGTCGAGGTCGTGGCGTTGGTGATCGTCACCGGGCTCTGGGCCTCAGCCGTGAAGGTGAACACGACCGCGCCCGAGTTCGCCGACTGGGCGTAGACACCGTTGGCCGGGTTGTAGGCCGTCACCGAGCAGTCCGTCGGCACCGATGAGCCGGTGAAGGACAGTGTGTCGCCGGTGATCGAGCAGCCCGCCGAGCTCGTCTGGAAGACGTAGGCGATGGTGCCCGAGCCGCCGGAGGCGGTGAGGGTGAAGGTCGTGCCCGACGTCGAGGTCGTGGCGTTGGTGATCGTCACCGGGCTCTGGGCCTCAGCCGTGAAGGTGAACACGACCGCGGCCGAGTTCGCCGACTGGGCGTAGACACCGTTGGCCGGGTTGTAGGCCGTCACCGAGCAGTCCGTCGGCACCGATGAGCCGGTGAAGGACAGTGTGTCGCCGGTGATCGAGCAGCCCGCCGAGCTCGTCTGGAAGACGTAGGCGATGGTGCCCGAGCCGCCGGAGGCGGTGAGGGTGAAGGTCGTGCCCGACGTCGAGGTCGTGGCGTTGGTGATCGTCACCGGGCTCTGGGCCTCAGCCGTGAAGGTGAACACGACCGCGCCCGAGTTCGCCGACTGGGCGTAGACACCGTTGGCCGGGTTGTAGGCCGTCACCGAGCAGTCCGTGGGCACCGATGAGCCGGTGAAGGACAGTGTGTCGCCGGTGATCGAGCAGCCCGCCGAGCTCGTCTGGAAGACGTAGGCGATGGTGCCCGAGCCGCCGGAGGCGGTGAGGGTGAAGGTGAGTGCCCGACGTCGAGGTCGTGGCGTTGGTGATCGTCACCGGGCTCTGGGCCTCAGCCGTGAAGGTGAACACGACCGCGGCCGAGTTCGCCGACTGGGCGTAGACACCGTTGGCCGGGTTGTAGGCCGTCACCGAGCAGTCCGTCGGCACCGATGAGCCGGTGAAGGACAGTGTGTCGCCGGTGATCGAGCAGCCCGCCGAGCTCGTCTGGAAGACGTAGGCGATGGTGCCCGAGCCGCCGGAGGCGGTGAGGGTGAAGGTCGTGCCCGACGTCGAGGTCGTGGCGTTGGTGATCGTCACCGGGCTCTGGGCCTCAGCCGTGAAGGTGAACACGACCGCGCCCGAGTTCGCCGACTGGGCGTAGACACCGTTGGCCGGGTTGTAGGCCGTCACCGAGCAGTCCGTCGGCACCGATGAGCCGGTGAAGGACAGTGTGTCGCCGGTGATCGAGCAGCCCGCCGAGCTCGTCTGGAAGACGTAGGCGATGGTGCCCGAGCCGCCGGAGGCGGTGAGGGTGAAGGTCGTGCCCGACGTCGAGGTCGTGGCGTTGGTGATCGTCACCGGGCTCTGGGCCTCAGCCGTGAAGGTGAACACGACCGCGCCCGAGTTCGCCGACTGGGCGTAGACACCGTTGGCCGGGTTGTAGGCCGTCACCGAGCAGTCCGTCGGCACCGATGAGCCGGTGAAGGACAGTGTGTCGCCGGTGATCGAGCAGCCCGCCGAGCTCGTCTGGAAGACGTAGGCGATGTAGTACCGAGCCGCCGGAGGCGGTGAGGGTGAAGGTCGTGCCCAACATCAGAGGTCGTGGCGTTGGTGATCGTCACCGGGCTCTGGGCCTCGTTGCTGCGTCAACGGTGACCGTTCAGGTGCCCGAGGTGACCGTCGAGCTGTGGGCGCGGTGCCCGAAGCGCTCGACGAGTTGGTGACCGAGCCGGCGTCGAGGTCGGCCTGGGTCACGGTGTAAGTCGCCGTGCAGTCGACTACGTGGCGCCCGGGGCGAGGCTGGTGATCGGCCCGCCGGTGCAGGGCCACTGATGACGTGAGTCCGGCCAACGCATCATTAATCATGGAGCGTCGGTTAACGTAGCGTTCCCGTTGTTGTGTCCGCGAAGTCGTAGGTGATCGTGTCACCGACGGCGCCTGTGGTCGAGGTCTGGTCATCGTCTTCTCGATCTGGTGCTCGACGGCGACGGGCTCTGGGTGGCATCAACGGTGACCGTTCAGGTGCCCGAGGTGACCATCTAGCTGTCTTCGGCGCGGTGCCCGAAGCGCTCGACGAGTTGGTGACCGAGCCGGCGTCGAGGTCGGCCTCTGGTCTCGGTGTAAGTCGCCGTGCAGTCGACCGTCGCGCCCGGGGCGACGGCTGGTGATCGGCCCGCCGATTGTGCAGCTGATGGCGCTGAGTCCGGCCAACGCGTCGTTGATCGTGACGTCGGTGAGCGTGACGTTGCCGTTGTTGGTGACCGCGAAGTCGTAGGTGATGGTGTCACCGACGGCGCTGTAGGTCGAGGTGGTCGTCGTCTTGTCGATCAACAGCGACGGGCTCTGGATGGCGTCAACGGTAACCGTTGTGTGCCCGAGGTGACCTCGAGCTGTCGGGCGCGGTGCCCGAAGCGCTCGACGAGTTCGTCACCGAGCCGGCGTCGAGGTCGGCCTGGGTCACGGTGTAAGTGCTGCAGTCGACCGTGGCGCCCGGGGCGAGGCTGGTGATCGGCCCGCCGGTGCAGCTGATGGCGCTGAGTCCGGCCAACGCGTCTTTCATCGTGACGTCGGTGAGCGTGACGTTGCCGTTTTTGGTGACCGCGAAGTCGTAGGTGATGGTGTCACCGACGGCGCTGTAGGTCGAGGTGGTCGTCGTTCTTGTCGATCAACAGCGACGGGCTCTGGGTGGCGTCAACGGTGACCGTTGAGGTGCCCGAAGTACCGTCGAGCTGTCGGCGCGGTGCCGAAGCGCTCGACGAGTTGGTGACCGAGCCGGCGTCGAGGTCGGCCTGGGTCACGGTGTAAGTCGCCGTGCAGTCGACCGTGGCGCCCGGGGCGAGGCTGGTGATCGGCCCGCCGGTGCAGCTGATGGCGCTGAGTCCGGCCAACGCGTCGTTGATCGTGAGGCGTCGGTGGAGCGTTGACGTTGCCGTTGTTGGTGACCGCCGAAGTCAGCATAGGTGACGGTTACCGACGGCACTGTAGGTCGAGGTGGTCGTCGTCTTCTCGATCAATCAGGACGGGTATGGGTCGCGTCAACGGTAACCGTTGAGGTGCCCGAGGTGACCGTCAAGCTGTCGGGCGCGGTGCCCGAAGCGCTCGACGAGTTGGTGACCGAGCCGGCGTCGAGGTCGGCCTACGGGTCACGGTGTAAGTCGCCGTGCAGTCGACCGTGGCGCCCGGGCGAGGCTGGTGATGCGCCCGACCGGGTAGCTGATGGCGCTGAGTCCGGCCAGCGCGTCGTTGATCGTGACGTCGGTGAGCGTAACGTTGCCGTTGTTGGTGACCGCGAAGTCGTAGGTAATAGTGTAGCCGACGGCGCTCTAGGTCAAGGTGGTCGTCGTCTTGTCGATCAACAGCGACGGGCTCTGGGTGGCGTCAACGGTGACCGTTGAGGTGCCCGAGGTGACCGTCGAGCTGTCGGGCGCGGTGCCCGAAGCGCTCGACGAGTTGTCGTGAAAGAGCCGGCGTCGAGGTCGGCCTGGGTCACGTGTAAGTCGCCGTGCAGTCGACCGTGGCGCCCGGGGCGAGGCTGGTGATCGGCCCGCCGGTGCAGCTGATGGCGCTGAGTCCGGCCAACGCGTCGTTGATCGTGACGTCGGTGAGCGTGACGTTGCCGTTGTTGGTGACCGCGAAGTCGTAGGTGATGGTGTCACCGACGGCGCTGTAGGTCGAGGTGGTCGTCGTCTTGTCGATCAACAGCGAGGGGCTCTGGGTGGCGTCAACGGTGACCGTTGAGGCGCTCGCGGTGACCGTCGGGCTGTCGCTCGCGGTGCCCGGAGCGGTCGACGAGTCGGTGACCGTGCCGGCGTCGATCTCGGCCTGGGTCACGGTGTAGGTCGCCGTGCAGTCGACCGTGCGCCCGGGGCGAGGCGTGGTGATCGGCCTGTTGTTGCAGCTGAGCGCCGAGTCGGCCGACGCGTAGTTGATCGTTGTCGGTGAGCGTGGTCACGTTGCCGTTGTTGGTGACCGCGAAGGCGTAGGTAGTGGCGCCGCCGACGCGCTGTAGGTCGAGGTGGTCGTCGTCTTGTCGACCAGGAGCGACCGGCCTGGGTCGCCGCGACGGTGGCGCCCGCGGCGGGCGAGGTGGCCGTCGAGCTGTTGGGCGCGGTGCCCGTGCGTTGGACGTGTTGGTGACCGAGCCGGCGTCGAGGTCGGCCTGGGTCACCGTGTAGGTCGCCGTGCAGTCGAGTCACGCCGGGGCGAGGCTGGTGATCGGCCCGCCGGGCAGCTGATGGCGCCGAGTCCGGCCAACGCGTCGTTGGTGGTGACGTCGGTGAGCGTCACGTTGCCGTTGTTGGTCACCGCGAAGTCGTAGGTGATGGTGTAGCCGACGGCGCTGTAGGTCGAGGTGGTCGTCGTCTTGTCGATCAACAGCGACGGGCTCTGGGTGGCGTCAACGGTGACCGTTGAGCTGCCCAGGTGACCGTCGAGCTGTCGGGCGCGGTGCCCGAGGCGCTCGACGAGTTGGTGACCGAGCCGGCGTCGAGGTCGGCCTGGGTCACGGTGTAAGTCGCCGTGCAGTCGACCGTGGCGCCCGGGGCGAGGCTGGTGATCGGCCCGCCGGTGCAGCTGATGGCGCTGAGTCCGGCCAACGCGTCGTTGATGGTGACGTCGGTGAGCGTGACGTTGCCGTTGTTGGTGACACCGAGTCGTAGGTGATGTGTTCACCGACGGCGCTGTAGGTCGAGGTGGTCGTCGTCTTGTCGATCAACAGCGACGGGCTCTGGTGGCGTCAACGGTGACCGTTGAATTGCCCGAGGTGACCGTCGAGCTGTCGGGCGCGGTGCCCGAGGCGCTCGACGAGTTGGTGACCGAGCCGGCGTCGAGGTCGGCCTGGGTCACGGCGTAAGTCGCCGTGCAGTCGACCGTGGCGCCCGGGGCGAGGCTGGTGATCGGCCCGCCGGTGCAGCTGATGGCGCTGAGTCCGGCCAACGCGTCGTTGATCGTGACGTCGGTGAGCGTGACGTTGCCGTTGTTGGTGACCGCGAAGTCGTAGGTGATGGTGTCACCGACGGCGCTGTAGGTCGAGGTGGTCGTCGTCTTGTCGATCAACAGCGACGGGCTCTGGGTGGCGTCAACGGTGACCGTTGAGGTGCCCGAGGTGACCGTCGAGCTGTCGGGCGCGGTGCCCGAAGCGCTCGACGAGTTGGTGACCGAGCCGGCGTCGAGGTCGGCCTGGGTCACGGTGTAAGTCGCCGTGCAGTCGACCGTGGCGCCCGGGGCGAGGCTGGTGATCGGCCCGCCGGTGCAGCTGATGGCGCTGAGTCCGGCCGACGCGTCGTTGATCGTGACGTCGGTGAGCGTGACGTTGCCGTTGTTGGTGACCGCGAAGTCGTAGGTGATGGTGTCACCGACGGCGCTGTAGGTCGAGGTGGTCGTCGTCTTGTCGATCAACAGCGACGGGCTCTGGGTGGCGTCAACGGTGACCGTTGAGGTGCCCGAGGTGACCGTCGAGCTGTCGGGCGCGGTGCCCGAAGCGCTCGACGAGTTGGGTGACCGAGCCGGCGTCGAGGTCGGCCTGGGTCACGGTGTAAGTCGCCGTGCAGTCGACCGTGGCGCCCGGGGCGAGGCTGGTGATCGGCCCGCCGGTGCAGCTGATGGCGCTGAGTCCGGCCAACGCGTCGTTGATCGTGACGTCGGTGAGCGTGACGTTGCCGTTGTTGGTGACCGCGAAGTCGTAGGTGATGGTGTCACCGACGGCGCTGTAGGTCGAGGTGGTCGTCGTCTTGTCGATCAACAGCGACGGGCTCTGGGTGGCGTCAACGGTGACCGTTCAGGTGCCCGAGGTGACCGTCGAGCTGTCGGGCGCGGTGCCCGAAGCGCTCGACGAGTTGGTGACCGAGCCGGCGTCGAGGTCGGCCTGGGTCACGGTGTAAGTCGCCGTGCAGTCGACCGTGGCGCCCGGGGCGAGGCTGGTGATCAGCCAGCCGGTGCAGCTGATGGCGCTGAGTCCGGCCAACGCGTCGTTGATCGTGACGTCGGTGAGCATGACGTTGCCGTTGTTGGTGACCGCGAAGTCGTAGGTGATGGTGTCACCGACGGCGCTGTAGGTCGAGGTGGTCGTCGTCTTGTCGATCAACAGCGACGGGCTCTGGGTGGCGTCAACGGTGACCGTTGAGGTGCCCGAGGTGACCGTCGAGCTGTCGGGCGCGGTGCCCGAAGCGCTCGACGAGTTGGTGACCGAGCCGGCGTCGAGGTCGGCCTGGGTCACGGTGTAAGTCGCCGTGCAGTCGACCGTGGCGCCCGGGGCGAGGCTGGTGATCGGCCCGCCGGTGCAGCTGATGGCGCTGAGTCCGGCCAACGCGTCGTTGATCGTGACGTCGGTGAGCGTGACGTTGCCGTTGTTGGTGACCGCGAAGTCGTAGGTGATGGTGTCACCGACGGCGCTGTAGGTCGAGGTGGTCGTCGTCTTGTCGATCAACAGCGACGGGCTCTGGGTGGCGTCAACGGTGACCGTTGAGGTGCCCGAGGTGACCGTCGAGCTGTCGGGCGCGGTGCCCGAAGCGCTCGACGAGTTGGTGACCGAGCCGGCGTCGAGGTCGGCCTGGGTCACGGTGTAAGTCGCCGTGCAGTCGACCGTGGCGCCCGGGGCGAGGCTGGTGATCGGCCCGCCGGTGCAGCTGATGGCGCTCAGTCCGGCCAACGCGTCGTTGATCGTGACGTCGGTGAGCGTGACGTTGCCGTTGTTGGTGACCGCGAAGTCGTAGGTGATGGTGTCACCGACGGCGCTGTAGGTCGAGGTGGTCGTCGTCTTGTGGATCAACAGCGACGGGCTCTGGGTGGCGTCAACGGTGACCGTTGAGGTGCCCGAGGTGACCGTCGAGCTGTCGGGCGCGGTGCCCGAAGCGCTCGACGAGTTGGTGACCGAGCCGGCGTCGAGGTCGGCCTGGGTCACGGTGTAAGTCGCCGTGCAGTCGACCGTGGCGCCCGGGGCGAGGCTGGTGATCGGCCCGCCGGTGCAGCTGATGGCGCTGAGTCCGGCCAACGCGTCGTTGATCGTGACGTCGGTGAGCGTGACGTTGCCGTTGTTGGTGACCGCGAAGTCGTAGGTGACGGTGTCACCGACGGCGCTGTAGGTCGAGGTGGTCGTCGTCTTGTCGATCAACAGCGACGGGCTCTGGGTGGCGTCAACGGTAGCCGTTGAGGTGCCCGAGGTGACCGTCGAGCTGTCGGGCACCAGGTACCGAAGCGCTCGACGAGTTGGTGACCGAGCCGGCGTCGAGGTCGGCCTGGGTCACGGTGTAAGTCGCCGTGCAGTCGACCGTGGCGCCAGGGGCGAGGCTGGTGATCGGCCCGCCGGTGCAGCTGATGGCGCTGAGTCCGGCCAACGCGTCGTTGATCGTGACGTGGTAGACGTGACGTTGCCGTTGTTGGTGACCGCGAAGTCGTAGGTGATGGTGTCACCGACGGCGCTGTAGGTCGAGGTGGTCGTCGTCTTGTCGATCAACAGCGACGGGCTCTGGGTGGCGTCAACGGTGACCGTTGAGGTGCCCGAGGTGACCGTCGAGCTGTCGGGCGCGGTGCCCGAAGCGCTCGACGAGTTGGTGACCGAGCCGGCGTCGAGGTCGGCCTGGGTCACGGTGTAAGTCGCCGTGCAGTCGTCGACCGTGGCGCCCGGGGCGAGGCTGGTGATCGGCCCGCCGGTGCAGCTGATGGCGCTGAGTCCGGCCAACGCGTCGTTGATCGTGACGTCGGTGAGCGTGACGTTGCCGTTGTTGGTGACCGCGAGGTCGTAGGTGATGGTGCCACCGACGGCGCTGTAGGTCGAGGTGGTCGTCGTCTTGTCGATCGACGGCGACAGGGCTCTGGGTGGCGTCAACGGTGACCGTTGAGGTGCCCGAGGTGACCGTCGAGCTGTCGGGCGCGGTGCCCGAAGCGCTCGACGAGTTGGTGACCGAGCCGGCGTCGAGGTCGGCCTGGGTCACGGTGTAAGTCGCCGTGCAGTCGACCGTGGCGCCCGGGGCGAGGCTGGTGATCGGCCCGCCGGTGCAGCTGATGGCGCTGAGTCCGGCCAACGCGTCGTTGATCGTGACGTCGGTGAGCGTGACGTTGCCGTTGTTGGTGACCGCGAAGTCGTAGGTGATGGTGTCACCGACGGCGCCGTAGGTCGAGGTGGTCGTCGTCTTGTCGATCGACGGCGACGGGCTCTGGGTGGCGTCAACGGTGACCGTTGAGCTGCCCGAGGTGACCGTCGAGCTGTCGGGCGCGGTGCCCGAGCGGTCGACGAGTTGGTGACCGAGCCGGCGTCGAGGTCGGCCTGGGTCACGGTGTAAGTCGCCGTGCAGTCGACCGTGGCGCCCGGGGCGAGGCTGGTGATCGGCCCGCCGGTGCAGCTGATGGCGCTGAGTCCGGCCAACGCGTCGTTGATGGTGACGTCGGTGAGCGTGACGTTGCCGTTGTTGGTGACCGCGAAGTCGTAGGTGATGGTGTCACCGACGGCGCCGTAGGTCGAGGTGGTCGTCGTCTTGTCGATCAACAGCGACGGGCTCTGGGTGGCGTCAACGGTGACCGTTGAGTTGCCGAGGTGACCGTCGAGCTGTCGGGCGCGGTGCCCGAGCGCTCGACGAGTTGGTGACCGAGCCGGCGTCGAGGTCGGCCTGGGTCACGGTGTAAGTCGCCGTGCAGTCGACCGTGGCGCCCGGGGCGAGGCTGGTGATCGGCCCGCCGGTGCAGCTGATGGCGCTGAGTCCGGCCAACGCGTCGTTGATCGTGACGTCGGTGAGCGTGACGTTGCCGTTGTTGGTGACCGCGAAGTCGTAGGTGATGGTGTCACCGACGGCGCTGTAGGTCGAGGTGGTCGTCGTCTTGT
>CAVXRB010000006.1:0-121253 GCA_963764095.1 uncultured Acidimicrobiaceae bacterium | reverse complement strand
CCGCTACGAGGACGGCTATTGTCTCGACGACAACGCCCGCGCGCTGCTCGCGGTCACGTACATCGAAGACGTCGGCGCCTTCGACGACCCGCGAGGCATCCGGTCGCTCGCCGCCCGGTATCTGGCATTCGTGAACGCCGCGTACGACCGGGACCAGGGCCGCTTCCGGAACTTCCTGGCGTACTCGCGTACGTGGACCGAGACCTGCGGGTCGGAGGACAGCCATGGCCGCGCCGTGTGGGCGCTCGGCACCGTCGTCAGCCGATCGAGCGAGCCAGGGAGGCAGAGCCTGTGTGCGGGGGCTGTTTCAGGATGCGCTCCCGGCGGTGGAGCACTTCACCAGCCCGCGCGCCTGGGCCTACGCGCTGCTCGGGATCGACGAGTACCTCCGCGCCTTCCTCGGAGACCGCCGCGTGCAGCAAGTGAGGGCCGCCATGGCGCAGCGCCTTCTGGAGCTTTTCCGGCATGTGAGAGCGGCTTCGGGAGTAGCGGACGTTGACCCAGTACCTCGAACCGCTCGACAGTGCGTTCATCTTGCTCGAAGTACCGGGGTCGGCCATGAACATCGGCGCGGTGATCGAGCTCGATTTCGGCGGCGTCACCGATCCCAGCGAACGATTCGAACTGATCCGCAAGAACGTGGCGGAACGATTGCACGAGATCCCGGTGCTGACCAAACGCGTAGTGCGCGCACCGTTCGATCTCACCTGGCCGGCTCTCGTGCCGGACCGGAACATCGATCTCGATCGACACATCACGCGCGTGGCGTTGCCGTCACCGGGCACGCCCGATCAGTTCGACACGGTGATCTCGGAGTTCTTGTCGCGTCCGCTGGTGCGCTCGCGTCCGCTCTGGCATCTCTTGATCGTCGAAGGCCTCAAGGACGGCCGGGTCGCCGCGGCCCTGAAGGTGCACCACGCGTTGGCCGATGGTGTCTCGGGCGCCGAGACGTTCGCCAGTCTCTTCGACATCTCGCCCGAGGTTCGCGCCCCAGCGCCGAAGACCGACGACGTTGCGGTCGAGGCGGTCGCGACGAATCCGATGTCGCTCGTGCTCGAAGGCCTTCACCGACTTCGCGCCGATCCGGGTATCGCGCTGACGGTCGTGTCCTCGTGGCTGACGCGGGTCTTTGACGTCCTTCGGACGGTCGCGCGCGTGGCATTCACGCGGGGCCGCAAGCGATCCACGCCCGACCAGCCGTCGATCTTTGAGGCGCGTCGTACGTCACTCAATGGTCGCGCCGGTGTGGAGAAGGTGTATCACCGGATGCGCGTGCCGCTCGCCGACGCGAAGCGTGCGGCGAAGTATCACGGTGCGTCGGTGACGGACTTCGTGATGGCGACGACGAGTGGGGCATTGCGCCGACTCATGGACGACCGCGGCGAACCACTCCGTCGCGACCTCATCGCGTTCGTGCCCATCAACGTGCGCGGCGACGGTGACGCGGCGGCGATGGGCAATCAGATCTCGGGAATGTTGTTGGCCCTCCACACCGATATCGATGACCCGGTCGAGCGACTCCAGGCCATCGCCCAGGACTCGGCGAAGACCGTCGGCGTGCAACGCAACAACGGCGCGAGAATGTTCCAAGAGATGCCCCGGGTGCTCGGTCCGACCGTCCTATCGCTCGGGGGGAAAATAGTCGACGCGTTCGGGCTCTTCGACGTCGTGCCGCCGATGGCGAACCTGATGTTGTCCTCGGTGCCGGGCCCCCGATCCCGCTCTGGCTAAGCGGCCACCGCGTGGTGTCCGCGGCGCCGGTCGGGCCGCTCCTGGGACCGTTCTGTTTGAACGTCACGGTGCTCGGCTTCGAACAGAATCTGGAGTTCGGGATGCTGGGGTGCGCACAGACGATGCCCGATCTAGCGACGCTTCGCGACTATTTGAAGGAAGAGGCCTACCGCCTCATCGATACGGTCAACGATTGAGCCAAGTCGATTTCGATCGGCGCCTGGGCTACTATTGGTGACCACGCGGACGTAGCTCAGTTGGTAGAGCGCGACCTTGCCAAGGTCGAGGTCGCCGGTTCGAGCCCGGTCGTCCGCTCCAAGGTTGTGCGGCTCATCGGATTCTGGTGGGGTGAGCTTCATCGGACCACGATCGAGCCGAGCACTCGCCAGTTTGGTTTGCCCGCGTATAAGAGGGCTCTGATGCGGTAGTTCTGGAAGTTGCGGAAGCCAAAACCGACACGTTTGATGCGCTTGATCAAGTTGTTGATCGCTTCGGTCGGTCCGTTGCTGACCCGAGCGAGGTGGAAGTTGCAGATCTTGTCGAACCAGTTGCGGATAGTGCGGCCGAGCTTTTGGATCTCGGGCGGCATTGACTTTCGCAGACAGTGGTTCTCAAGGTCTTGGAGCATGGCTCTCGCCTCAGAGGCGTCGAAGGTCTTGTAGAAATCGCGCAGCCGTTCCTTCACTCGGTAGGCAATGGCCACTTCGGCGTCGGGGTCCCCAAGGGCCAGCAGCGAGTTGAGGCGTGCGGCGGCACTGTGATCCAACTTCTCTTCGCCCGTCAAGAGGGCCCGTCGCACGCGGTAGAGCGGGTCGTCGCGGCGGCCGCGGTGTCCGGTCTGTTCGGTCTGGACTCGGCGCCGCACCGCGTCGAGGGCGCGATTGGCGAGTGAGATCACGTGAAAGGGATCGACGACCTGGGCCGCCTTGGGCAAGATCGTCGAGTAGACGGCGGCGTAGACGTTGGACATGTCGAGGGCCCCGTAGGTGACGCGCGACTTCCAGGCTTCGCTTTGGTTGTTGAGGAACCGGGCCACGTCGACGTAGTCGCGCGTCGCCAAGATGTCGATGATCTGGTGGTGCTCGACGTCGGTCACGGTCGTGACGTAGGCCGTGTGATGACCGCCGAGTTTGACGAAACTCGTCTCGTCCAGACCAACGGCGCTGGTGCGATTGAGCCGTTTCTTGTCGGCCTCGAGCAGGGCCTCGCCGTAGGTGGTGACGGCGTCGTTCACGGTATGCCAGTCACAGTTGAGCTCCTTGGCCACCTCTAGGACCGTGCGTCCGGTGCCGACCTGCTGGGTCGCCCACTTGGCCGCTCGCGTGGTCAAGAGGCAGTTCTTCGCCGCGATGCGGTGATCGCGCAGGACCCACGTGGTGGCGAGACACTCCTCGTGCACGCAGCGCAGTCGGTGCTTCTTCCAGGTGAGGCGCATGGGAAAGCCAAAGACCGGCAGGTCGACGTAGGTCACGCGGGGACGGTCCTTCACCTGGGCCGCTCTATGGCACATCGGACACGACGCATCCTTCACCACCTGTTCGACCACCAGGGCCACTTCAGGTCCTCGGCGCTCGTAGTGCAGCACGCGCACGTCTTTCAGCCCGACGAGGGCTTCGAGGATTTCACTAGGGTCGGACAGGACGAAGGTGTTTTCTGTTTGTTTTCTCACAATTACAACTGAAGCACCTTCGTCGTTTCAGTTGCAGAGTCAATTCAGGGCGCGAACTCCCCACCAGAATCCGATGAGCCGGTTGAGCGGGGTCTGGTGGTCTGACTACGTTCGTGCTCGCGAGAGCTGCCTGTCACCTACCGACGCTTCGGGGCGCATAGAAAACCGGGTCTTCGGACTTCAGCGGAGCGAGCGGCATCGGCAAACGACGTCAGTCGCTCGTGACTGGAGCCTTCCACTGATTTAGGTAGGTAATCTCGGCGGCAGGCCTGCGGGGCGCCGGGGTGAACTTGTCGCCGGTGTAAAAGGCGACGGGAAGCAGGGTCTATCTGGGTGACGGTGGGCGGGATGCCGAGGATTTCGGCGACCTGCTCCTCATGGGCAAGGTGGAAGGTGGTCCAGGCCGAGCCGAGGCCGCGAGCCCGGGCGGCCAACTGGAAACTCCACACTCCGGGCGCCACTGATCCGTAGTAGCTCGACAGCTCAAAGTTGTCCGCGCCGGCTGGCAGTCGGTCGAGGCGTAGGGCGAGCACCCAGGCGGGTACGTCAGCGACGTGTTGGACGAGGAAGGACGCCGATTCGATCACGCGCTCCTGTCGCCCCTCAGCCCCCTCGCTTCTCGCGGCCAAATAAGAGCGGCCGTTGGCCTGATAGATCGGCGTGATCTGAGCCTTTATCCCCGGGTCGTCGACGATGATCCAGCGGTTGCGCTCTTGGTTACCTCCCATCGGAGCGTGGCTGGCGACGTCGATGCACTTGAGGAGCAGCTCGCGCGGCACGGGGCGGGTGAGGTCCAACCGTTTCCGCACCTGCTTGGTGGTTGTGAGAAGGAGGTCGGCGTTGACGACGTCAATCACGTTGTCGATGTCGGTCATGGCGCCACCTTACGACGTTGACTCAATTCTCGGATGGCGAACGCAGACCTGAATTCGCTGGGTCCAGCTAGCGCGATGAACTCAACGGGCATCTCGATGGCGAGCACGGGTCGTTCGCCTCTGCGCCAATCCACCGATTGGGAGGAAGCGTGGGACAAAGTCGTCGGGTTTGGATCGACTCCCCAGCTCCGACGTTGTCTTCGGGTCGGCCTGCGCACCGGAGTGACGTGCCGCTCGGCTCAGCCCGCAACTGACGGATAGGCATCCCTAATCGCCGGGTCGGAGGGATCCTGGCCGCCGCAGATGGGAGTTTCAAAATGAGAGCTGGGGCAGACCTCTTGCGAGGAATCGCTGACCACGCGCCACCATTCTGGACCACTGCCTTCCAGTTGGAGCCACCAACTGCCTCATGGAGGACCAAAGGCTCTTGTCCGCAACCTGGGCCCCCTCTAGCGTCCTTGGCATGGAGGAGCCCGCCACGTTGCAGCACAACGGAACCTGGAGGACGGCGGTGTGGGCCTGCGCGCGGGTTTCGTCGCCGTTGCCACGATCGCGGTCGGCCTCATCGTTCTGTCGTTCGGGGGCACGCCGTGGGTCCTGGCCTCCGGCGTGATCTTTTGGCTCGCCTGCGCCGTGGTCATCGCCACCGGGTTCCTCTTAACGCTGCACGATCTGCCGAAGCCGCGACCTGGGTTCTGGACGATGCCGGTGGACGATCATCCACGACGCCGTCGGCCTCAGAGTCCGGACAGGCGATCCTCGCTAGCGCCTCTGAGCGCAACATTCGAACCGGGTGCCCCATAACGCCGGGTACGTGGGGCACTCCTCCAGTCAGCTCAGCATTAGGTGCTTGCTCTCGCGAGCGCTAGACCCCGCTTATTTCCGAAGATCCGAAATGAACGGGATGAATGCAACCGGGTAGCGGTCGTAGACTCACATCCCAACCCATCCAGATGATGGAAGTCATGAGAGGCCCCTGACGAACCCGGTAACCAGATCGTGACGAACGCACTGCGCAATGTGAACAGCGCAAGTGGCGTATCGAAGGAATCTTCGGCGACCGCAGATCTCGTCGTGGCAGACGTACTCGATCAGTTCGCGCGAAACTTCCTCCTCAACGATCTGGCACCCGAGCAATCGGGTAAAGTGCTCGAGGCTACGAAGGCCGACGTGATCTATCGCTTGAGCGACCGGGAGCCTCGTCGACGCAAGTCCCTCGTCGGCAGAGTCCACCAGTCGCGCGGCAGTGTTCGACGACTGCGCTCGGTACTTCAGACATTTCCGGGTCTCTTTGACGCCGATTGGTCGCGTTCGATGCTGGTCGAGCTTTCATGGTTTGGGGGAGTCCTCGGCGAGAGTCGCGACCTCGACGTCCTTCGAATGGGCATCACGAATTCGTTGGAGTTGATCGAAGACGAATCGATTCAAGCGTTGGTCATGGGCCAACTGGATCGTCGGATCGAAGAGGCGCACGAGCGAAACGCGATTGAGCGATCCACGAAGCGCTACGCGCTCTTGGTCGACGACATCGCGGCGATTGGCATCGATGTCGTCTTCGAACCTCGAGCCAAGGGTCCGGCGGACGAAGTCCTCACCTCGCAGTTGCACGGGACGTGGCGTGACGTAGGAGAGGCCGACGACGAGGCTCGGGCGCAGTCCAATAACGAAAACCTGCACGAACTGCGCAAGGAGTTGAAGCGGCTGGAGTGCGCCTGTGAAGTGTTGGGTTTGGTCGTGGCCGAACCGGCCCTGGAACTCGCGAAGTCGGCCAACCTCGCTCAGAAGAAACTCGGCGTCGTGCACGACGAGGCGGTGGCGCGCGCATGGCTGAAATCGTTAACGTTGCTCCAGCCCGAGTGGAAGGAACCGCTGCGAGCGATTAGGACGTTCCATAAAGAGGCGCGTCGACAGGCCAAGCTCGGATGGAAGGTATTGATCGACGACGTCGCAGAGAACTGGGACGATCTCACGGGCTAATTCGGGTGACACGACGGGGACTGCGCCGTAGTCTCTATCGAAGGAGGTTGCCATGGTTCACCCCTCGCTCGAGCCCTACGTGAATGCGGTACGCGCTGAACCGGCGACCCATCCGTCACTGCTCAGCGCCGACGAACGACGCGCGGCCTACCGCGAGACCGCGCTCGCCACTCGCGGTGAGCCCGAAGCGATGGAGTCGATTCGCGACGTGGAACTCGCGCTCGAAGGTCGCACATTGGGCGCGCGGCTGTACGTGCCGTTGCGAGACGAGGGCAAGGCGCTCGTGGTCTATTTCCACGGCGGCGGTTTCGTGGTCGGTGACCTCGACACGCACGACGCCCTCTGTCGACGGCTCTCGGCAGATACCCGGATGCGATTTCTCTCGGTCGACTACCGACTGGCACCCGAACACCCATTCCCGTGCGGAATCAACGACGCCGTCGACACCATTCGCTACGTGAAAGCGCACGCAGGTGAGTTCGACGACCCGACGCCGAGCTCATCGTGATGGGCGACTCGGCCGGCGCGACGCTCATGACCGTGGCGTGCGCCTTAACCCGGCATGAGGACCTGGGTATCGCCGCACAGGTGGTGATCTATCCGACGCTCGGTCCGGAGTTGTTCACCGACTCGGTGAACGAGTTCGGCGTCGGCCACGTGCTGGACATCGATCACCTGCGCTACGACTACGGGCTCTACCTCGACGGCTGGACCGATCACAGCGATCCGCGTATCACTCCGCTGATGTTCGAGGACCTCAGCGGCGCGCCGCCGGCAATCGTGGTCGTCGCCGAGTGCGACCCGCTGCGCGACGAGGCCGTCGCCTACGCCGGACTGCTCGAACATTTCGGCGTTCGCGTCGAGCTGCTCGAGGCCGAAGGGATGATCCACGGATTTCTGCGCCTGCCGTCGATGGTTCCCGAGGCGCTTGAAATCGTTGACGACCTCGCCGTCCACATGCACCGCTACGTCGAGGCCGCGAAGTGAACGTTCTGTTCATCACGCTCGATCAGTTCCGTGGCGACTCCTACGGGGCGGCGGGACATCCGCTGGTGCGGACGCCGACCCTAGACCGGATCGCTCGCGAAGGCGTCCGTCTCACGCGCCACTACTCCCAGGCCGCGCCGTGCTCGCCGGGTCGCGCCGCCATCTACACCGGCACCTACCAGATGAACAACCGCGTCGTCGCGAACGGTACGCCATTGCCGAAGGGACTCGACAACATCGCCCACGTCGCGCGCCGGGCGGGCTTTGACCCGACGCTCTTCGGCTACACCGATCAGGGCGTCGATCCCGCCAACGCCGAAGGTCGTGACGATCCGAGGTTGGACAGTTACGACGGCGTGTTGCCGGGACTCTCGGTCGGTCTGTACCTGCCCGAGAGCCAGGCCGGTTGGATTCCAGTTCCTGCGGGCGAAAGGTTACGACGTCCCCTATGGCTGGGAGGTGGCCGCTCGCGGAGAGCCCGATCGCCCGGCCGAGCTCTCGCTTAGTGGTTTTCTCACGACGCGTTTCATCGACTGGCTCGTAACGCAAGAGAGCGGGTGGTTCGCGCACCTGAGCTATCTGCGACCGCACCCGCCGTACGCGGCGGCGGGGGAGTTCTCGCGCATGTACGACCCCGCGGACGTCGAGATGCCCATCGCCGCGGTGCCGTCCTCCGAGCGCCACGCGATCCACGACGCCGCGATGGGTTTCGAAGCGAGCGCCGCGCCGAGCGATCCCGATCAGATGCGCGCACTGAAAGCGCAGTACTACGGCATGATCAGCGAGGTCGACTCCCAGCTCGCGCGCATCGTCCGACAACTGGAAGAACGCGGCGAGTGGGACGACACGTTAGTCGTCATCACCGCCGACCACGGCGAACAGTTGGGTGATCACGGACTCAAGGAAAAGTTGGGTTTCTTCCCGCAGAGCTATCACGTCATTGGGCTCTGGCGCGATCCCCACTCGGCCAACGCCGGTCGGGTGGTCACGCAGTTCAGCGAGAACGTCGATCTCCTGCCGACGCTCGCCGACGTCTTGGCCCTCGACGAACCGGCGCAGTGTGACGGTCGGTCCCTGACGCCGCTGATGGGCGGCGAGGAGGTCGCCTGGCGCACGGCGGCCCACTACGAGTGGGACTACCGCAGTTACTTCATCCGCCACGTCACGAGCAGTTGGCCCAGGGACCGAACTCTCTCGCTCGCGAACCTCGCCGCTTCGGTGAGCGACGACCTCGGCTACGTGCAGTTCGCCGACGGCACCTATCGCTGTTTTGACCTCCTGGCCGATCCGACCTGGCGAACCGAGTGCCACGACGCCGAACGGATCATGCGTGGGGCACAAGAGCAACTCGTCTGGCGCCAAGAACACTCGCGCCGCGATCTCACGGACATGTTGCTGCGGCCGAGCCGTCCCGGTCGCTGGCCCACGGGGTTCAAGGACGAGGCACTCGCGGCGACGCGTTCGTAGTTCCGAGCGCGACTGTCGTCACACTGTAACGATTGATCTCGTAATGCCGTGTTGCGCCGGTCGTGTTAGGTAAGGTCGAATGTGTTCGGTAGGGCCGAATACTTGCTTGATACGCAATACGAACGAAGACATCCTTGGGGGGTTTGTGCCGACGTTTGCCAGTGAGCGGCGATGGTTGGTGCTCTTCGTTCTTTGCATCGCGGTCTTCCTGGTAGTCGTGGACAACACGATCGTCAATGTCGCACTGCCGACGATCTCTCGTGACCTTCACGCGTCGAACTCCTCCTTGCAATGGATCGTCGACGGTTATTCGTTGCCCTTCGCGGGTCTCTTGCTCGCTGGCGGGGGACTCTCGGACCGGTGGGGTCGCAAACGCGTCATGCAGATGGGACTCTTCGCCTTCTCCGTGTTCTCAGTGTTGGCGGCCTTCTCCCACAACGTCTCGACGCTGTTGACGGCACGCGCGCTAATGGGAGCCAGTGCCGCGTTCATCTTTCCGGCCACGCTGTCGACGCTGACCGTCGTCTTCGAGGACCGGCGTGAGCGGGCCAAGGCCTTCGGCTACTGGGGCGCCACGACGGGTATTGCGATCGCGATGGGACCGATCGCTGGCGGCGCGCTCATCACGCACTATTTCTTCGGTTCGATCTTCTTGGTGAACGTCCCCGTCGCGCTCATCGGCGTCGTGGCGATCGCGTCAGTCGTTCCGGAGTCCACGATTCCCGAACGCCGCCCTCTCGACCTCGCGGGTCTCGCGCTCGGGACCGTTGGGATCACCGCGTTGATACTCGCGATCATTCAAGGACCGTCGTGGGGCTGGCGATCGTCGCCGACGCTGGTCCTCTTTGGCGCCGCGGTGTTGTTACTGACGGGGTTCGCGAACTACGAGTTGAATCGCGACGGACCCATGATGAACGTGCGGATCTTCAACAATCGGACCTACGCCGCGAGCTCGGGTGCGATGGCCACGAACTTCTTCTGTCTCTTCGGTTTCATCTTCCTCGTGACGCAGTACTTTCAACTCGTACGTGGGTACTCCGCGCTGTCGGCCGGTGTCCATACGTTGCCCTTTGCCTTCGCGGTGATGGTCGCTACGCCATTGGGTGCGCTCGCGGCGCTGCGCTTCGGGACTCGCTTCGTCGTCGCATCTGGTTTGCTCGTGACGGCCGTGGCGTTGGCGTGGCTCTCGAGACTGGCCGCCGATGCGGCCTACCTCGGTCCGATCATCGGTTCCATGATCACCCTGGCTGTCGGTTTCTCGCTCGTCAACGCGCCATCGGTCGCCGCCACCATGGAGACACTCGAAGTCGACCAGATCGGCGCCGGTGCCGCGGGAAACGAAACGACGCGCGAGCTCGGGGGAACGATGGGTGTCGCGATCATCGGCTCGGTCTTCGCGTCGCTCTTCGGTCCGGCTATTCGGCGAGCGTTCGAACCGCTACTCGGCCGCGGGTTGAGCGCCCATCAGTTGAACATCGCCCAGAGTTCGATGGAGGCGGCCAAGATGACGGCCGCGCATCTCCCGGCGTCGGTCCGGGCCACGTTGGCACCGAAGCTCACGGCAGCCTTCATGGACGGATTCCATCGGGGATGCCTCGTCGCCGCCGGCACGGCGGTCGTCGTCGCCGTTGTCGTCTTCTGTTACCTACCGGCGCGAAATTCCGTGACTGACGTTGAATTGGTCCTCGAGCACTGAGTCAACGTTTCAGGCGCTGCGGTCAGACACGTCGGAATATCTGGTATCAATAGAACCCAGACGCCGACCTCGGCGAGGGGAAAATTAGGGAGAATTCATGCAGCACTTAACACGATTCCGTCGGATTCTCGTCACGGCGGGCGTTGCCTCGTTGATGCTGGCCACCAGCGTTACTGTCGCCGGAGCCAGCACGACGTCGGGCAAGTACAACGTCGCGGACGCGAAGCTCGTCCCGTCGGCCTACAGGGGCAAGACGTTGCAAGTCGCGACCGACGCCACGTATCCGCCTGACGAGTCGATGAAGGGCACCACGATGGTCGGCTTCGACGTCGACCTGTTCAAGGCCGTTGCCGTCACCCTGGGACTCAAAGAGACCGAGACGAACGTCGACTTCGGGACCATCATCGGCGGTATCGACAGCGGCCGCTATCAGATAGGCAACTCGTCCTTCACGGACAGCAAGGTGCGCGAGAAGTCGGTCAACTTCGTCGACTACTTCCAGGCCGGCGAGGGCGTCTACGCGAAGAGCTCGACGAAGGCGAAGTTCACGGGTCTGAAAAGTTTCTGCGGGACGACTGTCGCGGTCGAAACGGGAACGACGGAACAGCACGACGCCAATGCCACCGCCAAGACGTGTTCGAAGAGCAAGAAGTTGACCGTTTTGCCGTTCGAGAATCAGAATGAGGCCAACCTTGCCGTCTCGTCGGGCCGAGCGACGTTCGGCTTCGCGGACAGTCAGGTCGCCGGCTTCATCGCGTCATCGTCGAATGGACTGTTCAAGGTCGTCGGCTCCGCCATTGAGGTCGCGCCCTACGGCATCGCGACGCCGAAGACCAGTGCTGGCACGGGTCTGGCCAAGGCGATTCGAGCGGCCGTCAAGACGTTGATCGCCAACGGCACGTACCACGCCATCCTCGCCAAGTGGGGTGTCACGGGTGGCGCACTGACGTCGTCCCAGATCATTCTCAATGGGGCCCTCTCCTAATCGTGTAGTAGGAAACCAACATGACTTCTAACGGGGACGACGCGGTCAAGGTCGTCCCCGTTCGTCACTACGGTCGCTGGGTGGGCACGTTCGTCGTCGTGATCCTCATCGCGATGGTCGTGCACACGATCTTTTCGAAAGTCGGAACCGGCGTCAACATCTGTTCGACGCTCAATGGAATCCGGCACTGTCATCAGCCGCAGCGATGGCGGTTTTATTGGAACATCGTGTTCCACTACTTCACCACTTCCGAAGTCATCAATGGTTTGTATCTCACCTTGGCGTTGACGGCGCTCGCGATGACCTTCGGCATCGTGCTGGGCGTCATCCTCGCCGTGATGCGCCGCTCGCAGAGTCGACTGCTCTCGTCGACCGCGTGGACCTACACGTGGTTCTTTCGCGGTACGCCCGTCCTCGTTCAGCTCTTTTTCTGGTTTGAGATCCAGGCTCTCTATTCGACGATCACCTTGGGTCTCCCGTTTCTGCCCGTCACGTTCGTCCACCTCAACCTCATCGCGATCTTGAATCCCTTTCGTGCCGCCGCGCTCGCGCTGGGCCTTAATGAGGCCGCGTACATGTCTGAAATTGCCCGAGCTGGCCTACTCGCCGTTGACGAAGGCCAAATCGAAGCCGCCACCTCGATCGGCATGACCCGGGGCCAGTCACTTCGACTCGTTGTGCTACCGCAAGCGATGCGTGTGATCATCCCGCCGACGGGTAATGAGGTCATCTCAATGCTGAAGACGTCATCGCTGGCGAGCGCCGTCGCCGTCACTGAACTCTTCGGCGCGACGTCGAATATCTCTGCGGCGAACTTTCAGGTGATGCCACTGCTCATCGTCGCGAGTCTCTGGTACTTGATCGTGACGACGTTGCTCTCCATAGGTCAGTTCTATCTGGAGCGCCACTACGCGAAGGGCTCGCTACGCAACCCTCCGCCGACACCGATCCAGCGACTTCGTGACGACCTGAAAGGGATTGGATCGAAGTACCGGACGAAGCGTGGCCTGCCAACGGCGGTGAGTTCATGACCACGGCAATGGTCGAAGCGATCGGCGTGCGCAAGTCATACGTCGGCGTCGAGGTGCTGAAGGGCGTGGACCTCACCGTGACGCGTGGCGAAGTGACGTGTCTCATCGGACCATCCGGATCCGGAAAGAGCACGCTGCTGCGCTGCATCAACCACCTCGAGAAACACGACGCCGGAGAGTTGCGCGTGGACGGTGAACTCGTTGGATACGAGGCGCGCAATGGGAAACTCTACGAACTGACCGACAAGAAGATCTGTGGCGAGCGTGCCCAAATCGGCATGGTCTTTCAACGTTTCAATCTCTTTCAACACCTGACCGCGATCGAGAACATCACCGTGGGGCAGATTCAGGTGAAAGGGGTCAAGGAGGCCGATGCGCTCGCCAAAGCACGCCAGCTCCTGAACCGCGTTGGTCTTGACGGCAAGGAGCAGCACTATCCGGCCCAACTCTCGGGCGGACAACAGCAACGAGTGGCGATCGCTCGCGCGCTCGCCATGGACCCAAAGTTGATGCTGTTCGACGAGCCGACGTCCGCGCTTGACCCCGAGTTGGTGGGAGAGGTGCTCGATGTCATGAAGGACCTCGCGCGCAGTGGCATGACGATGATCGTCGTGACCCACGAGATGAACTTCGCCAAAGAAGTGGCCAATACGGTCTACTTCTTGGACCAGGGCGTAATCGAAGAGTCGGGCGATCCGAAGGTGGTCCTCACGTCACCGTCTTCGACGCGGCTGCAGAGCTTTCTCTCAAAAGTCCTCTGATGGAGTGGGTCATCGACCCGACGAACGTCGGAAACGGACTGCCACTCGAGGGCGTGCGCGTCTTGGACCTTTCGCGGGTCCTCGCGGGACCGCTCTGCGCGATGGTCGCGGGCGACCTCGGTGCTGACGTCATCAAGGTCGAAGCGCCGAGCGGCGACCCGGTGCGCTCGCTCGCGCCACCGCGATTCGGGGACGATGCGACCTACTACCTGGCCGTCAATCGACATCGTCGAAACGTCGTCGCCGATCTTCGCGATCCGCAGGACTTTGAACGGGTCGCTCAACTCGTCCGCCTGGCGGACGCCGTGGTGGAGAACTACCTGCCGAGCCAGTTCGCGTCCCTCGGCATCGACCGACTGCGCGCCGAGAATCCTGACTGTGTCTGGGTGCGTATCACGCCGGCGACGAGCGGTGGGCCGGTGGCCAACCAACCCTCCTTCGACCTTCTAGCCCAGGCGCGCTCCGGGATCATGGGCGTGACCGGCGAGACCGACGGACCGCCGACGAAGGTCGGTGCGCCGATCGCCGACGTCGTGACGGGCCTCTACGGCGCGATCGGACTGCTGGCCGGGCTCTTCGCGCGTCTGCAGGGTCGGCCGGGCCGCCACTTCGAGGCGCCGATGTTGGAGTCGACGATGACCGCGCTTGTGAACCAGGCTCAGGGATACCTGGCCACCGGCGAGAATCCGATACGACTTGGCAACGACCACCCGAGCATCACTCCCTACGGCCCGGTGACGACCGCCGACGGTTTCATCCTGCTCGCCGTCGGGACCGATCAACAGTTCGCGCGCCTCGTCGTCGTCCTCGACGATGAGGAGCTCAGCGGTCGAACACAGTGGAACGGCAACGCCGAGCGAGTCGTGCAACGCGACGAACTGCGCCGTGAGCTGAATCGGATCTTCGTTACGCGTCCGACGGTCGAATGGCTCGACGTCTTAGAACGCTCCGGCGTTCCACACGCGCCGATCTTGGACGTGGCGGGCGCCTTCGACCAGGATCAGATTCGCAGCGGTGACTTCGTGGGTCCGATGGCCACGCCTGGCGGGGAAGTCTCAGCGATGCGCACGCCTTTGGTCATCGATGGAAAGCGACCAGAAATTCGTCGCGGTCCTCGACGCCAAGGCGAAGACAATGACGACGTCTTCGGCGCTTAGCGCCCCGCGAAGCGCTCGCCGACGAAGGAGTCGGTGGTCGTGAAATCTTCCACTGCTCGACGCTTCAACTTCGTGACCTGGCTCACCGGATGTCCGAGCGCCACGATCGAAGCGACTATCTGATCGTCCGGGCAGGTCGAGGATCTCTCGGACGCCTGATTCATTGCGCGTCGCGATCGTCGTCATCACGCCACCAAGTCCGCGGGCTCGCGCCGCGAGGAGGATGTTCCATACGAACGGATAGATCGATGCGCCACCAGTGATCTGGTAGCGACCGAGGTCGCGGTCCGTCGCCGCGAGCGCGGCGAGGTCGGCGCAAATCACGAGCATGACGGGCACGTCCTCGAGGGTCTCGGGGAAACCGTCGGGTTTTGACACCGCGATTGCCGCGTCGCGATTCGCCAGTGCGACGGCGCGGTCCTCTTCACTGGCCAGTGGTGAGAAGGGGATGAGTCCGGCGAGGACGTGGGCGACGTAGTCGTGCCAGCCGTCGAGGTAGAGATCGCGCAGCGCGCGCCGGCGCTGCGCGTCCTTCACGACGACAACGTGCCAGGCCTGTCGATTGCCGCCCGACGGCGCGAATCGTGCGTCATCGAGTATCTCGTAGAGCGTCTCGTTGGGTACCGGCTCGTCGCGGAACGCCCGAACGGAGCCCGTCGTGCGAAGCGCGTCGGTCAGTTCCATGAGGTCACTCTAGGACTGCGTTTATTGATTCGACCCGGCGTCTCGTCGCTGGAAGAGCGCGACGGCGATGATCAAGGTGCCTGCTACGTAGGCGGCCAAGATGAGCGTGGCGCTCCAGGCGCCAAAGGAGTTCCCCGGCGCGTAGGGCGACTGCATCGACACGCCGAGTGTGGACGGCTCGAATCGCATGAAGTCGTTCTGCCAGTTCTGCGGAAAGAACAGACCGATGATCGGCACGATCAAAAGCACCGAAACGAAGACACTTATCGCGGCGGCGCTCTGGCGAAGTATCAGACCGAGCGCGAAGGCAAAGACCGCTAAGAGCGCGAGGTACAGTCCGGCGAGGAGCACGGATCGAAGAACCACGCCACTCGTGATCGACGCCGTCGGCACGACGCCGAGATAAATCCGCTGACCGATCAAGAAGGCGGCGAAACAGACGAACTCCCCGAGGACCAACATCGAGATGAAGAGCACGATCAACTTACCGCCGATCAAGCGAAATCGATTGGGAACGGCGGTCAGCGTCGTGCGAATCGATCCGGACGTGTATTCACTCGTGATGAATAGTGTCCCGATGACGCCGACCGCGAATTGGGCGAAGAGACTTCCGCGCAGGCTGCTCGAGACCGGGTCGAAGGTTATGAGCCTCGCTGGACTCAACTGCGTCCAGTGCGTGCGAACGAGCGTGGTGATGAGGACGCCCAGTCCGATCGTGAGGAGCACGGTCACGATGACGCCCATGATCGACGAACGCACGGTCCGGAACTTGATCCACTCCGAGCGTGTCGTCGCCATGAGCGTCGATTCATTCGCCATGTACGGGAACCTGCTTCTGTGCGCCGTATTCCACGGCACCGGCGGTGAGGTCCATGAAGACCTCTTCTAAGGAAGCGCGCTGGGGCGTCAGTTCGAAGATCGCGATGCCCGCGTCGAAGGCCAACTGCCCGACCTGGTCCGAGGTCAGACCGCCAATGGTGAGGCCCTCGTCGTTTGAGTCGTGAACTGTACCGTGATTCGACGTGACGAGCGCGGACAACCTGTCGTGGTCGGACGCGCGCGCGAGCACCGTGCCTTCGGCGTTCTTGGTGAGGTCATTCACCGAGCCCGACGTGATGAAGCGACCTCGACCGATCACGATGATCTCGTCGGCGCTCACGGCCATCTCACTCATCAAATGCGAACTGACGAAGACCGTCCGGCCCTCGTTGGCCAGCGCGCGAAAGAAGTCGCGGATCCACTTGATACCTTCGGGGTCGAGTCCGTTCACCGGTTCGTCAAACAGCAAGACGCCGGGATCACCCAACAAGGCGCCGGCGATACCGAGGCGCTGACTCATGCCCAAGGAGAACGTGCCGACCTTCTTGTTGGCGACCGAGCCGATACCCACGAAATCGAGCACCTCATCGACGCGCGACCGCTTGATCTGATTCGACGCCGCCAGCGCGCGCAAGTGGTTGCGCGCCGTTCGTCCCGGGTGTACCGCTTTGGCGTCGAGCAGCGCGCCGACCTCTCGAATCGGGTCCTTCAGTTCGGCGAAGCGAACCCCGTTAACGGTGGCCTGGCCCTTGGACGCGTGATCGAGGCCCAAGATGATTCGCATCGTCGTAGATTTTCCCGAACCGTTCGGACCGAGGAATCCGGTCACGACGCCGGGCTTGACTTCGAAGTCCAGGTCATCGACCGCGAGCGTGTCGCCGTAGCGCTTCGAGAGATGGTCGACTTTGATCATGGTGCTCCTCAGACCTTACTTATGACGTTTCGCGTCGACGGGCGGCGAAGTAAGAGTGCGCGCGTCTACAGCCGTCGATTGGCCTGACAGTATTCGCAGGTCCCAGTGACCGCCACGTGGTGGCGATCCAACATGAAGCCGAAGCTCCGCATCAGGTCCTTGCTCAAGGCGTCGAAGTGGGCGGCCGGAACCTCGAACGTCGCCCCGCACTGGTCACACGAGAGATGCCCGTGCACCGCGCCGGCGAGGTGGAAGACCGCGGCGTGTTGGTCGAGGTGCGCGTGCACGACGATCTGCAGCGCCTCCAGCTCTTCGAGTATCCGGTAGACCGTCGAGGGGCTGACGTCGGGCTGGCGCGACTGCACCTCCTGGGTGATCTCCTCGGCCGTGAGATGTCCGGGGGCGGCAACGAGGACCTCGGCGACCGTGCGCTTGGCGACCGTGACCCGCTTGGTGGCGCCACGAATCGCCGAGAGGATCTCGTTGACGTCGGGGCTCGCGGTGGACATAGAAAAACACTATGTCCGTTGTCGCCTCACAGGACGCCGAGACCGTCAATCACGCGCTGTGCGTCATCGACGATCGAGCGGACGATCTCACCGGCCGGGACGATCGACGTGATCGCGCCGACGGCCTGTCCCGCGGGGTAGCCCTCGCGCCGCGGATCGATGCCGGTCGTGTTCTCATCGCCCCCGAGGTGGAAGGTGCCGTCGTGGAAGGCGACCGCCAACTGGTCCGGGAACTTCTTGAGCAGCGACGGATCGGTGTCATAGCGATCGGTGGTGTCGTTGCGTAGTACGCGCATCGTCTTGCCACTGAATGCGCGCGAGACGACCGTCCCGTCCTCGCGCGCCTCGAGAATCGTCTCGCGGTAACCGGGGATGGCGCGCGCCTCGGGCGACGCGATGAAGCGGGTGCCGATCCACACGCCCGCCGCCCCGAGGGCGAGCGCCGCGGCGAGGCCCCGACCATCGAAGATGCCGCCGGCCGCGACGACGGGAATCGCACCGTCCATGGCGTCGACGATCAGCGGGACCAGCGGCAGGGTCGCCACGGTCCCGGTGTGCCCGCCGGCCTCGGTTCCCTGGGCCACGACGAGGTCGCATCCGGCGTCGAGTGCGCGTTTGGCGTGTTCGACCTTGCCGCACATCGACACGACGAGCACACCGTGCTCGTGACAGAGGTCGATGACGTGTGCGGGGACACCGAGGCCGGCGACGAAGGTGCTGGCGCCACCTTCGATCAGGAGCTCGACGTTGTGCTTCAGCGTCTCCGGGAAGGCGGTGAGGAGGTCGACGCCGAAGGGTTTGTTCGTGAGTGCTTTGGTCGCGGCGATCTCGTGGGAGAGACGCTCACTGGACATCGTCGAGGCACCCAGACAGCCGTAGCCGCCCGCGTTGGAGACCGCGGCGACGAGGGCGCTGTAGGCGACGCCCCCCATGCCGGCGAGCATCACCGGGTGTTCGATGTGCAACATCTCGGTGAGTCTCGTTTTCATTGGTCTCCTTTTGGACAAAACTAGTGAGGACGTTGCGTGTCGGCCAAATGTCACCGAGCGCCACTAGGGTGAGATTCACCAACGAGTGGTGTTTGCCCCCGTCGTCTCTTCTGGAGTGATTTTCTTGCATGGATTCTGACCTCGCTGTCCCAATGCCCAAGAGGGAGTTGTACTTCGTCTTTGGCGCCCTGATGTTGGGCATGCTGCTGGCCGCCCTCGACAGCACCATCGTCGCGACAGCGCTGCCGACGATCGTGGGCGACCTGCACGGTGCGAGCCACCTCAGTTGGGTCGTCGTTGCGTACCTGTTGTCCTCCACGGTCAGCACACCGCTCTGGGGCAAGCTCGGCGACCTTCATGGTCGCAAGGTCTACTTCCAAGCGGCGATCATCCTCTTCTTGATCGGCAGCATGCTCTGTGGCCTGTCGCAATCGATGCTCGAACTGATCTCGTTCCGCGCACTCCAGGGACTTGGCGGCGGCGGCCTCATGGTGGGTGCGCAGGCGATCATCGCCGATATCGTGCCGCCGCGAGAACGCGGTCGCTACGCGGGATTCTTCGGCGCGACGTTCGGCGCCGCCACCGTCATCGGTCCACTGATCGGCGGCTTCATCGTCGAGTACTTCTCGTGGCGATGGATCTTCTATGTCAACGTTCCCTTCGGGATCCTCGCGTTGGTCGTCACCGCCGCCGTCTTGCCGAGCGCGGGCGCGCGTGTGCAGCACGTCATCGACTACGCCGGCATCGTCGTCTTGACGGTGTCGGCCTCGGCCCTGATCCTCTTCACGTCGCTCGGGGGGACGTCGCTCGCGTGGCTCGGATGGAAGTCGGTGACGTTACTCGTCGTCGGTCTCGCGACCGCAGTGGTCTTCGTCATGATCGAACGTCGCTCGAGTGAGCCGATCTTGGCCCCGCGACTCTTCGCGAACCGGGTCTTCTCTTCAGCGTCGGCCATCGGTTTCGTCGTCGGCTTCGCGATGTTCGGCGCCCTCACGTTCTTGCCGCTGTATTTCCAAGATGTTCGCGGCGCGACGCCGACGAGTTCGGGGCTGCGGCTACTGCCGATGATGGCTGGGTTACTCATCGCTTCGATCACGACGGGCCAACTCGTCTCCAAGGGTTGGCGCTATCGACCGTTTCCGATTCTCGGCACCGCCGTCATGACGATCGGGCTCGCACTCTTCGGCACGATCGGTGTCGCCACGTCGGAACTCACGTTGGCGTTCTTCATGTTGATTCTCGGGACGGGACTCGGACTCGTGATGCAGGTACTGATCACCGCGGTGCAGAACGCCGTGCAACACGAAGACCTCGGCGCGGCCACGGCCGGCGCGAACTTCTTTCGATCGATCGGCGGTTCGTTCGGGACTGCCGTCTTTGGTGCTCTCTACGTGAACGCACTGCCGCGGCAACTCGCGGCAGGGCTGCGGGCGAATCCGTCGGTGACGTCGCTGCCGTCACCGTTGAAATGGACGCCCAAGAACCTTCACCGCCTCCCCTTGAACGAACTGTCGGTGATCGTCCACGCGGTCTCGGGTTCGATCGCTGAGATCTACCGTTTCGCAATCCCGATCGGTGTGCTCGCGGTGGTCTTGTCCCTGACGTTGCCGGAGATCAAGCTTCGGACGAGCTTGCATCCAATCGCCGACGAAATTCCCATGTCAAACGCTGACCCCCTGCTCTGACGGTTTCGAGACACTCGTCGAATTCGGCGTTGTCGCCGTAGTACGGATCGAAGAGGTCGAGTTCTTTCCCCGGTTCGATGAGGTTGCGCAAGAGGATCACTTGGGTCGAGCGATTGGACAGTCGTTTCTTCACTTCGTGAACGTGCTCACGAGTCATCCCGATCACGACGTCCTGGCGATCGAGGTAGGCCCGGTCGGCGTAGGCGGCGAGCGAACCGGCGCCGGAGAAGCCCGCTCGATCGAGTGCGCCTCGGGCGCGTCGGTCCATGGGCGAGCCGACGTGCCAGTTGGCTGTGCCGGCGCTCGTGACGTCGACCCCACCGCGAAGTGACGCGTCGGCATCGACGAAGTGTTGGAGCACGACCTCGGCCATGGGGGAGCGACAGATGTTCCCGGTGCAGATCATGGCGACTCGTATTCGCGTCTCAGCCACCGGACTCCTTTTGCCGGCCTCATTTTAGAACGCTAAGGAGTCCATAAGTGACGTGCCGGGGGCGAGTGCGAGTAACTACTATGGGTCCAGGATCCAAGGAAGGGAGACGCAATGCCACTTTCAGAGCATGAGCAGCGAATCCTGGCCGAACTCGAAGAGTCACTTTCGAAACAGGATCCCCGCTTCGCGAAGAACGTCCGTGAGACCAACGTCTATTCGCACGGTGGTCGGCGCGTGCGTTGGGGCATCGCCGGCTTCATCGCGGGACTCGTGATCCTCATTCTCTGCTTCTCCTCCTCAGTCCTCCTCGGCCTCGTTGGCGTGGCATTGATGTTCATATCCGCAGTAGTAATCGAGCGAAACGCTCGTCTTATGGGACGTGCATCGTGGCAGGACATCACTCGTCCAGGCCAGGGTGACGACACCCGCGCGAACTACGGTCCACGGACCAGTTCGCTTCGCGACTGGTTGTCGCGTCAGCGCCGCACTCGAGAATGACCGACGTCGGGGAAGCGCGTAACGCGCCCCCGTGTCTGGCCCTGGATATCGGTGCAACGAAAGTCGAAGCGGCCCTGGTCGAGCCCGATGGCACACTGCACGCGCGCTCGCGCATCAGTGACGCCGACCACCACGACGATCTGATCTCGGCGATCATCGAACTGGCGCGCCGCGTCATGGCCGAAGGCGCCGTCGACGTCGTGGGCGTGGGGTGCGCCGGACCGATGACGCGCGGCGGCGAAGAAGTCTCGCCACTGAACATCGCGCAGTGGCGATCGTTCCCGCTTCGCAGGACGTTGCGCGACGCGCTCGGACTCGAGGTCTACATCGACGGCGACGCGCGTGCGCTCGCGTTGGCCGAGGGTGCCTTCGGCGCGGCGTGTGACGACACTTCGTACCTTTCGATGGTCGTCTCCACCGGCGTCGGTGGGGGTCTGGTGATCGACGGCGAATTACTCGACGGCGAGTCCGGCAACGCCGGTCACATCGGACACCTCAACGTCGTGCCGAACGGCAACCTATGTTCGTGTGGTGCCTTTGGGTGTCTCGAGGCCGAAGCGTCCGGTTGGGCGATCGAGTCGCTCACGGGCAAGAGTCCGGCCGAGGCCGACGCCGCGACGCGCGTACGCACCGCGGACCTCGTCGGTCGCGCCGTCGGATCACTCGCGTCAGTGCTCGATTTCCGTCACTGCTACATCGCCGGATCGGTGGCGCTGGGATTCGGTGACGAGTTCTTCGACGTCGCCAACAAGTCGGCGCGGGCGATTGCTCGCCTGCCATACTCCGAAGGTCTCGAGATCCTTCGTTCCGGCCTCGGTGTCGACGGACCTCTCCTCGGCGCCGCCCTTGTCGCGCGACGGGGTGGCTCGTGAAACAGTTGTGGACGCCAGGCCTTGGCCGTTACCTCGTGCGACATCCCGCGAAGGTCGCGACACTCGCTCGTGCCGGATGGCGACTGCGCCGAGAGCATTGGGTGCGCCGCGCGCCGTTTCTCCCGATTCCCGACGCTGAATACTGGCACTTTCGCACCGTGACGGTGAACGGCACATCAGGAGCGACACTCGCGCCGGCTTCGATGGTCGAGGCCGCCACGTGGGCGTTGGCGCAACCGATCGGACGCGCTGCGTGAGTCGGGTCCTGCTCTTGAACGCGACGTTCGAGCCGCTGCAGCTCGTGAGCGAACGACGCGCCGTCGTCTTGATGCTGGCCGGTCGCGCGGAGCCGATCGTCACGCCCGAGTATCCGAACGTCTGTCGATCAGCCTCAGTCGTGGTGGAGATTCCGGCGATCGTTCGGCTTCACGACATGGTCAAGTTGCCGTCGAAGGTGCGCACGCCGCCGCTGACGCGTCGTTCGCTGTTACTGCGCGACAGTTATCGCTGTGCCTACTGTCTCGAGCACGCCGACACGATCGATCACGTCGTGCCGCGCAGCCGCGGCGGTCGCCACGAATGGACCAACGTTGTCGCGGCCTGTCGACGGCACAACATGCAAAAGGGCGACCGACTGCTCGAGGAGATCGGCTGGCGCATGCACTTCGAACCGCGCGTGCCCGACGGGCCGTGGTGGCGTTGGCGTCACCTGCCCGACCCGGACCCGTTGTGGGCGCCGTACCTACCTCGGGCGTCGTGAAGCCGCAGTTCCGTGAGCTGTACGACTACGACGAACTTCGCAAGGAGAGCGCAGCGACGATCTACGTCATAACACCCGAGCGCGCGACACTGGTCCTCGGCAGTTCTCAGACCACCGAGATCCTCGACCCGGAGCGCTTGGGTGCCATCCCGATCCGCCGCCGCCGAGGCGGCGGCGGGCTCGTGCTCTTGGGACCTGATGACCTCTGGGTCGACTGGTGGATCCCGGCCGGCGATGAACGCTGGCGAGGTGACGTGCATGAGAGCTCTCGGATGGTCGGGGAGTGGTGGGCCGATGTCCTGAGACAGTTCGTCGTGGGCGAGGTCACCGTGCACGGCGGTCCATTGGAGGGCGACCCGGCCTATCGGCTCGTCTGTTTCGCCGGACGCGGGCCGGGCGAGGTGTTCGTCGATGGGATAAAGGCGGTCGGCGTCACCCAGTGGCGCGTGCGCGAGGGAATCTTCCTCTCGACCGTTATGCCGGCCCACGCGTCTTATGACGTGATGGACTATCTCCGCGACGTTCCTGAAGGACTCGATCGAGCGCTTCACCATCAAATTCTCTCCTCACTGACCGACGCCGATCCCGCGGTGCTTATCGACGCGCTCGTCGCTGCGAACGGTCCCTGGCAGTACCGCGCCGTCTCACTCCTCGCCTAAAGGCCGTCACCTCACGACGCACCCGCCATCGTGACGCCGCACGTCCCGAGACCCAGAATTGACTCCAATTTGTTTCGATTTGCATTCAGGTGGGGTTAGGTGGTGTAATGTGTCACGAAATGGGGGAAAGTGGTGAACCCATGGGAGGAACGTCGATGCTCGGATTCGTTGGCCAGTACCAGCACTCGCTGGACGCCAAGGGTCGACTCATCCTGCCCGCCAAGTTCCGCGCCGAATTCGAGCGTGGGGGACACCTCAGCCCCAACACCGAAGGGTGTATTGCGCTGTGGACGCCGGGGGAGTTCACGCGCCAGAGTGACGAGCGCCTCGAGCAGAGCCGATCCGGCGGATCGGTGGAACGTCAGCAGATGCGTTACTGGGCGGCGAACTCCTCGGACGTCGAGTTTGACAAGCAGGGCCGGTTCGCGCTGCCCGGCGCCATTCGCGACTACGGGCAGCTGAGCGGCGACGTATTAATTGTCGGCGCCATCGACCACATCGAACTGTGGAACCCCGCGACGTACGCCGAGAAGGTCAATTCGGCCGAGGAGCTTTTTAAGCAGGGCAGTGACTAATGAATGGAGTGCAACAGAAGTATCGGCCGCGGACCATGCGCAGCCTGGCAATCGTCAAGACGGGTAGAGAATCCTCCTCCGCCTGCTCGCCCGTCTTGACGATTGAAAGGCTGCAGATGGCCCAGGACATATTTCACGTACCGGTGCTCGAAAGTGAGATCGTCGAGCTCTTCGCCAGTCAGCCGACTGGCGTTCTCGTCGACGCCACGCTCGGCGGCGCGGGCCACGCCAACGCGCTCTTGCAGAGCGCCCCGCAACTACGCATCCTCGGCATCGACCGAGACCCCGATGCCCGAGCCGCTTCCGCGGAGCGACTCGCCGAGTTCGAGGGTCGCGTCCGCATCGTGGACGCGACCTTCGGCCAATTGCGCGACGCGCTTGCCGAAAACGCCGACTTCATCGGTGAAAGCCCAATCGTGGGCGTATTGATGGACCTCGGGGTCTCCTCGCACCAACTCGACGACGCCAGTCGGGGCTTCTCCTTTCGCGCCGACGCGCCCCTCGATATGCGCATGGACCCCACTCGGGGCGAAACGGCGGCGCAGTTCCTCGGCCACATCGACCAGCATCAATTCGTGCGACTGCTCCGCGAGAACGGTGAGAGTCGCTTCGCCGGCTCGATCGCCAAGTCCGTCTTGGAGCGTCAGCCCCAGACGACCAATGAGTTGAGTGAGGCCGTCGAACGAGCCGTCCCGATGGCGGCGCGACGTCGCGGCCACGTGGCGACGCGGGTCTTCCAAGCCCTGCGCATCGCCGTGAACGCCGAAGAGGACGAGTTGGCCAGCGGTCTCGATGCGGCCCTCGAAACACTCGCGGTCGGGGGACTCCTCGCCGTGATCTCGTATCACTCGGGCGAGGATCGGGTCGTGAAGTCGGTCCTGCACGAAGCCGGCACCGGAGGCTGCCACTGTCCGCCCGAACTGGGTTGCGTCTGCGGCGCCGTACCTCGCGTCGTCGTCTTCAAGGCCAGTGCCCGCCTCGCCAGCCAAGGCGAGATCGATCGGAATCCACGGGCCCGCTCGGCCCGACTGCGAGTAGCGCGGAAACTCCCGTGAGCGTCATCACCTTTCCTCGACGCGTTGATCCGGCCGCCCGAAGCCGGGAACCCGCCCGCGAACGCGGCCCCAAACTCGTCCCCAAGTGGCACCGGAGGTGCGCCGTCGACCGACGCACGTCGCGGTCGCCCCACGTCGTCGCGCGGTCACGAGGCGATGGCGCGACGCGTCGTCGTTGCGCAAGTCGTGCGTCGTCGTCATCGTGGCGCTCGCCCTCTCGATGGCCGGCAGCATGGTGGTTGCTAACCGTCAGGTCCAGCTCCACGCGCTGCAGAGTCAACTCCTCCAGGCGCAGTCGACCTACGCCGAACAGGTGGGATCGAACACCAACCTCGCCGCCCCCAGTCTCGTGGCGACCAAGGCCGGCGCCCTGCACTTGGTCTATCCCGTCTCGGTGACCCAAGTCCCGTCCACGTCACTTGATGAGCCTTTGCGGCTACCGAAGTTCCTGGGTTATGCACCGGCTACATCAAGGACGCTTCGGTGAGCACCCACTACTCGCCGACACACACGCGTACGCAAGTACTGCATCACCCGGCGCGTCGTCGCGCCAGTGGCCCACGTCGTCTGGTCATGCTCCGGAGCCTGCTGGCCCTCGCCTTCGTCGCCCTCGGGGTGCGACTCTTCTTTATCCAGGTGGTCGATCACGCGCACTACGCCAAACTCTCCGTCGCGCAGGTCCGGGTGAATCTCACGACGACGGCGCTGCGTGCCGGCATCTACGACCGAAACGGTCAGATCCTCGCGGTCTCGCGCCCGACGTCCAAGGTCATCGCCGACGACATCCAGATCAAGCATCCGACGCGCGAAGCCGAAGCGATGTCGCCGATCGTCCAGGTGCCGGTGAGTCGACTCGTGCCGCTTCTGTCGAAGCCGAAGGACGGCTACGTCATCTTGAACCCGAAGTTGAACCTCAACGCCGGACGCAAACTGTCGTCGCTGGACTTTCCCGGGATCGTCGTGCAGAACTCGTCGGTGCGTAACTATCCCAACGGACCGCTCGCGACGTCGGTGATCGGTGGCACGAATGGCGCCGGCGCCGGTTCGGCCGGACTCGAGTATCAGTACCAGAAGCCCCTCGCCGGCAGCACCGGGATCACGCGTGAATTCGTCTCCTCTTCGGGAGTGAGCTTGCCGAGTTCGTTCAGTACCGTCATCAAAAAAGCCCAGCCCGGTGTCGGACTTGAGCTGACGCTGGACACGTCGCTGCAATTCGTCGCCGAGCGCGACCTCGCGCGACAGCTCGCCGCCACCGACGCGGTCTCGGGTGTGGCCGTCGTCATGGACGTCAAGACCGGTGAGATCCTCGCCGATGCCTCGCTCGCCAACACCAAGTCCGACCCGGGCGTGCTGGGCAAGGACTCGGTCTGGGGCCGCAGCGTGGGCGTTCCCGGCGTGGAACAGACGGTGAACAACCTGGCATTCTCCCAGACCTACGAGCCCGGTTCGGTCTTCAAGATCGTCACCTTCTCCGCGGCCCTGCAGGCCGGGCTTATCACGCCGACGACCGAGATCACGGTGCCCGGTTCGGTCGTCGTCGGCGGACGATTCTTTCACGATGCCGAGGCCCACGGACTCGAACACATGACGGCAACGCAGGTCCTCGCCCAGTCGTCGAATATTGGGACCTACGAAATTGGCGCACGCGTGGGCGAGACCGGTCTGTTGGGACAGGTCACCCGCCTGGGATTCGGACAGCCGACCGGGCTCAATTTCCCGGGCTCGTCGTCCGGGCTCCTCGTGAACACGGCCGACTGGTACGCCAGCGACCAGGTCGCACTGCCGATCGGCCAGGTCGACGCCGTGCCGCCGATTCAGGTCTTGGACGCCTATAACGCGATCGCCAACGGTGGCGTCTTCGTCGAACCGAAGTTGGTGCGCGGCTACGTCTACGCGAACGGCGCCGTCAAGGCGACGCCCCCGAGCGCCAAGCGCGTGGCGATCAGCCCCAGCGTGTCAGCCACGATGGTGAAGATGCTCGAGCAGGTCGTGCTCGCCGGTACCGGTACGAACGCGATCATCCCCGGCTACAGCGTGGCCGGCAAGACCGGCACCGCGACGATGCCCTACCCGGGCAAGGACAAACTCCTGGTCGGGGATTACAATGCCAGTTTCGTCGGCTTTGCCCCCGCGAACGACCCGGTACTGTCGATGATCGTGGTGGTGGAGCGTCCCGAAACAACGATTTTCGGTGGCGCGGTGGCGGCGCCGATCTTCCAAGAGGTGATGTCCTACGCACTGCACCACTACAACATCCCGTCGAACGGCACCTACCAGAAGCCGCTGAAGGGCTCGGGCGCCTCGATCGCTTCGGACGTGACCTGATGCAGTTGGGCGACATCCTCGATGACTTCACGCTCGACGTGGCGACGGGGGGAATCGAGATTACCCACGTCGACATCGACTCGCGCGACTGCGTACCCGGCTCGCTCTTCTTCGCGATGCCCGGCACCACGACCAACGGCGCGCGCTTCGCCGTCGACGCGGTCGGCCGCGGGGCGCTCGCCGTTATCGCGAGCGCTCCGGTCGACGTCGCCGCGCCGGTCGTCGTCGTGCCGTCGAGCCAGCTCGGGGCGCTGTGCGCTCACGCCAGTGCCGCCGTCGTCGGTCACCCCGAGACCAAGACGCGTCTCGTCGCGCGTCACCGGCACCAACGGTAAGACCAGCGTCACGACGATCGTCGCCGAACTCGCGCGCGCCCTGTCGTGGAACGGTGCCAATATCGGCACGTTGACGAACGAACGCACCACGCCGGCCGCGCCGGAGTTGTTTCGCACGCTGGCCTCGCTGGTCGAAGGATTCGACCCCGCGCGTCCAGCACTCGGTCGTCGCCATGGAGGTGTCGAGCCACGCGATGAGCCAGCACCGCGTCGACGGACTCGAGTTCACCGTCGCGGCCTTCACCAATCTCAGCCACGAACACCTCGACTATCACGGATCGATGGAGGAGTACTTCGTCGTGAAGTCACGACTCTTCACCTCCGAGCACTCCCAGCGCTCCGTCGATCTGGGGCGACGATCCCTACGCAGAACGTCTGGCCGACTTCGACGTCGTTGCCAGTGACGCGGGTCGCGCGCCGCGACGCCGACCGACGTCGAAACGACGCTCAAGGGGACGACATTCTTCTGGCGCGGCCACCTCGTGAACTCCGCGCTCCTCGGTGACTACAACGTCGACAACTCGCTGATCGCGATGACGATCATGGGCGTGCTCGGCGCCGACGACGCCGCGATCGCGGCCGCGATGGGCGACGTCTCGTCGGTCTCTGGTCGCTTCGACGTCGTGCGCGGCACCGACGTCACGGTCATCGTCGACTACGCGCACACCCCCGAGGGTTTACGCCGGCTCTTAGAAGACGTCCGCGCCATGATGCCCGAGGGCCGCGTCATCACGGTCTTCGGCTGCGGCGGCGACCGCGACCGAGCCAAGCGGCCCGAAATGGGTCTTGTCGCGTCCACGTATTCGGACGTGACGATCGTCACCTCCGACAATCCCCGTTCGGAGCCGCCAGAGTCGATCATCGACGCCATCATGTCGGGCGTCGCGAGCGGCGCAAACGTCATCCGCGACGTCGACCGGCGCAGTGCGATCGCACGCGCGCTCGGCGAAGCCGCGCCGGGCGACGTCGTCGTCGTGGCCGGCAAAGGACACGAGACGACCCAGACCATTGGCGACATCGCCGTGCCGTTCGACGATCGCGTCGTTGCGCGCGAGCTGCTGGGATGAGGTTCGGGTGCTGAGCCTGATGGAGTCCGGTGGCGTCGCCTTTCTGTTCTCCCTGCTCGTCACGCCTCTGTGGATCCGGTTCCTCACGCCGTCGCTCGTTCGGTCAGACGATTCACGAGGACTTGCCGTCGACGCACCTCGTCAAGGCCGGCACGCCGACCATGGGTGGGGTGATCATCGTCGCGGCCGCGGTGCTGGGCTACCTGATGGGTCATGTCGGAACTTCGGTCGTCGTCACGCGAAGTGGAATCTTGGTCGTCGCCGTCATCGTCGCCTCGGGACTGCTCGGCTTCATCGATGACTACATCGGTATCCGCAACGCGCGCAACCTCGGACTGAACAAGCGCGGCAAGTTCGTCGGTCAACTGCTGATCGCCGCGGTCTTCGCGGTCCTGTCGATTGACTGGGTCCACACGTCGACCAACCTGTCCTTCACACGGTTCTCGCTACCCGGCTGGAACCTGACCGTCGGTCGGGTGGATCCTGCTCGCGCTGCTCGTAATCATCTCGAGCTCGAACGCGGTCAATCTCACTGACGGTCTCGACGGACTCGCGGCCGGATCGGGGACGTTCTGTTTCGGCGTGTTGGCGATCATCGGGTACTGGCAGTTTCGCCACTTCTCGATCTATCACCTGCACGCCGCACTCGACCTCGGACTCGTCGCCGTCGGTCTGGTCGGTGCCTGTCTCGGTTTCCTGTGGTGGAACGCGGCGCCGGCGCGCATCCACATGGGTGACACCGGGTCACTCGCGATCGGCACCGGGCTCGGCGCGATCTGTCTGTTGATGAACCTGGACCTCCTGCTCCCGGTGATCGGCGGGCTCTTCGTCGCCGAAACGGCGTCGGTCATCCTTCAGGTGATCAGCTTTCGCGTCTTCGGTCGACGGTTGTTTCGTCTGGCGCCCTTCCATCACCACTTCGAGATGCGCGATTGGCCCGAGTTCACGATCATCGTTCGCCTATGGATCGTCGCCGGGTTGCTCGCGATGCTCGGGCTCGGGATCTTCTACGGCGACTTCTTGAAGATCGCCAAGGTGGTGTGAACGTGGCCACTCGTCAAAGGGACCTGCGAACCCAGACCCGTCCCACGCGCGTCGCCCCGGCGACGCGTCCGCGGGAGCGCGGCCTGTTCCAACCGATGCCGCGCGGCGTGGCGAGCGGTCGCGTCTTGCTCTTGATCACGACGCTGCTCGTCACCTTCGGCACGATTGCCGTGGCCTCGGCGAGCGAGGGTCAGGCGTCGGCCAACGGCGGTTCGGCCTGGTCGATCATGATCCACGACCTCGTCTATCTGGGATTCGGTATCTTCGCGCTCTATCTGGCCTCGCGCGTGCGACTCGAACGTCTCGTGCGCGCGGCGCCCGTGTTGATCGTCTTCGGTCTGGGACTCTTGATCGCGGTACGCGCCATCGGCGTCACCAGCAATGGCGGTCAACGGTGGCTCAACCTGCACGTCATCTATCTCCAGCCGTCGGAACTGTTCAAACTCTTCACGGTGCTCTTCATCGCGTGGCTGGTCCAACACCACCACGACGAACTCGGTCACTGGCGTCAGTTGGCGGTGTGGACGGTACCCGTCACCTTCGGCTGCGCCCTCATCGTCATCGAACCGGACATCGGCACGTCCTCGGTCGTCGCCGTCATCGCGGTCGCCATGCTCTGCGTCGGGGGACTCTCGAGGAAGATGCTCGGGCGCATCGCCATCCTCGGGATCGCCGCCTTCGGGGCCTACGCGGCCTACAAACCGTATTCGGCCGGACGACTCCTGTCCTTCCTGCACCCGAACACCCATCTGCTCGGCGGGGGCTATCAGTTGCTCCAGAGCCGGATCGGTCTCGGCGTCGGTGGCGTCGGCGGCCTCGGGCTCGGTCACAGTCGCGAGAAGTGGGGGCTTCTGCCGAACCCGCACACCGACTTCATCTTCACGATCATCGGCGAAGAGCTCGGTCTGATCGGCACGCTGGTGGTCATCGCGCTCTTCGTCGCCTTCCTCTTCTCCGCCGTGCGCATCGCCCAGCAGTGCACGAATTCGGTCTACCGACTGCTCGCCGTGGGCATCACGACGTGGATCGCTGTCGAGGCGTTGATCAACATCGCGTCGGTCGTTGGCTGGTGGGCCGTCACCGGGATCCCGCTGCCGTTCTTCTCCTACGGGGGGACGGCGCTGATCACCGAACTGGCGGCCGTCGGGCTGCTCTACAACATCGCGCACGATCGCAGCCACAGCGGCGACGTCACGATCCGCGAGCACCGCATCACGAACTTTCGCCAGACCCTCGAACGAAGGACCGCACCGCGTCCAGTGGCGCGATCGCGCTCGCGCTCGACGAACGATCCACGCCGGACCCGCTAGTGGCCGGTCCCATCGTCATCACCGGGGGTGGGACCGGGGGCCACATCTTCCCGATGGAGGCCGTGGCCGACCAGTTACGCGCCCGCGGCATCGACGCCGCCGACCTGCGATTCGTCGGGAGTCGCCGGGGTCAAGAGTCGACGCTGCTCGCCGCGGGCGAGGTGGCCCTCACCCTGTTGCCGGGGCGGGGCTTTCGCCGTTCGTTGTCGCCGAGCGCCGTCGTGCAGAATCTCGGCGCCGCGGCATCACTGGGGGCCGCGGTGATGATGTCGATAGCCAAGGTGCGACAGTGGCGCCCGTCGGTCGTCGTGTCACTCGGCGGCTACGCCTCGTTCGCGACGTCCCTCGCCGCCGTGGCGTGGCGACGTCCACTCGTGCTCGTCGAGTTGGACGCCGAGCCGGGCGCGGCCCAACGACTCTTCACCCGATACGCGCGCGCGCGGTGCTGTGCCTTTCCTTCGAACGATGTCAAGGCCGTCGTGACCGGCACGCCACTTCGTGAGAGCATCGTCTCGGTCGATCGCGATGCCGGATCCGTCGCGGCGGCGCGCGACACGTGTGTTCCGCCGATCGAACCAGGACGAACGGTGGTCGTCGTCATGACCGGTTCACTCGGATCGGCGAAGGTGAACGGCGCGGTCAGCGAACTCGCCCGACGTTGGTCCAATCGCCGCGACCGAACGATCATCCACGTGACGGGACGTCGCGACATCGCCCAAGTGCGCCGTGATGCGCCGGTGACCGACGGCCTGGACTACCGGATACTCGAATTCGGCGACATGGTGGAGCTGTGGGCCATCTGTGACCTGGCGATCTGTCGCGCGGGCGCTTCGACGGTGGCCGAACTGACGACACTCGCGATCCCCTCGGTGCTCGTGCCGTTGCCTCACGCCCCGGGCGATCACCAGATGAAGAATGCGCTGGTGGTCGTCGAGGCCGGCGGCGCCCGCTTGGTGCTCGACGCCGAGTGTTCGGGGACCAAGCTCGATGAGGTCGTGGAGTCCATCGCGTCGCGCGCGACGCTCGCGTCAATGGGCGAGGCCGCCGCGACGCTGGGACGACGTGACGCGGCGCAGCGCATCGCCAGTGTCGTCGCCGACGTGGGTGGTTGGCCGTGAACGTGTTCGACGCCGGCGTACGCGTCCACATCGTGGGCGTCGGGGGCGCGGGAATGAGTGGCCTGGCGCGACTCCTCGTCGGAGCCGGGGCGCTCGTGAGTGGGAGCGACCTCGCCGACTCGGTCGCGCTCGAAGCGCTACGAACTGCCGGGGTGCGCGTCGCGGTCGGTCACGACGCCGTGAACGCCAGCGGGGCCGACGTCGTGCTCTGGTCCCCGGCCGTGCGGAACGACAACGTCGAACTCGTCGCGGCGCGCGCCAATGGCGCCCGTCTCTTGTCGCGCGCCGAGGTCCTGGCCGAACTCGCGCGCGAGCGTCCGGTCATTGGTCTGACCGGGACCCACGGCAAGACGACGGCGACGTCGATGATGGTGCACGTGATGGCGGCGGCCGGGCGCGACGTCGGGCGCCTCCTCGGAGCCGACGTCCTCGGTGTCGGTGCCAACGGTCACTGGGGAAGCGGCGACGTCGTCGTCGAGGTCGACGAGAGCTACGGGACCTTCGCCCTCATTCAACCGAACGCCCTCGGACTGCTCAACGTCGAGGCCGACCACCTCGATCACTACGGCACGCTGGCGGCGCTCGAGAGCGCCTTCGCCGAGCTCATCGATCGTACGCGCGGTCCCGTCGTCATCTGGATCGACGACGAAGGGAGTCGCCGCGTCACGAACGCTACGTCACGCGACATCGTCCGTGTCGGCACGGGCGCGCAGAACACCTGGCGCGTGAGTGACGTCGCGCTCACGCGTCACGACGCGCGCTTCACGCTCCGGGGACCGGACAGCGAGTGGCCGCTCACGTTGCAGCTGACCGGCGTCCACAACGTCGCCGACGCCGCGCTCGTCGCGGTCCTGGCCTCGCAACTCGGGATACCACGCGAGGCGATCACCTCCGGTCTGGCGCAGTTCGTCGGCGCGCCCCGACGCTTCCAGCTCCTCGGTTCGTGGCGCGGGGTCGACGTCTACGAGAGCTACGCGCACCTGCCGGGTGAGATCTCGGCCATCCTCGCCGCGACGCGCGCCGCCGGTTACGAACGCATCACCGCCGTCTTCCAACCGCATCGCGTGACGCGCACGCTCGCCTTGGTCGAAGACTTCGCGCCGTCATTCGACCTCGCGGCCACGGTGATCGTGACGGACATCTATAGCGCCGGCGAAGAGAATCCGACGGGCGTCACCGGTGAGGTGGTCGCGAACGCGATTCGGCGCCGCGGCGCCGGCGGCGTGACGACGTACTGCGCCTCGAGCGACGACGTCCCCGACGTGCTCGAGACGGTGCACGACGATAGTGACGTCGTCGTGCTGCTGGGGGCCGGTGACATCGCGTCGATCGCGACGAAGCTGCGCGGTATGCGCTGATGTCACTCGACGAACTCATCGACGCGGGCGGAACGCGCGTGCTCGAGCACGCGCCCTTCGGGGCGCGCACGACCTACCGCGTCGGCGGCACCGTCCGCGCGCTAGTGACACTCGCCTCGACGAGGGACCTCGAGGAGTTGGGACCGCTGATGATCGCGAGCGGACTGGACCTCTTCGTCCTGGGCAACGGATCGAACCTGTTGGTCGCCGACGGCGAGCACGACGTCCTCGGCGTTCACCTGGTGGGGGAGTTCGAAGAGCTCCGCACGCGCGACGAGGGCGACACCGTCGTCGTCGACGTCGGCGCCGGTCTCGACCTGCCGATCGCGGCGCGGCGCCTCGCCAAATCGGGCGTAACCGGTTTCGAGTGGGCCGTCGGGGTCCCCGGGAGCTTCGGGGGAGCGGCCGTGATGAACGCCGGCGGTCACGGTTCGGACATGAACGAGTCGCTGGTCTCGGTGACGGTCTGGCACGACGCCGAGACGCGAACGTGGTCCAAGGAGCTGTTGGACTACGGCTATCGCACGAGTTCGCTTCGTCGTGACGACCTAGTGACCGCACTGCGCCTGCACCTGCGGCCCGGGGACAGCGAGGCGTCCCAGGAGCGGATCCGCGAGATCGTTCGCTGGCGCCGCGAACACCAACCCGGCGGCGCCAACGCGGGCAGCGCCTTTCGCAATCCCGAGGGCGACCACGCCGGGCGCCTGATCGAGGCGGCCGGGTGCAAGGGGATGCGTCTCGGTACCGCGGTGGTATCGGAGAAGCACGCGAACTTCATCATCGCTGACGCCGAGGGCCGCGGCAACGACGTCTATGAACTGCTCACGACCGTTCGGGCGCTGGTGCTGGAGCACTCCGGCGTCGAACTCGTGAGCGAGCATCGTCTCCTCGGATTCGAGTCGGCGTGAGTCGCGCGTCGCGAACCGCGCGCGAACGTGGCGCCGACCTCGCATCGCAACGACCGCGCAGCGTGCCCCGCACCGAAGCGAGACAGGCGCGCGACGTGCGAGCGCGCCGACCGAGAGGTCGACTCTCTCGCCTCACGCGCGTCGTGGTCGTGCTCGCGCTGGTGCTGGCGACCATCGCGGTCGCCGGTGAGTGGGTGCTACGCCAGTCCTACTTTCGGGTCCAGCACATCACGTTCGTCGGGGTCCGACACGAACCGCTGGCCCTTGTGAGCGCCGCCTCGGGCCTCGAAGCCCACCCCACGATGTTGGACGTGAACGCCACGACGATCAAGGAGAACTTGGCGCAGTTCGCGTGGATCGACTCGGTCAAACTCACCAAGCACTGGCCGAATACCGTTGTCGTCACCGTGCACGAGAGCACCGCGGTCGCCGTCGCCTTCAACGTCCGCCACGTCTTGCAGTACGTCGATCGCGAAGGACGTGACCTCGGGACGGCGCCGCTGCACGCGAACCTGCCGACACTGGACTACGTGCACCCGCGACATACGGCCCTGTGGCCGTTCGCGCACGCCGGTCGTTCGGCGGCCTTCGTCGCGTCGCAACTGCCCCCGGCCTTCGCGTCCCAGGTCTCGGTCATCACCGAAGACGACCACGGCGTGGTGACGTTCAAGATGACCACACCGGTCACCTTCATCCTCGGTCCGCCGACGCAGTTGCACGCCAAGTTCGTCGCGATCGCGTCGGTGATCGCGCACTCCACACTGCGTCCCGGTGACGTCGTGGACGCCACGGTGCCCGGTGAGTTGGCGGTCACCGGAGGGCCGCCGTCGTAGGGTGCCATTTGACCAAAAACCAAGGTCTGACTAGCCTTCGAAGACGTTTGTTCGCCAATGGTCGCACCCTCGTCAGAGGTGCGACACAATGGAGGAGTCAACCCAAGGGGAGTTCATGAGTCTCAATCAGAACAATTACCACGCCGTGATCAAAGTCATCGGCGTTGGTGGAGGCGGCGTGAACGCAGTAAATCGGATGATCTCCTCGGGCCTTCGCAACATCGAATTCATCGCGGCCAACACTGACGCGCAGGCCCTCTTGATGAGTGAGGCCGATCTGAAACTCGACATCGGACGCGAGTTGACCAAGGGACTCGGGGCCGGGAGCGACCCGGAGATCGGGCGACAGGCCGCCGAAGACCATCGCGCCGAGATCGAAGAGGCCCTGATGGAGACCGACATGGTCTTCATCACCGCGGGCGAGGGTGGTGGCACCGGAACCGGCGCCGCACCGGTCGTCGCCGAGATCGCGCGCGGACTCGGAATCTTGACGATTGGCGTGGTCACGCGGCCATTTTCTTTCGAAGGTAAGCGTCGCGCCACCCAGGCCGAGAAGGGCATCCAGTCGCTGCGCGAGAAGGTCGACACGCTCATCGTCATCCCGAACGATCGCCTGCTCTCGGTCACCGCGGCCGACACCTCGATGCTCGACGCCTTCAAGATCGCCGACGACGTCCTGCTCTCGGCCGTTCGCGGCGTGACCGACCTCATCACCGTGCCGGGACTGATCAACACGGACTTCGCCGACGTGAACGCCATCATGCGAAACGCCGGCACCGCGATCATGGGCGTCGGCTCCTCGACCGGTGAAGGTCGGGCCGTGAACGCGGCGCGCGCCGCTATCACGTCCCCCCTGCTCGAAGCCTCGATCGACGGCGCTCGCGGCATCTTGATGAACATCGTCGGCGGACCGGACGTCACGTTGTCCGAAGTCACGCAGGCCGCCGAGATCATCCACTCGGTCGCGCACCCCGACGCCAACATCATCTTCGGCAGTGTCATCGACGATTCGATCGGCGACGCCGTGCGCGTCACCGTCATCGCGGCCGGTTTCGATCACAACGCCCCGGCCAAGGTCTCACCGCTCACGACGTCGGAGCCGGCGATGACCGAAGGTCCGCGCAGTGACATCTTCACCAGCACCGCCAATGACGACTTCTTCGACGTCGGCGGCGATGACGACCTTCCCAGCTTCCTCCGCTAACCCCGACCTCGTCGCGCGCGTCGCGCAGAACCTGGCGACGCTTCGCGCGCGCATCACGGCGGCCGGAAGAGACCCGACCACGATCCGTGTCGTCGCGGTCACGAAGACCTTCGGTCTCGATGCCGTCCGTGCGGCGGCGGCGAACGGACTCGATGAACTCGGTGAGAACTACGTCGACGAACTCGAGTCGAAGTTCTCCCAGAGCCGCGACCTCGACCTCACGTGGCACTTCTTGGGTCCGTTGCAGTCAAACAAGATCACGCGCGTGACGTCGTGCGCGCGCGTGCTGTGCACGGTCTCGCGGATCAAAGAGCTCGAGAAGATCGCGTCGGGCACTCATCGTCCGGTGCTCTACGTGCAGGTCGATTACACCGGCGCGGCGACCAGAAGCGGCGCCAACGCCAGCGAGGTACCGGCGCTCGTGCAACGCGCCCGCGATCTCGACCTCGACGTTCACGGTCTGATGACCATTGCGGCACCCGATCCGGTGCAGGCCCGTTCAGCCTTCGCGAATCTCGCGGCGTTGCGCGTCGATCTGGGACTCGAGGAGTGCTCCATGGGAATGAGCGACGATATTGAAATTGCTTGTGAAATGGGCACGAGTGAGCTACGCATCGGCCGCGCGCTCTTCGGGGAGCGGGTCGTTCACGTCGCCTCCTGACCTAACATGGTGCAAAGCGCCGGAACCGCATAGGAGATGTCGATGAAAGATAAGTTGCGCGGGTTCTTAGGATTCCTAGGCCTCATCGAAGACGAGTACGGCGAGTACGGCTCCACCGGAGCGGCGCCGGCGCGTCCCTTCACCGACTCCTCAACGGCCGAGGTCGAACCGGAATGGAGCGCGCCACCGACCAGTGCACGCCAGTTCCCGACGTCGTCGTCGAATGCGGCGCCACTGCGCCCGATATCGAACACCCGGCCCTCGTCGATCTCGGTCCTGGACTCCTCGGGCCAGGCGCCGCGGGTGCGTCCGATGGCCAGCGGCTCGGCGCGCGGTGTCTCGTCGTTCTCGCCCGAGCGCGACGTCGCGATCTTCGCGCCGCGCAGCTACGACGAGTCACGTCGCATCACCGATCTCCTGCGCTCGAATCGTGCGGTCGTCTTGAACGTGAACTCCGTCGACCCGAACCTCGGTCGCCGACTCGTCGACTTCGCCTCGGGTACGGCCTACGCCTTGAACGCGAAGATCGAGATCCTCGGCAACAGCCTGTACCTGATGAGCCCCCAGGGCATGCACCTCGGCCCCGAAGCGAAGGATCGACTACGAGAGGCGAACTATCGCGATCTCGGAGACGCATGAGATTTATTCAGGATTTGTTGTGGCTGTACATCTTGGTCTTCGTCGCGGCGGCGATCCTCAGTTGGTTTCGACCGCAGAGTTCGAGCGACGGTCTGGCGACGACCCAACGCGTGCTCGCCAAGCTCACCGAACCGGTGCTGCGACCACTGCGACAGATCGTGCCGCGCACGCGTTCGGGCGTCGACTTCTCGCCGCTCGTAGCCATCGTCATTCTCTCGATCATCAAGCGCCTACATCTGAGCGACCAATACAACGATTTCGCGCAATCGAGCGTTGTAGGGTGGTCGCATGGATAGCACGGATTCGGCCTACTCAGCGCTGGACGCCATCGACACGGTGGCCTTCAAAATCGGGGTTCGCGGTTACAACGTCGACGAGGTCGACGACTTCCTCGAGCGGCTCTCGGGCGAGGTCCACCAGCTGAAAGAGCTCGTCCAGCAGCAGCGCCAGCAGTTGCGCCAGGCCGGGGAGCGGATCAACCAACTCGACACCCGGGCTCCGAGCGACGCCGCGACGATCGCGCCGGCCCCTGCGCCCGCGCCGGCTCCTCGTCACGTCACCGTCTCGGGCGCCGAACAGGTCACCGCGATGATCGTCATGGCCCAACAGTTCATCGAGCAGGCCCAACAAGAGGCCGAGAACAAGGCGCGCGAGATGACGACGAGCGCCCAGGAGCGGGCCCGCGAGATCGTCGCCGAGGCGCGCAGTCGCGCCGAAGACGAGGTCAATCGCCTGAACGGACTCAAGCAGCGACTGAGTGAGGACGTCGAGACGCTCACGCGTCAACTCGACGCCGAGCGCAAGCGACTGAGTGGTGCACTCGCCGAGTTCTCTCGTTGGGTGGAGAGTTCACTGCAGGTGGGCGGCGCGCGCGCGTCGGTCGCCGCGGCACCCGAACCGGCGCCTCGTCCCATCAAGCCCCCGCCGGCGCCGGCGCCGATCTCGGACCAGAGCATCGGCCAGGTACTGAATTTCGAAGCGCCCTCGCACGACGATCGACCGTAAGTTCACTCCAAACTGGTAGGGTCGGCGCGCACTTGTTGTGCATCGTCGAGGAGTAGACATGCCGTCCACAGGAAAAACCACGAAAAAGGCGCCGGCCAAGAAGGTGGCAGCCAAGAAGAGCGTGGTCACGAAGGCCCCGGCGAAGAAGGCCACTCCGAAGCGTCCCGGGCGACCCCCAAGAAGCCCGTGAAGAAGGTCCTCGCCAAAAAGGCCGCCCCGAAGAAGCCGGCCGCCAAAAAGGCCCCGGCCAAGCCGGTAAGAAGATCGCCACCCTGAACGCCGCCCAAAAGGCCGCCGCCGCCAAGAAGATCGCCGCCGCCAAGGCCAAAGCCGCCGCCGCCGCGAAACTGCTGAAAGAGCGCGAGGCCAAGGCCAAGGCCGCCGCCAAGGAGAAGGCCGCCGCCGCCAAGGCCAAAGCCGTCGCCGCGGCCAAGGCCAAGAAGGAGCGCGACGCCAAGGCCAAGATCGCGGCCAAGGAGCGTGAGGTCCAGCGCAAGGCCCGCGAGAAGGCCGCCGCCGAAGCGAAGAAGCAGCGCGAGGTCGACGCGAAGCGCAAGGCCATCGAGGCCGAGAAGCAGCGCAAGGTCCGCGAGATCGAACGACGCAACCAAGAAGAACTCAAGCGCCAGGAGCGCCGCGAGGCCGAAGAGCGCAAGCGCCTCGAGGCCCTCGAGCGAAAGATGCACTCCAAGCCCTACGCCGACGAGCCGGAGTTCCTCGAAGAGCTGCGTCGACTCCTGCTCGAGACACGCAGCGCCACCAACGACGACATCGTGGTGATGGAGTCCGAGGCCGACGAGATGTTGGTCGACCGCGAACGACTCGAGTACGACGACGAGGACGGCAGCAGTGTCGCCTCGGACATCCAGCGCGACCAGAAGAAGGACCTCGCCTCGTTGCTGCGTCTCAAGGTCGACGAGATCGACGTCGCGTTGTCGCGCATCGATGACGCCAGCTACGGGCGATGCGACGAGTGCTACGAGGCGATCTCGCAAGCCTCGCCTCATGGCGCAGCTGCCGGTCTTTATGTGTGTCTCGTGCCGCGCAAGCGTCTAGTTGATCGGATCAATTACACGGTCATCGTGATCGCCCTCGTCGTGACGGCGATCGACGCACTCTCCAAGGTCTGGGCCCGTCACGACCTGGCCGACGCACGCGATTCACATCGGGGGCGCGATCTGGCTGCGCCTGCAGTTCAACTCGGGGATCTCGTTCTCGTTCAACCAGTCGAGGACGCTGCTGACCAGCATCGCGACGCTCATCGTCGCGCTCGTCGTGGTCGCGGTAGGACTGCGCGCGCGTCGCGGACTGCCCACGGCCGGATTCGGACTGTTGCTCGGCGGCGGCGTCGCCAACATCGTCGACCGTCTGTCGGCCAATCCCCACCAGGTGACCGACTTCATCGCCGTGGGCTCCTTCCCCGTCTTCAACCTGGCCGACGTCGCCATCACCGCCGGTTTCATCACGTTGCTCGTCGCGGCCCTGACGGGCGAGCGGCTGCTCGCGTGAGTGACGACGACGTCCTCGACGCCTTCGACGGCGAGGTCCTCGATCTCATCGTCCCGAGCACGCTGGACGAGATCCGCCTCGACCGGGTCCTGGCGCTGTTGACGGGCCTGTCGCGCTCCGAGACGAGTGACATCATCACTTCAGCGGCGCGGTCACGTTGGACGACAAGGTCGTCGTGAAGCCGTCGACGCCGGTACGTGAGGGCAAGCACCTGGTCGCGGTACTTCCGACTCCCGAGAGCGCCAACGTCGAGGCCGACGCCAGCGTCGAGGTCGACGTCGTCCTGGACGACGAGGACTTCGCCGTCGTCAACAAGGCACCGGGCCAGGTCGTGCACCCCGGCGCGGGTCACCGCCACGGCACGCTGGTGGCCGGTCTGTTGGCCCTCTATCCCCAGATGCGTGACCTCAGTGACGAGGGACTCTGCGACCCGATGCGCCCGGGCATCGTGCACCGTTTGGACAAGGGGACCTCCGGGCGTCTTGGTCGTCGCCAAGACGCCCGAGGGATTCTCCAACCTGAGCATCCAGTTGGCCGAGCGACTCATGGAGCGTACGTACTACGGCATGGTCGAGGGCCACGTCACCGAAGAGCGCGGCATCGTCGACGCGCCCATCGGTCGTTCGACGAGGACGCCGACCGTCATGGCGGTTCGTTCGGACGGCCGAGCCGCGCGAACGGGCTATGAGGTCATGGCGCGCATCGACAAGCCCCACGCCATGACGCTGTTGCGACTGCAACTCGACACCGGTCGAACCCATCAGATCCGGGTGCACCTGGCGACCATCGGTCACCCCGTCGTGAACGACCCGCGCTACGGCCACCGGCGCGAGAAGCGCCTGGCCGAGGACCGGTTCTTCTTGCACTCGACGACGTTGGCTTTCGCGCATCCGCGAACGGACGAGTGGATCACGACGAGCGTGCCGTTGCCGGCCGATCTGCGGGTTCTGGTGCCGGAGTCGATCGAGTTCTAGGCGACTTCGCGCGCGGCCACGACGGCCGAGTCCTCGCGAAGGAGTGCCAGCGCCTCCTCCTCGGCGCGACGAACGCGACGAACACCGATGTCCATCTTCGTGGCCGTCGCCTGCAGCGAGAGGGGAGTGGCCCCGTTGAGACCGAAGCGCAGGCTCAGGACCTCGCGCTGCAGGTCGTTCAACTTCTCGAGGGCGCCGTGGAGTTGGTCGTCCATCATCGTCTGCTCGATGTCACCGACCCAGTCGTGCTGGCTCGGGCGCGACGAGGTCGCCCAACGTGGTCGCCGAATCGGAAGACGCGGGCTGATCGAGGCTCGCCGTGACGCCGGCCAGTCCGTGCAGGTTGTCGCGCACGGCCTTGGACATCCCGGTCGCTTCGGTCAGTTCGTCGTCGGTCGGCTTGCGACCGAAGATCGAGGTCAGTTCGGCCGTCGTCGCCTCGAGGCGCTGGAGCTGCTCGCCGACCTCGAGCGGGATGCGAATCGTGCGACCGTGCTGTTGGACGGCGCGCTGCAGGGCCTGGCGGATCCACCAGGTGGCGTAGGTCGAGAACTTAAAGCCGCGCTCCCAGTCGAACTTCTCGACGGCGCGCAAGGAGGCCGAAGGTGCCCTCTTGGACGAGGTCGACCATCTCGACGCCGCGGTCCTGGTAGCGGCGGGCCCAGTGGAGCACGAGGCGCAGGTTGGCCGCGACCATCTGCTTCTTGGCCTCTTCGTCGCCGGCGGTCACGCGCTTGGCGAGTTCGACCTGTTCGTCGTAGTTGGGCATCGGGTAACGGTCCAGGTCTCGCATCAAAAGGCCCAACATGTCGTTGGTATTCACGGCTGATCGTCGGGGGGTGGCAATCATTTGAATCTCCTGCCTTTCATTCATAGACAACTCGCCCGTGGGCGGTAATTTCTCCTACGAACGTGTATCTAATTTACCACGCTGATCAGCGTCCTTCAAGGCCCGTTTCCTCTGAAAATCGTAAGAATTCGCCTAGGCGCTGTGCGTGCGCTGGACCGGCCGACCGCCGCGCGCCTGGATGACCATGTCGGCCAACGTGAAGCTCGACAGGTGCTCGCGCATGTGGTTGCCGACGTCGGCCCAGACGCCCAGCAGGACGCACTGGCCCTCGTGGTCACAGGCGCCGTCCTTGTGCGGCTCGCCGAAGTCACCGGCGACGATCGGACCGTCGACGGCCGCGACGATCTCGGCCAGCGTGATGCGTTCGGCCGGTCGAGCCAGCACGTAGCCACCCCCGACGCCGCGCTTGGAGCGCACGAGACCAACGCCCTTGAGGCTCAAAAGGATCTGTTCGAGGTAGGGCTGGGGTAGTCCCGTTCGCTTGGCCAGGTCGCGCACCGAGGTCGGCGCGGCGAGGTCGGCCCCCAGGGCGAGGCTCAATAGCGCGCGGCTGGCGTAGTCGCCCCTGGTCGAAACTCTCACGACGACATTCTACCTTCGAAAGGTCACGAAACGGAGGGGCATGCACGAACGTGAACGTTTGTCTGGCACAGTGGAAGGGTGGAAGACGCCCCGAACGAAAACGTGACCGTCAACCCCGACGAAGTCCTCGCACCGGGTCACGAGGAGGTCCCCGAGCGAGGACGAGAACACGGACTACATCAGCCAACCGGCCAAGGTCATGCGCATCGGTTCGATGGTCAAATCACTCCTCGACGAGGCACGCAGTGCGCCCCTGGACGAAGCCGGTCGCGCGCGACTGCGCGAGATTTACGAGACCTCCATCAGCGAACTCTCGGGCGCGCTCTCGCCCGATCTCGGCACCGAACTGTCCAAGATGGCCATCCCCTTCAGTGCCGAGGTGCCGACCGAGTCCGAGCTGCGCATCGCCCAGGCCCAACTCGTGGGATGGCTCGAGGGACTCTTCCACGGCATCCAGGCCTCGCTCTTCGCCCAGCAGGCCGCCGCGGCCGCGCAATTGGAAAAGATGCGTGATCGGTCACTTCCGCCGGGCGTCGGCGAACCGCGCGCCGGCACGTACCTCTAGGACGTGACGTCACATGACCTCGCTACCGTCGCCGGTGAAGGACTGCGTCCTCGTCACGTCGCGAAAGGGATCGTCCGCTGATGGCTGAGGGCTTCGTCCACCTCCACAACCACACCGAGTACTCGATGCTCGACGGTGCCGCGCGCGTCGAAGAGATGGTGCTCGCGGCCAAGGCCGACGGTCAAAGCGCGATCGCGATCACCGACCATGGCAACCTCTACGGCGTCATCGACTTCTACGAGGCCTGTCGCAAACACGATATGAGGCCGATCATCGGACTCGAGGCCTACATGGCGGCCAACTCGCGCTTCGACCGCCCGCCGCGTCGCGGCAAGATCGACGACACCGGCGGTGAGACCGAGGGCGGACAGAAGCTCTATCACCACCTGACGCTGCTGGCCGAATCGAACGAGGGTTATCGCAACCTGCGCGAGCTCTCGTCACTCGCGTTCCTCGAGGGCTACTACTACAAGCCGCGACTCGACTGGGACCTGCTCGAGCGCTACAACGACGGACTCATCGCGACCTCGGGCTGTCTCGGCGGTGTCGTGCTGCAGGCGCTGCTTGCAAGACGACTACCCCAAGGCGCTCGAACTCGCCGGTCGGCTCCAGAGCATCTTCGGTCGCGAGAACTTCTTCATCGAACTCCAGGACCACGGGCTCCCCGAACAGGTCCGCACGAATCCGCAGTTGCTGCAGATCGCCAAGGACCTGCGCGCGCCGCTGGTGGCGACCAACGACCTGCACTACGTGCACCACGACGACGCCGAGATGCACGACGCCCTGCTCTGCATCGGCACCGGTTCGCTGGTCGCGGACCCCAACCGATTCCGCTTCCACAGTGACCAGCACTACCTGAAGTCGGCCGCCGAGATGCGCTATCTCTTTCGCGACCTGCCCGAGGCCTGTGACAACACGCTGGCGATCGCCGAGCGCGCGTCGGTCACCATCGAATTCGACAACGACGCCCTGCCGGAGTTCCCGATCCCCGAGGCCTTTCGCGCGGCGACGCACAAAGAGGGCGCGAACCGGCTGCTGCGCGACCTGGTGGTGCGCGGCGCGCACGAACGCTACGGCGAGCACCTCAACGACGAAGTGACGGCGCGCCTGGAGAACGAACTCGGCGTCGTCGCCGACATGGGCTTCTCGGACTACTTCTTGGTGGTCTGGGACCTCATCCGCCACGCCCGCGAACAGGGCATCCGCGTCGGACCGGGACGCGGATCGTCGGCCGGCTGTTGCATCGCCTACTGCCTGCGCATCGTCGACCTCGACCCGCTGCGCTACGGACTGATCTTCGAGCGATTCTTGAACCCCGGTCGACGCTCCATGCCCGACATCGACATGGACTTCGACGAGCGCTACCGCGGCGACATGATCCGCTACGCCGCCGAGCGCTACGGCTCGGACCACGTGGCCCAGATCGTGACGTTCTCGACGATCAAGGCGCGCGCGGCGGTGCGCGACGCCGCGCGCGTGCTCGGTTACCCGCCACAGCTCGGCGACAAGATCGCCAAGGCGATGCCGCCGCTGCTGATGGGCCAGGACCTGCCGCTCGAGGCCTGCTTCCAACCGACGCCCGGCTACGAGGGGCGCTTCGTCGAAGCGGCCGAACTGCGCACGCTCTACGAGAACGACCCCGAGGTGAAGCACTCCATCGACGTCGCCATGGGTTTCGTCGACAAGCGACGCCAGGACGGCATCCACGCGGCCGCCGTCGTGATCACCAAGGAGCCGATGCTCGACTACGTGCCGGTGCAGCGAAAGTCCGGCCCGTCGGGCTCGGGCGAGGACGCGCCGATCGTCACCCAGTACGAGGCGACGGCCATCGAGAAGCTCGGGCTCTTGAAGATGGACTTCCTCGGCCTGCGCAATCTGGCGATCATCGAACGGGCGCTCGAGAACATCCGGCGCCGCCACGGCCTCGAGGTGGACATCGACGCGGTAGCCCTCGACGACCCCAAGGTCTACGAGATGCTGCGTCTCGGCAACTCCATCGGCATCTTCCAACTCGAGGGCGACAAGATGCGCCAGCTCATGCGCCGCCTCGCGCCGACGGGCTTCGACGACATCGCGGCGATCAACGCGCTCTATCGTCCGGGACCGCTCTCGGAGAACGTGCACAACGACTACGCCGACCGCAAGAACGGCCGTCAGCCCGTGAGCTACGACCACCCGGACTTAGAGGCCATCCTCGGCGAGACCTCCGGTCTGATGATCTACCAAGAGGACATCATGCGCGTCGCGACCCTGATCGCCGGCTTCTCGATGACCGAGGCCGACGACCTGCGAAAGGCCTGCTCGAAGAAGATCCGCGAGATGATCCGCGCCCAGCGCTCGAAGTTCGTCGACGGCGCCGAACGCGTCGGCTACGGGCGTGAACTCGGCGAGACGATCTTCAACAAGATCGAGCCGTTCGCCGACTACGCCTTCCCGAAGTCCCACGCCTACGGCTACGCCCTGCTCGGCTACCAGAACGCCTGGCTGAAGGTGAACTACCCGGTCGAGTACATGGCGGCGCTGTTGACGTCGTTCCGCGACGACAAGGACAAGGCCGCGGTCTACCTGAACGAGGCGCGCCAGATGGGCATCACGGTCGGCGTGCCCGACGTGAACGAGTCCTTCGCCGAGTACGCCCCGAGCCTTTCTCAGGACCAGACGATCCTCTTCGGCCTGGCCGCGGTCCGCAACGTCGGCGAAGCGCTGGTCGAGAAGATCGTGAGCGAGCGCGAGGCCAACGGCCGCTTCGCCTCGATCTATGACTTCGTGCGTCGCGTCGATCCGATGGTGCTCAACCGACGCTCCATGGAGTCGCTCATCAAGGCCGGGGCCTTCGACGCCCTCGGCGTCCCACGCCTCGGGTTCTTGTTGAAGGTCGATGAGATCTGCGACGTCACGCTCGCGCGTCGGCGCGACCACTCGCTGGGCATCACCACGTTGTTCGCCGCCTTCGGCGAGGGCGACGGACACGACTGGGAGGGGACCGACGTCGCGCTCTCGGACATCGAGTTCGACAAGGCGGTCAAGCTCGACTTCGAGCGCGAGATGCTGGGCACCTACATCTCGGATCACCCGCTCTACGAGGTCGAGAGCCAACTGGCGACCAAGACCGACGGCTCGATCATCAGCGTGCGCGAACGCGGCGAGGAGCTGGCGCGCACCGGCAAGGCCGTCACCGTCGGCGGCATCCTCGCCGAAGTCCAGATCCGCACGACCAAGATGGGTAAGCAGTACGCGCGCGTCGTCCTAGAGGACCTCGGGGCGATCGATGGAGATCAACTTCTCGGCGAACAACTTCGAGAAGTTCAGCGGCTTTCTCACCAAGGACAACATCGTGCTCGTCAAGGTGCGTCCGGGCTTCGAAGAGGAGCTGCGATTCAGCGCGATGGACGTCGAACTCTTCAGCGTCGAGCGCGGCAATGAGGAGTTGCGCTCTCGCGCTCCGACCCGAGGACCTCACCCAGACGTCGATCGGCACCCTGCGCGAGATCCTCTCGCGCTACCCCGGTCGATCGCCCGTGATCGTCGAGACCGGCAGCGCCGGGAAAGGCCTTCAAACTCGGTCCGGAGTTCAACGTCAACATCGCGAGCGTCGTGGCCGATCTACGCACGGAATTCGGTCGAAACGTCATAAAGGCCTAAGTCGGTCGGGAGCGTTGTGTAAAGAGTCGTAGAATGTATTCCTATGGCAATGACCGTATCCACGAAAGACACCACCGCCCTCAGCGACGCAGAGCTCGCCGAGATGGCCGATCTCTGCGTTGATCGCGAGCCGAATTTCGATATCGGCTTCCTCTCTAAGCAGCGCGAGGACTGGGTGCTGGTCACCCAAGTGCGCGAGGGCAACAAGTTACGCGGCTACTCGTTCTGCACACTCGAACGCATCGGTGGCACGCCGTCGCTGCTCGTCGGACTGCTGTTGGTCGACCGCAACGCCAAGTCCGACCAGACGCTCAAGACGATCCTGCACGACCAGTTCCGCCGCGCGCTGCTCGCCTTCCCGGACGAGGACGTCCTCTTGGGATCGCGCCTCACCTCACCGGACGGTTTTCGGGCCTTCGCCGGCCTCGAGGACGTCGTGCCGCGCCTCGGCTATAAGCCGACCGGCGAGGACCGCGCGTGGGGTCGACGCCTCGCCAAGCGCTTCGGTTCGGAGAAGTCGATCGACGACAAGACCTTCATCATGACCGTGAGCCCCGGCCCGGTCGGCGGGCTCGACTACATCGCGTCCAAGGGTCCAGTGCCCGACGGCGTCGAGACCTTCTTCTCGGGCCTCAAGGCCCACAAGGGCGAGCGCCTGGTGGTCTTCGGCTGGGCCATGGCCGAGTCGCTGGCCTCGGGCAAACTGCCCAAATAGTTCAGCCCCTCGGCAGCAGTCCGGTGCAACTCTTGTAGCAGTGGCCGTCGATCGGCTTGGAGAGCGTCGTCAACACGTAGGTCGGTCGAAAGCCGAGCGCCGAGGCGAGGTCTTTGCCCGCCAATGACGGGCGACGCGTCGCCTCCATCGTGCGAATGGCGTGCGCGTCCTCACAGAGCAGCCAGACGTCATCGCCGAACCAGCCAAAGCGAACCCACGTCGAGCCGTCGTCGTGTCGGCGCAGCAGTTGGGGTCCGCGGTCGGCCGCGATCAACGCGACGCTCGGCCGTTCGCCCCGGAACTCCCAGTACGGGGCGCTGGGACCGCGAAAGCCGAAGAGCGGTCCGTCAGCGGGACTCGCCAATTGCTCGAGCCAGCGACGCACGCGCCGACCGCGGTAGGTGCCGAGGCGCCGTGGCAGGTCGGCCAGGGTGACGGACTCGGGCTGGGCGAGGTCGTTGCGTTCGATGTCCTCGGCCAGTTGTCCCTCGACGACGTCGAAGACCGCGAGGTCCGTCACGTAGTCCGAGGGCCACGGGATGCGCCAGCGCACGATCGCCTGGGACTTCAGGTCGACGACCGTCGTCGTCTCGTTCGTCGAGCCGAGCACGAGTCCGTAGGCCGTGGCGCCGGCGGTCAGTTCGACGCTGTTGCGTTGCGGCATGCGCTCGACGAGTCGCTTGTTGGCGCGCGCCGCGGGGTCACGCGAGAAGATCGGCATCAGGCTCCCACGTTACGCAACTGCTCATCGAGCGCCGTGACCGAATCGACCGGCAGCTGACAGACGCCCGAACGACAGACGTAGGCGACGCCGGCGCGACGATCGTTCAGCAGCGGTGAGGAACCGGTACCCACCACCAGTACCGAACGCCTCGAGAATGACGAACGCACGAAGCGGGTGAGTTCGTTCGCCGCACCGGGGATGACGACCTCGACGCCCGTCATCGCGAAGCCGGCCGCCTCGAGCAGGTCGGGGACCGCACCGGGGTGCGTCGCCAACAGAGACGCCGCCAGCTCCACGAGCCGTTGGGCGACCACCAGAACGTCGTCATCGCCGGTCGCCAGTGCCAGTCGCGCCAACGCGCGGCACGCGACCGCGTGACCCGACGGCGTGGCGCCGTCGAAGATCTCTTTGGGCCGGGCGTGCAGATCGGTGACGAGGTCGCTGCGCGAGAAGATGCCCCCGCCGACGTGGGGTGATGCCGGCGTCGGTACCTCACCGTCCCAGTAGTGATCGAGGAGGTAGCGCGCGAGACTTCGTGCGACCACGATCCACGAGTCGTCACCCGTCGCCTCGAAGCCGTCGACGCAGGCGTCGAGCAACCACGCAATGTCGCTCGCACCGGCGTGGGCGCGGCGGGCCTCGGTGCGCCACCACACGCCATCGTCAAAGTGCGTTCGGTGCAGCGACTCGAGCAACGACGTCGCGCGCTCGACGTAGCGCGGATCACGAACTTCGAACAGGGCCGATGCGAACATCGCGTTCCATTCGAGGATGACCTTCTCGTCTCGACCGGGCTGGATTCGCCGGGCGCGTGCGCGGCGAAGGGCCTCGCGTGCCGCGAGAAGCCGCTCCGGTGTTGCGAATGGCTCGGCCTCGGCGAGTCGGGGAATCGACCTGCCTTCGAATGCGCCGGGATCGTCGATCCGCCAGCGCCGCAGCACCGCGTCGCGGTCGCCCTCGAGACCGTCTTCATCGAGAGCGGTAGCGACCTCGGCGGGCGTCCAGGTCACGTGCGAACCTTCGACGCCGCCGGCGTCGGCGTCCAGGGCCGAGGCGAAGCCGCTCGACACGCCGAGGTCACTCAACACGAATTCGATCGTGTCCAGGGCGACGGCGCGCCACTCCACGCGATCGGGCAGGGCACGCGCCGCGCGAAGGTACGTCCGAGCGAGGAGCGCCTGATCACTCAGCATCTTCTCGAAGTGCGGCACGTGCCACTCGGCGTCCACGCTGTAGCGCAGCGAACCCGCCGCGCAGGTGGTCGTAGATTCCGCGGCGCGACATCGCGTCCAGGGTCGCTCGACCGCGAAGCGCGCGCGAAGTTCGTCGAACTCCAACAGCGCCTCCACGTAACTCGAGCGCGGGAACTTCGGCGCGCCGCCGAATCCTCCGTCGGCGTCGACGCGTTCGACGAGTTCGTCGCGCAGTCGCCGCGCGCGACGTCGCGAGGTCCAGCGTGTCGGTGAATGGCGCGAGATGATCGATGAAGCTGACTTCGCGTTCGAGGCGCGCGAGAGTTCGTCGGCCTGGTTCTCGACGGCGTCACGACGAGTCGTCCACGCTTCGTTCATCGCCGTCAACAATGTCGTGAAACTGGGCCTGGCCGTGCCGCTCGACCGGGGGATAGTACGTGCCGGCCATGAAGGGCCGTCCGTCCGGCATCAGAAAGACTCGACATCGGCCAGCCACCGTTGCCACTGACCAACTGCGTCGCGGCCATGTAAAGGGCGTCGACGTCGGGCCGTTCTTCGCGGTCGACCTTGATAGGGATGAAGTACTGGTTGAGCAGTGCCGCGACGTTGGGGTCTTCGAAGGACTCGTGGGCCATGACGTGGCACCAGTGGCACGCGGCGTAGCCGACCGAGAGGAAGATGGGACGGTCCAGTCGGGCGGCTTCGTCGAGTGCCGCACGGTCCCACGTCCACCAGTCGACGGGATTGTCGGCGTGTTGGCGTAAGTACGCACTCGAGGCACCGCCCAGTCGATTGGTCACCGAGCAATCGTAGGGGTCGCGTCGCCGGTCCTCTCGCTACGACGCGACGCGAACGATTTACGTTGCGGCTATCTCCGGACGCGGAAACAGCAAGAGCGTCGCACCCGCCCCACAGACGCCGCCGATGATCTGACCGGCGATATAGACCGGGAGCGAACTCGGCGCGATGCCGGTGAAGCTGTTCGTGAAGGCGCGCGCGACCGTGACCGCGGGATTGGCGAACGTCGCGGACGACGTGGCGAAGCAGGCCGCGAAGATGTACAGCCCGACCGCCGCCGCGCTGAGCGACTTCCTTCCGTTGCGTTGCAACGCGAATACCAAGAAGATGAGTCCCGCCGTCGCGATGATCTCTGAGAAGAAGTGCGGTGTGGTGGCGCGATGGTGCGTCGACCACGAGACCCACCTGTGCCCGAACATGAGGTTGGCCACGATGGTCCCGGCGATGCAGCCAACGAACTGGAACGGTGCGTAAATGAAGGCGCGGAACCACGAGCACGTGCCGATCCAGGCATCGACCATGGAGACGACGGGATTGAAGTGCGCACCGGAGACCGGCGCGACAATGTTGATGATGACAAAGAGTCCGGCGCCGATCGCCAGGGCGTTCTCGAGGAGTTCCAGTCCGATGTCGCCGGGCGAGAGTGACTGTGCAGCGAAGCCCGAACCGACGACGACGACCATCAACATCGCGCACCCTATGAACTCGCCCGCGAGCGCGCGCCACGCGACGCCGTGCACGTCGCGGTCGAGTGCGACCAGTGCGGCGTGACCACCGACGTGCCCCGTGCGTCGTTGGAGTCGTCGCCCTCGAGCATCGTCACGAGGGCGCCGTCCCTCTCTACGCCGTGGCCCGTCGTGACCGACGTCGTGGATGCTTGATCGCGAGCGTTGACGTGCACTCGCTCAGCGTATGCCAACCGGATTTTCCCCTGTGCCGATCGACGTGAACGGCGTCGAGGTCGGCGCAGTCTCGTTGCCGAACGACCCTGCGCGAGTGGTTAGTCTCGTCATCGTGTCGACGTCATCGACACAGATCGGGATGGGATCATGAGCGAACCGTTGCGTTGGGGGATCATCAGCACCGGGGGGATCGCGCGCACGTTCGTCAACGACCTGCAATACACCGACAGCGGTGTCGCCGTCGCCGTCGGATCACGAACTATCGAGGCCGCGAACACGTTCGCCGACCAAATTCGCGATACCGCGTCGCTACGACTCCTACGAAGAGTTGGTACGCGACCCCGACGTTGACGCTGTCTACGTTGGGACGCCGCACCCGATGCACTTCGAGAACGCCAAACTCGCCTTGGAAGCGGGGAAACCGGTGCTCGTCGAGAAGGCCTTCACGATGACCGGCCGAAGCGCGAGGCATTGGTGGCGATCGCCCGCGCAAAGAAACTCTTCCTGATGGAGGCGATGTGGACGCGGTGCCTGCCGCACGTCGCCGCGGTCAACCAGCTGATCGCGAGAGGCGAGCTTGGCGACATCGTCAGCGTGGAGGCCGACCACGGCCAGCGCTTTGACTACGATCCGAGTCTCGCGATGGTTCAACCCTGTCCTTGGGCGGGGGAGCGCTGCTGGATCTCGGCGTCTATCCGGTGTCGTTCGCGTCGATGCTGCTGGGTTCGCCTTCGAAGATGGTCACGATGATCGAACTTCGCCTACGGGCGTCGACCGACAGGTCTCGATGATCTTCGGCTACGACGGTGGGGCCCAGGCCGTACCTCAACACGTCCGCCGCGCCAAGACGCCGACGACGGCGACGATTTCGGGACCAAGGCGCGCATCGAGATCGACGGGGATTTCTACGCACCGCGGCGTTCACGTTGGTCACGCGCGCGGGAGATCGCAGCGCTTCGAGTTCGCGCCGCAGGGTCGTGGGCTTCACTACGAGGCCGCGGAAGTGGCGAGGTGTCATCCGAGGGATTGCTCGAAAGCCCGATGATGCCGTTGGACGAGACCGTTTCCATTATGGAAACCATGGAGTCGGTCTTGCGACGAAGTGACGAACGCCGCGCCGCCGTCGTACATCACACCGACCGATCAATTCTTGGTTGGTCCACACGAGGCGCGTGTCTGAAGGGCTGCGTGGGTAGCGGACGCCATGGGACCGCGCTCGTTTCAGGGCGTCCGTCAGCTTTCGGCAACGAACCGGGGCCGATCGGCCGAATGACGACGTGCGATTGGGCGCGATCCCCTTGCCGCCGTGATCCGAACGGCCGTCAGTTGCGGCCGTCCGACGCCACAGGATCTGGCGGTGGTGAACTGTGCCGGGGTGATTGACCATGCTAACTTCACATGTCGACATTGCTTTTCACAGGATGTTCACAAAGTTGTAAATTGAAAATCGGCATCGTATTGATGCCTCTATTTGGTTGGGGGACTATGAAATTCAAAACAGGAAGGGCTCTTGCCTGCGTAGCATTGGTCGGCGGTTTGGTCGTCAGCTTGATGCCGGGCGTGAGCACTGCAGCAACAAGACGGTGTCGGACGCAACGTTCAACCCGAGCTTCACAACGATGAAGTCTGAAGTCAGTCGTCGCGAAGGGTAAGGGCAACATTGCCGTTATCTTGCCCGACACCGTTTCATCTGCTCGTTGGCGACTACGACGCGCCGGCCTTCAAGAAGGCGTTCTTGGCTGCGGGTCTCAAGACCAAGCAGTTCACGATTCAGAACGGACACGGCAGCCCGCAGCAGCAGCTCACCGATGCACAAGGCGACATCGCCAAGGGTGCCAAGGTTCTCATCTTGACGTCACTTGACAGCTCGTCCGGTGCGATCATCGAGTCCTACGCTCGTGCGCGTGGCGTGAAAGTCATCGACTACGACCGTTTGACGCTGGGTGGAGACCGCACGTACTACGTGAGCTTTAACAACGTTGCGGTGGGAACGTTGATCGGTAAGGGCCTGCTCTCGTGCATCACGGCATGGAATGTTTCGGACCCAGACGTCTTCGTCATGAAGGGTGCGCCGACTGACAACAACGCAACGTTGTTTGCCCAGGGCTACGACGCCGTATTGAACGGCGCTGGCTACAACACCACGTCGGGCTCTTCGAACACTGTGCTCGAGAGCGTCGGAACGTGGTCGCCTCCAGTCGGCGCTCGTTGACTTCCAGGGTGCCTACTCGGCCAACTCGAAGATCAACGCGGTCCTGACGCCGAACGATGAGAATGCTGCACCGATCATCAGTACCTGCAGTCGCAGGGCCTGAAGCCGGACACATTCCCGTTCACGGGTCAAGACGCAACACCGGCGGGTATCGACAACATCATCTCGGGCTACCAGTGCGGAACGGTCTTCAAGCCGTCCTACATTGAGGCTCAGGCCGACGGCTGCGTTGGCGATCTACCTGCGTGCGGGCAAGAAGCCAGCGACGGGCATCATCAACGGCAAGGTAAGTGACTCGGGTGCGACGATCTCGTCGCTGAAGAGCGTTCCCTCGGTTCTGTTGGTGCCGCTGTGGGAGACGGCTTCGACCATCGAAGGCGCAGGTCATCGCGTCCAAGCAGGTCACGGTTTCACAGATTTGCGGAGCCACTGCACCGACGGTTGCTGGTGACTCGAGTATCCCGACCTACGCAGCAGACTGCACGAAGTACGGCATTAAGTAACATCCGACCATGACAGACGTCCCCGAGTCACCTATTACCCTCGCGCCCAATATTGGGCAAGAGGCGAAACGTGACTCGGGGACGTCCGTTTTGGACGAGACGCCTCTCCTCAGTCTTCGGGCGCTGACGAAACACTTTGGCCCGGTCGAAGCACTGCGCCACTGTGATCTTGACCTTCCCGCAGGGAAGGTGACCGCGCTCATCGGCGACAATGGCGCTGGAAAGTCGACGCTCATCAAGACGATTGCGGGAATCTACGCTCCGAGCAGTGGGGAGATTTTCTGGGAGGGCAAGGAAGTTCACATCCGCTCGCCTCGTGATGCCGGACGCCCTCGGCATTACGACCGTCTACCAAGACCTCGCACTCTGTGACAATCTCGACATCGTTCAGAACATGTTCCTCGGACACGAGGAAACGAAGGCCGGTCTCTTGAACGAGATCAACATGGAGCTCCAGACGAAGAAGCTCCTACACGATCTCTCCGTTTTCACGGTGCAATCGGTCCGGCAGTTGGTGGGATCGCTCTCGGGTGGCCAACGTCAAGCGATCGCCGTTGCTCGCGCCGTGATGCGCGACGCCAAACTCGTGATTCTGGACGAACCGACTGCCGCACTGGGCGTGTCACAGACACGTCTCGTACTTGATCTGATCAAGACACTTGCGGGTCGCGGCATCGCCGTCCTGGTCATCTCGCACAACCTCACCGACGTGTTCGCGGTGGCCGATCGAATTGCGGTGCTGCACCTCGGCACGTTGATCAGCAGTGGTCCGGCCTCGGACTACGACACCGCGAGTGCTGTTGACCTGATTACTACCGGTGGGACGACGAGAGATCGATCGTCCCACTCCTCCGCCTCTTAACGCAGGGAAAGGTTCATTCCGTGTCAGACACCGTCGTGACCCCAATGGCCTTGAAGGCGGCGGCACCGGAATCTCCACTCGTCATTCTCAAGGCCCGTCTGAAGCAGTTGCGCCGGAGCGACTCCGGGATGCTGCCGATCATCATCGGTCTCGTCATTCTCGGTGCCTACTTCGAGATTCGCAGTTCCACATTCCTCTCGGCCGGTAACCTCACCAACCTTTTCATCCAGTCCACCGTCTTCATCCTCCTCGGTCTCGCTGAGATCTGGTTACTGCTGCTCGGTGACATCGACCTCTCGTCCGGTTGGATCGCCGCCGTCGGCGCCGCCGTCGGTTCCATCCTTTTGGACTCCAACTACAAATGGCCGTGGTGGGCGGCACTGCTCTTGGCGGTCCTCGCCACGACGGCCATCGGCGCTATCCAGGGCGGTATCACGATTGCGTTGAAGGTACCATCGTTCATCGTTACCTTGGGCGGTTCGCTCTTCTGGGAGGGCGTCGCCATCTGGCTCATCGACGGCCAGAACAACGGGGGAGCGATTGCGATCAATAACAAGGTTCTCTACGGCATCGCCAACCTCGACCTGTCGACGACCTTCACGTGGATCGTCAGTCTCGTCGCGCGCAGCGTTGATGTCGTTGCTGATCTTCAACAAGGACCGCGGTCGGCGCTCCAGTGGCCTCGACAGTGTCTCGATTTACGAAACCGTCATCAAGGTCGCGGCCCTCTTTGGACTGGCCGTCGTTCTGGTCCTGATATTCAACACCGACCGTTCACACTTCGCGGTGATCGAGGGCATGCCGTACGCCGTGCCGCTCGTCGCGGTCGTCCTGGCGATCTTCAGTTTCATATTGGCGCGCACGAAGCCCGGTCGTTACCTCTACGCCATCGGCGGCAACGTCGAGGCCGCGCGTCGTTCCGGCATCTCCGTCAACGGCTATCGCCTCCTGGCCTTCGCCCTCTCGGGACTCACCGCGGGCATCGCCGGGCTCGTCTACGCCTCTGAAAACGGCGTGGCGGACTCCATTCCCGGCGGCACCCTCGTGCTCTTCGCGGTGGCCGCCGCCGTCATCGGTGGAACCAGCCTCTTCGGCGGTCGCGGCCGCATGATCAACGCCCTGATCGGCGGACTCGTGATCGCGACCATTTACAACGGTATGGCGCTCATTTCATTGAGTGCGTCCGTCGAGCTGATGGTCACCGGTCTCGTCTTGGTCGCGGCTATCGCGATTGACTCGTTGGCTCGGCGCGGTGCGGCAAAACTCGCTGGCTCGTAACTGCTCCTCCATCGCGCACGCAACCGGTTGGACGGCACTGCGTTACCGAAGTTGGCGTTCGGCGAGCGATCGGTAGCGATCACGTAACTCCGCCGACCTCGTTGCGTCGATCTTTGGCTCGGTAACGACGACGACCTTCTCACCGGCGGCCCAGCGTGCCCCGACGTCATCGGGATTCGATTCGAATAGGACGGCGGCGGCCTGGGCGGCCGCCCCGACGGCGACGCGATCGACCGCGGGGTCGAGCGTAACGATCTCTTTGGTCGAGAGGTCGGCGAGCACCTGACGATAGAGCGCGGAACGCGCTCCGCCACCTACCGCGAGGAGGCGTCCGCCGACGTCAACGCCGCACCGTTCCAGCGCGTCGACGCCGCTGAGGAGTCCACAGACGACGCCCTCCACGGACGCACGGACGATGTCGGCGACGGTCGTCGTCGTTCGCAGTCCGCTCAACGTACCCGTCGCGTTGGGCAGTAGCGGCGTTCGCTCGCCGTCGAGGTACGGGATGAGCACGACGCCGTTGGCGCCCGGGGGAGCGAGCGCCCCGATACGGTCGAGGTCGTTGGCCTTCCCTCCGGCGAGCCCGACGGACCACTCGGTGACCTTGGTCGCGTTGAGCGTGCACACGAGGGGCAAGAAGCGACCGGCGGCGTCGGCGAAGCCCGCGACGTCGCCCCGAGCGTCGAAGGAAGGATCCCTCGACGTCGTGAAGACCGTGCCACTTGTGCCGAAGGAGATCGCGAGATCGCCCGGCGCGAGGCCGAGGGCCAACGCGGCGCCCATGTTGTCACCGGTTCCCGGTCCCACCGCCGCACCACGCACCATCGTTGCTGCCTGTCCCGCCAGCTCGCTGGGACCGAGGATCTCCGGTAACCATTCACGTTGGGCGCCCACCAGCGCGAGTAGACCATCGTCAACGTCACCGCCGCTCGGTGACCACCAGCCGGTGCCGGACGCGTCGCCGCGGTCACCGACGGCGCGCACCGGACAGCCGAGCAGTTGCCACGTCAGCCACTCGTGGGGCAAGAGCACTCGTCGGATCGTCGCGTACGTCTCGGGTTTCGTCTCGCGAAGCCACGCGAGTTTGGTGATGGTGAATGACGGCGTGAGGACGCTGCCGCATCGCCGCGCCCACGCCTCGGCGCCGAGCTCATTGGTGAGGGTCTCGCACTGCGCGGCCGACTCCGAATCGTTCCAGAGTTTCGCCGGGTGCACGGCTTCGCCATTGCCGTCGAGCGCGACGAGACCGTGCTGTTGGGCCGCAATGGAGATGGCCTTGACCGAGCGGGTGATCGGGCCGCAGGCCGACCAGGCCTTGGAGAGCGCACGCCACCACGCCATCGGATCCTGCTCACTACGCGGTGGTGCCGTGGCGGGATGGCGCGACGTCGCCGAGGCGACAATGGTGCCGTCGTCACTCTCGACGATGACGACTTTCGTGCTCTTGGTCGACGAATCGACCCCCGCGACCAGGGTCACGTCAACGTGTGATTATCGGACGCCGAGCAGTAACTCGGTCACCAGTTGATCGAGTTGTTCGTGACCGTAGTGCGCCTGGCCGAGTGCACTCTCGTCCAAGGTCTTGACGTAACTGCGCAAGGCTTCGACCGATCCGTCACCGACCTTGGTCGGCGTGGCGAGGTCCGGCACGCGCGCGACCGCGAGGGCGGCCTTGATGTCGGGGTCGGCTTCGAATCGTTGGGCCTTCTCCTTCAAGATGAGATAGGTGCGGATGCACCCGCGAGCGAAGTCCCACACGCCTTCGGGCCCTTCGGTACGGTACGGGTGGGCGTCGAAGTGTCGCATGCCGGCGTAGCCCGAGGTCTCGAGCAGGTGTACCAAGTAGAACGCTTCTTTGATCTCTTCGGAACCGAAACGGAAGTCTTGGTCGAAGCGACCGATGCGCTGCGCATTGAGGTCGATGTGGAAGAGCTTGCCTGACCACAGGGCCTGGGCCACGCCGTGGTGGAAGGACAGTCCGCTCATCGTCTCGTGGGCGAACTCGGGATTGACGCCAACGATCTCGGGCGAATCGAGGTTCTCGATGAAGGCCAGTGCGTGACCGACGGTCGGCAGCAAGATGTCTCCGCGCGGTTCGTTGGGCTTGGGTTCGATCGCGATGCGCGTCTTGTAACCGCGCTCACCGATGTAGGCGGTCATGGCGTTGATCGCTTCGGCGTAGCGGTCCAGCGCTTCGGCGACGGGCTTGGCCGCGTGGGCCTCGGTACCCTCGCGCCCGCCCCAGAGCACGAAGATGTCGGCGTCCAACTCGGCGCCGAGGTCGATGGCGTCAAGGGCCTTGGCCAGGGCGAAGCGACGGACGTCGGGGTCATTCGCGGTGAGTGCGCCCTCTTTGAAGACCGGCCTCGTGAAGAGGTTCACCGTGGTCATCGGGACCTTGAGTCCGGTGCTGTCTAACGCCTCGCGGAAGCGCTTGAGCAGCACCTCTCGCTCGGAGGGTGTCGCATCGGCCGGCACGAGGTCGTTGTCGTGCAGGGTGACGCCATAGGCACCGATGTCGGCCAGATGATGGACGATGTCCACGGGGTCGAGGGCCCCGCGCACCTCCACGCCGAAGGGGTCGCGCCCGACGTTGCCGACCGTCCAGAGACCGAACGTGAAGCGGTCCTCGGGCTGGGGTTTCATAGGTGCCAGTTGTCATGGTGACGTCACTTTCGTAGGTACCGTGTCTGGCTAGAAACCCAAGAGATAACGCCTAAATGAAGCTCGAGTCCCCAACCAGAGTTCGATAAGCGAACGCTAACAGTCTGGGTTGTTAGGTGCAAGTGAACAGGCGCCTTGGCGCTGCGCGGGCGACGTCGAACTACTGGAGATTCGTGAGGGCTCGACGTTGGATCTTGCCGTTGGACGTACGTGGGATGGCCGCGACATAGCGGATCTCTTTGGGCTTGGCCCACGGGCCGATTCGTTCGTCGGCGACGCTGCGGATGTGTTCGTCGAAGTGCGAACCGTCGCTGACCACGAGTGCCACGACGCGCTGTCCCCACTCGAGGTCCTCGACACCGGTCACCGCGACGTCCCGCACGCCCTCGATGGTGGCGAGTACCGATTCGAGCTCCTCGGGCCAGAGTTTTTCGCCGCCGGTGTTGATGACGAATCCCAGTCGACCCTTCACCGAGACGCGACCGGCGTCGACCTCACCGGCGTCGCCGGTCGGGAACCAGTCGTCGCGGCCGTCGGGCCCGGTGACCTGCGGCCGAGGACCGCTGCGATAGGAGCGAAAGAGCGTCGGCGTCCGAACGCAGATCTCCCCGTCGATGCTGGCGACGTCGACACCGGGGAGAGCCACGCCGTTGTAGACAACACCGGAACCTGTCTCGGTCATACCCCACGTGGCGATGACGTTCTCGGGCACCGCCGTCGGTGGTCGCGCGCCGCCGAGCAATACGGTGTGGAACCCAGTGAGGTCGTGGCGCGCCAGTTGGGCGCGAACGACCGAGACGTGCGTCGCACCGTGTCGGGCGCCCGCTTCGAGGTCGTCGCCGTCGCCCCACCACAAGGTGGCGTCACTCAAGACGGCGCGCAATATCACGGCGAGACCACCGATATGACAGGCCGGTAGGCAAGGCAACCAGACCGGGGGAGAGTCAGCGCGAAGGGTGGACTGGGTTATCTCGGCGCTCGCGCGAAGGGCCGACCACGTCAACTCCACGGCCTTGGGCTCACCGCTCGAGCCCGACGTCAACATCACGAGGCCGATGTCGTCGTCCACCGGTACGCCTCCGGCGACCACCGTGACGCCGTCCCTGTCGCGCACCGCCGTCGCGCCGAGTCGCTCGAGTTCTTCGAGGCGGCGCCGTGGCGAGGTGCGCCGGTCCAACACGCAAAAGGCGGTCGCGTCCTCAACGCTCTCGCGGATCGCGAACTCGAGGTTCGGCCCGAGCTCGAAATCGAGCGCGAGCAGGGACGTCACGAAACCAGACTAGATGTCTAAGAACTAGGTTGGACCTACTGGGGGTGGTACCCGTGGCCTCAATACGTCACGAACGAAGGATTGCGGCCGACGCGGACACCGTCTGGGGAGTGGTTCGACAGCCCGAGAGCATTCCCCAGTGGTTTCCCGGCATCGTGTCGTGCACGGTAGAGGGCAACCTGCGCGTCATCACGACCGCCATCGGACTCGAGATCCCCGAGGAGATCCTGGCGAACGACGACGCCTCGCGCCACTTCGCCTATCGGATCACGTCGCCCCAGTACGCCTTCCACCTCGGGGTCATCGACGTGATCGCGATTGGCCCTGGCGATTCGCTCTGCGTCTATTCCACGACGGCACTGCCGGACACGTTGGCGCTGCTCATCGCCGGCGGGACCGTGGGCGCACTCGAGGAGATCCAACGTCTGGCCGAGCAGTCAGCGGTCGATTCGTGAGTCGCAAGATCCTCTTCATCACGACCGACCAGCAGCGCTACGACACCATTGGCGCGAACGGCGGCACCCTCTCACGAACGCCGGTGATCGATGGATTGGCGCGTGAGGGCATTCGTTACGAGCGCGCGCAACCGACGTCGGTGGTGTGTATGCCGTCGCGTTCGTCGATGCTGACCGGTCAGTACCCGTCGACGCACGGTGCGTGGATGAACGGTGTCCCGCTCGCCATCAACGCGCCGTCGGTCGCCGAGTCGCTGCACGACGCCGGTTACGCGACGGCGCTCATCGGCAAGGCGCACTTCGAGCCCTTCATGGACCCCTTCGGCCTCTACGCCGAGAACTCCCTCGCGAGTCTCGGTATCCCGACGATCGAACAGGACTGGTTCGACGGACGTCGCGGCGTGCACCGCGGCTTCGACTACCTAGAGTTCGCGACGCACGGCGTGATGGGCGCGCTGCACTACGCCAAGTGGATGCGCGACGAACACCCCGAGGCGATCCGTGGTTTTTATCAAGTGGTCGACGCGGCCTTCAACGTGAACGCCGCCGGCGGCGGTGACACCGATGCGCCCCAGGTGAAGTACAACGCCGTGCCGCGCGAGTGGTACCACACCGACTGGGTCGCCGAGCGCACGATTCGCTGGCTCGAAGAGCAGGAGTCCGACCGCGACTGGTTCTGTTGGATGAGCTTTCCCGACCCGCATCATCCGTGGGACCCGCCGAAGTCCGAGGTCGCTCGCGTGCCGTGGCGCGACGTCCCCCTGCCCGAGAACTACCCGCAGCGCACCAGCGACCGCGAGACACTGTTGGATCAGAAGGCGCGCCACTGGCGGCTCTGGTACGACGGAAAGTTAGTGAGCAACTACGAAGCGCCGGCCAAGTGGGTGCCCGCGACGATGACCGCCGACCAGGTCCGTGAAGTGAATGCGCTCAACGCCGTGGAGGTCGAACTCATCGATGAGGCGATTGGACGGGTGCTCGCGAGCATCGAGGAGAAGGGCTGGGGCGATGACGTCGACGTCATATTCACCAGTGATCACGGCGAACTCCAGGGCGACTTCGGTCTGCTCTTCAAAGGTCCCTATCACGTCGATGGACTGATGCGACTGCCGCTGATCTGGCGCCCGGCGCGAGTGACTGCTCCGACGCCCAGCGTCGTGCACGCGCCGGTCAGTCTCGTCTCACTCGCCGCGACGTTTCTCGAGATTGCCGGTCAGGATGCGCCGTACTGGGTCGAAGGCGCGGCCCTGCCGATCGACGACGGCGATGCGTCCAATCGATCCTTCGACGCGACCTTCACGGAGTGGGACTCGTCGATCTTCGGTGTCGACGTGCACGTGCGAACGGTTGTCACGGACAACTGCCTCTATACCGAGTACCAACCGGGCACGGTCCACGACGGAAGTGAGGGGGAGCTCTACGTCCTCAGCGACGACCCGCTGCAACGCGTCAACCGCTTCGATGACCCGTCGATGGTCGCGGTGCGCGCCGCGCTCGCCGAACGCCTCGCCGAGCACGAAGGCCGGCCCGGCGAACGTGCGACGCCGGGTGTCTTGATGGCGCCCGTTTGAGCGACCGGTAGCGTAGGCGCCATGGAAGAAACCGTCATCCAAGGCTCGCCGATCGATCCCGTCGAGGAGTTTCGCTCCTGGCCGCTACCGCAGTGGCAGCGTTCGGGTGAGTTCGGCGACATCATCTACGAGGTCGCCGAGGGGATCGCGCGCATCACATCAACCGGCCCGAGGTGCGCAACGCCTTTCGGCCCCAGACGCTCTTCGAACTCTCGCGGGCCTTTGAGACGGCCCGCGACGACGTCACCGTTGGCGCGATCATCCTCACCGGGGCTGGCCCGGACGCGTTCTGTTCCGGGGGCGACCAGAGCATCCGTGGCGACGACGGTTATATGGGTGATGATCACCTCGCGCGTCAAGGCGTCGGCCGACTGAACGTCCTCGACCTCCAGATCCAGATCCGACGACTCCCAAAGCCGGTCATCGCCCAGATCGCAGGGTACGCCATCGGTGGGGGACACATCTTGCACTTGGTCTGCGACCTCTCGATCGCGGCGGACAACGCTCGCTTCGGCCAGACCGGACCCAAGGTCGGCTCTTTCGACGGCGGCTACGGTTCGTCACTGTTGGCCCGCACGATCGGTGTGAAACGGGCCAAGGAGATCTGGTTCCTCTGTCGTCAGTACGACGCGCAAGAGGCGCTCGAGTGGGGTCTCGTGAACACCGTCGTGGCGCTGGATCAACTGGAGAACGAAACGGTCGCGTGGTGTCGACAGATACTGACGCTGTCGCCGATCGCGCTACGCATGCTCAAGGCCGGCTTCAACGCGGCCGAAGACGGCATGGCCGGCATCCAGCAGCTGGCCGGGGACGCGACGATGCTGTTCTACATGTCCGAAGAGGGTCAAGAGGGCCGCAACGCCTACGTCGAACACCGCAAACCGGACTTCTCAAAGTTTCCCAAGCGTCCATGACCGAGGCTCCCGGGCCGCTCCGGCGCTGGGTGCTCGCGGCGCGCGTTCGGACGTTACCCGCGGCGATGGTGCCGGTCATCGTGGGCGTGGCGCTCATTCGACCACGCACGATCAACTGGGGCAACTCGGTACTTTGCCTGGTCGTCGCCCTCGCGTTGCAGGTCGGCACGAACTACGCGAACGACTACTCCGACGGCATTCGCGGCACCGACGAAGTCCGCGTCGGCCCCTTTCGCCTGACGGCATCGAATCTCGTGGCGGCCAAGCACGGTTCGCAACGCCGCCTTCGGCGCATTCGTCGTGGCCGGTGGCGCCGGGCTCCTCCTCGCGTCGCGGACCTCGTGGTGGTTGGTCGCGATCGGGGCCACGGCGATCGGCGCCGGGATGGTTCTACACCGGGGGACCGAAGCCCTACGGCTACTACGGATTCGGCGAGCTGTTCGTCTTCATCTACTTCGGCATCGTGGCGACGGTCGGCACCGCGTACGTGCAGCACCTGACCATTCCGAGCCGTTCGTGGTGGCTCGGCGTCGCGACCGGGTTCATGGCCTGTGCGCTGCTCGAAGCCAACAATCTGCGCGACGTCCACGGCGATCAGTCAGCGGGCAAGAAGACGCTGGCCGCGCGGATGAACCGCGCTCGCGCGCCGTGGCTCTTCGCGGTGTGCGTGCTCGGCGTGCTTCGTCGGGATCGCCGGGTCGGGACATGTGGTCGTCGGTATCGTCGCGATCGTGCTCTACGTGCCCGCGATCCGACTGGCCTTCTCGAAGAAGAACGGACGCGAGCTGCTTCCGATGTTGATCTTCTCCGCGCGCAGCGCAACTACAACTCGGCGCGCTCCTCGCCCTGGCGCTGGTCTTCAAGATCGGCATATGAAACTCTGAACGAGTTCGGCGGCCCGCTCCGGTCGCTCGAGGTGAGCCGCGTGGTGCGCGTTCGCGACGAACGCCGTCGTCCGTCGGCGACGGTGTCGGCGATGGCCTGCGCTTCGAGTGAGAACTTCAGGTCGCGCTCACCGGCCAGCGTCAAGACCGGCATCGAGAGTGTGGCGACGCTCGGTGTCAGCCAGCGCTGCGTCCCCGTTCCCGCGCGGCGCAAGGAGTTCGCCATGCCCGCGGCGTCGGTGCTTCGCGCCCCGCGTTCGACGGGATCGCGCGGCAGTGACGCGAACATCTCACGAGCGAGCCACTCGTCGAGGAACGCGTCCGCGCCGATCGCTTCGATGCGCGATCGGCGAGTCGTCGTCGCTTCGGCGTCGTTCCTCTCGTTCGCCGGGTCCCGATGCCGCGCGTCGCCCCGAGCAGACCAGCACGTTCACGCGGTCGGGGTAGCGAAGGGCGTAGTGCAGTGCCACGCGGGCCCCGAATGAGTAGCCGCCGAGGTCCACCGCTTCACGGGGCAAGACGGCGCCGAGCAGTTCGGCGGTCTCGTCGAGTGACGCCGAAATACGCAGCGTTCTCGCCGTGTCCCGGCAGGTCGAGAGTCAGCAGTTCGTTGGTTCCTGCCAGAATGGAACGAAACTGATGTGCCGACTCCTTGGTCTGCGTGAAGCCGTGCAGCCACACGAGGAGTGGGCCCGAGCCGCGACGTTGGACACCGAGGAGTGACATTGCCACAGAGCGTACCGAGCCCGAGTGAGGTGCAGGCCACGTACGCGGCGACGCTCTTTGACGAATGGATTCGCCTGGGACTTCGCGACGTGGTGGTCTGTCCCGGTCTCGAGGTCCACGCCGCTCGCCCTGGCCTGCGCGAGTCGCGCTGAACTCCAGGTCCACGTTCGTATTGACGAACGCAGCGCGGGATTCTTCGCCCTCGGCCGTGCGCTCGTCACGCGCGCGCCGGTGGCGATCGTCGTGACGAGCGGCACCGCCGCGGCCGAACTCCACGCCGTGTGTCGCCGAAGCCTCCCAGGCCTTCGTGCCGCTCCTGGTGCTCACGGCCGATCGGCCGCCCGAACTCCACGGCGTCGGTGCGCCCCAGACGATCGACCAACACCGACTCTTCGGCGACATGGTGCGTCGCTTCGAGGATCCCGGCGTCGCGCGCGTCGAGGACGCGGCGACGTGGCGAGACCTCGCCCAGCGACTCTGGCGCGACGCGACACAGCGAGACGGCTTCTCCCGAGTCCCGGGCCCGTCCACCTGAACGCCGCGTTCATCGAACCCCTCGTCGCAGAGGCGATGGCACTGCCGGCGCTCGTCCCCATGACCGTGGACGCGCCAGTTGTTCCGTCGGCGTCGCGGGCCTCGAAGACCTCCGCGTCCTCTGCGTGGCCGGTCACGGTGTGTCCGCGCGAATGGTCGACGACTGCAGTTCACTGAATTGGGTGGTCGTGGGTGACGCCACCGCGTTGGGCGCCATCTCGTACTTCGACCCGCTCCTGCGAGATGACCGGTTCGCTGAAGAGGTCCGGCCCGACGTCGTCGTTCGTCTCGGCGGGCTACCCGCCTCTCGCGTGCTCCAAGAGCGCCTGCGTGAGTGGCGCGTGCGCACGATTGGTTTCGACGGCGCCGGCTTCGTCTCGGATCCCGATCGACTCGTGAGCGAATCCTTGGCGGGGATCCCTGATCCTCGTGCACGAGCCCAAGGCGGAAGGCGAGTACCTGCGGCTCTGGAGTGAAGCCTCGACGCACGTGGGCGAGTGGTTGGCGAAGATCGACGAGGACGACGCGCTGAATGAACTCTCGGTCGCTCGATGCGTCGTCGAATCGAGTTCCCACATGAGGTGCCGCTGGTGATGGGCTCCTCGATGCCCGTGCGCGACGTCGAGTGGTGGACGCCCACCCGCGCAGTGCACCGACGTATTCGAATCGCGGTGTGAACGGCATCGACGGCGTCGTGTCGACCGCGCTCGGCGTTGCCTGCCGGCGGCCGCGACTTGGTCTCGTCGGCGACATCACGATGCTGCACGACGTCTCGGCGTCTCGTCGATGGATTCGGCGACGCTGGTGGCACGTGCGCGCTTGTCGTAGCGGACAATCGCGGAGGAGGGATCTTCTCGTTTCTCTCCCAGCGCGCTTCGCTCGATGAAGCGCGATTCGAGCAACTCTTTGGGACGCCTCGACCGCATGACCTCGTCACGATCGCCCGAGCCTTTGGTCACGAGGCGCAGCGCGTGACGACACTGAGCGAACTGCGAACCACGCTCGATGCGGCACTGGGTCACGTGGGATTGAGCGTGATCGTGGCCGAGCGTGCCCTCGCGCGACGAGAACGTACGACTGCACGATGCCTGGAACGAGAAAGTGAAGAGCATCCTCGAAGGCGTGCGATGATCGCGGCGCTTCCCGCTTCGCTGCTGGCCGCCCTTCCCATAGCGGTCGCGGCCGGCTTCGTTTCGTTCATCTCCCCGTGCGTCTTGCCGCTCCTGCCGGGCTACCTCGCCTTTCTAAGTGGCGCCGCGGGATCCCTCGAGGGACGCTCGGGTCGCGGACGCGCGGTGATCGGGGCGATCGCCTTCATCGTCGGTTTCGCAGTTGTCTTCGTCTGCCTCGGCGCCTCTCGCAGGAGGATTCGGCAACGTGCTGCGCGACGACCAGCGAACGCTGTCGATCGTGTTCGGCGCCGTGACGATACTGCTGGGGCTGTTCTTCGCCGGTTGGTGGCCGTCCAGTTTCATGAATCGCGAACGACGGATCCACTATCTGCCGCGGGCCTCGGTCCTCGGTGCTGGCGCACTGGGATTTCTCTTCGCGCTCGGCTGGACACCGTGCCTCGGTCCGACGCTGGGCGCGATCCTCGCGCTCGAGACGAACTCCGGGGCGACGGTCCTGCGCGGAGTCGATCCTCACGTTCTTCTACTGTCTCGGTCTCGGTATCCCCTTCATCGTCGCCGCGCTGGCCACCGAGTGGGTCTCGACCGCGTCCTCGTGGCTGCGTCGACACCAACGCGCGATCGGTCGCATCGGTGGGGTGTTGTTGATCGTGATCGGCGTGCTGGAGGTCACGGGCGCGTGGCATTCGTTCGTCATCTGGTTGCAGGTGCACTTCCCGGCATCCGGGGCAAGTTTCTAGCGATGGGCGCCTCGTAGACTGGACTGATGAAACTACGTGACGACTGGGAGTTTCGGGGTCTTGTGCACCAGACCACCGACGACGCGGTCCTCGACCGGCTCTCTGTGCCGGCGGCGTCACGGCCTATATCGGTTTCGACCCCACGGCTCGATCGCTGCACCTTGGTCACCTCATGCAACTCTGCACCCTGCGCCGTCTCCAGTTGGCCGGCAATCGCCCGATTGCCCTGGCCGGCGGGGGTACCGGACTGATCGGCGACCCGAGTTTCAAGGCCGCGGAGCGACCCCTTTTGACGTTCGAACAGTCGGACGACAACTTGGTCGGCATACGTGAGCAGCTGGAGCGTTTCCTCGATTTCTCTAACGGACGCCGGGTACGACCCAGGCGATGTTGCTCAACAACGCTGACTGGCTGACGACGGTGTCGCTCACGGACTTCTTGCGTGACGTCGGCAAGCACTTCACGGTGAACCAGATGATCGCCAAGGACACCGTGAAGAGCCGACTCGACCGCGATGACGTGGGGCTCTCCTTCACCGAGTTCTCCTACATGCTGTTGCAGGCCTACGACTTCTTGCGGTTGAACCTCGATCACGACTGCACGCTGCAGCTCGGGGGATCGGACCAGTGGGGAAACATCACGATGGGGAGCGAACTCGTGCGAAAGGCCACCGGTCACCGTGCCGATGGCCTCACGACGCCGCTGTTGCTTGCGCGCCGACGGACAGAAGTTCGGCAAGTCCGAGAGCGGCGAACGAGCACGTGTGGCTGGACGCCTCGATGACGTCGCCGTTCGCGATGCACCAGTTCCTCTTGAACGCCGACGACGTCGCCGCGCCGGCGATGCTTGCGCTACTTCACGTTCCTCGATCATGAGACGATCGCTCGAACTCGACGAGGCGACGCGCACGGCGTCCCGCAAGAACGTCGAGCCCAACGCGCCGCGGCGAACGCCATCGTCACGTTGGTGCACGGCGAGGACGCGGCCGCGCGCGCCGAACGCGCCGGCGAGGCGCTCTTCGCCGAGTCGATCGCCGAACTCGACGAGGCGACACTGCTGCAGGTCGTCGCCGACGCGCCATCGTCGAAGGTCGCGCGCGACGAATTGAACGACGGCATCGATGCGGCCGATCTGTTGGTGCGTTGCGAACTCGCGACGTCGCTCGGTGAGGCGCGGCGCTTCATCGAGCAAGGTGGCGTCTACGTCAACAACGTTCGCGTCGAGGTCGGCGCCGAAGTGTCGATGACGTCGGCGTTGCTCCACGGTCGCTACGTGCATCCTTCGGCGCGGTCGGCGTCAGATGCACCTCGTGGTCGCTGCGTGATTCGGCGCGTCGCGACGCTGCTCGCTGCGGGCGCTCCTGCTCTGTGCCTGTGGCTCGGTCAGTCCGGGCACGGCGATGTCGGGTTGGGTGAAACAGAGCGGCTTTCACGCGAACGCCCGCACGCTCTTCTACGACGTCAAGAACTCCGCCAAGGACCTGCGCAATTTCTCGCTTTCGAGCAACGACCTCCACACGTTCTGCAACGTGCTCTTCGTGGACGACGGTTCGATGCAGTCGTCGCTACCGACGCCCGACGCGCAGGCCACGAATCTGCTCGACCAGGCCTACCGCGACTTCGCGACCGCCGCGGTCGAGTGCTACAGCGCGATCGCGGTACCGGACGATCGGCGAAGGCACTCGCGACGCTTGAGCGCGGCGCCGCGGCGTTCTCCGAGGCGACGGGCGCGCGTGGCGGCGGCCGCGAGTTAAGAAGCCGTTAAGAACTCGGCGGACGCAGGTCGATCTCGAGTCGCAAGATGCCGTCTTCGAGCGTGGCGGTCGCGTCGCCCAGCATGGCGAAGTCCTGGAAGTCGAGGTTGGCCGCCTCAATGAAGCGCTGGCGCTCGGGTCCTTCGACCGGCGGGAACCCACGACGTTTCACCGCGTCGGCCCGTTCGCGAAAGCGCAGCACCATCTCGTTGGGATCAAAGGCAGAGCTCACAACGCGATGATAGAGGCTTCAGTTGAGATTTCTATTGGTAATATGGATTCTCAACTCAGTACTGCTGGGTTGTGGTCGCCGCCAGTTATGGCCCGCGACCAGTGAGGAGTGGACGTGAAAAAAGGCCGCCATCGTCGGTTTGTTGAAGCTCGCGAACTCAAACGTTCTACCGGACCCCGCGCGACCACCTGTGTGGAATGCGGTGCCGCGCCCGAAGACGTCCACGCGGAGTGGTGTCTCGCCGAAGAGGACCGCTACGACGAGATTCTCGGCTCCCTGCCGCGCACGACGTTCAACGAAGAGGACCCCCTCGCCGCCGAGGGCTAGGACCTCTTTCGCATGACGGGGTGCGGGAAGTCGCGTGCCCTTGGGCTGGGACGCACGCGTGTTCATGTACGCCAGCAGTTGGTCGTAGACCAGTTGGCCGACCATCGCCACTAACTCTTCGCGCCATCGAGTCGACGACGCGGTCCTTGCCGATGAAGGCCGCCGGGTCCTCGGTGCACCACCAGTGGAAGTCCGCGCCGCCGGCGCCCCAGTGACTCCGGTTCCACTGCGAGATGCGCGTGATGACGTGACCGTCGTCCTCGACCTCGTCGTCGCGTCGCAGCGGGAGCTGCCAACAGACCTCGGGCTTCAGCGGGATGTAACTCTCTTCGTTGTCGATCGCCATGACGTGCAGCGCACAGCCCGGGCCGCGATGGAAATCGGGACGGTTGAGGAAGATGCAGGCGTCTTGGACCAGTCGGGTGACGATCTCACCGTTCTTCTTCACCCGGGTCGTGCCCTGGCGACCCTTGGACTTGAACTGCCACTGGTCGGCGGTGAGGCGCTTGGCCGCCTTCTCGACGCGACGCTGGTCCTTCTCGTCCGTGAAGTGCGCCCCGTAGCTGCAGCATCCCTGGACGAGCTCGGGCGTGGCCTCGGTCAAGACGCCCTGGCAGCCGGCGCCGAAGATGCACTTCCAGTTGCTCTCCAGGAAGGTCACGTCGAACATCCACGTTCGCTGACGCTTGGTGTCTTCGAAACTGATCCACTCGTGGGCGTCAGAAGGTATTGAACTCACGAAGAGAACTTACTTGGTGTCAACTCGAAGGAACGAGCCCATAGACTTGTGCACATGACTACCGTCGACACGTTTGAAGTCCTCACCCTGACCGACGAGGCGCGCAACGTCGTGCTCGATGCCCTGAATGCCGAAGAGCACTCCGAGACGTTGGCGCTCTTCATCGAGGTGACGGGCACGCGCGGCGCGGGCTACGCCTACGACCTCTACTTCTCGGACCGCGCCGACGCGCCCGAAGGCGCCGCCATCGGCAACGACGGCGACGTGACGATCGTCGTGCCCGCCGAAGAGCGTCGATCGTCTTCGCGGCAGTCGACTGGAGTTCGCCGCCGAAGGCGGCGGGGGACTGGTGCTAGTGAACCCGAACGCGCCGACGCCCGAAGAGATCAACCCCGGCGTCCCGGCCGACATCCTCGCCCTCGGTATCGCCGGACCACTCGCGCACGCTGGCGATCGAAGTCCTCGAGTCGAGTGTCAATCCCGCCATCGCCTCCCACGGCGGACGCGCCGACCTGATCGCGCTCGACGAGGAGAAGAAGGTCGCGTACCTCAAGCTCTCCGGCGGATGTCAGGGATGCGCGATGAGTCGACTGACGCTCTCCCAAGGCATCGAGACGCAACTCATCGAAGCGATCCCAGAGCTGACCGGCGTGATTGACGTCACCGACCACGCCTCGGGTGAGAATCCCTTCTACGCCAAAGAGTAAGCGCGCTCTTCGGCCGTTCTAGAATTGCTAGATGTTGCGCTTCCTCACGGCCGGAGAGAGTCACGGTCCATCGCTGAGTGTCATCGTCGAAGGGCTGCCCTCGGGTATGTCGATCGGTGTCGAGGAGATCGCCGACGAATTGGCGCGACGCCGACTCGGATACGGTCGCGGCCCACGGATGCGATTCGAACGCGACGAACTGCGACTCATCGGTGGCGTGCGCCACGGACGAACGCTCGGCTCTCCGGTCGCCGTCGAGATACTGAACTCCGAATGGCCCAAGTGGGAAGTAGAGATGTCCGCCGCCCCCGGTACGCCGAGCCAGAAGCAGACCAAACCCCGTCCGGGTCACGCCGACCTGGCCGGCATGCAGAAGTACGGCTTCGACGACGCGCGCGACGTTCTCGAGCGCGCCAGTGCCCGCGAGACCGCGGCGCGCGTGGTCGCGGGGACCCTGGCCAAGGCACTCTTGAGATCGATCGGCATCGAGATCGTGAGCCACGTCATCCGCATCGGCGAGGCCGCGGCGACCGGTGACGTGCGACCGATGCCCGGAGACCTGGCGGCCGTGGACGACAATGAGGTTCGCTGCTTCGATGCCGACGGCGCCGCGGCGATGATCGTCGCCATCAAGGCCGCGGCGAAGGTCGGGGACTCCCTCGGCGGCATCGTCGAGGTGATCGCCTACGGTGTGCCGGTCGGTCTGGGCAGCCACGTGCAGTGGGACCGCAAACTCGACGGACTGATCGCCGGTGCTTTGATGAGCATCCAGGCGGTCAAGGCCGTGGAGATCGGTGACGGCTTCATCCAGGCCTCCCAGCGCGGCAGCGTCGCGCACGACGCGATCGCCTACGACGAGTCCTACGTCCAGGGCGGCGGATATCATACGTCGTTCCGATCACGCCGGTGGCACCGAGGGCGGGATCTCCTCCGGGCGCGCCGATCATCGCCAAGGCGGCGATGAAGCCGCTCTCCACGCTGAATCGTCCGGTCCTCGAGACCGTGGACGTGGTGACGCACGAGACGGCGATCTCCTTCAAGGAGCGCACCGACGTCACGGCGGTGCCGGCCCTGGGCGTGGTGACCGAGGCCATGATGGCGCTCGTCTTGGCCGACGAGGCCCTGCGCAAGTTTGGCGGCGACACGGTGGAGGAGTTCACGCGAAACCACGCGTCCTACATCGCCAACCTCGGCTCGACGCCGTCGAGCGCTCGCCCGCAACTAGCCGTGGCACCACCTCGTGCTCGTCGGGCTACCCGGTACGGGAAAGACCACGTTGGCGCGGTCCTTGGCCGATCAGCGCCACGCCGAAGCGCTCGACACCGACGATCTCCTGGCGCTCAGCGTCGGCGTCGGCGCGGCGCAGTACCTGCGCGAAGAGGGCGAAGCACAGTTCCGCGTGCGCGAGGTCGAGGCCTTACGCGCCGCTCTCGAACGCGGCGCCGAGGCCGTCATCGCGACGGGTGGCGGGATCGTCTGTTCACCCGCGGCTCGTGAGACGTTGCGCGACGAGTTCACACTGTGGCTCGACTGTGACGACGCGGTCATACTGTCGCGCCTCGGGGAGGTCGAGCGCCCGCTCCTGGCAGAGCGACCGCTCGAAGCGCTCGCGACACTCCGGCGTGAGCGAGCGGCGTGGTACGAGGAGGTCTCACGAGCCCGTATCGATACCTCGGCGTCGATCGAGGACGCGATCGAGCAGGTCTCGCGCGAAGTGGAACGGTTGACGCGATGAAGGTGGCCGTTGATCTCGGGGAGCGCTCCTACGACGTGGTCCTCGCTGAGGGCGCCCGCCACGAACTCGCCGGACTGATCGCCGAGCGAGCACCGTCTGCTCGCGTCGCGGTCATCGTCACGTCGACGTCACTTGCCGAGCAGCCGTGGTTCGACCTCACGAGCGGCATCGATCAACACGTGTTGACCGTGCCTGACGGCGAAGCCGCCAAGACGCTCGACGTTTTCGAAGTGTTGTTAGAGGAGATAGCGCTCTTCGAACTCTCACGAAGTGACGTGTTGGTGGGCGTCGGCGGTGGCGCCGTGACCGACCTCGTCGGATTCGCGGCGGCGACGTATCTGCGTGGCATCGCACTGGTCCAGGTCCCGACCTCGCTCGTCGGCCAGGTCGACGCGGCGATCGGCGGCAAGACCGGCGTCAACCTGCGCTCGGGCAAGAACCTCGTCGGTGCCTTCCACCAGCCGATCGGCGTGCTGTGCGACTTCGAGACGATCGCGACGTTGCCGGAGCGCGAACGCCTGAGCGGTCTCGGCGAGGTCGCCAAGTGCTGGATCCTAGAGGGCGGCTTCGCCGCAGAACTGACCGATGTCTCTCCGCACGACCTCATCGTGATGTCGGTGAAACTCAAAGCCGCGATCGTCGGCGCCGACGAACGCGAGGGCGGCCGGCGCGTGCTCTTGAACTACGGCCACACCCTGGCGCACGCTCTGGAGAAAGTAGCGCTCGCGCGCGACCGCGACGAACTGCGACACGGCGAGGCCGTCGCCATCGGACTCGCCTTCGCGGCGCGCTTGGCCGCGGCGCTCGAACGCGTCGGCGTCGGTGAGGTCGAGCGCCACGACGAGGTCTTGGACTACTTCGGTCTCCAGCGGCGCATTCCCGAGCACTTCCCGACGTCGTCGCTCTTGGAGGCGATGGCGCACGACAAGAAGGCGCACCACGACCTGACCTTCGTGCTCGCGGGTGCCGAGGGATTCGAGACGGTGAACGACGTCGACCCACAACTCGTGAGTGACGTACTGGAGAGATTCCGAGGAGAGAAATGAGTAACGAGATTCTGTTGTTGTCGGGTCCGAACCTCGATCTGCTGGGTACGCGCAATCCCGAGATCTACGGCACGGCCACATTGGCCGAGCACGTCGAGCGATTCAGCGAGCTCGCCAAAGACGCCGGATTCGTCGTGCGACACGTGCAGTCGAACTTCGAGGGCGACCTCATCGAGGCGGTGCACGCAGCGCGCGGTAGTGCGCGCGGCCATCGTGATCAATGCCGGAGCGCTGACGCACTCGTCGTGGGCGCTTGCCGACGCGCTGGACACGTTCGACGGGATGAAGGTCGAGGTGCACATCTCGAATCCCGCGGCCCGCGAACCCTTTCGCCACCTCAGTACGCTCGCCGGATCGGTCAACGGCAGCATCGCGGGCTTCGGGGCGACCAGTTATGAACTCGCCGTCGACGCGGTACGCCGATTGGCGTCACCGTCGTCGTAGTCGGATGCCAAGAGCGCGTTGCCTAGACTGGGCAACGCACGATTCGCGAAAGGTCGCCACACCCATGGCTGCAATATCAACGTCGGACATTAGGAACGGCATCACCATCAAGCTCGATGACGGGCTGTTCACGGTGATCGAGTTCCAACACGTCAAGCCAGGCAAGGGCGGCGCGTTCGTGCGCACCAAGCTGCGCAACGCGCGCTCGGGCGCCGTCATCGAACGTACCTACCGATCGGACGAGCGCCTCGAACAGGCGATGATGGACAAGCGCGACACGCAGTACCTCTACCGCGACGGCGACGACTACATCTTCATGGACCAGTCGACCTACGACCAGGTGCCGGTCTCGTCGAAGAGCCTCGGCGAAGCGGCGAACTTCCTCAAAGAGACCGGTAAGGCCATGCTGATCCTGCACGACGACGAGATCATCGGCGTGGAGTTGCCGGCGTCGGTCGAACTGACGATCGCTGAGACCGAACCGGGCATCCAGGGTGACCGCGTGTCGGGTGCGCGCAAATCGGCGACGCTGGAGACCGGACTCGTGATACAGGTCCCGTTGTTCGTCGGACCCGGCGAGCTCGTCAAGGTCGACACGCGCACCGGTGAATACATGACCCGGGCCTAGCGTGAGCGAACTCGGCGTCCAGCGACACCACTCACGCGAACGCGCCCTCGAGATCATGTACGAGGCGTCGATGAAGGAACGTCCGGTCGTGGTCGTCGTCGACGAACTCAACCTGCGTCCGGACGACTACGCGCTCGCGCTGCTGACCTCGAGCGAGCGCAACGAACCACGGGCGAACGAGCTGATCAGCGAGTTCTCCATCGACTGGCCCCTAGAGCGTATCGCGCTCGTCGACCGACTGGTGATGACGCTTGGCGGTGGGCGAGATGATGATGGAGGACGCCCCGCCGAAGGCCGTTATCCTCGACGAGGCCGTGGAACTGGCGAAGGTCTACTCGACCGACGCGTCGCCTAAATTCGTAAACGGCGTGTTATCGTCGATCGCTGAGCACATACTCAGCTGAGCAAGGGAGTCGTCGAATGCCGGGAATGGGTGGTTCGTCATTCACGAGCAACAATCCCCTCGTCGTGTCGCTCTTCCACCACAGCGTCTTCCAGACCAGTGTCTCGTGGATTATTGCGATCGCGCTCGTCACGCTGGTCGTGGCGAGCGTCCTGCGCCGCGTGAACACCTTCAATCTTTCGCCGGGCGGCCTGGGCGAGGCCGCGCAGCCGAACGTATCTGCGCATGGCGTTCGGCGCCATCTGGCTCGTCGACGGTATCTTGCAGTTCCAGGCTCGATGCCGCTGGCCATGGCCAACGGCGTCGTCGCTCCGGCCGCCGCGGGAACGCCGGGTTGGCTGCACGCACTGATGTTCGACGGCATCGGGATCTGGAACAATCACCCGATCGCCCTGGCCGTCGGCACGGCGTGGATCCAGGTGGGCATCGGACTACTCCTGCTCGTCTCCAACGCCAAAATCGGTCGACTCGCCGCCGCGGTGTCGGTCGGTTGGGCGGCGATGATCTGGCTCGTCGGCAACGGCGCGGGCGGCATTTTTCAGATCGAGCAATTCGATCCTCTTTGGCTGGCCCGGAGCGTCACTGTTCTATTTGGTCGCCGGGGTGTGGCTCGCGCTGCCGACGTCGAACTTTCCGGTCGTTTCTCGCGCTACACGCTGCGCGGCTTGAGCGTCGCTGTTGGTCATCGGTGCCCTCTTGCAGTGTCTCCCGTCGCGGGGCTTCTGGCACGGCGGCAACACCAACGCGTTGACCGCGATGTCGTCGACCATGACCCAGACGCCGCAGCCGCACGCGCTTGCGTGGATCGTGAGACATTTCGGGGACTTCGCCGGCACGATCGGCGGGGGCTTCAACGTCATCGTCATCCTTTGGCTCGCTCGGTGCGCCGTGGGACTGTGGATGGCCAGCGACCGCGACCTGCGATGGCCGACGCGCGCCTTCGTCATCGGCTGCTGTTCTTCTGGGTGGTCGCCCAGGACGTTCCCTTCTGGGGCGGCGTCGCCGACGGACGTGAACTCGTTGATCCCGCTCGCGGTACTGGCCTGGTGCGCGAGCCCGGCGCGCGACGGACGCCAGCCATTGCGCAGGCACCTGCCGGTCGAGATGCGATCGAGTTCCGGCGCGGTCGTGGCGTCCTTCGCCTCGGCGATGGTCCTGTTCTCCGTCGTCTCGATGGGCTGGGCGACGCGGCGCGTCCGCCGAGAACACGTTGTTCCTCGCTCAGAACGGTCCGGCGGCGTCGGTCAACACGCAGCGCCCGGCTTCACGCTGACCGACCAGTACGGCGCGACGTACTCGATGAACGAACACGACGGGCCACTACACCTTGCTGACCTTCCTCGACCCCGAGTGTTGGACCGACTGCCCGCTCCTGGCGGCCCAGTTCCGACAGGTTCGCGCAGGACTCTCCGCAGACGCGAAGCTCGACATCGTGGCGGTCGCGGCCGATCCTATCACGAGACCGTGGCCGACGTGAACCACTTCATCGACATCCATAGTCTGAAGGACGTGAAGGACTTCTACTTCGTCACCGGCAAACTGGCCGACCGTCCGCAAGGTTTGGAACGACTACGGCATCGGTGTCTCGATGACGCCCACGGACAAGATGAGTATCCACTCGGACTACATGTTCATCATCACGCCCGAGGGCCGTCTGCAATGGGTCATCCCCGACGAGCCGCTATCGAATTGGGCCGGCCAACACTCGGCCGAGAGCGAGCTTTTGACCCTGCTGCATCAAGTCGGGCGTGCACTGATCGTGTCGCCGCTCGGCGTCCTCGCGGTCGCTCGGCGCCGTGCTCACGATCCTCGCCTTCGACCGTCGACGCGTGCGAACCGAGCGGTCGTCGTTGCAGTCACTGCTGGCACTGTTCTCGTGGGCGGTGCTGTGGTTCGCCGCGGCGTCACCCTTCGAACGGCGCGGGCATGACGAATCTGCCGGATCACATGATCGGTCACGTCCTGGTGATGTTCCTCGTACCGATGGGACTGATCTACTCCGGATTCGCACGATCACTGTGGTGGATCGCGCCGGTTGATCGTCGGCGACGACTACTTCGCTGGTGGTACGTCGGTCGAGTCAAGCGACTGCCGACGTGGGTGATGAAGCCGTTCACGGCGGCGACCGTGGTGCTGAACGTCGTCATGGTCGCGTCGCACACGCCGCGGTTCTTCGACTTCTCGATGGACGCACCTCTGGGCGATGGAGTGGTTGATGGAACCGGCGTTCCTCATCTCCGGCCTGTTCTTCTTCCACTTCTTGATCGTTTCGCCGCCGCGGCGCAACCGCGTGACACTAAGTCAGCAGATCGTGATCGTCGTCGTCACGATGTTCGAGATGTTGATGCTCGCGATGTCGATGTCGATCTTCACCAAGGCGTCGTGGTACGACGTGATGACCCCGGGCCACGGCATGCCCTACATGCCCGGCATGGCGGCGACCGTGTCGGCGGCCTTCCACCAACAGCAGTTGGCGGCCGGGATCCTGTGGATCTGCGGCGACTTCTGGGCCGTGCCGATACTGGTCGTCATTGCGCGGCGTTTGGTGCGACGCGACGGGTCGCTCTTCGCGGTCTTGGATCGTCAGACGTCGCGGCTATCGGGTGTTGTCGACTGATCGCTCTGATGCACGGTGGCTAAGTAGGCGTTCCACGCATCGAGCTCGGGGTCGTCGGCATCAAACACCACCGGGCGCCGCGGAGCTTCACCGCGTTCGTCCTGAAGCAACTTGCGCCACATATGAATCGCGTACAGACCGAGCAGCGGCCACTCGAAGACGTAGGCCCACGACAATGTATTACCGTCAAGCGCGCGCTTGAGTTCGAAGATGAACGCCGGAATGCAAATTATTTCAGCGAGGACGAGGCCGAGATTAATTCTGAACGTATTCTTAGTTTCAGTGGCCATTGCAGTGATTTTAGACGCGCATTTTTTGCAAACTCCACTACCTTTTACGTAGAAACCTCTGCGTATCTGCTCGCGGTATTTCTGCGGGGTGTTCAGGTATTTCTATGGGGTGTTCAAAGGAGAGCGAATGAATCGATCGAAGTCCCTCGGCATCGCCTTGGCTTCGGTGCTCGTCATTGCCGCAGCACTCGGTCTCGCCGGTTTCGCACTCGCGAGTGCCGCGCCGCATCAGACACCGTTGGTCTGCGCACCGGTCGCTGGTCAGTCAAATACCTGCAGCCTCCATGATGGCGACGTACCCGGATTCGGGCGAAGGCGTCCACGGCAAGAACGGCGGACCCCACCCGGACTGGGTGACGTACTCCAACGACAACGTGGTCCTGCCCGCCAATTCCACGATCGACATGACGATCGACCAGTACGACTCGGGTGGGTCACTGAACAATGCGTTTTTCGACCAAATTATGGGCACCGTTGGAGGCAACGCCGTAATTGATGGGAAGACCGTTACGCACGTCGACCCCAACAACGTTGGTCACACCTTCACCTTGCGAGGGATTCCCGGCAGTGGAAGCCACCTCTTCGTTTCGGTGCCACTGCCGGCCGACAACAACACTGACAACTCGGTCGTCTTGAACGGGACGGACTACAACAAGCCGGTTGTGGTTCAGTTCTCCTTCAAGACGGGCAGTAAAGGCATTTATGAGTTCAACTGCGAGTTCCCTTGTGGCGGTGGGCGCGAAGGCAGTTTCGGCGAGGCAATGTCAACGTTCGGCTATATGTCCGGCACGTTCACGGTTAACTAAGGGGAACTTGTGTCTGATACTCAAAATAAGAAGTCGCTGAAGCCGTTCTATTGGATGTGGGGGATCGGGACTGTCGTCGCCGTACTACTTTCACTTTGGGCGCCTGGTCATTTCATGCCGCGTTCGATGAGCGGCAATATGCACTTGACCATTCTTACGATGGTCGTCTTCAGTGTTGCGGCTGCGCCGGTCGTCGCTGGCGTCTACGCGATTGCCATTTACGCGATTCGGACCTGGGGTTATAAGGGTGACGACATTCCGCCGCCGGCTGAACAGGTTCGCGACAACCCCAAGATGGTGGCCACCTGGCTCATCACCTCGACAGTCTTGACCGTATTCCTCTTGATTTGGGGCCTGGCGGCTCTGGCCTATGACAACTCCTCGACGGGCAAGAACCCGCTCGTGGTCGACGTGACCGGTCAGCAGTGGCTGTGGTCGTTCTCCTACCCGGGAACGCACGTTCAATCCAACGAGCTCTATTTGCCGCTCAACCGCGAAGTCGAGTTTCGGGTCACGTCCGTCGACGTCACCCACGGATTTTGGATTACCAACATGGGCGTTCAGGTGGACGCGAATCCCGGCACGATCACCACGATTCACACAACCCCCAACAAGTTGGGCGATTTCACGATCCGCTGCGAACAGTTCTGCGGTCTGAATCACTCATTCATGGATGCCGACGGACACGTCCTCACTTCACAAAAATTCAACAGCTGGCTCGCGGCGCAACCGCAGCGAGCTTAGGAGGAACCTATGACGACAACTCTTGAACATCCGGTCAGCGAAGCGATACCCCAAGGGGGCAGGCTGGCTCGCCGACAGAACGCCGGAACAGCCGTTATCTGTGGCGTCATTTTCGCTTACCTATTCTGGTTGCTCGCGCGCTACACCATGGACTCCACCGGCCGAACGTTCAGCGACCAGGTAGCGACGCTGACGTGCGTGGGATGGATGATCGGATTCTGGATCGGCATCGGCGCCTTCAACGGCCCACTCGGATGGGTCCTCGGTCGCGACCACACGCACGAAGAGGACCTCTATTACGCGGGCAAGGACATGGGCAAGGCGCGTTACTGGAAGTTCACGACGGACCACAAGGTCGTCGGAGTCCAGTACATCTGCGTGACGATGGGTCTCTTGGGTACCGGTGGAATTCTGGCAATGGCCATCCGCACGAATCTGCTCACGCCCGGGAACCATCTGGTCAACCAGCAGATCTACAACAGCTTCATTGCGATTCACGGCATGGTGATGATCCTGGCGCTGATCGTGGCGATCGCCGGTCCCTGGGCGAACTTCGTGATGCCCATCATGATCGGCGCACGAGACATGGCCTTTCCTCGATTGAATGCCTTGAGCCTGTGGACCCTCGTGAGCGCGGCCGTTCTGTTGGTGGGCACCCTTGCCGTTGGCGGTCTGCCCGTTGGATGGGTGGTGCTTGACCCGATCGCGGACCAGGCGGGCATCGGTATGGACTTCTTCGCCATGGCCATCATCGTGTTCGCGGTCTCTACGACGGTCGCGAGCGTCAACAACCTCGTTACGGTCTTCACCATGCGCACCAAGGGAATGACGATGGAACGGCTCCCGATCTTCGTCTGGGGCATAATCGCCACGGCGGTGCTCGGCCTCTACGCGTTTCCATTCTTCGTCGTGGCCGAGACGCTGCAACTCCTTGACCGCACTTCGTTCACGAGTTTCTTCGTGAACACGGGCGGCGGAACCGGTTGGCTCCAGGCGAACCTGTTCTGGCTAATGGGCCACCCCGAGGTCTACGTCATTCTGCTTCCGGCGGTTGGCGCGCTACTTGAGATCGCCGCTGTCATGGCGCGAAAGCCCGTCTTCAGTTACCGCACCGCGGTGGGGGCCATCGCGGCACTCTCAGGGTTGTCGGCGCTGGTCTGGGCGCACCACATGTTCACCAGCGGCTGGGCACCCGCTCTCGGCGGTCCCTTCATGCTCACGACCGAGCTCATTTCGATACCGACTGGTGTCTTCTTCTTGGTTATGATCGGGACCCTCTGGCGAGGCCATATATGGATGAAGTTGCCCACGGTTTGGATGTTCGGTTTCATGGCGAACTTCGTCATCGGAGGTATCACGGGCATCTATCTCTCGGACGTCCCGTTGGACGACCAACTGCACGGCACGATGTTCGTCACCGCGCACTTCCATTACATCTTCGTGGGATCCGTACTCTTCGGCGCAATCTCCGCCTTGGCGTTCTGGTTCCCGAAGGTCACCGGGCGGTTCCTGAGTGAATCGCTGGGCCGGGTTTCATTCTGGTTGGTGTTCGTTGGCGTACAGATCACGTTCCTCGCTATGTTCATTTCCGGACTGAAAGGTATGCCCCGACGCGTCGCTTCGTACTCGATTCTGTTTGAGCACACGAACTTCGCCTCGACGGTCGGTGCCTACATCATCATGTCGGGCATGATCGTCCTGCTCGTCGCCATCGTGCGATCGTGGAACAAGGGCGAGCCGGCCGGTCCCAACCCGTGGGGCGCCAATTCGCTCGAATGGATGGTGCCCACGCCTGTGCCACTGGAGAACTTCACCGTTCAACCCGTTATCACCGAAGATCCCTACAACTTCAACAAGGAAGTGGTTCGCTCATGAGTATCGATACTCGGGAGACTTCCGGGGCTCCAACCGAGGAGGGCGGCGGTCACTTTCTTGCGCCCGACGTCCTTGACGGGCAGCAGCGTCTCGGTGTATGGCTCTTCATCGGCGGCGACATCATCATCGTCGCGGCGCTGTTGTTCACGTACCTGTATTTGCGGGGCGTCAACACGAGTGGCCACTGGATGTCCATCCTCGGATATCCGCGCGGGCACTCCTACGCGTACTACCAAAACATCGCGAACAGCAACGCCGGACTTCCCGCGCCGAAGTTAATCCACGTTGGTCCGATGGCCGCAGGACTCCAGTGGGTCATCGCGCTGATCACCGTGGTGAGCGCGGCGATCGTCTGGCAAGCCGAACGGGCCTTACGCGCCACGAAGAATGCCAAGGCCTTCTCCACGATGGCGGCCTTCGCGACGATCGTGGCCGTGGTGGCGATCGTCTTCACGATCGTGCAGATGCGCCATGTTCCCGAAGTGTTCATCGCCAGCAACGACTCACAAGGCATGGCCTATACCGCGTACGACTCCGCGTTCCTCGTCATCGCGGGCTCCGGTCTGGTTCACCTCGTGATTTTGGGCTTCCTAGGACTCGGCCTCATCATTCGGTCGTCCAAGGGTCTGATCAATGGCGAACATTGGCATCAGGCGCGGTTGGTGCGCATGTTCTGGGTGTGGATTGCGGCCTCGTCCGTGGTCGTGGCAGCCGTGACGACTACGATTAATACGATTCATTAACAGAGCGGCTCCGCGTTGGTTCTTGGAACCGGCAAAGGGTTGTCGTGAAGCGGGTCCTGTGAGGCTCGTACGACGGGAGAGCGATGAGCAACCAGGACGAACGCCAGGCGCGAACACGCGACCTGGCGTTCACTGCGAAGAGCCAGCTCATGAGCACCGACGACGTGCGTCGGGCCCTGACGCGGATGGCCCACGAGATCGTGGAACGCAATCACGACCTGTCGTCACTCTCGATCATCGGACTCCAGACCGGCGGTAGGGACGTCGCCTCGACGCTCGCGTCGACCCTGAGCGAGGTCGGCGGTCGCGAGGTCACCGCTGGCATGCTCGACGTCTCGTTCTACCGCGACGACCTGTCGAGTAATCCGATTCCGACCTCCTCGGCCACGCACATCGATCACGACCTCACCGATCGAACGGTCGTGCTCGTCGACGACGTCCTCTACACCGGTCGAACGATCCGTGCTGCCCTGAACGCCCTCTCGGACTGGGGACGTCCGCGCGCCGTGCAGTTGGCGGTGCTGGTCGACCGCGGACACCGTGAACTGCCCATTCGACCCGACTACGTCGGCAAGAACCTCCCGACCTCGCTCGACGAGGCAATCGTCGCCACGGTTGAGGGCGTCTGGATCGGCACGAGGACGCCGTCATGATCGACTCGATTCGCGGACGCAGCCTGCTCTCGCTCGACGATCTCTCGAAAGAGGCGATCGTCGAAGTGCTCGACACGGCCGAGTCCTTCGTCGAGGTCAATCGACGGACCATCAAGAAGGTGCCCGCCCTCAAAGGTCGCGTCGTCGCCTCGCTCTTCTTCGAAGAGTCGACCCGCACCCGTCTGAGTTTCGAAACGGCCGCCAAGCGCCTCAGCGCGGACGTGCTCTCACTCGCCGTCGCCTCGAGCAGCGTGAAGAAGGGCGAGTCGCTTCGCGACACCATCGCGACGATCGACGCCCTGGGCATCGACGCGGTCGTCCTACGTCACCGCTCGAGTGGCGCGGCGCTGCAGGTCAGTCGCTACGTGCCGCACGTGCGCGTGATCAACGGCGGCGACGGACAGCACCAGCACCCGACCCAGGGCCTCTTGGACGCCTTCACCATTCGACAGGTCCTGAGCGAACGCCTCAATACGACCGGTCTCGAGTCCGGGGCCGAGCTGTTCGAGGGGCTGAAAATACTGATCGTCGGCGATATCCGTCACAGTCGCGTCGCGCGCAGTGACGTCGCGGCCTACGCCTCGCTCGGGGCGGACGTGCGCCTCTGCGCGCCGGGAACGCTCCTGCCCGACGACGTGACCACCTGGCCGGTGACGGTCGTGCACGACTTCGACGAGGCGCTCGGCTGGGCCGACGTCATCGGACTACTTCGCCTCCAGAGCGAGCGCGGTTCGGGCGCGTTCGTGGCGAGCCTCGACGAGTTCACCTTCACGCACGGGCTCACGGTCGAACGCGCCCGGCTCTTGAAGCCCGCGGCGATCGTGATGCACCCCGGCCCGATGAATCGCGGCGTCGAGATCGACTCGCGCGTCGTGGACTCTCCCCAGGCCGTCGTCGAGCGCCAGGTCACCAACGGCGTACCGATCCGCATGGCGGTGCTGTACCTGAGTGTCGCCGGTTCGAGCGAGGGGACGTCACTGTGAGCACGATCATCATTCGCCAGGGCCTGGTCGTGGGAGATCGCTCAAGCGACGTCGCCGACGTCCTGATCGTCGACGGCCAGATCACCGAGGTCGCGACGACCATCGACCCGCCGAGTGGCGCGCACGAGATCGACGCGCGCGACTGCTGGGTCGGTCCCGGCTTCGTGGACCTCCACACGCATCTTCGCGAGCCCGGGCGCGAGTCCGCCGAGACGATCGAGAGCGGCGCGCGCGCCGGCGCCCTTGGGGGATACTGCGCGCTGGTCGCCATGCCCAACACCGAACCGGCACTGGACAGTGTCGCGCTCGTCTCCTACGTGCTCGAACGCGGCGCGCGCACGCCGCTCGATATCGCGGTGGCCGGAGCGATCACGAAAGGGCGCGGCGGCGAGTCGCTCGCGCCGATGGCCGAGATGGCCGCGCTCGGGGTCCGGCTCTTCACCGACGACGGCCTCGGCGTGCAAGACCCGTCGGTCATGCGACGGGCCCTCACCTACGCCAAGCCACTCGGCGTACGACTCGCCCAGCACTGTGAGGACGAACGACTGGCCGCTGGCGGGACCATGAACGAAGGTGCACTGAGTGGTCGACTCGGGCTGGTCGGTCGCCCGGCACTCGCCGAAGAGCTGATGGTGATGCGCGACATCGAACTCGTCCGACTGACCGGCGCGTCGCTGCACTTCTTGCACCTCTCGACGGCCCGTTCGGTGGCGATGGTGAGCACGGCGCGCGACGAGGGTCTGGCCGTGAGCTGCGAAGTCGCGCCGCATCACTTCACGCTCGATGAGAGTTCCTGCGCCGACTACGACCCGGTCTTCAAGGTCCATCCGCCCCTGCGAGGTCGCGACGACGTGGAGGCGCTGCGCGACGCGTTGCGCCGCGGGGTCGTTGACGCCGTGGCGACCGATCACGCCCCGCACGCCCCGGAACTGAAGGACCTGGCCTTCGACGAGGCCCCGGCCGGGATGCTGGGACTCGAGGAGGCGGCGTCGCTCACCTTCCAGGCGCTCGGCTCATCGGACCCGCACCAGTTCTTCGCGCTGTTGAGTCGCGGTCCCGCGCGCGTCGCCCAACTGCGTCGTGCGGACCACCCCGTTCGCCACAGCGCGCACGGCGCGAGCATGGTCGCGGGCGAGGACGCCAACGTCACGGTCTTTGACCCACGCGCCGAGTGGGTCGTCGATCGAACGACGCTGGCCAGTCGTTCGATGAACACCCCGTACGAGGGACGCGCCATGACGGGACGCGTGCGCGCGACGATCGCCAAGGGACGACTCGTCGTCGACGAGGGGCGTCTCACGTGATCCGTGAACCATCCGTGCTCGTCTTGAACGACGGCGCCACCTTCGAGGGCTACGCCGCCGGCCACCTGCCCGAGGCGGGCTACACCAGCGGCGAGTTCGTCTTCAACACCGCGCTGTCGGGCTACCAGGAGGTCATCACCGACCCCAGCTACGCCGGTCAGATCATCAGCTTCACGTACCCGCACATCGGCAACTACGGCGTGACGCCCCTGGACGACGAGTCGTTGCACCCGTGGTGCGACGGCGTCGTGATGCGCGAGCTCTCCCACGTCCCCTCCAACTGGCGCTCCGTCGGACCCTTGGAGGGTTTCTTGCGCCAACACCGCGTGGCGGCCATCGTGGGCGTCGATACGCGGCGACTGACGCGCCACCTGCGCTCCCACGGTGCGCTGCCCGGTGCCTTCGGCCACGGCGACCCTGCGCTCGTCGCGGCGGCCGCGCAGCGCGCCCTCGGGACCGATGACATGGACCTCGTCGGACGCGTGTCGACCAAGGAGACCTATTCGCTGGGCGACGCTGCGCGCCACGTCGTGGCGCTCGACTACGGCATCAAAACGACGATGGTGCACCACCTCGCGCAACGCTTTCGTGTCAGCGTCGTGCCGGCCACGACGAGCGCCGACGAGATTCGATCCCTGAAGCCCGACGGCGTGTTCCTGTCGAACGGTCCCGGCGACCCCGCCGCCCTGGCCGATCAGGTCGCGGTGCTCGAACGACTCCTCGGCACCGTGCCGATCTTTGGCATCTGCCTCGGCCACCAGCTGCTCGCCCAGGCGCTCGGCGGACGGACCTTCAAGCTCCCCTTCGGCCACCACGGCAGCAACCACCCGGTCTGTGACCTCGCGACCGGGCGGATCGAGATAACGGCCCAGAACCACAACTACGCGGTCGAGGCCGACTCCCTGGAGCGAGGCGTCGTCAGCCACGTCAATCTGAACGACGGTGTTATCGAGGGCGTGTCAGCGCCGAGCGAACGGTGCTTCTCGGTCCAGTATCACCCCGAGGCCGGACCCGGTCCGCACGACGCGCGATACCTCTTCGAACGATTCGAGGACGTCCTCGACGGTCGCGTCTCGACGGGAGCCTGATGCCCCGGCGTAGCGACATTCATTCGATCATGGTCATCGGCTCCGGGCCGATCGTGATCGGTCAGGCCTGTGAGTTCGACTACTCGGGGACCCAGGCCTGTCAGGTGCTGCGCGCCGAGGGCTTCAAGGTGATCCTGGTGAACTCGAACCCGGCGACCATCATGACCGACCCCGCGACCGCCGACGTCACCTACGTCGAACCGTTGGACGCGGACGTACTCACCGACATCATCGAACGCGAACGCCCCGACGCGCTGTTGCCGACACTCGGCGGACAGACCGCGCTCAACCTGACGATGGAGCTCGTTCGGCGCCGGGTCACCGAGCGCTTTGGCGTCGAGGTCATCGGCGCGCGACCGGAGGCGATCGCGACGGCCGAAGACCGCGAGCTCTTCAAGACCGCGATGGCCGACATCGGGCTCAAAGTACCGGAGTCGGGGTTCGCGCGAAGCGTCGATGAGGCCTTCGACGTGGCGATTGCCATCGGCTGGCCAGTCATGATCCGTCCGAGCTTCATCCTCGGCGGTTCGGGTACCGGCATAGCGCACGACGAGGCGCAACTTCGCGTTCTCGCGGGCGAAGGCATCGTGGCCTCCCCGATATCCGAGATCCTCGTCGAGCGTTCCGTCGCCGGGTGGAAAGAGTTCGAACTCGAAGTCATGCGCGATCACGCCGACAACTGCGTCGTCGTCTGCGGGATCGAGAACTTCGATCCGATGGGTGTGCACACCGGCGACTCCATCACCGTGGCGCCGATCCAGACGCTGTCGGACGTGGAGTACCAAGAGATGCGCGACGACGCCTTCGCCGTCCTTCGACGCGTCGGCGTGGAGACGGGCGGATCCAACGTGCAGTTCGCGGTCGATCCCGCGACCGGCGAGCGACTCGTCATCGAGATGAATCCTCGGGTCAGTCGATCGAGCGCGCTCGCCTCGAAGGCGACCGGCTTCCCGATCGCCAAGATCGCTGCGCGACTAGCCGTCGGCTACACGCTCGATGAGATTCGCAACGACATCACCGAGGTGACGCCGGCCAGTTTCGAACCGGTCATCGACTACGTCGTGACGAAGATCCCGCGCTGGGCCTTCGAGAAACTGCCCGGCGCGCCGGCCGAACTGGGCACGAGGATGCAGTCGGTGGGCGAGGTGATGGCGATCGGCCGCAACTTCGCCGAGTCCCTGCAAAAGGCCGTGCGTTCGCTCGAGCAGGGTCGCAGCGGCTTCGCCCTCGGCCGCCATTCGGAGTTCGTGGACTTCGACCTCGAACGGCTCTGGCATAGTTCGGTCGTAGCGACGCCCGAACGGCTCTTCGCGCTGCACGAACTGCTCTGGCGCGGGGCCTCGATCGAGGACGTGGTCGCGCGCACCGGCATCGACTGTTGGTTCATCCAGCAACTGAGTGAGATCATCGAGCGCGAGCGCGAACTGACACCGGACGTGGCGCTCGAAACCTTCAGCGCGCGCCAGTGGCGACGCTACAAACAGTGGGGGTTCTCCGATCCCCAGATCGCCGACCTGTGCCAGCGAAGCATCGAGGACGTGAGTGCGCTTCGCCGCGCGGCCGACGTCGCCACGACCTTCAAGACCGTCGACACGTGTGCCGCGGAGTTCGACGCGTCGACGCCGTATCACTACAGCACCTACGAGGACACCAGCGAGGTCCGGGCATCGTCGCGCGACCGCGTGATCATCCTCGGCTCGGGACCGAATCGCATCGGCCAGGGCATCGAGTTCGACTACTGCTGCGTGCACGCGTCCTTCGTCTTGCGCGACATGGGCTATGAGACCGTGATGGTCAACTGCAACCCCGAGACGGTGTCGACGGACTATTCGACGTCGGACCGTCTCTACTTCGAACCACTCACGCCCGAGGACGTGGCCGAAGTCATCGCCGCCGAGCAGGTCGCCTGCGCCGAGGGCGCGCGGGTCCTGGGTGTCATCGTCTCGCTCGGCGGCCAGACGCCACTGAAGCTGTCGCATTCGATCGATCCGGCGCTGGTGCTCGGGACGCCGGTCGCGTCGATCGACGCGGCCGAGGACCGCGAGCAGTGGTCGGCGATCTGCACGTCGCTCGGACTGCGCCAGCCGCCCGGCGACGTCGCGCTCGGTCTCGCCGAGGCACGGGTCATCGTGCGCGAGATCGGCTACCCGGTCCTGGTGCGACCGAGTTACGTCCTGGGCGGACGCGCGATGGAGATCGTCTACGACGACGCGTCGTTGGAACGCGTGATGAAGGACCTGACGAGCCTGCACGGATCGCTGGCGCGCGAAGGCGGCGTCTCCCAGAGCCGGCCGATCCTGATCGACAGCTTCCTCGAAGACGCCGTCGAGGTGGACGTCGACGCCGTGCGCGACATGGCCGGCGACGTCTTCATCGCCGGCGTCATGGAACACGTCGAGGAGGCGGGCGTGCACTCGGGGGACTCGGCCTGCGCGCTGCCGCCCCAGACGCTCTCTGAGGCCGTGCTCGCGACGCTGCACTCGCACACGCGCAAGATCGCCGAGTCCCTCGGGGTCGTCGGGTTGATCAACGTGCAGTACGCGGTGAAGGACGAAGAGGTCTTCGTGCTCGAGGCGAACCCCCGTGCCTCACGCACGGTCCCGTTCGTCGCCAAGGCGACCGGCGTCGCCCTCGCCCAGGTCGCCGTTCGCGTCATGATGGGCCAGACGCTCCACGACCTGGTGGAAAGTGGCGTCGTGCCCGCCGCGACGCCCGTGCCGGCCTACGTGTCGGTGAAAGAGGCGGTCCTGCCCTTCAACCGCTTCCCGGGTGTCGACACGGTGCTCGGTCCTGAGATGCGCTCGACCGGCGAGGTCATGGGCGTGGGGGAGAGTTTCGGCATCGCCTTCGCCAAGGCCCAGCTCGCGGCGGGCACCCGCCTGCCCGACGCAGGCCAGGTCTTCATGAGCCTCGCCGATCGCGACAAGGTCCAGGGCCTCGAACTGGCTCGTCTCTTGGTCGACCTGGGATTCAGTCTCGCCGCGACCGTCGGCACCGCGGGCTACTTGCGCGCCCACGGCGTGAGCGTCGAGACGCTGGTGGGCAAGGTCGGCCTCGCCGAGATGGGCGTCGACGCCGTGTCGATGATCGCCGCGGGCGAGGTGCAGTTGGTCATCAATACGCCCTCGGGCAGCGGCGCTCGCGCCGACGGGGCGCTCATCCGCGGGGCCTGTATCGTGCACGCCGTGTCGTGTCTCACGACCATCAGCGCGGGCCTGGCGGCCGCCAAGGGCATCGCCGACACGCGTGCCCAGGGGTGGCGCGTCGCGTCGCTCCAGGAGCTGCACCGATGAGCGACCTCGCGACGAGCGTCGGCGCCGTCGCGTTGCGTTCGGCGATCCTGACGGCCGCCGGCACCTCGGGCTACGGCGATGAACTCGCCGGTTACGGCGACCTTCGGTCGCTGGGCGCCGTCGTCGTCAAGTCGCTGGCCGCCTTCGCGTGGGAGGGGAACGCGGCGCCGCGCGTCGCGTCATCGGGCGAACACATGCTCAACGCCGTCGGTCTCGCGGGCCCGGGGGTGGCGGCGTGGCGCGAACGCTACCTGCCGGATCTGGAACGCCGCGGCTGTGACGTCGTCGTGTCGATCTGGGGTCGAACGGTCGCGGAGTTCGCCGCGGCGGCCGAGGCGATGCGCGGCGCGAATGTCGTGGCGATGGAGGTCAACGCGAGCTGTCCGAACCTCGAGAGCCGATCATCGATCTTCGCGCACTCGGCGCTCGCGACCGCCGAGATCGTTCGTGCGGCAAAGGTGGCCGAGCTGCCGATCTGGATCAAGCTCAGTCCAAACACGCCCGAACTGGTCGAGATCGCCGGCGCCGCGATCGACGCCGGTGCCGACGCGTTGGTGTTGGTCAACACCGTGCTCGGGCTCGCCATCGACATCGAAGCACGCCGACCGACACTGGGGAACGGCGGCGGCGGCGTGAGCGGACCGGGGATCTTGCCGGTCGCGTTGCGCTGCGTCTACGAGTGTCGTGCCGCGTTCCCGACGGTGCCCATCGTGGGCGTGGGGGGCGTGAGTAGCGGGGAGGACGCCGTCGCCATGATCATGGCCGGCGCGAACGCCGTCGAAGTGGGGACGGCGACCTTCGCGAACCCGCGCGCGCCCTGGATGGTGCAGCGCGGACTGGCGCGTTGGATGGAGCGACACGGCGTATCACGAGTGAGCGAGTTAGAAGGAGCGGTTCATGGATGAGACGTTTGGCGTACGGCTGCGTGAACGCATTCGCGCACTCGGACCGCTCTGTGTCGGGGTCGATCCGAGTCGAGCGTTGCTCGAGTCCTGGGACCGCAGTGACACGGTCGAGGGATTGGAGTTCTTCGCGCGCGCCGCACTCGACGCCGTGGTCGGCACGGCGGCCGCGATCAAACCGCAGGTCGCGTTCTTCGAACGTTTCGGATCGGCGGGCTATCGCGTCCTCGAACAACTCATCAGTGACGCCCGCGACGCCGACGTGCTGGTCGTCGCCGACGCCAAGCGCGGCGACTTCGAGAACTCCAACATCGGCTACGCCGAAGCGTGGTTGGCCGAGCGGTCGACGTTGCGCGTGGACGCCGTGACGGCGAGTCCCTATCTCGGCGTCGACGCGCTGGCGCCACTCTTGACGCTCGCACGAGAGGGCTCGCGAGGAGTGTTCGTCCTCGTGGCGACGTCGAATCCAGAGGGGCGCGTCCTGCAGCGAGCGCGCACCCCCGAAGGCGAGCGTGTCGAGGACCTGGTCCTTCGGTCGGTGGCGGAACTGAACGCGCGCGATGACGGACTCGGATCGTTGGGTGTCGTGATCGGCGCAACGCGCGACCCACCGGAGTTCGATCTGGCCCTCTTGGGCGGTCCGTATCTGGTGCCCGGTGTCGGTGTGCAAGGCGCCAATGCGCACGACGTCGCGCGACTGTTCGGACGCTGTCCTAAGAACACCGTGCTGGTGAGCGTGTCGCGTTCCATACTGAATGTCGGTCCGGAGCGCGCTGCATTGCGTGACGCGGCGCGGCGTTGGCGCGATGATCTCAATCAGGCGTTGGCCTGAACAAAAGTCAGCGCAGGGGAGTAATCTGACTACGTGACTCCCACTCCGCCGAACCTCTCGCAAGAACAGCGCGTTGAGGCATCGCGTTTGGCGGTAGCGAACCGTCGCCGCCGCGCCGAAGTGAAGCGCCAGGTGAAGTCGGGCGAGCTATCACTCGAGGAACTTTTTGAACTGGCCGCGCGCGAGGAGTGCGTCGCGCAGATGCGCGCTTACGACCTCATCAGTGCGCTGCCGGCCATCGGCGAAGTGAAGGCCGAGCGGATCATGAACAACGCGTCGATCGCGAAGACCCGCCGGATCCGGGGTCTCGGTCCCAAGCAGCGCGCCGAACTGTTCCGAGCCCTTGTCCGCTGAACCCTTCATTGCGGTTCTCATCGGTCCGGGCGGCGTTGGCAAAGGCACTCTGGCTCGTCGACTGGTCGACGCCGACGAACGACTGTGGCTGAGTAAGAGCTGGACGACGCGACCGGTGCGTACCACCGAAGACGGCACGGAGTATCACTTCGTCGATCGCGCGACCTTCGAAAAGGCGATCGACGACGACGCGTTTCTCGAGTGGGCCGAGTTCCACGGGAACCTCTACGGCACGCCGCGGCCCAAGGCGGGTGATCGCGACGTGCTGCTCGAGATCGAGGTCCAAGGCGCCGAGCAGGTCCTCGCGCACGACCCCTCGGCCGTGGTCGTGCTGGTCGTCGCGCCGTCGATGGAACAACTCGAGGACCGCTTACGCGGTCGCGGCGACGCCGAGGAGCACGTCCAAAAGCGTCTTTCGAGCGCGCCACTCGAACTGGCCAAAGGCCAGTCGATTGCTACGCGCGTCGTCGTGAACGACGACGTGGACCGAGCGACGAGCGAAATCCTCTCTATACTGGAAGAACTCCGCCCGTCAGGGCGTTCCCCCTCGAAAAAGGACTAATCACCATGGCCGAACGCCCCACCCTCGTTGACCCGCCCATCGAGACCCTCCTCAACAAGGTCGGCGACTCGAAGTTCACGCTGGTGGCCGTCTCGGCCATTCGGGCCCGTGAGATCAACGAGTACTACAACGGACTCGGCTCGGGCCACGGAGCCCTGATCCCACCGCAGGTGACGTCGCTCTCGAACAAATCGCTGTCACTGGCGATGGAAGAGCTCTACCAGGGCAAGCTGGAGTTCCACCGTCCGACACCCGAAGAGCTCGAAGACGAGCGCCTCCAGGCCGTCGCGTTGGAAGAGGCCCGTCAGGACGCCAACAACGACCTGGACGCCTTCACCGATGCCCTCCGCGACGCCTGAGTCGTCGACCCCTCGCATAGTCCTCGGCGTCGCCGGCGGCATCGCCGCCTACAAGTCGGTCGAGCTACTGCGTCTCTTGCGTGACGCGAACTACTACGTTCTGCCGGTCCTAACGCCCGACGCCACTCGATTCGTCGGTGAAGTGACCTTCAGCGCGCTCGCCAGCGAGCCGGCGCGTACCACGTTGTTCGGCGATCCCACCACACCGATTCCCCACACCTACCTGGGTCAGAGCGCCGATCTCGTCGTCGTCGCGCCGGCGACCGCGCACGTCATCGCGCGCTACGCGACCGGTCTCGCGGACGATCTCTTGGGCGCCACGTTGCTCGCGACAAAGGCGCCTGTACTGCTGTGCGCGGCGATGCACTCCGAGATGTGGGCCCAACCGTCGGTCCAGGAGAACCTGGCGACCCTGCGACGACGCGGCGTCCTGGTGCTCGAACCGGACGTCGGACATCTCGCCGGCGGTGACCAGGGCGTTGGTCGAATGGCCGAGCCGGCCGCGATCCTCGAGCTGATCGAGGCGATCGTTCGTGGCTACCGCGGTCCGCTCAGCGGGAAGCGCGTGCTCATCAGCGCCGGAGGGACACGAGAAGCCATCGACCCGGTGCGCGTGATCGCGAACCGCTCGTCCGGCCGTCAGGGCTACGCCCTCGCCGAGACGGCCCGACGACTCGGCGCCGAAGTGACCTTGGTCTCGACGGTGAAGCGGCCACTCGCGCTCGACGTCGCCGGCGCCATCGAGGTCGTGACCGTCGAGAGCGCCTCTGAGATGCGTCACATCATGCTCGAGCGATTCGCCTCGAACGACTGCGCCATCATGGCCGCGGCCGTGGCCGACTTCACGGTCACGGCGGCTACCGAGAAGATGAAAAAGGACGCCGGAGTGCCCGCGCTGCGTTTTGAGGCCACACCTGACATCGTGCTCGATCTCGTCGCGGCACGAAACGCGACGCAGATCGTCGTGGCTTTCGCTGCCGAGACGACGAACGTCCTTGAGAACGCGAGAGCGAAGTTGCTCCGTAAGGACGTCGATCTGCTGATCGTCAACGACGTCGCCGCGCCGGGCGCGGGCTTCGAACACGAGACCAACGAGGTCGTCGTACTGGGTCGCGACGGCGTCGCGCAGACGGTGTCGCTGCGCTCGAAAGAGGCCGTCGCGATGGCGATCTTGGCTAGGGTGGCCTCACTGTTAACCAAGGAGCCCAATGAGTGACCGCACCCTCTTCACGTCGGAGTCGGTGACCGAAGGACATCCCGACAAGGTCGCCGACCAGGTCTCGGACGCGGTCCTCGACGCCATCCTCGCCCAGGACCCCATGGCGCGCGTCGCCTGCGAAACGCTGTTGACCACGGGTCTATGCGTCGTCGCCGGTGAGATCAGCACCAGCGCGTACGTGGACATAAACCACCTGGCGCGCGAGACCATCATCGGTATCGGCTACGACGACGGCGCGATGGGATTCGACGGTCGCAGCTGCGGGATCCTCGTCTCGTTGGACAAGCAGAGCCCCGACATCGCCGATGGCGTCGACGTCGCCTTCGAGCACCGTTCCGGTGAGGGCGACGAGGATGTGTTGAACTCCCAAGGCGCCGGCGACCAGGGAATGATGTTCGGTTACGCCTGCAGCGACAACGACGACTTCATGCCCCTGCCGATCTGGCTCGCGCACCGACTGTCGATGCGCCTCGCGCAGGTTCGCCGATCCGGCTTCGTGCCGTATCTGCGGCCCGACGGCAAGACCCAGGTGACGATCGTCTACGAAGACGGCAGACCGGTCGCGATCGACACCGTGTTGATCTCAACGCAACACGAAGACGGGATCGACTCGTTGACGACGATCAAGAACGACGTGATCGAGCACGTCATCGCGCCGATGCTGCCGGCCGACCTCGACGCCAGCGCGATGCGCGTCTTCGTGAACCCTTCGGGGAAGTTCGTACTCGGAGGACCGCACGCCGACACCGGGCTCACCGGTCGAAAGATCATCGTCGACACCTACGGCGGGATGGCGCGCCACGGCGGCGGCGCCTTTTCCGGCAAGGATCCCTCCAAGGTCGACCGCTCCGGCGCCTACGCCGCGCGTTGGGTCGCCAAGCACGTCGTCGCGGCCGGTGCGGCCGAACGCTGCGAGGTCCAAGTGGCCTACGCCATCGGCGTCGCGCGGCCGGTCTCGGTCCTCGTGGATACCTTCGGCACCGAGCGCGTCGATCGACTGCAGATCGCCAAGGCCGTGGACGCGCTGTTCGACCTTCGTCCGGCGGCGATCATTCGCGACCTCGACCTCCGTCGCCCGATCTACCAGCGCACCGCCGCCTACGGCCACTTCGGCCGCAGCGACCAGGGCTTCACCTGGGAGCAGACCTCACGGGTGGACGACCTGCGTCGAGAACTGTCGCTGTAACGGTGGCCGCGCGCGCGGTTCGCATCATCACCGAGGTTGCCGCGGTCGATCGCCCGTTCGACTACCTCGTCACCGAGCGCACAGAACGCGCGGCCGTGGGCGACCGCGTCCGGGTGGACTTCAACGGCCGCTCGGTTCGTGGCTGGGTGACTGGCGAGGCGGACGTGAGCGCCGATCTCAAGCCACTGACGAAGTGGCTGGGCTACGGACCGCCCCCGTCACTGCTCGAACTGTTGGACTGGGCCGCGCAACGTTGGTACAGCCCGCTCAGTCGGTTCCTCCTCTCGACGTCGCCCAAACGTCTGATCACGGATCTTCCCGTCGCACCGCGCGCCGTCGCACTCGCGGCGTCGGTACTCGCCGGGGTCGCCGCAGTCGAGCCCGGCGTACTCGAGGTCGGTCCGACGACTGATCTCCTGCCGCTGATACTCGCGGCCTACGAAACGACGCGCGAGAACGAGGGCTCGTTGCTGGTACTTGTGCCGACCGAATCGTGGGCCGGTCGACTGCGGGGTCGACTGGAGCAGCGCGGCTGCGCCGTCGCCTCCGGTGACGATCAGTGGGACCGCGTGCGCGCCGGCTGGCCCGTCGTCGTCGGGGCGCGCGGGACGGCGCTGGCGCCCGTGCCGAAGGTCTGCGGCGCCGTGGTCATCGACGCCGATGACGAGGCCTACCGCAGCACCGGCGCTCCGACCTGGGACGCGGTGACGATGCTTCGCGAGCGCTGTCGTCGCGACGCGGCCCCGCTGTGGACGACCTCGAGCGTTCCGTCACCGGCGCTCTTGGACGACGGCGCGTATCGCTCGTGGGGCGACGTCACGGGGACCTGGCCGCGGATCACCGTCGTCGACCGACGCCAGAGCGATCCCCACGACGGCGTGCTCGCGCGCGAGTCACTCGACGCCGCTCGTCGCGCACTCGACGGCGCCGATGCAGTGGCGGTCGTGGTGGTACTGCAGCGTCTCGGTGACGGGCGACTGTTCGCGTGTGCCAAGTGCGGCGAACTCGCGCGCTGCGCGATCTGCGCGCAGGCCGAAGAGGAGGTCGACGGCCAACTCGTCTGTCGCGAAGGTCACGATCCGCGGGCGAACTTCTGTCGCAGCTGCGGTGCGACGAACCTGAAGCGAGTGCGCGTCGGCGTCACGACGCTCGCGCGCGACGTGTCGGCCCAACTCGGCCAGCCGGTGAGCGAGGTGACGGCCTCGAGTGTCCTCGAGTCGACCCACGAACGCGTCGTCGTCGGTACCGAAGCCGTGTGGCAACGCGTGCGCCACTGCGGGGTCGTCATCTTCGTCGACTTCGACCAGTACCTGCTCGCGCCTCGTTCCTCGGCGCGACGCAGCGCGATCTCCGCCGTGGGCAAGGCCGGTCGGCTGGTGGGACCGCGGCGAGAGGGTCGCGGGGAGGTGGTACTCCAGACGCGTCGAAGTGACGACCCAGTCGTCGAAGCGCTGGTGCACGGCAACTTCGATTCGATCATCGACGACGACGTGACGACCGCGCGCGTGCTCGGCCTCGCTCCCTACGGCGCCGAAGCCGAAGTCTCCGGCGACGGCGCCGCGCTCTTCGTGGAGGGCCTCGCCGACGCGGACGTTTCGATCGGCACCTCGCCGTCGGGGTTCATCGTGCGGGCGAACTCCATCGCGACGTTGACGTCGGCGCTGCGCTCGGCACCACGACCACTCGCCAAGGTGCGCGTGGCCGTTCAGTAGTGAACCGAACGCCGCCACGCGACGGCCGCCGACGAGAGCTCAGCGATAACGTGGGGGAGTGACAACGCTTCCTATTCGCGTCTACGGCGACCCGGTCCTTAACCAGGTCACGACCGAGATCGAGAACATCGACGGCCGCATCGCGGCGCTCGCCCAGACCATGATCGAAACCATGAACGAGGCCCCCGGTGTCGGCCTGGCCGCCAATCAAGTCGGCGTGCAGAAGCGACTCTTCGTCTACGACAAGGGCGAGGGTCCCCACGTGGTCGTCAACCCGAAGATTCTCGAGACCGACGGCGAATGGACCTACGAAGAGGGCTGTCTCTCGGTGCCCGGTCTCAGTTGGGAGATCACGCGGGCCAACGCGGTCCATCTCGTGGGCTTTGACCTCGACGGCAACGAGATCGACCTCCAGACCGACGAGTACGAGGGACGGATCTTCCAGCACGAGATGGACCACCTCGACGGTGTCTTGCTCATCGAGCGACTCGACGCCGATCAGCGCCGCGAGGCCAAGCAGATCCTTCGCCAGCGCAATCTCGAACTCGCGGGTTCGGATCCCGACGGGCTGCACCTACTGCTGGGTGAGTAGGTGCGCCTCGCGTTCCTCGGCACGCCCGAGGCGGCCGTAGCGCCACTTCGCGCGCTCGTGGACGCCGGTCACGACGTCGCGCTCGTCATCACCCGACCGGATCGCAAGCGCGGACGCGGCGGCCAACTCTCGGCGAGCCCCGTGAAGGTCTGTGCCCAGGAGTTGGGACTCGTGGTCGCGCATCGTCTCGGTGACCTTGAGGACCTCGACGTCGATCGAGGCGTCGTGGTGGCGTACGGACGACTGATACCAGAAGAACTGTTGGAGAAGATCCCGATGTTGAACGTTCACTTCTCCCTGCTTCCCAGGTGGCGCGGTGCGGCACCGGTCGAACGAGCGATCCTGGCTGGCGACGAAGAGACCGGCGTCAGCATCATGACGCTCGAGCCCGAACTCGACACCGGTCCCGTACACCTCCAAGAGCGTGTCGAAATCGGCGAGAAGACGCTGGCCGAGTTACTTCGCGAGCTGAGTGAACTCGGCGCCCGTGCACTCGTCGACGTCCTGGGATCGTCGGCCCTGCTGGACCACGCGCACGCTCAAGAAGGGGAGATCACCTACGCCGCGAAGTTGACCAAAGAGGAGTCGCATCTCACGGCCTCATCATCGACGGCGCTGGCGTTGAGAACCGTTCGCTTGGGACAGGCGTTCGTCATGGTCCAAGGGCGTCGCCTCCTGGTCGAACGTGCGACCACCTACGACGGCGAAGACGTTGCGAGTGCCTCGCTCGCCCTGCGCGACGGACGCGTTGTCTTGGGCCTCGCGGACGGCGCGATCGTGTTGGATCGAGTGCGGCCCGAGAGCGCTAGATCGATGAGCGCACTGGCGTGGTGGTCGGGGAGACACTTCGAGAGCGACTCGGCCCAATGGTCGTAAGGAAACCCCGCCACGAATAGGCTGCCGTTGTGACTTCTATCGACGCTGGCCCCTTCGGAGCGCTTCGCGTCGCGCCGTCAATCTTGGCCGCTGACTTCGGCTCCTTGGCCAACGCCGTTCGTGAAATCGACGGCGAAACCGATTGGCTCCACGTCGACGTGATGGACGGCCACTTCGTTCCGAACGTCTCCATCGGACCGCCCGTCGTGAAGTCCCTTCGCCGCTACAGCGACCGATTCTTCGACTGTCACCTGATGATGAGCGAGCCCGGGCGTTACCTCGAGGCCTTTCGGGGCGCCGGGGCCGACGGCTGCACGGTCCACGTCGAAGTCGGTTCGACCGCCACGCTGATCGACGAAGCGCGCTCCATGGGTCTTCGCGTCGGATTGGCGGCCAATCCCGACACACCGTTCTCGACGGTCGCGCCGTACCTCGGTGACATCGACCTCCTACTACTCATGACCGTCTTTCCCGGGTTCGGCGGTCAATCGTTCATCGGCGAGGTGATGGGCAAGGTCAACGAAGCCCGACGTGAAGTCGACGCCAACGAACTCGCCCTCGACATCGAGGTCGATGGCGGCATCGACGTAGCGACCGCTCCGATCGCCGTCGAGGCGGGCGCCAACGTGCTGGTCGCCGGTTCGGCGATCTTCGGTCGACCCGATCCCCTCGAAGCGGCCCACGAACTGCGCGTCGCCGCGAGGTCCGTTCGCTCATGAAGTTCTCCAACACCGAACTGATGACCATGGCGATCGGCGCCGGGGACAAGGCGAGGTTCCTCTCGCCGCCCAACCCGTGGGTCGGGGCCCTCGTCGTCAGTGAGCGCGGCGTCGTCTTGAGTGAGGGTCACACCCAAGTGCCGGGCGAGTCGCACGCGGAGATCGAGGCCCTGCGCCGCGCCGGTGACGGTGCGCGAGGTTCGACCATGGTCGTCACGCTGGAGCCCTGCTCCCACGTCGGTCGCACCGGTCCCTGTGTCGAGGCAATCGTCGAAGCCGGCGTCTCCAGGGTCATCGTGGGAACGATCGACCCCGATCCTCGAGTCTCGGGCGCGGGCGTGGAACTGTTGAAGGCTTCGGGCGTCGACGTCGAAGTCGGCGTGGAAGAGATCGCGGTACGAGCCCAACTGGCGCCATATATATGGCACCGGATCACGGGGCGCCCTTACGTGGTCTTGAAGGTGGCGAGCACCCTCGATGGTGTCGTCGCGATGGCCGACGGCTCGAGTCAGTGGATCACGGGCGAAGCGGCGCGCCGCGACGCCCACGTCCTGCGCGCCCAGAGCCAGGCGGTCCTGGTCGGCGCCGGGACGGCGCGAAGTGACGACCCCGCGCTGACCGCGCGTCTGGGGGACCTCGTCGTCGAACCCCTACGCGTCGTCCTAGGAACGGCGCCGGAGGGCGCCAAGATGCGGCCCTGTCTCGAGTTGAGCGGCGACCTCTCGCACGTGCTCGACGAGATCGCGAGCCACGACGTCCTCCAACTGCTGGTCGAGGGCGGGCCGACGACCGCGAGCGCCTTCCTCGACGCCGGTCTCGTGAATCATGTCGTCTGGTACCAGTCGGCGTCGTTCGCGGGAAGTGACGGTACGCTCGGGGCCCTGAAAGGACTCTCGACATCGACGATTGCGGCTTTGCGCCGCGGACGAATTGTCGACGTCCAGCGGGTCGGCGAAGATATTCGTATAGACGTGGAGGTCTAATGGCTCTGTCCACCATCGAAGAGGCGATTGAACAGTTGCGAAAGGGCGGCATGGTCGTCGTGGTCGACGACGAGGACCGCGAGAACGAGGGCGACCTCATCATGCCGGCCCAGGACGTCACGCCCGACAGTATGGCGTTCTTCCTCGAATACACGTCGGGCGTCTTCTGTGTCCCGATCGAGTCGGCGCGCGCGGACGCGCTGGACCTGCCCCTGATGGTGGTCGCGAACACCGAGGCCCAGCGCACCGCCTTCACCGTGACCGTCGACTACCGCCACGGCACCTCGACGGGAATCTCGGCCGGTGACCGCGCGGCGACCGTGCGAGCGTTGATCGATCCCGAGACGCGCCCGAGCGACCTCAACCGCCCGGGACACATCTTCCCCCTGCGCTACCGCGCCGGCGGCGTCTTGAAGCGCGCGGGCCACACCGAGGCGACCGTTGACCTCTGTCGCCTCGCTGGCAAGCAGCCCTCGGGCGTGCTCTGTGAGATCGTCACCGCCGACAAGTCGGGGATGGCTCGTCTGCCCGAACTCGAAGCCTTCGCTCACGCGCACGGTCTGCCGATCATCTCGATCGCCGACCTGATTCGCTACCGTCGCCGGCACGAGAAGCTCGTCAAGCGCATCGCCGAAGCGTCGCTCCCGACCGAGCACGGGCAGTTCCAGGCCTACGTCTTCGAGAACGTCCTCGACGGCGAACAGCACATGGCGCTCGTCTACGGCGACATCTCCAGCGGCACCGACGTGCTGGTGCGCGTGCACTCCGAATGTCTCACCGGCGACGTCTTTGGCTCGATGCGCTGTGACTGCGGTCCGCAGTTGGAAACGGCGCTCGCCAAGGTCGCCGCCGAAGGGGCCGGCGTCGTCGTCTACCTGCGCGGCCACGAGGGACGCGGCATCGGACTCGGTCACAAGATCCGCGCCTACGCGCTCCAAGAGGACGGCCGCGACACCGTCGACGCGAACTTGGAACTCGGGCTTCCGGTCGACTCGCGCGAGTACGGCATCGGCGCCCAGATCTTGGTCGACCTCGGCGTCACGTCGATGCGGGTCATGACCAACAATCCCTCGAAGTACGGCGGGCTCGAGGGTTTCGGCCTGAACATCGTCGAGCGCGTCCCGCTCGAGAGCAGCCCGACGGCGTTCAACATCGACTATCTGCGCACCAAGCGCGAGCGACTCGGTCACATGCTCGGAGGGCTGGATGACGTCAAGTGACGAGACGCAGCTGGACCCCCGTCGGGTCCAAGATCTCCGTAAGCGCGTCGGCGAGCACCTGGAAGGAACGCCGGCCGGGCGGGGCGTTCGCGTCGGCATCGTCTGTGCTCGCTTCAACGGCGCGATCACGACGCGGCTCCTCGAGGGCGCACTTGACGTCCTCGACGGCGCCGGGGTCGATCGCAGTGACATCGCCGTCGGCTGGGTGCCGGGCGCCTTTGAGATCCCGTTGATGGCCCTGGCCTTCGCCGACGGCGATCGGCCGGTCGACGCCGTCATCACCCTCGGGGCGGTCATTCGAGGCGAAACCACGCACTACGAGATCGTGTCGGGGGAGTGTGCGCGCGGCGTCCAAGACGTCCAGCTGAGCACTCGTGTGCCGGTCGTCTTCGGCGTATTGACCGTTAACACGCTCGATCAGGCGCTGGAACGTTCAGCCAAGGATGAGGACAATAAGGGCCGCGAAGCCGCCACGACCGCCCTCGAGATGGTGTCGGTCCTGCGCCAAGGAACCCTAGGCGCCTAGGCCGTGGAGGGCGTCGTCGAGTCCTTTGACGATCGGCGCGGCGACGGACTCGTTCGCTCCGACGACGGCGAGGCCTTCTACTTCCACTGCGTGAACATCGCCGACGGATCACGAAGCATCGACGTTGGAGAACGAATCTCGGCGAGACGAGGCGTCGGGCACCTCGGTCGAGACGAGGTGTTTGCGATTGAGAGGCTCGGCGACTAGATCGTCGTCGTCGTGACCGTGGTCTTCTTTATGGGCTTCTCGGGCGCCTTACCGAGCAGCGTCAAGGCGTTGGAGCGATTGATCGTGGCCTCGGTGATCGCGAAGCGGTAGGTCGCGCGGGCACTGATGCGCTCACTGGAGTTGGTCGCCACGCTGAGCGATGTCGAAAGGCTCAACTTTGCGGCCGCCACGGCGGACAGGAACGTCAGGTTGATGACCTTGAGTTTGGCGAGGTAGAGCTTCTCCGCCGCGCGGTACTGCTTCATGGTCGTGATGACCGCTGTCTTGGCCACGATAGTGGTCGTCGTCGTGGTACCGGCCACTGCGGCGATCGGCGTACCCAGGGCGAGCGTCGCGACAATCGCCACCGTGGCGATGGTTCGCTTAGTAATGCTCGTCATGGGTGACCTTTCAAAGGAATGCTTAAATCGTACCGAATAATCCTTTGAAATTCCTGTGAATCAAGTGAATATCGGTTGTGAAGATGCTCATGTTTTGGCCCACCGACGTCGGTCCTCGCAGCGCGATGAAAAAACAATCAGCGCGCTGTCCTCGAAGGGACAGCGCGCTGATTAAGGGGAACTACTGGTGATTAGATCGTGGTCGTCGTCGTAACGGGCACGGTCGTGGTCGTGGTCGTGGTCGTGCCACCCGATGAAGCCGGGGGCGGTCCAAGAGCGACCAACGCGGCGGCACGAACAACGGCGGCCTGGGCAATGGCGAGCTTCAGCGTGTCGCGAACAACGGCACGCTCAGCGGCAGTCGTGGCGCCGGGGAAGGCCGCCGCGAAGGCCGCATCGGCCGCCGCCACCGAGTTGCGGTAGGTCTGGTTGATGGCCTGCAGGGCGTCGATGTACGCCGACTTGGGGGCACCCGACGGAGGCGCCGGAGGTGCACCAAGGTTCGTGAGCGCCGTGGCACGCGCTTGCATCGCGTTAGCGATCGAGAGCGTCAACGCCGCACGAGCGGCCGCACGAGCCGCCTGGCGGTTGCCCGAACCCTTCGAGGCCTCGATGGCAGCCCAGTACTCTCTGCGCGCGACGTTCACCGACGCTCGGAAAGTGCGGTTGATGACCCTCAGTTGAGCGATGTAGGCGTTCTCGGCCCGGCGCCACTTCTTCCACGGCGTGTCCGACGTCTTGTGGATCGTCGTGGTCGTCGTGGCAATCGTGGTCGTGGTGGTGGGAGCAGTCGTCGTCGTGGTGTCGGCGGTCGCGATGGCCGGGGCACTGATGCCCAAACCGGCGATCATGGCCACCACCACAACGCTTCGTGTAGTGAACTTCATCATGTGGACCCCTTTCAAAGGAACGGGGCCAACTGTAAATTTCGCGATTTCGAAAAGCCTGTGAAGTGCATGTTTATTCGCTGTGAAGTTGACTCGGCCAACAACTCCTCATCAAAGGCCATAAATGGGCGGTACGCTCACAACATGCGAGCAACGCCATGACGACGATTCTCATCGTCGACGACGAACCGGGAGTGCGCGACCTCTTGCGCGACGCCCTCGAGGTCGCCGGCTACCAGACCGAACTGGCCTCCAACGGCGCCGAAGCCCTGGATCTGCTGCGCCGCCACAACTGTGACCTGTGCATCGTGGACATCAATATGCCCACGATGGACGGTTTTGAGTTCCTGGCCAAACTTCGCGAACACGACACCAAGACCCCGGTCCTGATGCTCTCGGCGCGTGACTCGCCGGTCGACGTCGCCAAAGGGCTTCGCTACGGCGCCGACGACTACGTGCGCAAGCCCTTCAGTCTGGAAGAGATCCTCTTGCGGATCACGGCGATCCTGCGCCGCTCGAACGCCGAATCGACCGACGACCTGGTGCTCAGTTCGGGCCCGATCGAGATGAACGTCGACACCCACGAGATCACCGTCGACGCTGAGCCGATCACGCTCTCGGCGACTGAGTTCCGGCTCCTCGAGGTCCTGCTCGAGCGCAAGGACCGACTCGTCACGCGAGAGCTGTTGCTGCGCGAGGTCTGGAACATCGACTTCGACTCCGAGACCTCCGTGCTCGACACCTATATCTCGTACCTGCGGCGCAAGATCCACCACGATGGATTCGCCCCGATCACGACGGTGAGAGGAGTTGGGTTCAAGCTCGTTACGTGGACCCCTGAGAAGTGAAGATTGCCACTCGACTGACGATCCTCCTCATCGTCCTCACCTTCATGGTGGCCCTCATCGTCGGCTGGTTCGCGGTCGACGCCAGTACCCGGTCGCTCTACTCCTCGCTCGACCAACAGATCAACGCGGTGATCGCAAGCGGTGCCGGGCATCCGGACGCGGCACTGAGTGACGCACTCAACGTCGTCCAGGAGAACTCCTACGACCTGACGCTCGACGTGGTGGACCCGTCCGGAGCCGTCGTCCAGGTCAACGCGCCCGCGACCGACGCGCTGAAGAAGCGCCCCACGCTCGCCGACGTGCACGCGACCCTCGCGGGGGTCGACGTGCAGCCGAACCTGCCGGGCTTTCGCATGCGTTCGATCAACGTCGGTGGCGGGGACTTCCTGGTCGTCGCCGGATCGACGAGCGCGATATCGGCACAGGGTCGACGACTCGCCCTGGACGTCGCGCTCATCGGCTTCCTCGTCGCCCTCGTCATGTTGGTCCTCGCGCGACTGGTGATGCGAAAGGACCTGCGCACCATGGGACACCTCATCGGCTACGCCAGCGAGGTCGCGCGCGGTGAGGAGCGCGGCGCGATACCGCCGAGCGCCGGCAGTCGTGACGTTCGCGAACTCCAGTCGGCCCTCGCCACGATGGTGGTGGCGCTGCACGAGCGCATCGCCATCGAAGAGCGCAGCGTGGAAGCGATGCAGCAGTTCGTGGGCGACGCGTCACACGAACTGCGCACGCCGCTGACGGTGATCAAGGGTTACAACGAGCTGTTGACGAATCCGTCGATCAACGACGAGCAACGCGCGCGCGCCGTCGAACGGGTGCGCCGCGAGGTGGACCGGATGGACCTGTTGGTCGCCGACCTCTTGCTGTCGGCCGAGGTGCGCGAGGCGCCGCAGCACCTGAATACCCGCGTCGAACTGAGCACGCTCGTCGCCACCCGGGTCGAGGAGTTTCGCAACGATCATCCCGAACGCGCCGTGAGCAGTGACCTGGCGATCGGACTGGCGGTGACGGGCCGCGAGGACCTCCTCGATCGACTCCTCGTGAACTCGCTCTCCAACATCGTTCGCCACACCGCCAAGGACACCGAAGTTCGCGTGACGCTGCGCCGCGAGGGAACGCGTGCCGTACTGGTCGTCGAAGACGCCGGGCGGCGGCCTGCCCGCCTACGGCGTGCGGCCCCAGCGTTTCCGTCGCTTCGACCAGTCGCGTTCGCGCGAGACCGGCGGCTCGGGTCTCGGCATGAGCATCATGGCCGACATCGCCGAGGGGCTCGGCGGCTCGATGACCACGTCGAAGAGCGCGCTCGGTGGACTCGCCTTGACCTTCTCCTTCGCACTCGAAGGGTGACGTCGGACCTAGTCGGTCGGGGGAGTGCTGGCCGCGCGCACGTAGAGCTGTTGGACCTCGGCCAGGGCGTTGCGATAGAGCGCGACGTGTTCGCCGAGTCGTTCCCCGCCGGCCTGGAGCATGGCCGCGATGGTGTCGATGACGAGTTGGGCGCCCGCGAGGTTCGGCGGCGTCGTCGAGAGCTGCAGGGCCGCCAACTGCAAGAGGACGAAGAAGTGGTTGCCGAGCACGGTCTCGACCGGCGTCGAACGCAGGTACGCGATCTCGTCGGACTCGTCGATGGTCTGTTCGCTCGAATCACTCACGGGAACAACGTAGTGCCGCGAGCGCGCGCGTCGGCGTCCGAAGGGCGCTGCGACCAGGTCTGCTAACGTTATTGGGCAGTTCAGCAAGTGAGGTTGGCAAGGCCAACGTCCACCTGGCCACCGATGTGCGCCAGGTTCCCAGGAGTTTTGCGCCCCGCTTGCCGTGGTGACGCCACCACGGCGTCACGAAGAGCAAGGAGAGAGTTATCGCAACAGTGCCTGGAGACCACCGCGTCAATGAACGAATTCGCGTGGAGACTGTACGTCTGATCGACAACGAGGGAAACCAACGTGGCGTGATGGCAACCCGTGATGCATTGGCGTTGGCCCGAAGCCTCGACCTGGATCTCGTAGAGATCGCGCCCACCGCGCAACCGCCCGTCTGTCGCATCATGGACTACGGGAAGTTCAAGTTCGACGAGGCCCAAAAGGCCAAGGAGTCGCGTCGAAAGACCCTCAACGTGGGAGTCAAGGAGATGAAGTACCGCCCGAAGATCGGACCCGGTGACTTCGACACCAAGACTCGACTCGTCGAGAAGTTTCTCAACGATGGTCACAAGGTGAAGGTCACCATCATGTTCCGCGGACGCGAGTCGGCTCACCCCGAACTCGGCAAGCAAGATCCTGGACCGGATCGTCGAGAAACTCGACGACGTCGCCAAGGTCGAGTCGGCCGCGAAGCTCGATGGCCGCAACATGATCATGGTCCTCGGACCAGAAAAGAAGGCGAAGCCGAAGGCGGCCGAGAGCCCGAAAGTCGAAGAAGTGGAACAAGTCGCGCCGAGTGTTTCGGCCGAAGTATCGGTAGAGGAGGGCTGAAATGCCAAAGATGAAGACGGACAGCGGGGCGAAGAAACGCATCAAGGTGACCGGCAGCGGCAAGCTGCGCCGGGGCAAGGCCTTTCGCGGTCACCTCATGGAGAAGAAGTCGTCGGTTCGCGCCCGTCGACTCGGTCGCGAGACCGACCTCTCTCCGGCCCTGGAGAAGAAGACCAAGCGCCTGATGGGCATCTAGAGATCGAGTCGAAAGAGGAACTGTTATGGCACGTGTCAAGAGGGCGGTCAACGCCAAGAAGCACCACAAGGCGATTCTGGAAGAGGCCAAGGGTTACTACGGTGACCGCAGCCGCACCTTCCGATCGGCCAACCAGGCCGTCCAGCACTCCGGCGTGTACGCGTTTCGTGACCGCCGCGCGCGCAAGGGCGACATGCGTCGTCTCTGGATCCAGCGGATCAACGCCGGCACCCGCGCCCACGGCATGAGCTACAGCCGGTTCATCGCCGGGCTCAACGCCGCGGGCATCGAGGTCGACCGTCGCATCCTGGCGGACCTGGCCGTGAACGACAACGCCGCCTTCGCGGCGATCGTCGCCCAGGCCGGCGCCGCGCTGGCCAAGTAGGCAGCCCTGATCGAGGCGCTGGGTTCGTCACACCAACGAGTTCGTCGACTGCGGCGACTCGTCCAGAAACGTTCACTGCGCTGGAGCGAGGGCGTGTGCGTCCTCGAAGGTCCGGACCTCGTCGAGGCGGCGCTCGACGAGCGGCGCTCGAGTTCGAGGCCGTCTACGTCGACGCCGCGGCGCTGGAGCGCCGCGCGATCGAGGCGCTGACCCAGAAGGCGCAGGCGGCGGGCGTGCGGGTCTTCGCGCTCGCCGAGGGCGTCATGGAGAAGATCGCCGACGCCCAGACGCCCCAACCGGTCCTGGCCGCCGTGCGCTTCGAACAGCGCGACGTCGACCTCGCTACCCAAGGTCGGACTGCGTCTTGGTCCTGCACGACCTGCGCGATCCCGGCAACGTCGGCACGATCATTCGTTCGGCCGACGCCGCCGGCGCGAGCGGCGGTCATCGTGACGGGCCAGTCGGTCGATCCCTTCAACCCCAAGACGCTTCGGGCGAGCGCCGGTTCGATCTTCCACCTGCCGGTCGTCGTCGCCTCGATCGATGCGACGCTGGACGCACTTCGCCGACGTGCAGGTCCTCGCGAGCGTCGTGCGCGGCGGACGAGCCACCGCGACGTCGACTTCCCCGAGCCAGCGTCGTCGTGATCGGCAACGAGGCCGACGGCCTGGATGACGCGACGATCGAACGCTGCGCCGAATGCGATCTCGATTCCGATGGACGGTCGAAGCGAGTCGCTGAACGCCGGCGTCGCCGCGTCGCTGATCGCCTTCGAGGCCCTCTTCCAACGCAGAGACGCCGCCGCGCTCCCGCCACCCCGTAGCCTTTAAGCGTCATGACCTCCTCGCCGCTCGCCAATCTCGCCGATCAGACGGCCGAACTGCTCGCGACGATCGCCGGCCTCGACGACCATCGAGCAGCTGCGCGAGTCCGAGCCGGCGATCACCGGCAAGCGCTCGATCCTGTCGGCGCTGCAGAAGTCCTTCGGGGTACTGGCACCCGAGGACCGAAAAGAGGCCGGGGCCCAGCTCCAAGAGGCCCGTCGCGTCGTCGAAGCGGCATTCGAGGCGCGCCGACGCGAGCTGAGTCAGCTGGCGCGCGCCCAGATCTTGCTCGAGGACGGTTTGGATCTCGGTGACGTCGTCGTGGGCGACGTGCGCTGGCCGGCGTCGGTCGGACACCCGAGCCTGATCGCCATCACGCAGCGTGAACTCGAAGACGTCTTCGTCGCGATGGGCTTCACCGTCTCCGAAGGGCCCGAGGTCGAGAGCGACTGGTACAACTTCGAGGCGCTCAACATCCCACCGGCCCACCCCGCGCGCGGACTGTGGGACACGTTCTACGTCGATCTCGGTGAGCCCGAGACCGTCGTCCTGCGCACGCACACCTCGCCGACGCAGATCCATCTGATGGAGGAGGCGGTGGCGAACGACACGCTGCCGATCCACTCGGTGATGCCGGGGCGCTGTTACCGGCGCGACACGCCGGACGCGCGACACCTGGCGACCTTCCACCAGATCGAGGGCCTGGTCGTCGACCGCGGCATCACGTTCGCGGACCTGCGGGTGTCATCGAGACGTTCACGCGCGCGCTACTTCGGTCCCGACATCGAGTCGCGACTGCGCCCGGGCTACTTCCCGTTCACCGAGCCCTCGGCCGAGTTCGAGGTCACGTGCACGATCTGTCGTGGCGCGGGCTGTCGGACCTGCTCCACACCGGGCTGGATCGAGCTCGGCGGCTGCGGCGTCCTCGACCCCGCGGTCCTCGCGGCCGTCGGCATCGACGGCGAGCGAGTGGAGCGGATTCGCGTTCGGCTTCGGCATCGACCGCTGCGCGCAGATGCGACACGAGATCGCCGACATGCGCGCCCTGATCGAGAACGACGCCCGGTTCCTGGAGCAGTTCTCATGAAGATCTCGCTCTCGTGGCTGCGAGAGTTCGTCGAACTCACCGAGTCGACCGAGGAACTTCGCGCGATCCTCGACGACCTCGGACTGGTCGTCGAGGGTATCGAGCACGTGGGCGAGGGACTCGAGGACGTGGTCGTGGCGCGCATCGACGAGATCCGCGCGATCGAGGGCGCCGACCGTGTGCGTCTCGTCGTCGTCGACGCGGGGAACGGTCCGTTGGAGATCGTCTGTGGGGCGATGAACATCGACCTCGGCGATCACGTGCCGCTGGCGCCCGTCGGCGCGGTGCTGCCCGGAGGATTTGAGATCGCGCGACGACAGATGCGCGGCGTGACCTCGAACGGCATGCTCTGTTCGGCGCGCGAACTGGGACTCGGCGACGACCATGGGGGTCTGTTGTTGCTCGATGACCTCATCGACCCCGGTCGTCGGGGCGAGCCTGCTCGACGCACTCTCGATCACGCCCGACGTGGTCTTCGACATCACCGTCGAGGGGAACCGTCCGGATGCCTGGTCGGTCGAGGGCGTCGCGCGCGACCTCGCCACGCGACTGGGACGACCACTCGCGTCGCCACCTCTCGCCGAGACCGAACAGCGACACCTCGAGTGACGCCTTCGCCTCAGCGGGCATCGACGCACCCGACCTCTGTGGTCGCCTCACGGTCTCGGTCCTTCGTCACGTCGAGGTCGTTCCTTCTCCCGCGTGGGTCGTCGCGCGCGTCCAGAGCGCGGGGATGCGAGCGATCTCCAACGTGGTCGACGCGTCCAATCTGGTGATGCTCGAACTCGGCCAGCCGACGCACGCCTACGACGCGCAACACGTCGCCGGTCGGACGCTCCGCGCGCGACGCGCCCGTCCCGGTGAAACGCTCGTGACCCTCGATGGCGTCGAGCGCAAGCTCGCGACCGCCGGACGGGGACTGGGGGACACCGGTGAGGACTGCGTCATCGTCGACGGCGACGACCACGTGCTCGGACTCGCGGGCATCATGGGCGGCGCGGCGAGTGAGATCAGTGACGCCACGACCGACGTACTTCTCGAGGCGGCCTACTTCGATCCGATGTGCATCGCGCGAAGCTCGAAACGCCACGCCCTGCGCACCGAAGGTTCGAACCGATTCGAACGCGGCGTCGATCCCCAGTTGGCGCTGCGCGCGGCCGCGCGTTTCGTAGAGGTCCTGCGCGAGAGCTGTCCCGAGTTGGAGTGGCTGCGGCGACCCGCTCGACGTCCTCGGCACGTTGCCCGTACCACCGACGGTCGAATTCAGCGAACACGACATCGAACGCGTGCTCGGGGTCGAGATCGCGAGCGACGACGTGCGCCAGATCCTCGAGGGACTGCGCTTCGCCGTCGACGTGGTCGACGATCACTTCACCGTGGTGCCGTCGAGCGCTCGACCGGACGTCCGCAGTGGCGCGCGCCGGCAGCGCCGACGTCATCGAGGAGATCGCGCGGCTCTACGGTTATCGCCGCCTGCCCCGGCATACACCGACCTGGCCCGAACCGGGCGGGCTGACGGAGCGACAGAAGTTGCGCCGCCGGGTTCGTGACGTGGTCGTCGACCTCGGCGCGAGCGAGTGCTGGACACCGACGCTGGGCAGTGACGCTGACTTCGACCTCCTGCGTCCGGGCGTCGAGCGCGTGCGCATCACGAACCCGCTCGCGTCGGACGAGTCGGTCCTTCGCTCGACCATGATCACGGGGCTGGTGCGCGTCTGGGGGAAGAACCTCGAACGCGGCGTGGGGGACGTCGTGCTCGCCGAGATCGGCAACGTCTTCGCGCACCCCGATGCGACGAACGCTCCGCGAATGACGCGAGGCGGTGTGGGCGGAGCGGTGACTCTGGCACTACCTCAGGAGAACGAGCGACTCACCGTGGTCCTTGGTCGCGAGTTCGATGACGCGATGACCGCTGTCGCCTACTGGAACACAGTGGCGCAACGTTTGGGACTGGCCGACGTCGTCGTTCGAACACGCCGAGGCGCCCGCCGTGGGCTTTCACCCGACGCGCGTCGCGCAACTGGTCGACCGCGCGTCGGGGGCCGTCCTCGGCTTCGTGGGCGAGGTCGACGCCGTACTCGTCGAAGACGTGGTGGCCTCGGTGCCCGCGCGGCGATTGGGGCTCCTCGACGTCGACTTTGACGCCCTGTGTGACCCGACGCTCGCGACACGCCGCGACGAGTTCGCGAAGGTCCCCAGTCGGTACCCGAGTGCCGTCATCGATCTGGCCTTCGTCACTCCGCGCACGCTGCACGCCCAGGACCTCGCCTTCGAGTTGCGCCAGGTCGTCGCCCTCGGTGGAACAGGTCGAGCTCTTTGACGTCTACCAAGGTGCGAACCTGCCCGAGGGAACGCGCAGCCTCGCCTACCGCGTCCGGTTGAACTCCGACGAGAGCACGCTCAGTGAGAAGGACGTGGCGGCCGCTCGCGGCGCAGTTGATCGCGCGCGCGGAGTCGCTCGGCGCTCGCCTGCGCTGATTCGATGACCGTCTCGCCGACGATAGGTTGCGACCGTGATTGAGTTCGTTGCCCTGACTGACTTGGGTCGACGCTATAGCGGACAGTTCCGGGTCCGCCTCGGTGACGCCGACGCGGCGGGCGTCATCCGTCTGGACGGCATCGCGCGCGTCCTCCAAGACGTGGCGACCGACGACTGGGAAGACACCGGACTCGAATCGAGCGACACGTGGGTCGTTCGTCGAACGACGATCCGTGTCGCCGAAGGCGGACGATGGCCGCGCTACAAAGAGGTCATGACCGTGACGACGTGGTGCGGGGGCACGGGTGCGGCCTGGGCTGAGCGCCGCACGAACATCTCGGTCCACGGCGAACTCTTGGTCGAGGCGGTCGCGCTCTGGGTGCCGGTCGATCCCTCCGGTCACCCGGTTCGCATCAAACCGGCGTTCTTCGACGTCTACGGCGAGGCGATGCAGGGACGAAAGGTCTCGGGACGCATCGCGGCGCCGAACGTCGCCGCGGACGCGCAACGACTTGCCTGGCCGCTACGGCGCGCGGACCTTGACATCGTCGGTCACGTCAATAACGCCGCCGTGTGGCAGGCCGTGACCGAGGTCGTCACGACGCCGGTCTCGTGGGTCAGCGTCATCCATCACGGCGCCGTCGAGAGTGGGCACGACGTGCAGATCGCGCACGTGCCCGGTTCACTCTGGCTGTTGGTCGACGGCGAGGTCCGCGTCGCCGCTGAGTACGCCGAGTAGTTCCGAGGTCGGCGCCACCTTCGGGCCGCTCGTGGCGAAGATACAGCCGACGAGCACCAGGGGAAAGCCGAAGACGATTCCCGCGGTGAGCGTCTCGTGCAGACCCACCACGCCGAGCACCACCGCGATCGCGGTATTGAAGTACGTGACCACGACCGAACGAGACGAACCCACTTCCTTCACCAACTCGAAGAAGACGAGGAACGCGGTCGCGGTACAGACGACCGACAGCACCGCCATGCAACTCCACGTCTCGCCCGAGACGTGGGCCGGCCAGTGCGCGACCGACCAGGGAATCCAGCAGAGCGCGACGAAGGCGGTCGCGCCCGCGACGACGACGACGCCCGGAACGTGCGCCAGTTTCGTCGCGAGGATCATCGGTCCGATGCAGTAGCCGAGACAGACCACCATCATGAGTCCGATCCACGTGATCGATCCACCTTGCAGGTCCAGTCCCACGAGGAGTGCCACGCCGACCGCGCCGATGCCCAGTCCGAGATAGCGCCGTTGCGAGATGTGCTCACCCGTTCGTCGAAACCGCTGGGCGATCACCGCGAAGAGCGGTACGCAACAGATCAACAGACTGGTCAACGAACTCGAGATGTGCTTTTCCGCAGTCGCCATGCAGTACCACGGAATGCCGAACTCCACCACGGCGAAGAGAATTATCCAGCGAAGGTTCTGTATCAGCACCGCGATCTGTCGTCTGGCGATGACGATCGGCGTCAACAAGACGGAGGCCGGCGCGGTGCGCAAGAGCACCATGACGCCGGGGTCGAGTTGGCGCACGGCGACGCGGATCAACAAGTACGGGATGCCCCAAATCACGGCCATGGCCAAAAAAAGGGTCCAACCGCGTCGTGACATGGCAAACATTCTAGTAAATCATTGAAAGACTTGCGTTTTTATGTCTCCATGTGCATAAAATGGCATTATGCGTGTTGGAGTCGTTGGCGCCACAGGGTACGCCGGTGCAGAGGTTCTACGACTCTGCGCGTCCCACGATGACCTTGAGGTCGTCGTCGCGACCGGCGAATCGAACGCGGGCAAACGAATCGCCGATCACGTGCCGGCGCTCGCGGCGGCCTATCCGTCGATGGTCTTCGACGAGACGAATCAGGTCCTCACCAGCGACGTTGACGTGGTCTTCCTGGCGTTGCCGCACGGTCACAGCCAGAAGCCTGGTGCCACAACTGGTGCAACGACACGTCAGTGTCGTCGACCTTGGTGCCGACTTTCGATTGAAGGATAAAGAGGCGTATCACCAGTGGTACGGCGACGCGCACGTCGCGCCGGATCTACTGGCGACGGCCGTCTACGGACTGGTCGAACGACACCGCAAGGAGCTCGTCGGTGCCACGTTGATCGCGGTGCCGGGCTGTTATCCGACGGCGAGCATCCTCGCCCTCGGTCCCTTCCTCGACGCCGAACTCATCGAGCGTCCGGCATCGTCGTCAACGCCCTCAGCGGAACTTCGGGCGCCGGTCGAGCGATGAGCGACCGACTCCACTTCTCTCGACTCGCGGGCAACGCCGAAGCGTACGGACTGCTGACCCATCGTCACACACCGGAGATCCAACAAGAGCTCGACGCCGAGTTGCTCTTCACGCCGCACCTGGTGGCGACGAGCCGCGGCATGTTGGTGACCGCCTACGGTCGCCTCACCGATCCGTCACTCACCACCGAGTCGGCACTCGCACTGCTTCGATCGACCTACGCGCAGGACCCCTTCGTCGTCGTCACCGACGAGCCGCCGACCCTGAAGGACCCGGTCGGCAGCAATCTCTGTTTCGTGAGCGCTCGGGTCGACCAGCGAACCGGCTGGCTCATCGTCATGAGTTCGATCGACAATCTGATCAAGGGCGCCGCCGGCCAGGCCATTCAGGCCTGGAACGTCGCCAACGCGCGAGATGAGACGCTCGGCCTGCCGCTCACCGGTGTGACGCCGTGAACTGCGTCGTCGTCAAACTGGGCGGTCACGCGTTGGACTCACTCGCGCCCACGTCGTCGGTGTTGATCGAACTCGCGCGCGACGTCGCGCAACTGCGCGAACAAAACGTGGACGTCGTCGTGGTGCACGGCGGGGGGCCACAGATCGCGGCGTTGCTCGCGAGCGTGGGTCTCGAGAGCAAGTTCCAAGACGGACTGCGCATCACCGACGCCGAGACGATGCGCTACGTCGAGATGGCACTGAGCGACGTCAACATCAAGATCGTCGCGGCCCTCAACGAAGCGGGACTCGCGAGTGTCGGTCTCTGCGGCGCTGACGCCACGTTGCTGCGTTCGGCCTCCGTGGGGGAGCCGTTCGATCGAGTGGGACTGGCCCCGGTCGTCAACCGCGGCGTCATCGACGCACTCTGGTCGGCCGGCCTCACGCCCGTCGTCAATCCCGTCGCCCTCGACAAGAACGCCGAGCCCTTGAACTGCAACGCCGACGCGGTCGCCGGCGCCCTCGCGGCCGAACTCAGCGCCGACGTGCTCGTGCTCTTGAGCGATATCGATCAACTACTCGGCGATGTCGCGGACCCGTCGTCGGCGAGGTCGTCGGTCACCGGCGCGGAGATCGCGACGATGAAGTCGTCCGGCGCGGTACGCGACGGGATGAATCCCAAAGTGACCGCGGCCCTCGATGCGCTGCACGGTGGCGCCGAGACGATCCTCCTGGCCAACGGGACTCGGCCCCACGCCCTGCGCGACGCGTTGGCGCGCACAATCCCGACGACCGAGGTCGTACGATGACCCGCCATTTCTTGACGATCGAACAGCAGGGTCCCGCCGATATGGACTCGATCTACGAACTCGCCACGTCGCCCTTCGACGACGAGACGCTGAAGGGTCAGGGCGTCGCACTGGTCTTCGAGCGTCCGAGTCTGCGAACGCGCGCCTCGAGCTCGGCGGCGGTGCACGAGCTCGGCGGCTACGCCACGTTCTTCAGTGACGACGAGATCGGACTCGACAGTCGCGAGTGTGCCGAGGACGTCGGTCGAACGCTGGCCGAGACCTACGCGATCGCCGGACTGCGGGTGCGCAGCCACGGGGTCTTCGAGCGGATGCGCGCCGCGACCGACGACCGGATGTCACTGATCAACCTCCTCAGTGGCGCCGCGCATCCGACCCAGGCGGTCGCCGACGTCCTCACGATCGCCGATCAGTTCGCCAAGGGCGACGTGCACGGCCTCGCCGGACTCAACGTGACCTACGTGGGGGACGCGACGAACGTGACGCGATCGCTCGCGGTCGCCCTGCTCCGTCTCGGTGTCAACGTCACCGTCGGGGCGCCGTCGGGCTACCAGCTGGCCAACGGTGGACCCGAGGACCCCGCGGCCGTGAAGGGACCGGGAATACTCCGCCTCACCGCGTCGGCGTCCGACGCCGTGCGAGACGCCGACGTGATCTACACCGACGCCTGGGTCTCCATGGGCATGGAGGGCGAGACCGAACAACGCCGTCGCGACCTCTCGGCCTATCGCGTCGATGAGAACCTGCTGAAGCTCGCCAAGACACGCACGGTGGTGATGCACTGCCTGCCCGCGCATCGCGGCGATGAGATCACGAACATGGTGCTCGATAGCGCCCAATCGCTCGTGTGGCGTCAAGTGTTTCACCGTCGGTCAGCGATGATCGGCGTTTTACGTTGGATTAAAGGGGAAAGTACATGACAAAGACACAGCGCCAGCACCGTATTGGCGAGTTGATCGAGCGAGAGAGGATTTCGACGGCCGCCCAGTTGGTGACGCGTCTGCAGTCCGAGGGGATCTCGGCCACGCAGGCGACGGTCACCCGCGACCTCCAAGAGCTCGGCACCATCAAGGTCCGTGACGAGAACGGCGTTCGACGCATCGTCGCGGCGACGGCCTCGACGTTCACGCACGCGCCGCTCGATCACCTGCGCCGGATGATGGGCGAGTGGGTGGTGTCGGTCGAGAGTTCCGAGAACCTCGTCGTGGTGCGCACGCCGCCGGGATGTGCGCACGTGGTGGCGAGCGCGCTCGACCGCAGCGCGCTCGACGGGGTCCTCGGTAGCGTCGCCGGCGACGACACCGTCCTCGTCATCGCCGACGAGAAGCGCGGCGGGATGTCGACTGGCCACGGAGTTCCGTTCGCTCGCGGGGCTCGACGACTCCGTCGTCCCGATCAAGTCGGACAAATAGCCATGACCAAGAGAGTCGTGCTCGCCTACAGCGGCGGCCTCGACACCTCGGTCGCGATTCGCTGGATGATCGAGGAGTGGGGCGTCGAAGTGCTCTGCGTCTTGGTCGACGTCGGTCAGGACGTCGAGGGCGCGGAGAGCTCGATGACATTCGGCCAACGCGCCATCATCGCCGGGGCCATCGACTGCGTGCTCGTGGACGCGCGCGACGAGATGGCCGAGGAGTTCTGCGCCCGGCGATCCCCGCCAACGCGCGCTACGAGGGCAAGTACCCGCTCGTCTCGGCCCTGTCGCGTCCGGTGATCGTTCGTCACCTCGTCGCCCAGGCGAGGGTCTTCAACGCGCACGCCGTGGCGCACGGCTGCACCGGCAAAGGGAACGACCAGGTGCGCTTCGAAGTCGGCGCGCGCGCGCTCGCCCCGGACCTCGAGGTGCTCGCTCCGGCGCGCAGCTGGGGGATGACCCGCGCGGACTCGGTCGACTACGCCGAGAAGTGGGAGATCCCGATCAAGGCGACGAAGGAGAAGATCTACTCGATCGACGAGAACCTCTGGGGCCGCGCCATCGAGTGCGGCGCCATCGAGGACCCGTGGGCCGCTCCGCCCGAAGAGCCCTACACGCTGACGCGCGTCACCGACACTGAACCGGTCGAACTGACCGTCACCTTCGATGAAGGCGTGCCCGTCGCGATCGATGGCGAGACGCTGAATCTGGCGGAGTTGATCGCGAACCTCAACGCGCGCGCCGGCGCGACGGCTTCGGTCGCCTCGACATGGTCGAGAATCGCCGCGTCGGGATCAAGGTCGTGAGGTCTACGAGTGCCCCGCGGCCCTAGCGTTGATCGCCGCGCACGCCGACCTCGAGGACCTCGTGCTCGAGCGTGACGTCGCCCACGAAAAGGTCGCCTGGAGACCCGCTGGTCCGAACTGGTCTACGACGGCATGTGGTTCTCACCGCTCAAGGAGGCGCTGGACGCTTTCATCGCCGACACGCAACGACACGTCAGCGGCGACGTCCGACTGCGCTTCGAGGCGCCGGGGTTGCTGCGCATCGTCGGGCGGCGTAGTCCGATGGCGCTCTACGACTACGGCCTCGCGACCTACGACGCCGCCGATACGTTCCGCCACGCCGACTCCGAGGGCTTCGTTCGGATCTACGGGCTCGGTGTGAAGACCTGGGCGCAACGCCAAGGAGCCAAGAACGCGACGCCCCCATCATCATGACGTTGTGGAGCGGACGGTTCACGTCAGGCATGGACGCCGGACTCTGGGACCTTTCGGAGAGTTACTCGTTCGACCACGTGCTCTACCCCTACGACATCGCCGGATCGAAGGCGCACGTCGCGGGCCTCGTCCAAGCGGGACTCCTGAGCGCCGATGAAGGCACCGAACTTTCGCGGGTCCTCGACGAGGTGTTGTCGGAGTTCGACGGCGGCCGATTCGTCCGCACGTCGAGCGATGAAGACGTCCACATGGCGATCGAACGACGCGTCACCGAACTCGCCGGCGACGTCGGAGCGAAGTTGCACACCGGGCGCAGCCGCAACGACCAGGTCGCCACAACGTTCCGTCTCTTCACCATCGACGCCGTCCTCCGGGTCGCGGCCGCCTGTCTCGAACTGGTCGACGTGCTCGTCGGAATCGGCGAACGCAACGATCGCGCCTATCTTCCGGGCTACACCCATCTGCAGCGGGCGCAACCGATACTGCTCAGTCACCACCTCAACGCGCACGCCTTCGCGCTGCTGCGTGACGTTGAGCGACTCGTGGACGCCAAGGATCGCATGAATGTCTCACCGCTCGGTGCCGGAGCTCTCGCCGGCACGTCGTTGGCGATCGATCCGTCGGTGGCAGCGAACGCGCTCGGTTTTGGTGACGTCTTCGCAAACTCATTGGACGCCGTGAGCGATCGCGACTTCGTCGCCGAGGCGCTCTTCGACATCGCGCTGCTCGGCGTGCACCTCTCTCGAATGGGCGAGGAACTCGTGATGTGGACATCGGCCGAGTTCAACTTCGCGGTTTTGAGCGATGAGTACACGACCGGTTCGTCGATGCTTCCGCAGAAGAAGAACAGCGACGTGGCCGAGTTGGCCCGCGCGAAGAGCGGCCGTCTCGTGGGCAACCTCACGGGTCTCCTGGTGATGTTGAAGGGACTTCCACTGTCGTACAACCGTGACCTCCAAGAGGACAAGGAGCCTCTCTTCGACTCATATCGCCAAGTGATGTTGGTCCTCAACGCGCTCCGCGGCGCCTACGAATCGATGACGTTCAACGCCGACGTCGCCGCCGCGGCGGCCGATGACCAGTTCATGGTCGCCATCGACATCGCTGAGGAACTGGTCGCCGAAGGCGTGCCCTTTCGACAGGCGCACGAACAGGTCGGCCAACTGGTGGGCCAAGCCGTCAAAAGCGGGCGGACCCTGTCCGAGGTCGTCTCGAGCACTCCTGGGTTGGAACGTTTCGCCGGTCTCTTCGAGCCGGGCGTCGCATTGGCTCGTCGCCGATCGCCCGGATCGTCCGGTCCCGCGAGCGCGAACGTCCAATCGGATCGTCTGAAGTCGAAGCGAGCTCGTCTGGGAACCGTCGTGGATCAGGACTTCGCGGCGCCGGCGCACTAGCGGCACCTGTCACAGATCAGCGTCACAATTGAAGAGGCGTTCACGGGAGCGTCAGGATTGATGTGGAGTTGAATGGTTGAACGTCTAATAACCCCGTCGAAGATCACGGCGTGGTTGGAGTGTTCGCACTTTCTCTCACTACGAAATCGCGCCGACGCCGGGACACTGGTGGTCGAACCTCGTCCGCTCGGCTCATTGGCCGACCTGCTCATCGAAAAAGGTGCGCAACACGAACGCAACTGCCTCCAAGAACTCGAAGACCGCGGCAAGAGCGTCTATCAGGTTCCCGGGCGAAACCCCGATGAGACCTTCGTGCAGTGGGTCGCTCGGATCGGCAATCCGATGGAGAACGGTCACGACGTCATCTACCAGATGCCCCTCGTCCACGATGGCATCCGTGGCATCGCCGACTTCCTGATCCGCGTGGACGGCGACGCCGAGGGTTACTGCGCGTACGAGCCGGTCGACGCGAAACTGACGCGCGTCGAGGGCAAACCGGGCCACGTACTTCAGCTCTGTTTCTACGCTGACGCGCTCGAGGCCTTGACCGGTCGCGTACCACGCGAGATGCACCTGTGGCTCGGCTCCGGCGTGAGTGAGTCGTTGCGCGTGGAAGAGTTCCGTCCCTACTGGCGTCGCCTGCGCCGCCAACTCGCCACCCTGTTGGACGAGGACGTCATCGCCAATACGAGACCGGAACCGTGCACGCACTGCGATTACTGCGAGTTCAAGCCGCTCTGCGATGCGCAGTGGCGCGCGGAGGATTCTCTGATCTACGTCGCCAACATTCGGGCCTCCGATCGTCGCGCTCTGGAAGACGAGGGCGTGCGAAGCGTCGCGGCGCTGTCACGGCGCACGGGGCCAGTTGCTGAGATGTACGAGGAGAATCTGGAACGACTCATTCATCAGGCGTCGCTGCAGGTCACCTCGCGTGAGCATCCGGAAGCGCCGCCGGTCTATGAACTGGTGACGCCCACCGACGATCCGGTCTTCGGACACGGTTTCGAGCTTCTGCCGGCGCCCGACGGCGGGGACGTCTTCTTCGATTTCGAAGGTCATCCCTTCTGGAGCGCGCAACACGACCTCTTCTTCTTGAGTGGGTTGCGTTACCGTGACGACGAGGGGGAGTGGAGCTACGACGCCCGTTGGGCTCACGATCTGGACTCCCAGATCGACGCATGGTGAAAGAACTGGTCGAGTTCTTCGCCGAAAGACGCGCGAAGTTCCCCAGCATGCACGTCTATCACTACAACCACACGGAGCGGTCCTCCCTGGAGCGTTTGACCCGAGGGACCGACACCGAGAGTCTGTTCGGCGTACTGGCCGAGACCGGACTCTTCGTTGATCTCTATCCGTGGCGAAGAACGCTTTCTTGGTGGGCACGGAGTCCTATGGCCTGAAGTCGCTCGAGCACCTCACCGGATTCGTACGTCACGGTGGCATCGAACAAGGTGCCGGCGCCGTCGTGGTCTACGACCGCTACATGACAACGAAGGACCCGGCGTTACTCGACGAGATCGCGCGCTACAACGAAGACGACGTCGCGGCGACCTGGGCGTTGCGCGACTGGATCGTGGAGCGTCGGCCGCACGACCTGGCGTGGCGTGAAGCGGAGTTGGAGCTCTACGAAGACCCGCTCAACACCGACGAATTGGTGGAGCGCCTCAAGAACTTCGGTGAAGACAGCCCCGAACACCTGTTGGGCGACCTCTTGAACTATTGGCGTCGTGAGCGCCGTGCCAACACCGAACCGAAGTTCGCTGAAGCGGCGTCAGACTTCGCCGTGCTCTACGACGACCCGGACTACATCACAAATCTCACCTTTCAAGGATTCGAGAACGTCGTGAGCCGCGGTGCGCCAGCGATCGACGCGCTCTACACGTGGCCCGAACAACCGGTCAACGAAGTCTTCGCCGAGAAGCGAAGGGTTCTCTTCACCGGTTCGGTCGAACGAGGCTTCGGCTACTTACCCGCGATCGATCTGGAAGCGCGCACCTTGCGCATGCGGTGGTACGACTACTACGACGAGGCCGGTGGCTTCGCTTCCGTGATGACGTTCGATGACTACGTCGATCCGAGCCCAAGCCGGGCGTACTGATCCATCTCGCCGAACAGATCTTGGACGCCCATCCACTCGATCCACCCAGCCGGGTCTCGATGGCGTTGCTCGCTCGGGAACGACCGCGCTTCGTCAACGGAAACGGACCGATCGATGGTCTCTTCACCGACGACCTCGATGCCGCGTTGAAGTGGGTCGGTGACCTCGACGAGAGCTACGTCGCGGTTCAAGGTCCTCCGGATCGGGAAAGACCTTCAGTGGTTCGCACATCATCTACGCGCTCATCAAAGCCGGCAAGCGTGTCGGCATCACCGCGATGAGCCACGCGGCGATCGACAACCTCTTTGCAGCGACCCACAAGGTGTTCGCCGACAAGGGGGAGTTGAACGAACTGAACGCGCTCCGAAAGGGTGACGAGCCCAAGAGCGGCGCGCTCGAAGGGGTCCGCTACACGCAGTCGGCCAAAGAGGCCGAAGGGACGAAGTACAACTTGGTCGCCGGCACCACCTGGCTGTGGGGACGCCAGCAGATCCGAGCGTTCCCCGTCGACGTTCTCGTGGTCGACGAGGCCGGTCAGTTGGCTCTCGCCGACGCCGTCGCCTCGGCCAACGCCGCGAAGAATCTCATCCTGCTGGGCGATCCACTGCAACTCAGTCA
>CAVXRB010000005.1:0-129793 GCA_963764095.1 uncultured Acidimicrobiaceae bacterium | reverse complement strand
GGGACGCCGTCGCGTCGGCGCAGTCGCCCGGTCCAGGGCAACCTCGATCCGGCGCGCTGTCTCGGCGGTGTCGACGCCGCCGTCGAAGGCGCGCGCGACGTGCTGGTCCGAGCCGGCCACGACGCCGGGCACATCTTCAACCTCGGTCACGGCGTCTTACCCTCCACCGATCCGGCGGTGCTCGAAGCGGTCGTTCGCGTGGTGCACGACGAGGGCAAGGCGGGCGTTCAATGACGACGGGCGTACTCGTGATGGCCTACGGCACGCCGAGCACGCCCGATGACGTCGAGACGTACTACACCCGAATTCGACACGGTCGTCCTCCCTCGCCCGAACAGCTCGCCGACCTGCAACGCCGCTACAACGCCATTGGGGGAACGTCACCACTCGCCCAACGCAGCGCCGACCAAGTGGCGGGCATCGCCGCGGCGCTCGAGGAGCACGTCCCCGGCGGCTTCGACGTTCGCTTCGGTTCGAAGTACGAACCGCCGCTTCTCGAGACGACCGCCGAGTCGTTTCGCAGCGACGGCTTCGACGTCGTCGTGGGACTCGTCCTCGCACCGCACTCTTCGTCGATGTCGACCGACCAGTACATGTCGCGCGCCAAAGCGGCGCTCGGTGACGGGATCGACTTCATCGAGATCGGCGCGTGGTGGGAGTTCCCGGGCTTCCTCGAGATCATCGCCGCTCGCGTCAACGACGCCCTCTCGACGATTCCCGAATCACGACGCTCGACGACCGACGTGATCTTCTCGGCCCATTCCCTCCCGGAGAAGATCCTCGCCACGGGCGATACGTACCCCGAGCAGTTGCGCGAGAGCGCCGAGCGAGCGGCCGCGCTGGCCGGCGTCGAGCGCTGGGACGTCGCGTGGCAGTCGGCCGGTCGAACACCGGATCCGTGGATTGGTCCCGACATCTTGCAGGTCCTGCGCGACAAGCGCGCACAGGGAGTGACGGACGTCGTGTCATGTCCCATTGGCTTCGTGAGCGACCACTTGGAGGTGCTCTTCGACATCGATATCGAAGCGCAGGGCGTCGCTCGTGAGGTGGGACTGAACCTGGTCCGGACCGCCTCGCTCAACGACGACCCGGTGTTCACGGCGTTGCTGGCGGACGTCGTGTTGGCGCGCGTCGCGTGAGTCGCGCGTCGATCGTCATCGTCGGCGGCGGCATCAGCGCGCTGAGCGCGGCGTGGGAACTCTCTGGCGGCGTGGACGGACCGAGCGACGAGACGCCGCGCATCGAACTGATCGAAGAGGGCGCCATCGTCGGGGGCTCACTCGCGACCACGCGGTTCGCCGGTCGCACGATCGACCTCGGCGCCGACGGCTTCCTCGCGCGGCGTCCCGAGGCGGTCGACCTGGTTTGCGAACTGGGTATCGGTGACCAACTCGAAGCGGTCGACGCGAGCGGCGCGTCGATCTGGTTGCGCGGCGCACTCAACGCACTGCCTACGGGATTGGCGTTGGGGATACCGACGTCGTCGGGACAGTTGAAGGACGTCCGGGGACTCTCGTGGCGCGCACGCCTCGACGCCCAACGCGACGAGCACGCGCCGGTGCGCATGAAGATCGGCGACGACGCCACGATCGGCGAGATCGTGCGCACCAAACTCGGTCGAGAGATCTGTTACCAGTTCGTCGAACCGATGGTGGGCGGCATCCAGGCGGGCCGCATCGACGATCTCTCGGCCCAGTCCGTCTTTCCCGCACTACTCGCCGCGGCGCGAAAGGGCGGTTCCCTCATGCGCGCGATGCGGGACAGCGGTCCGGTCGCGCCTGGCCCGGCCGCGTCCTCGTCCGCGAACGATGGTCCGATCTTCTGCTCACTGCTCGAGGGCGTCGGATCGCTCCCCCTCGAGGTCGCGCGACGACTTCGAGAGCGTGGGGTCGTGCTACGAACCGGGGTCTGCGTCACGGCGCTTCGGCGCACGCCGTCGGGGAACTATCCTGGGAGGTCGACACACCGGCCACGACGACACCCGCCGACGCGGTCGTCGTGGCGACACCGGCGCCGGTCACGGCGCGCTTGCTCGGTGCGCACGACGCGGCACTCGCCCGGCTCGACGCGGTGCGCAGTGCGAGCGCCGCGATCATCACCTTCGCCATGGCACACACTGCGATCAACGTCAACGCGTTCGGCACGGGCATCCTCGTCCCGCTCGGCACGACGTGGGCTGGCGACGGCTCGATGATGACCACCGCCGTCACCTTCCTCGATCGAAAGTGGCCCCACCTACGACGAGACGGCGACGTAGTGCTGCGCGCGCACGTCGGACGAATCGACGACGTTCGTTGGAGCGAATTGAACGACGAAGAACTCATCGCACGCGTCGCGGCCGAACTGCGCGTCCTGCTCGGTCGCTTCGACACACCAAACGAGGCGTTCGTGCAGCGATGGCCCGATGGACTGCCGCAGTACTACTTGGGTCACCAAGCTCTCGTGACGAAGGCGCGCGGCGCCGCCGCGGCGCTCGGCGTCGCGCTCTGCGGGAACGCCTACGACGGCGTCGGCGTCCCGGCGAGCATCGGTTCGGGACGACGAGCCGGGCGCGAGGCACTCGCGGTGGTTCGCGCGGCTAGTCGGGTCACGAACTAGAGGTAGTAGCCCGAGTGGATGTAGATGCAGGGCACGCCTTCGCTGACGTACATCGCGTGGTTCTTCGGGTCGTCATCGAGCGCCAGGCGGATGTCGAAGCCCTCCTTCACCAGGTCGCGCAGCGCCCCTCGCTTGAACTCATCGACCCCGGAGTAGTCGCCGTACTCGCGCATGATGAGCAGGTCCCAGCGAAGGCCGTAGCGCTCCAACCAGGCGACCGTGTGCGGCTGTACGCGGCGAGGACGCCCCGTCAACAAAACGACCTTCAGCGACGAGTCCAGTAGTTCCAACAGACGTTCGATCTCTTCGATGATCGGGTCGTCGCCGCAGGCGTCGAAGAACCGCTTCCAGTCGCCCCAATCGAGGTAGTGCTGACGACCGGCCGCGTCGGCCAGGACGCCGTCGATGTCGAAGATGACCGCCGGTCCGGCCCCTGACGATCCCTCTCGCCGGTGCCAGGTCTCGCACGTGCGTGTCGTTCGAACTCATTGCCATGAAAGGCTAATGGCGCCTTTGCGAGCATTCTCTGCGAGACTGGACGCCGTGGGTTGTACCGAGCGTCAAACGCTGCCAATTCCTTACGGCCATCACGTCTACGTGGTGAGCGACCTCTCACTCTCACCCACCACCGACGAGAACTACCGTCCCGTGCGAGAACTCATCGGGCTCCTGCGTGACATCGACGACGCGGCCGTGGTCATCGTCGCGGGCAACCTCTTCCGCCCCGAGCCGACGTCGGATCTCGTCAAGTTCATCGACGCCACGCTGACGGCCCTGCCGGCACTACGCGACCAGATCATCGCCTTCAACGCCGACGCGCAACACCGATTCTTCGTCTTGCCGGGCAGCGACGACCACGAGCTGGGCCAGAATCAGGGCGCGCGCGAGCGACTGGAGCGACTCGGCATCGTCATGGCGAGTGACCTCATCTTGAACGTCGCCACCGCCAGTGGTGTCCGCGACCTCGCCGTCGCCGCCGGGACGTGCACTATCGACACGAAGCGCGCCGACGTCGACGATCGCGCCGACGCGCGCCGACTCGAAGACCCCCACGCGCTGCCTCGCTTCGTGGCCTCGCGGGTCCTGTATCGCCGTCTGGGCGGCTGGGTCTGGTTCCCGGCGATCACGCTGTTCGTCTTTGACGTCTTCACGTCGCTCAACGCGATCTTCTATCACTTCACTCGCCACCGCATCCGCGTGCGTACGCCCCACACCGGCAGCTTCTGGGGCAACCTCGTGCTCAACCTCCTGATCTTGGCGGTCGTCGAGGCGCTCGTGGTCTGCTGCGCCGGACTCATCGTGCGACGGCGATTCGACCGTGACGCCCGTCGTTCCGCGCCGACCGAACTCAGCGAACCGCTCGCGCTGACCTACGTCGACGACGTCGACGCGCTGGAGTTCGCCCGCCGCAACGCCGAACGCGGCGGCGCCGGCGCCGTGGTCGGCGGCGCGCCGCGACCCGCGCTCGCGTTCCTCGACCGTGGCGTGTGCGCCGCTCCCGGTCCGTCGCGCACCGTGATCGTCGAGCGACGCGGTCGCTTCGGCCTCCCTCCGGTCTTCTCGTCGGTCGACCGACTCGGCATCGTCGAGATCGAGGCGGCCAGCGCCGTGCAGGTCCGCCTCTACGCCGGAGAGACGCGACGGTCGCGTGAACGTCTCCTCGAAGAGATCATCGCCCACACCTACGTGCAACCGGCGCCCTCGGACGAGACCACTACGGTCGGTTCGTGGCCCTCGGGCAACCCCTTCCCCGTCACCATCGAACGGTTGAAGGAGCAACGCAGACAGCGAACCGTTCGACGATGGGCGAGCGGACTGCTCTTCCTCGACGGTCTGGTCAACGTCATCGTCACCGCGACGCCGCCGCTGCGCAGTCGACTCCACGAGATCCAATCGATCTTCCCTCTCGGCGTGGCCCAGTCGGCGGCGGCCTTCACCGCCGTGGCGGGCATCGCGATGATCATGATGGCCCGGGGCATCCGGCGCGGCCAGCGTCGGGCGTGGTTCGTCGCCTGCGTCGTGTTGGCGATCACCGTCTTCGCCCACGTCTTGCGCGGTGGCACGTTCGTCGCGTCGCTCATCGCCGTGTCGATCCTGTCGCTGCTCGTCGTCGAGCGCCGATACTTCCAGGCCTCGACCGACCGATCGAGCGCGCGCGCGGCCCTGCCGCGCCTCGGACTCATCGCGCTGGTCGCGGTGGTGGCCGCGACGATCGGCATCGAGGTCTCCTCCGGGCGCCATCACCTCCCGGCCTTCGGGGTCGTCCTCATGGCCTGCATCGAGCGATTCGTCGGCGTGACCAACATCGCGCTGCCGGACGCCGCCGCCGACTTCGTCGGTCCTTCACTCCTCGCCGTGGGCGTCTCGCTCTTCGTGTCGTCGCTCTACCTCTTGACGCGACCGGTCGTGGACCGACGCCTCTCGATGACCGGTCGGGGCGCCGAACGACGACTGGCGGAGTTGCGCGCGCGCGAGATCGTGCGCCGTCACGGTCGCGGGACGCTGGACTACTTCTCCCTGCGCGACGACAAGCAGTTCTATTTCTTCCGTGACTCGCTCGTCGCCTACGCGGTCTACGGCGGCGTCGCGTTGGTGTCACCGGACCCCATCGGACCGGCCGCGGAACGCTCCGAGGCCTTCAGTGCCTTTCGCGCCTACGCCGAGGGCCGGGGCTGGACCATCGGCGTCATCGGGGCCAGTGAACAGTGGCTCCCGATCTACGGCGCGGCCGGACTGCACCACCTCTACATCGGCGACGAGGCCATCGTCGACTGTCCGACGTTCTCCCTCGCCGGGGGCAAGATGAAGGGTCTTCGCCAAGCGACGACACGACTCGCCCGCCACGGCTACACCGTCGAATTCCTCGATCCCTCGAACATCGAACCCGGTCGGGTCACCGACATCCTCGAACTGGTCTCGATGCTGCGACGAGGCGAGGCCGAGCGTGGCTTCTCGATGATGCTCGGTCGACTCTTCAATCCCAAGGACAAAGGACTGCTCCTCACCATCGTCCACGGACCGGACGGCAAGCCCGTCGCGGTCTGTCAGTTCGTGCCGTCGCCCGCGATCAACGGTTACTCGCTCGATCTCATGCGCCGCGATCCCGGTGATCACCCCAACGGTTTGATCGACTTCGCGCTGTGCTCGACGATCGAGCACCTGCGCGAGACAGGCGCTCGTGGATTGAGTCTCAACTTCGCGGCGTTCCGATCGGTCCTCGACGGCGAGCGCGGCGAAGGCACGTTCACCCGTGTCGAGCGTTGGGCCCTCAAGCGCCTCTCGGGCATCTTCCCGATCGAGTCACTCTGGACGTTCAACGCCAAGTACCACCCGACGTGGCTACCGCGCTACCTCGTCTATCCCGCCGCGGAGAGCTTCGTGCCGGTGGCGGCCGCCGTCCTGCGCGCAGAATCGCTCACCGAGTTGCCGGTCCTCGGACGATTCCTCGTCAGTGACCCTTCGAATCGACCGGGGACGGTCGTGCCCGCCGAGGTCTTGGCGGCGGCGAAGAAAGTCGACGACCGAGTCCTTCACTAGGTGGGGGTCCGTCGGCTCGTGGCGGCGTCACGGGGGAGACCGAGGTCGAGCACGGCCACAAATCGCTAGATAGAGTAAGGCCTCAACACCAAATCGAAGGGAAGCCGATGCCCGAATTTCCAACCATCACCCACGTCGCACTGACCGTGAGCGACCTAGGGACGAGTGTGCCGTGGTATCAACGACTGTTTGACGCCGAGCCGGTGGTGAACGAGGACACCGGGCCGTTTACCCACGTCGTGTGGCTCGTCGGCGGCACCTTGGTCGGACTCCACGAGTTCCCCGATCTCGCCGATGACTCGAAGTTCAACGAACGGCGCATCGGTTTGGACCACCTGGCGTTCCAGTGCGCGAACCGCGACGAGTTGACCCAGTGGGCGCAGCGCCTCGATGAGTTGGGCATCGCTCACGGCGGCGTCGTGGACGCCGGCTACGGCTCGGGCCTGTCCTTCCGGGACCCCGACAACATCGCGTTGGAGTTCTTCGCGCCGCCGTCGTAGTCACGGCCGGCCCCGAAGGGTCACACATGAAACATAGGGTCGTCGCATGACAGAGTCTTTCGACACCGACATCAGCAATTCGCACTTCGAGAACGCATCGATGAGAGGCGCAATATTTCACCGCGTTGACCTTTCCGGCGCGCAGTTCCAAGCGGTCGATCTGAGTGGTGCCGTCATGCGCGGCGTCGACCTCGTCGACGTCGACATCAGTGGCGAGGTCGACAATCTCGTCATCAACGGTGTCGACGTGACGCCACTGATCGAAGCCGAACTCGATCGACGAGAACCGAATCGCGTCAAGATGCGACCGACCGATCCAGACGGCTTTCGAGAAGCGTGGCACCTCCTGGACCAACTGTGGGCGGGAACGAATGAGCGCGCACGAGGATTCAGTGCCGCCCAGTTGAACGAATCGGTCGATGGGGAGTGGTCCTTCGTCGAGACTCTGCGCCACCTCGTGTTCGCCACGGACAGCTGGGTGCGGCGGGCGATTCTCGGGGATCCGGCCCCGTGGGCCGCCCTTGGTCTTCCCTTCAGCGAATGGCCTGATGGACCGGAGTTTTCGCGAGCACTCGACGCGCATCCGACACTCGACGAGGTCCTCGAACTGCGACGCGACCGCACGGCGACGGTTCGTGAGTATCTCGCGCGACTCACTAATGAGACCCTCGACTCACGCACCACGCCGGTCGAGGGTCCGGGCTGGCCGCCACCGAAGAGCTACGCCGTTCGTTCGTGCCTCCTCACCGTTTTGAACGAGGAGTGGCAACACCGCCTGTACGCCGAACGCGACTTCGACGTCATTGGATGAGCGCTGAGCGTACGGCCCTTCAGTCGGCGCTGTCGCTACCGATCGTGAACGCCGGGCGGATCCTCGCCGACGACGCCGTCCACTGATTCGCGAATCAGATCGGCGTGACCGACGTGGCGTGCGTACTCTTCGATGAGGTCGACGAAGGTGCGTCGCAAACTAGGCGCGCGACCGTCGGGCCACTTGACGGCCATCAACTGATCGAGGCCGCCGTTGGCGAGCGCGTGGCTAATCGATCGCCTCGACTCGTCCACGTTTCGCTGCCACAGGGCGTAGAGCGAGTTCGGTGAGTCACCGGGCGCCCACGTCCAGTCCCAGTTCGGATCGGCGCCCCAGTCGACCTCGCGGAACGGCGACGAGGGTTCGCGACCGAAGAGTCGAACCGAGAAGTAGTAGTCCTCGACCATGGCCAGGTGCTTGAGAAGGCCTCCCAACGTGACGCTCGAGGCGCCCACCGACGCCTGCAGTCCCGCGGCGTCGAGTCCGCCCGCCTTCCACGCGAAGGTCGCGCGCTGACGCTCGAGCGAACCGATCAGCGTGGCCGCTTCGTCACCGTCAACGGGCGGTTCGGGCCACGTCTCGAGTCCGGCGTACACGTCGAGGTCAAACTTGCGCGTCGGCGTGAAAGTTCACGTCGGCCGTCGGGACCGTGCCGCCCTTTCGGCCCGGCGCCTCCTGGTACTCCCAGTAGAGGTTCGTGTGCGCGATGACCTTGTCGGGCGTCGGCGCACCGTACTCACTGAGGTCGTCGGTCGTGTGGGCGTCGCCGACCAACGTCACGTCGTAGCCGCGAGTGAAGCCACCGTGCAGCGTCGAACGGATACAGGCGTCGGTCTGGGCACCGGCGATCACGATTCGCCCGACGTTACGCTCCGCGAGGAGCTCTTCGAGGTTCGTGTCCTCGAACGAGTCGCCGTACAGCTTGGCGACCAGCGGTTCGGAGTCCGTGCGCTCCAACTCGGGCACGTACTGCCACTGTTCACTGTCAATGGGAAGGTCGTCGGACGAATGCTGCACCCAGATGACCGGCACGTCCTCGCTTCGCGCCTTGTCGACGAGGCGGTTGATGTTGGCGATGACGCCGTTGCGGTCGTGGGCGTTGGCCACCACGCCGTTCTGGACGTCGATGACTAACAGGGCGGTGTTGGGGCGATCCTTCAGCGTTGTCACGGTGCTCTCCTCGTCGTGCTCTGACCTATTTCGAACCCACAGTACGTCACGCCCTGTGACACGACAAGGGGCCCGCTACAGCGTCCGACCCGGACGACTCTCGAGCCGTCGTCTACATTCTCTCAATGGACGACACCACCGCTCACCGCTTCGCCTCCGATTGGCTCGACGCCTGGAACGCGCACGACCTCGACGCCATCCTGGGTCACTACAGCGATGATGTCGTCTTCACCTCGCCCCTCGCGCTTCGAATCGTCGAAGGGTCCAACGGCGTCATCCGCGGCAAGACCGCGCTTCGTGGCTACTGGAGCGAGGGGCTAGCCCGCAATCCCGATCTCCACTTCGAGATCGAAGGGCTCTATGTCGGGGTGAATACCGTCGTGATCCAGTACCGCAACCACTCGGGCGGCCTGGTCAACGAAGTACTCACGTTCGACGGACCACTCGTCAACGAGGGACACGCGACGTATCTAGCCTGACGAGCCCGTCGGCGATCCGCACTTGGACGTATAGGCGGGGCTTCCGGGCTGCAACGCCACTCCGGAGTTCGCGTTGACCATCAGACAGGACTCGTCGACCGCGACGAACTGATCGGCCGGAACGGCCTTCAACTGGTCGACCTCGTTGTAGGTCCATCGGGTGTCGGCCGTCCCCTGGAAGTACCAGTTACTGCCGTTGTCGGCGAGGATCAGTCCGTAGGTCTTCATGGTCGTGAGCACGGTCTGACAGAAGGCCGAACACTGCGACGCCGGCAACGCGAAGGACGCGTTCAGTCGGAACCGAGCGCCCATCGGCGGGCACGACGTGTCGCTTTGGCCGGCCTCGTGGCGCGCCGGCCAGAGGTAGGACTCCTGCGTGCAGTCGGCGGTGAAGCGAATCGCGTGGTCCATCGCGTGCGCCGCGACCTCGCTGTAGTTGACGAGACCGGGCAGGATCGGCAGACCCGCGGCGTCGGCCGAGGTGAAGCCCGCTGGGCGAAGCGAGTTCGAACGCAGGTTCCACGTCGCGCCCGATCCGGCGGTCGAGCGTCCGGACGCGTGGTAGTAGGTGTCGTAAGTCTCGAAGAGCGTGCACGCGGCCGACGACGCCGAACGGTACGGGTCGACCATTAGCGCATGACGGTCCGATCCCCCTTCGATGGGCGTCGACGCCGTCAGCGGGTACGGGCGGCGGTTGCTCTCCGAGGCGTACTGGAACGTGATGTGCGTGAACGCGGTCTTCTTGCGCACCACGGTCCACGGAATGCCGTAGGGCGCGTGCGGGTCACCCGATGGTCCGTAGTCCGGGTGCAGGTACGTCGTCGCCGAAGACATCGCCGCCAGCCACGTCGCACTGTTGGCGTCCACCGGCAGCGTCGTGATCGGCGTGTTCCACACGTTGTTGGCGGGGAACGCGGGGCAGTTCGTGCCCGGGAACGTCGGTGCGGCGACCCGAGCGCTCGCGGCGCTCGGCGAACTCGCTCGCGGCGTGGCGCTCGAGATCGTCGCCGCAGAGATCAGGCCCAGTCCCACCACGGTGAGTGCAGCTGCGGTCATCGCGGTTCGTCGCGATCGACGTACGTCACTTCGAGCCATTGAACCGGTCTACTTCGTGTTCTCGTGGCGCAGACCGAGTTTGTCCAAGAGTTGTGCGCCGTCACTGAATCGCAACGCTGGGACGTCGGAGTCGAAGTAGTCGATTTTCGTAGAATGACGGGATGTCATCACGCTTCGATCTCGTCATTTGGGACTGTGACGGGGTCCTCATCGACAGCGAGCGACTCGCCATTCGCACCGAAGCTCAGATACTCACCGAACTCGGATGGCCGCTCACTGAGGCCGACGTCGTCGAACTCTTCGTCGGGCGCTCTTCGCTCTACATGCAAACGGTGATCGAAGAGCACATTGGCCGACCTGTCGATTGGCGAGGCCAGTTCGAACGTCGCGTGCGCGAGGTGAGCGAACGCGAACTCGTCCCCGTCGAAGGCGTGATCGCAGCGCTCGACGAGATCGACATTCCCGGCTGCATCGCCTCCAGCAGTGGTCACGACATGTTGAACTTCAAGCTCGGTCTTACGGGCTTCACGGAGCGATTCGCCGGCCGCATCTTCAGCGCCGACGACGTGGCACACGGTAAGCCCGATCCGGCGGTCTTCCTGTTCGCGGCCACTTCGATGGGGGTAGAACCCGGCCGGTGCGCGGTGATCGAAGACAGTGTCTCCGGCGTCGAAGCGGGACTCGCGGCAGGAATGGCCGTGTTCGCCTTCGGTGGCGGCGTGACGAGTCCGCGAAAGCTGCAACGTGAAGGTGTCGTGATCTTCGAAGCGATGAGCCAATTGCCAGACCTGTTGCGAGTCTGAGTTTCATTCCTCACGTCATCGCGGCCGTTGTAGGTCGTGCAGGTGAGAGACGTCATCAGAGAACTCGAACGGGCGGGTGGGGTTCAGATTCGCCAGACCGGGTCACCGTCACTACCGACATGATTACCCGGCTCGGTCCGCGTTGCCGGCAACCTCGGCGACGAAGTCCCAAAAGGGACGCTCGGTAGCATTGTGAGACGGGCCGGACTTGAGAGGAAACAACGATGACTGAGTTCACCATCGTCATCGAAGACGCGGGAAGTAACTACGCCGCGTACGCTCCCGATGTTCCCGGCTGCATCGCGACGGGCGCCAGCGTCGACGAGGTCACCTCCACCCTTCGCCAAGCCATCGCTGAGCATCTCGAAGTCCTTCGAACCATGGGTGAGGACATCCCCGTTCCACATTCTCGCGCCGCGGTCATACAAATCGCCTCATAACCGCGGTGCGTTCAATCGAGACGCGCGCGAATAGCTTCGGCCAATTTGAGCGGCGCCTCTTTGTCATAGGCCAGGAAGAGTGACGGCTCGACCAGTTCGAGTTCCATGATGGCCCAACCTTCGTCCATCCTCACGAGGTCGACGCGGCCATAGAGAGTTCCGCGAAACAGTTCCTCGCTCAAGACGGCCCGCGCGAACGCCACGGCGTCGGGTTCGGCCTTGTTGGCCAGCGACATCTGTTCACGTCGAAAGAGCGCGTCGCGGTCGTCAGCGGGAGTGGTGAGCATCGCGCCCTTGGTCATCGCGTGCGAGAAACGCCCGTCGATGAAGACGAGTGCCCGCTCGCCGTCAGCGTCGATTGATGAGACATACGGCTGGATCATGGCGTCGCGACCGCTGGCGTGCAGTCGCCGCACGTGCGCGCGAGCCTCGTCATGGCCCTCGCTGTCGTACTGTTCGGCGTCGATCGAACCGGCGCCCACGGTCGGCTTGACGACGAAGCGGCCGTCCGGGAACGTCGGCTCCTCGCCCACGTCGCAGAACGTCGAAGGCACGATGCGGTGGTTTCGAGCGGCGAGGTCGTTGAGGTAGTGCTTATCGGTGGAGTACTCGATGATCGGAAACGGGTTGAGCAGCCGGTCGATGCTCCGGGCCCAGGTGAGGTACCCGTCGCGGTCGCGCGTGTAGTCCCAGGTCGAACGGATGACGGTGAGATCGAAGTCGTTCCATTCGATGGAATCGTCGTCCCAGACGCACATCGTGGCTTGGACGTCGACGTCGATCAGCGCGTCGAGCAGGAGGTCGGCGTCGGGGTCGAGGTTGTCGTCGTCACTGAGACTCGTGGCGATCGCCACCCGCCTCACGGGAAGAGGACGGTCGCGTGCTGGGCCAGCGTCACGAGTGGTCCGGGCCACACGCCGAAGGCCAGTGTCACCAGTACGCCGAAGGCGATGACGATCGCGGTCATGGGCGGCACGACGACGCGGGCCGCTTCGAGTCCGTCATCGGAGTAGAGCGCCATGGCCCAGCGCAGATAGAAGAAGGCGGCGATCGCGGCCGAGATCAAGGCGATCAGCGCCAACGCTCCCCCGCCCGCGTCGACGACCGACGCGAGGACGGCGAACTTGGCGTAGAAGCCAGTCGTCAGCGGCGCTCCGAGCTGGCTCAACAAGAGAACCGCCAGCGCAGCGCCGAGCCACGGCTGACGGCGCGCCAGACCCTGATAGCGCTCGATCGAATGGTGCTCGTCGCCGGCGCCACCGATGAGCGTCACGATCGCGAAGCTCGCGACGACGATGGGCGCGTAGGTCATGACGTAGAAGAGCGTCGCCGCGGTGCCGCGGATCGTCCCCGCCCACACGCCGAGCAAGATGAAGCCGGCGTGGTTGATCGAGGAGTACGCGAGCATCCGCTTGACGTTGCGCTGCACGACGGCCAGCGAGGCCCCGACCAGCGTCGTCAGCACGATCAGGACCCACAGGATCGGTCGCCAGGTATCGAGCTGCGTTCCCAAGGCCGAGATGAGGACGCGGATCAGGGCCGCGAACGCACCGACCTTGACGATCGAGGCCATCAGGCCGGTGACCGGCGTCGGGGCTCCCTCGTAGACGTCGGGCGACCAGAGGTGGAACGGGACGGCGGCGATCTTGAAGGCGAAGCCGACGAGCAGCAGCGCCCCGCCGGCGTAGAGGAGGCCGGGGTGCAGCAGCACGTTGGCGCCCAAGAAGTACGAGATCGTCGACAGGTTCGTCGATCCGGTCGCGCCGTAGACGAGTGCCGCGCCGTAGATGAAGATCGCCGAGGCGAAGCCACCGAGTAAGAAGTACTTCAGCGCGGCCTCCGAGGACGTCGAGCGGTGCCGGTCGAAGGCGACCAACACGTACAGGCCGATCGAGAGGATCTCGAGTCCCAAGAAGACGACGATGAGGTCGTTGGCCTGGGCCATCAGGATCGCGCCCGAGGCCGAGGCGAGCGCGAGGATGTGGAACTCGACACCCGAGACCCGTTCGCGGATCGCCCAGTCGTGGGCGACCAGCGCGGTCATGATCACGCTGAGCGCGATGACCCCCGAAGCGACGACCGCGAAGTCATCGAGGACGACTGCGTGGGCGATCGTGACCGAGGCGCCGGCGCGCGCGACGCAGCGCCACTGGAAGAAGTTGACGACGAGGGTCGCGACCCCGGTGGCGATCACCGTCGAGGTCGCGACGACGAGGGGCACCTTGCCGCGCGCCAGGGCCGAGGCGACCACGAGTGCCAGCGCGGCACCGAAGAAGATCAGGACCGGCAGTATCGCCAGGTAGTGGATCGAGGGGATTACGAGTTTCACTTGTTCAACCCGGCCGGCGCGACGTGGTGGATCAGTTGCTGCACCGACGGCGTGATGCGATCGAGGACGGGCTTGGGGAAGACACCCAGCACGACGATGAGAACGACGACGGGCACCAGGACCCACTGCTCGTGCGGCGTCGCGTCGGCGATCTCGGCGTTCGGTCCGTCGGCCTCGCCGTGGAAGACCCGCTGGTAGGCCCAGAGCAGGTAGAGCGCCGCGGCGACCACGCCGAAGGTGGCGACGACGGCCCACCACGCGTGCGTCGCGAAGGTGCCGATGAGGATCAGGTACTCACTCACGAAGCCCGACAGGCCCGGCAGACCGATCGAGGCCAGCATGACGACGGTGAAGAGCGCGGCCATGATCGGCGCCGGTCCCTGGAGACCCTTGAAGTCCTTGATGAGGATCGAACCGCGGCGCCTCTCGATGAATCCGATGAGCAAGAAGAAGCCGATCGTGATCACACCGTGGTTGAACATCAACAACACGGCGCCGGTCGTGGCGATCGTCGATCCCGACATCACGCCCAGCGTGATGAAGCCCATCTGGGCGAGCGACGAGTACGCGACGAATCGTTTGAGGTCCGGTGTCGTGCAGGCCAGCATCGAACCGTAGAGGATGCCTATCACCGCGAGCGTCAAGATCACCGGTCGCATCGAGACCAGGGCCAGCGGGAACAGTCCCACCGCGAAGCGCAACAAACCGTAGGTGCCGAGCTTGGCGAGCAGCGCCGACATCTCGATCGAACCGGCCGTCGGCGCCTCGGCGTACGTGATGGGCGACCAGGTGTGGAGCGGCCAGATGGGCGCCTTCACCACGAAGGCGATGGCGAAGGCGATGAAGAGCCACACGGCCGTGCCGTGGGACATGGTCGTCGCCGAGAGCGCGCTGTAGGAGAAGGTGAGCGCCGAGCCGGGGACCTGGTGCTGGTGCAAGAAGGCGAGGTACAAGATGCCGACGAACAAGAACGCCGAGCCGGTGAAGGTGTAGATGAAGAACTTGAGCGCCGCTTTGGCCCGCTCCTTCGCGCCCCACTGACTGATGATGAAGTAACACGGGATCAAGGTCAGTTCGAAGAAGATGAAGAACTCGAGGAGGTCGTGGGCGAGGAAGCTGCCCATCGTGAAGCACGTGAGCAGCAGCATCCAGGCGACGAAGGCCGGCTCCTGGCGTCGGTCGCGGGCCCCGAGCAACGCCAGCAACACGGTGAGCGCCGTGAGCACGACCATCAATAACGAGATGCCGTCGATCGACACGTCATAGGCCAGACCGAAAGGGGCCGACAACACGTGTCGGGTCGCGAAGTCGAACGTCTGGGCGTTGGCGATGTGGTCGTTGTAGAGGAACGCGACGATGACCGAGAGCACGAGCTCGACGGCCGAGGCGCCGATCGCGACGATGTAGGCCCGGCCCTCGACCTTGCGCGTCAGGGCCGCGCCGAGCGCGCCGACGAGCGGGACGACGAGCAAGAAGGTGAGCCACAGCGAGGAGTGCATGGCTAGGCGACCCTCGCTACGAGGAATACGATGACGACCGCGAGCCCGAGCACCGTCGCCAGCGCGTAGTGGCGCACGAAGCCCGACTGGACTTTGCGCAGACCTTCGGCGCTCCGGCGAACGCTCACCGCGAGTCCGCTCACCGCGCCGTCGATGACCCGGGGTTCGATGACGTCGTCGGAGAACTGCGCGGCTTCGGTCAACGGGCGACCGATCGTCGCGTCATAGAAGTCGTCCCAGTGCCAGACGTGTTCGAGGAAGGACGATTCGTAGCGCGAGGACTCCGTGATGTTGCGCCATATCGAATAGGCCGCCAACAGACCGAAGACCGCCGCCGCGACGTCCACGAGCGCCAGTCCGTACTGCGCGAGCGTGTCGGCGTGACCACCGGCCGCGACGTAGCCGAAGGTCGGCGCGAGGAACCCGGCCAGCGAGTCGTGGTGAACCCACGGCAGGTCGAGGACGCCGCCGATCACGGTCAGCGCCGCCAGCACGACGAGCGGCGTCGTCATGACCCACGGCGACTCGTGCGGGTCGTGGCCCGCGGTCTCCTCGCGGAAACGCTCGGTGCCGCGGAAGGTGAGGATGAACAGTCGCGTCATGTAGTACGCGGTCAAGATCGCGGTCAAGACGCCCAGGACCCAGAGCGCCTTGTTGTGCTCGAAGACGTTGGTCAAGACGTCGCCCTTGGACCAGAAGCCGGCGAAGGGCGGGATTCCCGAGATCGCCAGCCATCCGATGAGGAACGTCGGGAACGTGAGGGGCAGGTACTTCTGTAACCCGCCCATCTTGCGCATGTCCTGTTCGCCGTTGAGCGAGTGGATCACCGAACCGGATCCCAAGAAGAGGAGCGCCTTGAAGAAGGCGTGCGAGATCATGAGGAAGATCGCGGCCCCGTAGGCGCCGACGCCGACCGCGAGCACCATGTAGCCGATCTGGGAGATCGTCGAGAAGGCCAGGACCTTCTTGATGTCCTTTTGGGACGTCGCGATCGTGGCGGCGACGAAGGCCGTCACTCCCCCGATGATGGCGATCGTCAGGCGACCGGAGTGCGACAGGGCGAGGACCGGTGACATGCGCACGAGCAGGTAGACGCCCGCGGTCACCATTGTCGCGGCGTGGATCAACGCCGAGACCGGCGTAGGGCCTTCCATGGCGTCGGGCAGCCAGTTGAAGAGCGGGATCTGCGCGCTCTTGCCGGTCGCGCCGAGCAGCAGCGCCAGGACGACCAACGTCGCCACGACCGGCGTCAGCGTGCCGGCGCGCTCGAAGATGGTGACGTAGGTCAGCGTGTGCAGTCGTGAGAAGAGCAGGAACATCGCGACCAACATGCCGACGTCGCCGACGCGGTTGTAGATGAAGGCCTTCTTGCCGGCCGAGGCCGCGGCGGGGCGCTCGAAGTAGTAGCTCACCAGCCAGTAGGAGCACAGACCGACGCCTTCCCACCCGACGAAGGTCAGCACCAGGTTGTTCGCCAGGACGAGGAGCAACATCGAGAAGACGAAGAGGTTCAGGTAGATGAAGAACTTCCGAAAGTCCTTCTCGCCGTGCATGTAGCCCGTCGAGTACAAGTGGATCAACGCCGAGATCCCGGTGACGAACAGGCACATGGTGATCGACAACGGGTCGACGAGCAGCGCGGCCGGCACGTGGAGCGTCCCGACCGATATCCACGCGAAGAGATTGACCGTCACCTCGCGCGACGAGTCGTTCAATAACAGAATGAAGCTAATGACGGCGAAGACGAAACTCGCCGCGACCACGCCGGTGCCGATCACGCCGACCTGCTTCTCGCTCAGGTAGTGACCGAGCAGCAGCAGCGTCAAAAAGCCGAGGAGCGGCATGAGAAGGATCAGCGTTGCGACGGTCGCCATCTCAGCCCTTCATCTCGGAGAGCTCATCGACCGACGTCGACGATGCGCCGACGGAAGATCGCCACGACGATGCCGAGTCCGACGGTCACCTCGGCCGCCGCCACGACCATCACGAAGAAGACGATGGCCTGTCCACTGATGTCATTGAGCGTCCTCGAGAAGGTGACGAAGGTGAGATTGACCGCGTTCAGCATCAGTTCGATGCACATGAACATGATCAGCGCGGAACGCCGCGTCAATAGTCCGAACGGCGCCGATGCCAAACAGCACGGCGGCCAAGATGAGGTACCACGCGGCGGGGACGTTCACGCGTGCTCCTCAGCGTCGGCGCGCTGTTCGCGCCGCGCCAACAACACGGCGCCGACAACGGCGATGATCAGCAGCGCCGCGGTCGCCTCGAAGGCGAAGAGATACGTCGTGAAGACCGCGGTACCGAGCTCCTTCACGTTGCCGCCACCGACCTTGGAGAGTTTCGTGGTGACCGACGACGCGCCGCTGACCCAGTGTGAACGCGCCATCAAGGTGATGAGCCCGCCGACGGTGATCGCGACGCCGACCGCGGCGAAGGCCCGCTGGCCGACGAGCGGCTCGAAGTGGATGTGTTCTCGGCGATCGACCCCGAGGAACATGATCACGAACAAGAAGAGCACGACGATGGCCCCGGCGTAGACGATGATCTGCACCGCGGCCAAGAAGTCCGCCGACTGCGCGACGAAGGCCACCGCGACGCCGATGAGCGTCATGATCAGACACAGCGCCGCGTGCACGGGATTCTTCACCGAGATGACGCCGATGGCGCCCACGAGGATGAGCAACGCCGAGGTGACGAAGACCAGCACGTTCGGCGTCGAATAGGCCGCCGCGATCACGACTTGTCCTTGCGCTTGCGTTTGGGCATCTTCGAGCGCGCCTCGTTGAGCTTGCCCTGGAGACCCGGAACTGCAGCGGCACGTCCTCGGGCTCGAAGTGCTTGGGGAAGATGTTGCGCAGCTGCTTCGAACCCGTTGCGTCGTCGTCGCGAACGCCCGACTGTCCGGCCTCGGCGGCGCGCACGCCGGCCCCGAGGTCGGCGGTCCACTGGACGACACCCTCGTAGGCGGCGTCACCGTTCGGCGAGGCCGCGCGCATCCAACCGCCGGTCATCGCCGCTTCACCGTCGCGCCAGTCCTCCCACGGCAGACGCTGCGGGAAGCCGTGGTCGTCGACGAGCAGTTCGGCCTTGGTATAGATCGCGTCCGCACGGTTCGTGAAGGAGAACTCGAACATCTTGGACTCGGTGATCGCTTGGGTCGGGCAGGCCTCGACGCAGAGGTCGCAGTGGATGCAGCGCAGGTAGTTGATCTCGTAGATGTAGCCGTAACGTTCGCCGGGACTGACCGGGTGGTCCGGTGGGTTGTCGAGTCCGCGCACGTAGATGCAGTTGACCGGACAGACGCCGGCGCACAGCTCACAGCCGATGCACTTCTCCATCCCGTCCTCGTAGCGATTCAGTACGTGTCGACCGTGTTGACGGGGCTGCTTGGGACGCTTGGCCTTCGGGTAACTGGTCGTCACCGTCGGTCGGGTGAGGTGCTGGAAGGTCAGCTTGAAGCCGCCGAAGAAGTCGAGCGCGCCCATCAGTCCTTCTCCTCGTCGGTCATCTCACGCAGCACCTCGCCGGGCAGCGGTCGCCCACCCGACGATGGGCAGTACCGAGTCGGCCCCGACCTCACGCGACTGGCCCAGGGCGAAGGCCCGCGTCAGGAGCGAGTACGAGAGCAAGACGAGTGCGGCCATCAAGAAGCCCCAGCCCTTGGCCACGAGGAACCCGGCGACGATCAACATCCATCCGAGGCTGAGTGGGATCAAGCGCTTCCAACCGAGGTCCATGAGCTGGTCGTAGCGGAACCGTGGCAGCGAAGCGCGGAACCAGATGTAACAGAATGCGAAACCGATGGTCTTGATGAGGAACCACGCGATCGGGAAGAGCCACTTCAAGTGCGCTACGTTCGGCGCCCAGCCGGCCGGTCCCCCGAGGAAGAGCGTCACGATGATCGCCGACATGGTGATCGTGTTCATGTACTCGGCGAGGAAGAAGATGGCGAAGCGGAACGAGGAGTATTCGGTGTGGAATCCGCCGACGAGTTCGCTCTCGGCCTCGACGACGTCGAAGGGCGGCCGGTTCAGCTCCGCGGTGATGGCGATGACGAAGACGACGAAGGGCACGATGCCGAGGCGGATCAGGTTCCAATGCCAGATGCCGTGGGACTGAGAGGTCACGATGTTGTGCACCGAGAGCGAACCGGTCACGAGCACGACCGTCACGATCGTCATCCCGAGGGCCGCCTCGTAACTGATCATCTGCGCGCTCGCGCGAACCGAGGAGAGCAACGGGTACTTCGAACCCGATGACCAGCCGGCGAGCATGACGCCATAGACCGAGATGCCCGACATCGCCAGCAGTAACAAGATGCCGATCGGCGGATTGGCCACCTGCAACAGGACCTTGTGGCCGGCGATCGTCATCTCCCCACCGATCGGCACGAGACCGAAGGTGATGATGGCCGGTACGAGCACCAGGAACGGCGCCAACTTGAAGACCGTGCGATCGGCCTCTGACGGGATGAGGTCTTCTTTCAGGATCAACTTCAAACCGTCGGCCAGCGTCTGGAGCAGACCGAACGGTCCCCAGCGCTGGGGTCCGATCCGACTCTGCATGTCCGAGATCGCCTTGCGCTCGAACCAGATCATCACGATCACCGAAGTCATCAACAGCCCCATGCCCAACAGGCACTTCGCGATGACGATCACGACGATGGCGAGGCCGACGTGCCCGGCGTTCGTGAACAGCGGGTCGACGGTCCCGAGCCAGTTCACGCGCTCTCCAGTCGAACCTGGGAAATGACGTCGCCGCCGTCGAGAATCGGTCGCACGACGTCGTTGCCCTCGGCGTCAAGGGAGCCGAAAGCGATCTCGGTCACGCCACGCGGCACCGCGTCATCGAGGGCGACGGGCAGTCGAACCGAACCGCGCGGGCCACTCACGCCGACGACGTCGCCCGTGGCGACGCCCAGCCGGTCGAGGTCGAAGTGGTTGAGATGGAGCACGCTCACTGCCTTCAGTGTGGCCAATGACGGCGAACCCTGCACGGCGATGCCGTTGTCGAACAGCCGACGGCTCATGTTCACGCGCAACGAGTAGGCGTCGGCGAGCGGGACCTCGAGCTTGTCGCTCGTGGCGAGGTCGTCGAGCTTCGCCGAGGTCGTCGACGTCATCGAGGCGACGTCACTCATCACAGTCGTGCCCGCGTTCGCCCCGAGCCCGACGGCCTCGGTCGAACGAATACCGGGGAAGGCCATCGGGTCGAGTGGTCGACGGGCCGAGCGCTCCGCGATGTCGCCCACGACCACGCCGTCGCTCGTCGAGTCGTTCAGCACCGACAGCGCCGGATAGCCCGTCGTCTCTTCGATGGTCTTGGCGGCTACTTCAATCGACGCCAGCCCGATGCTCTGTCCCAGCTCCTCGGCCAACTCCGAAGCGATGGCGACGTCCGGCCACGCCGAGCCGGGCGCGACGATCTTCGGCGCGACGGCGGTTACCCGACCTTCGATGTTGGTGACGGTGCCGAGTCGTTCGTACTGCACCGCGGCCGGGAGTACGACGTTGGCGTAGGCGAGCGAGGCTCCGCCGTGACCGGTGACGACGACGACGTCGGCCTTGTCGAGCGCTTCGCGTGCGCCGACGACGTCGAGCACGTTGCCGAGTACGCAGCCGCCCAACATGAGCAGTGCGCTCTGTTCACCGGAACGAAGCGCTTCGAGCTGGGCGAGCGTGTCGCGACCCCTGCTCTGGGCGTCGTAGCCACGACCGGGGCGAAGCATCGGTGCGAGGCCCATGTCGAGCGCGCCCATCGACGTTCGCGCGACGCAGGGCCGGGAGGAATTTCGCTGACGGGAACTGAACCGCCAGGCGTCGAATCGCGAGTTCGATGACGGCGGACGATTCGGCGACGTTCGGTCGTCCGACCACGAAGACCACGCCCTCGCCCGTCTCGCCGATGAGGTCGCGCGCGGCGTCCAGTTCACTCTGTGCGAAGACGACCTCGTGGGGCAGAGTGCCATCGCCGAGCGCCTGGGCCACGAGGTGCGCTTCACCCGGACGAACGGGCAGCGAGACCGCAGCGACCGCGCGAAGGGCACTCGCGCCAAAGGCCAGCTCCACGATCGAGCGCTGATAGCGCACGGCGCTCTCGCGCAGACGAAGGAAGAGAATCGGGAGTTCTTCACGCAGGTCACCGCTCAACGTGACGACGACGCGCGCCTTCGCCGCCTCGTCGATGGTCGCGCGCGGAAGCGCCTGGACCAGCGTCGCGTCGAGGCCGTCGCCGTACTGGGCGTCGATGTTGTCGGTACCCAACGCACCGCGCAACAGTCGCTCCCAGGCGAAGGCCCCTTCGTTCGTCAGCGCGGCTCCGCCGATGGCGCCGAGACCGTCGGCGTTCTGAGAGGCCCGTCGCAGGAGCTCGGCCGCTTCACCGAGCGCCTCGCCCCAACTGACCTCGACCAGCGTGCCGTTGCGGCGCACCATCGGTTCGGTGATCCGGGTCGCCGCGCTCAGCGGGTCCCGCGAAGTTTCGTTGCCGTCGATCGACTCGAGCGTGAAGCGGCCCTTGTCGCACAGCCACCCGTGATTCACCGGCTCGCTGTCGACACCCAAGACGCGCGTCAGTCGATTGCCCGAGGACTGCACCGCGACGCGACAGCCCACGGCACACGTGGTGCAGGTGCTCTCGACCTGTTCGAGGTCCCACGGTCGCGCGTTGAAGCGATAGGGCTTGGCGGTCAGCGCGCCGACCGGGCAGATCTGCACGGTGTTGCCCGAGAAGACCGAGTCGAAGGGCTGCGTCGGTGACGTCGCGACCTCGATGAGGTCGCCGCGTCCGGCGAAGGCGATCTGCGCGTCACCGGCGACGTCGGCCGCGAATCGCGTGCAGCGCGCGCACTGGATGCAGCGCTCGCGGTCCAAGAGGACCAGCGCGCCGATCTCGACCGGCTTGACGAAGTGTCGCTTCTCTTCGATGAAGCGCGTCTCGCCGGAGCCGTGCGCGAGCGTCTGGTCCTGCAGCGGGCATTCGCCGCCCTTGTCACAGACCGGACAGTCGAGCGGGTGATTGGCGAGCAGGAACTCGAGGACGCCGTCCTGGGCCTTCTTCACCTTCTCGGAGTCGGTGACGACGTTCATGCCGTCATTCACCTTCAAGTAGCAGGCCGGCTGCAGCGTCGCGCCGCGCGGCGAGTCGACCTCGACCAGACACATGCGACAGATCCCGACCGGTTCCATGCGCGGGTGATAACAGAAGCGCGGGACGTAGGTCCCGGCGCGCTCGGCGGCTTCGATGAGGAGCTCACCGGGCGTCGCCTCGATCGAGCGACCGTTCACCGTGATGGTGACGGTGGAGCGGATCACGTCAGTCATGGGGGCACCCACCGTTCGTCACGTGTTCGACGAAGTCGTCGCGGAACATCTGGATCGCCGAGTGGACCGACGACGGAATCGACGGTCCGAGCACGCAGATCGTCGTCTGCTGGGGCGGCCAGGTGAGACCGGGGGCTATGTTGTCACAGAGGTCGAGCAGGAGGTCGATGTCCTCCATGCGACCGCCGCCGTGCTCGATGCGGTACATCGCTCGCTCGATCCAACCCGATCCCTCGCGACAGGGTGTGCACTGTCCGCAGGACTCGCGTGAGAAGAACTTCGTGATCCGCCACGCCGCGCGCACGACGCAGGTCGTCTCGTCCATGACGACGATCGACCCCGACCCGAGCATCGAACCCTTCTCGGCGACCTCGTCTTGACCGAGCGGCAGGTCGAGCAGTTCCGGACCGAACCACGGGGCCGAGACGCCGCCGGGGATGATGGCCTTGATCTTCTTGTCGTCGATGACGCCACCACCGAGTGTCGGGTCGTAGATGAGGTCGCGGAAGGTGTTCTTCACCATCTCGATCTCGAAGACGCCGGGGTTGTTCACCCGCCCGGCGAGCGCGAACAACCTCGTGCCGGTCGAGCGACCACCGCCGAGCGCCGCGAAGGCCGCGCCGCCGTTGTTGATGATCCACGGCAGGTTCGACATCGTCTCGACGTTGTTGACGACGGTCGGCTCGCCGTAGAGACCGGCGACGGCCGGGAAAAAAGGCGGCTTGATGCGCGGAAAGCCGCGCTTGCCCTCGAGGGCCTCGATCAGCGCGGTCTCTTCACCGCAGATGTAGGCGCCGGCACCGGGATGCACGACGACGTCGATCGAGAACTCCGAACCGAAGATCTTCGGGCCGAGCGCTCCGAGTTCGTAGGCGTCGTTGACGGCCTGCTGGACGCGTTCGAGACCGAGCGCGAACTCGCCGCGGATGAAGATGAAGACCGACGAGACCTGCAGCGCGTAGGCCGCGATGATGACCCCTTCGACCAACTGGTTCGGATCGCGCTCGACCAGCAGGTGGTCCTTGAAGGTCGCCGGCTCGGACTCGTCGCCGTTCACCACGAGGTACGAGATCGGTGCCTTGCGCAGCATCGACCACTTGCGGCCGGCCGGGAAGCCGGCGCCGCCGCGACCGAGCAGCGAGGCCTGGTCGACCTCGCTCGCGACGGCCTCGGGGAACATGGTGAGGGCCTTGCGCAGTCCGTCGTAGCCGCCGGTCGCGAGATAGCGCGCGATGGTGTGCGAGTCGGCGTGGCCGAGTCGCGACAGGACGATGCGCGGAGCGGTCATCGTCGCCACTACTTCGTCTCCTGCGTGGAGCGCGCTTCGCGCGCGGCGGAGGCCGTGGCTCGTTCGGCCGCCACGTCGGCGCGCGCCGCGTGCAGTCCCCGGCGCGGCGCACGCGTATCAGCGTGCCGTGTTGCGGGACGTCGTGGTCCGACGTGCCAGCGCGCAGTTCGGCGACGACGGCGTCGAAGGCGTCGGGCGTGGTCGTTCGCACGTAGCGGTGGTTCACTTGGACGCACGGCGCGTAGTCACAGTCAGCGAGACACTCGGTCTCTTCCAGCGTGAACATGCCGTCACTGGACGTCGCGCCGACCGGACAGCCGAGCGACCGGCTGGCGTGCTCGAGCAGTTCGTCGCCGCCTGCGAGCAGGCAGGCGATGTTCGTGCAGATGCCCACGACGTAGCGACCGACCGGTTCGAGGTGGAACATGTCGTAGAAGAGCGCGGTGCCGCGCACGTCGGCCGGCGTGGTCGAGGTCAACTCGGCGACTTCGGCGATCCCCTCGTCGCTGACGTAGCCGTCCTGTTCTTGGGCGAGGTGCAGCAAGGGCAACATCGCCGAACGGGGCCGCGGATAGAGCGCGAGCACCTCCTCGGCGCGCTGGCGGATGTCGACGCGAAAGTGACTCATCGGTCGACCTCACCCATCACGGGGTCGATGGTCGAGATGACGGTGATCGTGTCCGACATCGATCCCGCCGCGCATCAGGAGCGACACCGCCTGGAGGTTGACGAAGCTCGGTGCGCGTACGTGCAGTCGATACGGCTTCGCGGTGCCGTCCGAGACGATGTAGCAACCCAGTTCGCCGCGCGGCGACTCGACGGCCGAGTAGACCTCGCCCGCGGGCACCTGGAAGCCTTCGGTGAAGAGCTTGAAGTGGTGGATCAGGGCCTCCATCGACTCGCCGATGCGCGCGCGCGGCGGCGGCGTGACCTTGGGGTCCTGACTGCGGTAGTCGCCGCTCGGCATCATGTCGATGCACTGGCGAATGATGCGGATCGACTCGCGGATCTCGTTCAGCCGGATCGCGTAACGGTCGAAGTTGTCGCCGAAGGTGCCGACGATGACGTCGAACTCGACCTGGTCGTAGGCGAGGTACGGCATCGCGCGACGCAGGTCCCACGCGACGCCGGTCGAGCGCAGCAGCGGTCCGGTCACCCCGAGCGCCAACGCCTCTTCGGCGGCGAGCGGCGCGACGCCGACCATGCGGTTGCGAAAGATCGGCTGACCGGTCAATAGCTCGTCGTACTCGAAGGTGCGCGCGTAGATGGTGTCGCAGATGACGAGCACGTCGTCCTGCCAGCCGTCGGGCAGGTCGGCCGCGACGCCGCCGGGGCGCACGTAGTTCAGGTTGAGTCGCAGTCCCGCGGTCTTCTCGAAGAAGGCCAGGATCAGCTCGCGTTCGCGCAGCCCGTAGATCATCATCGAGGACGCGCCGAGGTCCATGCCGTTGGTCGCCATCCACACGAGGTGCGAGGAGATGCGATTCAGCTCGCTCATCAGCATGCGGATCCACACCGCGCGATCGGGTATCTCGATGCCGAGCAGCTTCTCCACGGCCATCGAGTAGCAGAGTTCGTTGATCACCGGGCTCAGGTAGTCCATGCGCGTCACGTTGGTCGCGCCCTGGATGTAGCTGAGCTCCTCGCCGGTCTTCTCCATGCCCGTGTGCAGGTAACCGATGACGGGCTTGGTGCGCAGCACGAACTCGCCGTCGAGTTCGAGCATCAGTCGCAGGACGCCGTGGGTCGACGGGTGCGACGGACCCATGTTGATGATCATCGTCTCGTCGTCGCGGCGATCGACGTCGATCGACGTGGGGTCGAGCGTCAGCCCCGGAAGTCGCAGGACGGCGCCGACCTCGCGTCCGAGTTCGTCGACGTTCGTCGCGGCGCGGCGCTGGAGTTCCTGGGCGCCCTCGGAGGTCTCGGCCGTGAGGAGGTCGATGCGGTCGGCCGCGCGGACGTTCGAATCGCTCATCGCGGACCCGGGGACTCTTTGAACTGCACGGGTACGCGACCGGCGCCGTAGTCCTTGCGCAGTGGATGACCCTCCCACTCCTCCGGCATCAAGATGCGCGTCAGGTCGGGGTGGTCAGTGAACAAGATGCCGAAGAGGTCGAAGGCCTCGCGCTCCATCGCCTCGGTCCCGGCGTAAATCGTGAAGAGTGAGTCGACCTCGGGCCGTCGTCGCCGGCCTGGACGCGCAGGCGTACGCGCTCCTTCTTCGAGAGACTGAGCAGGTTGACCACGACCTCGAAGCGTGTTCCTTCGACGCCGTCGGGGAGCCAGCGATCGAAGTGCTCGAGGTAGTCCACGCCACAGAGGTCGACGCACATCTCGAAGCCGTCGTCACGGAACGAGCGCACCAGTTCGACGTACTGCTCGCGCGTCGGGAAACAGCACAGGTCCGCGGCGAGTCCCGCGCTGGTGAGAACGCCCGGGGGGGCCGTGGAAGACGGGGAGGTCACTTCGGGGTGCCTACCCTCACGGCGACGGGGACCTCGGGAGTCCAGAGTTCAGGGCCGTCGAGGTGCACCGGCCGACCCTCATGGCGGCGCTTCAGGATCTCACCGGTGCGAATCTGCTCGTGCAGCGTGAGGATGGCGTGCATCAAGGTCTCGGGGCTCGGCGGACATCCCGGGGCGTAGACGTCGACCGGCACGATCTGGTCGACGCCCTGGACGATCGCGTAGTTGTTGAACAGTCCCCCGGTCGAGGCGCACACGCCCATCGAGATGACCCACTTGGGCTCCATCATCTGGTCGTAGACCTGGCGAAGGACCGGCGCCATCTTCTGGCTGACGCGGCCGGCGACGATCATGAGGTCGGCCTGACGCGGTGAGTTGCGAAAGACCTCCATGCCGTAGCGCGCGATGTCGAAGTCGGCGCCGCCGGTCGCCATCATCTCGATGGCGCAACAGGCCAGACCGAAGGACGCCGGCCAGACCGAGGCGCGACGGGCCCAGCGAACGATGTCCTCCAACGGTCCCGTGAGGAAGTTGTGTTGCAGATCCTCCAGGGCCACGCTAGGCCGCCTGGTCGGTGTCGGAGTTGATGCGAAGGATCGTCGATGAACTGGTACGCGAGGGCATCCCCGCGACCAGGTGCTTGACCGGTCCCCAGGAGAGCGCGCCCTCCGAGACCAAGAAGAGCAGCGCGGCGAAGACGGTCAGGGAGAAGACCAGCACCTCGACGAGCCCGAAGAGACCGAGCTGGCGAAAGACGACGGCGAAGGGGTACATGAAGACGACTTCGATGTCGAATATCACGAAGATCATCGCGACCAAGTAGAAACGCACGGGGAATCGCTGCGGCGGCTCGATTTCGGGGACAATCCCGCACTCGTACGGTGCCAACTTCGCGTCAGAGGGTCGCTTCCGAGGCGCCAGCATCGCTGACATCATCAGCGAACCTGCACCGAAGAGCACTCCGAGAATCAGGAGCCCCAGTATTGGTAAGTACTGGTCCACGGACATCATTTCTACCAGACTGAATGAGGCCCTTCGGCCGATGGGCGGCGACGTGAACCTCGTAGGCTATTCCGGTGACGAGCCTGCGTGAAGTCGTATCGAAACCGACCGTCTTCGACGTCGCGATCGTCGGCGCTGGGCCCAGCGGGTCGGCCTGTGCGTACTGGCTGGCCGAGGCCGGCTGGTCGGTCTGTCTGATCGAGAAGAAACAGTTCCCGCGTGAAAAGACATGCGGTGATGGACTGACGCCGCGCTCGGTCTACCAACTCAAAGAGATGGGACTCGAAGAGACCGTCGCCGCCCACGGCCATAAGTTCCAGGGTCTACGCGGCTTCGGCTTCGGCGCTTCGCTCGAGATGAAGTGGCCGGAGCATCCTGTTTTCCCTGGTTACGGCTATACCATCACCCGCTTCAACCTCGACGGACTCGTCGCCGAGCACGCCGAGCAACTCGGCGCGACGCTGCTCAACGGAGTCGAAGCGATCGGACTCCTCGAGCCCACCGACAGCGCCGCCGACAGCCTCAAGGGCGCGGCCGGGGTCGTCGTCAAGGACAAGGACGACGTCGTCGCCGAGATCCGTGCGCGCTACCTTGTCGTCGGCGACGGGCAGAACTCACGACTCGGTCGCGAACTCGGCACCGTGCGAAACAAGTCCTGGCCGATGGGCATGGCGCTGCGCGGGTACTACACGAGCGATCGTCACGACGAGCCGTGGATCGACTCGCACCTCGACATCCGCGACCCCAAGGGCGAGGTCGTCCCGGGCTACGGATGGATCTTCCCGCTCGGTGACGGTCGCGTCAACGTCGGCGTCGGCCTGCTCTCGACGGGCGGAGCGTGGAAGGGTGTCAACACCACCAAGCTGCAGGAGTACTTCGTCTCACAGACCGCCGACGCGTGGGGACTCAACGACGAGAGTTGCTGCGGACCGGCGACCGGTGGACGCCTGCCGATGGGACTGGCCCTCGGTCCGCGCACGGGCCCCAATACCTTGACGATCGGCGACGCCGCGGGCACGGTCAATCCGTTCAACGGCGAGGGTATCGCTTACGGCTACGAGACCGGTCGGATCGCCGCGGCCGTCGTCGCCGAGGCGCTGCTGCACAACGACTCGTCGCTCCTCGCTCTCTACGACGACCGCCTCGAATCGGCCTACGGTGACTACTTCAAGGTCGCGCGCGCCTTCGTGCGCATCATCTCAGAGCCGAAGATCCTCTCGGCGTGCGTGGCGGTCGGTATGCGCATCGAACCGCTGATGAACGAGTTACTCGCGATCATGGCGAACCTGATGCGCAACGACAAGCGAGGTCCGGCCGAGATCGGCTACCGGGCGCTGCTGCGACTCTCCGAGGTCATCCCCGAGCGCGCCTACGACATGTTGTTGAACGCCGACAAATCAAAGGACTGACCCCGCGCGCGTTGCAACCGCGGTGCAGGGTCAGACCGACTTGGACGTCGACGACACCATGCGCGACAACAAGGTGCTCGTGAGGTTCGAGACGAACGACTGCGACGAGGGCCACTTGTCGACAAGCACGCCGAGGGTCACCTCGTAGTGGCCACTCGTGATCTCGATCAAGACGAGATGAGAACTCCCCGCGTTCGGCAGTGACAACACCGCTTCACCACCGCGGGACCAACCGCGCAGGAACGTCTCCGGACGAAAGTTCTCGCCGACGTCGGTCGTCGGCAGCTTCATGTTGTTGAGCGCGCGATCTATCGCCACGTTCGACGTCACGAAACAGGATCCGAAATTCTTTCGCGTCATCTCGAGGGTGTCGCGGTGAACCATGGTCGTCGTGCGGTAGTACTGCGTCGTGGAGAGTGCCTCGATGCCGCCGAATGACGTCGAGGCGAAGACCCGCGACGTGACCTGATAGTTCGGTTGTTGCCCGGCCGCACCGTAGACGCGGTCGCGCGCGGGCGTCACACCGAGACAGCCAGCGAAGTCCTTGAATATCTTGGTCAGCACCGGCGCCGTCTTCGTCTTCGTTTTCTTCGTGGGGATCGTCAAGTTGTCGACCGAACCAGGTGTCGGGAAGCCGTCGGTGAGTGGCGTCGCGCCCAGTGACGGCGCCAGGAACCAGCCGGTGGGCAGGTCCTTCAGCGTCAGGTTCACGTGACGCGCGTCGGCGATTTCGCTCGCCGACGATGAACTGTGAAAGATCCACGATCCGATCGCGCCGGCGAGGGCGGCGATCAACACGACGACCGCGACGCTGTAGAGACCGGCGCGACGGCGGTGTCGCGCGACGACGCCACCATGGGCGACGACGATGGTGCGCAGCGTCTCGAAGTCGGCCCGGCTCGGATTGCGCCAGCAGTAGCGAACGCCGGCCGCGGTCGCGAAGAGCGCCAGGCTTCGCGTGAAGCGCACGATTTGAACGTTCGACAGTTCGCTCCACGGCGTCTGCCAGGCCACGCTCGGATCGCCCGCCAACTGCGTGAGCGCGTCATCGTCCATCAGCAAGGTGACGGGCGCGACCGCGCCGTGCGGCACGAAGCTCGGTCGCACGCTCCACCCTTCACTACGCATGGGCGTACTCATCCCCGCGCGGCGACGACTGCCGATTCGCCGGCCCTTTCGACGGCACCGTCGAGATCATCGACGCTGTGGGCGAGCGAGACGAAGAGGATCTCGTAGGCACCCGGTGCGAGCGCCACGCCGCGATCGAGCATCGCGTGGAAGAACGTTCGATAGAGCCCGTTCTCGCACAGTGTCTTGGCCTCGGAAAAATTCGTCGGAGCGTCGAACGGTTCTCGCGCGAGGAAGAGCCCCATCAGGGGACCTTGCGTGGGGCAGCGTGCAAAGAGGCCGCTCGCGGCGATCGCCGACTCCACGTTCGCCGCGAACGCGCCAACGCGCTGTGAGAGTTCCGCGTAGTCACGGGGCGCAACGAGATTCAAGACGGTCGTCCCGGCGGCCGTTGCCAGCGGGTTCCCCGACAAGGTCCCGGCCTGATACACCGGACCGAGCGGCGCGAGCGCGGACATGACGTCGCGAGATCCACCGAAGGCACCGACGGGCAGTCCCCCGCCGATGACCTTGCCGAAGCACCAGATGTCCGGGGTCACCCCGAAGTACTCTTCGGCGCCGGCGAAGGCCAGACGAAATCCCGTGATGACCTCGTCGAAGATGAGCATCGCCCCGACACGGGTGCACTCGGCACGAAGCCCCCGCAAGAAACCCTCGGTCGGCGCGACGAGATTCATGTTCGCCGCGACCGGTTCGACCAACACCGCCGCCACGTCGCCGTCCAACGTCGGCACTTCGTTATAGGGCGCGACAAGGGTGTCGGCCACGGCGCCGGCGGTGACGCCGGCCGAACCGGGCAGTCCCAGTTGCGCGACGCCACTGCCGCCCGCCACCAAGAGTGCGTCGGAGTGCCCGTGGTAACAGCCGTCGAACTTCACGATCTTGTCGCGCCCGGTGACGCCGCGAGCGAGTCGCACCGCGCTCATCAACGCTTCGGTGCCCGACGAGACCAAGCGCACCTGTTCGAGGCCGGCGACGCGCGTCGTCATCGCTTCGCCGAGCAGGACCTCGCCCGGCGTCGGCGCGCCGAACGTCGTGCCCTCGCCGACCGCCTCTTGCAGTGCCTTCACGACGTCCGGGTGGGCGTGGCCCAAGAGCGAGGCGCCGTAGGACTGGACGAAGTCGAGGTAGCGCGTACCGTCGACGTCTTCCACGTAGGCGCCACCGCCGCGAACGACGGTGTAGGGCGTACCACCGACGGAACGGAACGACCGCACCGGTGAGTCGACGCCACCCGGCAGGACGCGTTGGGCCCGTTCGAACCACGCCGTGTTCGAAGAGGTCAACGCGCGAGCTCCGTGGCGAGAGCGTGGGTGAAGTATGTCAAGACGAAGTCCGCGCCGGCGCGCTTCACTGCGGTCAACTGTTCGAGCGCCACGGCCGGACCGTCGATCCAGCCCTTGGCTGCGGCGGCCATCACCATCGAGTACTCCCCACTGACGTGATAAGCGCAAAGCGGCACGTCGAGTTCGTGACGCAGGTCGCTGAGGACGTCAAGATAGGACATCGCTGGCTTCACCATGACCATGTCCGCGCCCTGTTCGACATCGGCGCGCGCCTCGCGCAGGGCCTCGCGGCGGTTGCGGTAGTCCTGTTGGTAGCCCTTGCGGTCACCGCCTTCGATGATCTCGACGCCCACGGCGTCGCGGAACGGTCCGTAGAGGCCGCTCGCGTACTTCGCCGCGTAGGCCAAAATGATCGTCTCGTCGAATCCGGCCCCGTCGAGGGCGCCGCGAATCGCCGCGACCTGTCCGTCCATCATCCCGCTCGGCGCGACGACCGACGCACCGGCCTCGGCCTGGGCCAGGGCGACGCGACCGTAGAGTTCCAGGGTCGCGTCGTTGTCGACCGTGCCGTCCTCACGCAGTACGCCGCAGTGACCGTGACTGGTGTACTCATCCAGACAGAGGTCCGCCATCAGGACCAACTCGTCACCGAAGTCCTCGCGCAGCGTGCGCAGCGCCACCTGCGCGATGCCCCTCGGGTCCCAAGCGCCGCTGCCGAGTTCGTCCTTCGACGACGGAACGCCGAAGAGAATGACGCCGCCCACGCCGACGCGCGCCAACTCCTCGACCTCCTTGCGCAGCGACTCGACCGTGTGCTGGAACTGTCCGGGCAGCGACGTTATCTCGCGTGCTTCGCTCAGGCCTTCGGCGACGAAGAGCGGTGCGACGAAGTCATCGGGTGCGAGCGTCGTCTCGGCGACGAGCCGGCGAAGCGCCGGAGTGCGTCGAAGCCGGCGAGGTCGTTCGGTAGGAAACACGGCTACAGCCTAGGACAGCATGCGTGTCGCGCTTCGGGCTAGGAAGCGATGTCACTGAGGCGCGTTGGAAGTTCCGGCCCCCAGCCTTCGATCACCTGGGCGTGCTCGACGCGAACCGCGTCACCGGTCGACGCGCCGGGAACGACGACCCAGGTCTTCTCTCGAACGTGCGCACGCGCCACGTCCCACGCCGACGGCGCCCCGATGAACAAAACATCGGCACCACGAAGTCGTTCGACGTCATCGGGCGTCAATGTCACACCGACGGTCTCGTAACAGGCGATGCACACGACCTCGAGGCCCCTGGCGCGCAGTGCCACGGCGAGCTCTTCGCGCATCGCGCTCGCGCCAAGTATCAATACGGGACTCTGGGTGATCGCATGAGCCAGCGACTCGGCCGAACCCACGCCCTGGGTCTGTACGTGCACGCCGCGGGCCACCAGCGCCGCCGACGTCGACGGCCCGACGCTCACGACGACGACGTCCATGGTCGAAGAGAGGCGCGCGACCTCGACGTAGTCGGCACTTCGCGCGCTCGTGACGACCAGCGTCCGGTACATCCCGTGCGCCCGCGACTTCTCGAGATCGGCGCGCACGGCGGCGGGATCGAAGTACGTCGTCGTCGTGAGAGGAACTTCACTCACCGTCGCGCCCGGCGGGAGCCACTCCGTCAAGGAGTCGTTCTTCCCCGACTCGCGCCCGAGCACCACCTTCACGATTATCGTGACCAGCCCGCCAACGCGCCGCCGCCGCGGACGTCGCGCAGTTCGAGGGCGAGTGCGCGCCCGAGTACGAGCGGATCGTCGCCGTGGAGCGTGGCGCGAACACTTCGCGAGCCGTCGGCGCTCAACATGACGCCGCTCACGACGATCGCAGCGTCGTGGACGACCGCGTAGGCACCGCACGGCACGGAACATCCCGCGCCGAGCTCGGCGAGGAACGCCCGTTCGGTGACCAGCGCCGTCATCGCGTCGTCGTCGTTGAGCGGCGCCAACCAGTTGGCGGTGACGTCGTCATCACTTCGAACTTCGAGCGCCAGGGCACCTTGGCCGACCTGCGGCACGAACCACGCCACGTCGAGCCGCTCGGATATCAGATCGTTCTCGCCCAGTCGTTCCAGCGCGGCCGCGGCGACGACGACCGCGTCGATGTCACTTCGGCCGGCCGCGGCAAAGCGCGTCGCCATGTTGCCGCGCAGAGCGACGACGCGCAGGTCTGGCCGGCGTTCCAACAAGAGCGCCCGTCGGCGCGGTGATCCGGTGGCGACCGTCGCGCCCGGACCGAGTCCCGCGAGAGATCGGCCGATCAGGACGTCCGAGGGGTCGACGCGCTCCGGGACACACGTCAACGCGAGTCCGTCCGGGGTCGAGCTCGGAAGATCCTTCGCACTGTGTATCGCCACATCGGCGTCACCGTTCAACACGGCGCGCTGTACCTCCACGGCGAATACCCCTTGTCCACCGAGCTGCTCGAGGGACACGTCGACCTCACGGTCGCCGCGCGTTTCGAGCGGCACCAAGACTGACGCGAGGCCGATCTCATTCAGTCGTCGTTGGACGGACGAGGCCTGGGCGAGGGCGAGCGGCGAACGTCGAGTCGCGAGGCGCAACTCACTCATAGATCGAAGAGCGTGCGCGTGGCCTCGCTCAATCGCGTCCCTTGATCGGTTCCGGCCGCCTCTTTGAGTACGACCGTCGGGCGATGGGCAATCTTCGCGACGACCGAGCGAAGGATCGAGGCGACCTTCTCGCGCTGTTCCGGTGTCAGGCCATCGAGTTCGCCTTCGCGGCGCGACATCTCGCCGGCGACGACGTCGTCGAAGTATTCGCGCAGTTCACTCACGATCGCCGAGGCACCGCGAGCTCGCTGGTCGTTCAGGTACCTCTCAACGTCTTCGGCGACAATGCCCTGGGCGTCGTCGATCGCGTCACGGCGATCACCCAGCGCTTGACCCACCCGCTCGCGAAGATCGCCGATATCGATTCGCCGGACGTTGGTGAGCCCGCTCACGTCGCTCGCGACGGCTCGCGGAAGGCCGAGGTCGACGAAGAGCACGTCCTCGCGGCAGCGTTCGAGGTCCTCGCGCGTGATGACCGGCGCGGGAACCTCGACGGCGGCCACCACCAAGCGGGCCGAGGAGAGCAGCGCCGAGACGTCCTCGAGCGTTGCGACACTCACGCGCGCGTCGGCCAGTTCGTCGCGGAGGTGCTCGGCGCGCGCGAGCGTTCGATTGCAGATCGTCATGCGATTGAGACGCGCCGGTCGTTCGAGCAGGGCGCGTGCGATGCCCCCGGCCAGCTGACCGGCGCCAAGGATGATGACGTCAGCGCCGTCAAGGTCCACCCCGAGGTCGTCGGTCGCCATCATGACCGAGGCCTGGGCGAAGCTCGTACTTCCGCGCGCGATCGGCGTCTCGACGCGCACCCGGCGGCCGGCGGCGATGGCGCGTTGGAAGAGTTCCGTGATCTCCGGTCCGGCGGTCTGTTCTTCGATCGCCAGTTCGAGTGCCCGGCGCAACTGACCGAGGACCTCGAACTCACCGGGTACCACTGACTTCAGGCCCGACGCGACGCTGAAGAGATGCGTGGCGACCCCGCGGTCGAAGTTGACGGTGAGGTGGTCGGTGAATTCGCCTGGCGCGAGTCCCGTCGCTTCGGCGATCGTGTGGGTGATCTCTTCGATTGCCCCGTGAAAACGGTCGATGACCGCGACGACCTCGGTGCGCAGACAGGTCGAGACGAAGACCGCCTCGTGGATGTTGCGCTGACTCATCAAGGTCCGAAGGACCTTGCTCCAATCGTGTTCGGGAACGCTGGCGCGCTCCAGGAGATCGAGCGAGGCGTGTTCGTGGTCGATGCCAACTGAGATCACTGCCATGCGTGGACCTCGTTAGTCATAGCGCGCCGCGCATCGCGGTCGGCGTAGCGATACCGAGCGAGTGCAGGAGTCCCCCGCCGAGCGGCCCGGTGCCGTTGTTGAGGTGATACATGAGAATCTGCAGTTCGATCGAGAAGTCCACGTAGTGCACGGCCGTGCCGATCGGCACATTGAGCACCTGTGGTGCGAAGTTGAGCAGTGCGTGAATCCCGGCGTTCACCAGTCGATCGGCGACCGCCTGTGCCGCTTCCGGCGGCACACAGATGACCGCCACGGTCGCCGGAACGATCGGATCATCGAGCGACTTCACGACGTGACCGGCGATGCTCGTTCCTACGACATCGGGGTCGTTGTCGTAGAGCGCGCCGAGCTGCGCGCCGCGAATCAAGAAGTTCGTGGAGTTCACGAGCGCGCGACCGAGGTTGCCCACGCCCACGACAACCACGTCGTACTGGCGATCGTGACCGAGCGCTTCGCCGATGCGCTCGTTGAGGACCTGCACGTCGTAACCAGCGCCGCGCGTGCCGAAGGAACCGAGTCCGGCGAGGTCTCGACGGACCGTCGTCGCCGTGACGCCCGCCAGTTCGCCGATCTGCTGAGAGTCGATGCGGTTCAGTCCGCGCGCCGACCAACCCTCGGCGATCCGTTGATAGACCGGCAGTCGAGCGATGGTCGGTTCAGAGAGTTTCCTCGGTCGAAGACGTGGCGTCGCCATGTCGCAACGTTACTTGGACCCTCAGCGACCCATCTGTCGACTGCGATCCGCGGCGGCGGTCACGGCGTCGATGAAGGCTGAACGCACGGCGCGATGCTCCAGTGTGCGCAGTCCCGCGGCCGTCGTACCGCCCGGTGACGTCACTTGATGACGGAGCTCCTCGGGTGTCGCCCCGGTCGAGGTCAACAGCGCGGCCGAGCCCTCGAAGGTGCCGACGACGAGTTGGTGAGCCACCTCACGCGAGAGACCTTGGTGCACACCGGCTTCGATCAGCGCCTCGACGACCATGAACAGGTAGGCCGGCATCGGGCCGGAGAGCCCGGAGACGGCGTCGATGTTGCGTTCGGTCACCCGAACGACGGTGCCGACGGCCCCGAGGATGGATTCGGCCCAATCGAGGTCGTCCTTGGTCACGTGCGCGCCGCCGGCGATGGCGCTCACGCCCTTTCGCACCAGGACCGGCGTATTGGTCATGCAACGAATCACCGCGATCGGCGAAGTCAACGTCGCCTCGATGCGCGCGGTCGACAGTCCCGCGACAACAGACAACAGTCGCGTGGCACCCATTGCACCGGCCAAGCGCATGACGGCCTCGGCGTGCTCGGGCTTCACACAGACGACGACGCCGCTCGCGTCGTCGATGTGTTCGATCTCCAGCGACGCGATGATGGCGACGCCGGGGAGTCGTTCAGTCAGTACGTCACGTTGCTCGGCCGAAACCTCCACGACCGCCAGTTCTTTCGTTGGACACCACTTCGCGTCCACGAGACCTTCGGCGAAGGCCGAGCCGATTCGTCCGCCGCCAACGATGATTAGTTTGTACGCCACGTTTGAACGCTACAAGGTTGTCACGACCTGCGGCGGCGGCGATAGAGCGACGACAACCCCATGGTCATGGCCGTCGGGTAGATCTCCTCGACGTAGGTGAGCGTCGCGCCGACGACCTCATCGAGGCGTTCGACGCTCATCTCGCCGATCGGGATCTGTGTCATGAGATAGATGCCGTCTTCCGGGCCGATCGCAAGGTGCAGCTCACGGATCTCCGCGTTCTTCACCAACAGGTACCGGTAGAGCGCCTCGCGATTCTCCTCCGGCGCCGGGGTGACCTCGGTCTCGACGTGCACGGTTCGTTGTCGCAGCGAGAGCCACAGGGTGATGGCGTCCTTCTCGTCGCCCTTCAGGCGGATGAGCCAATGGAAGTGTCCCCGGTCATCGGGCAGTGGTTGATGTTCGACGCCGAGCAGTGCGCTGGCGTGCCACTGCGTCGCCCACGACGACACCGTCTCGTCGAGTTGTCGCGCCGAGTTCGCGTCGCCGAGCGGAGCGCGTTCGCTCAACAGCGAACGAGCCCGGAGAGCGCCAACTCCTCGGTCAAGTCGGCGAGGGACTGCGCGGCCGAACGCCAGGTGTAGCGGCGAGCGAGCAGGACCGCGGCGTTGGACATCGTCGTGGCGTTGCCGGCGTCGAGCGTCACCTCCACTGCGTCCGCCCAGACCGCGGATCGCGCTCACCGATGAGGAATCCCGTGACTCCCGGTTCGATCAGCGTCATCAGACCGCCGACGTCACTCGCGACGACCGGTGTGCCGCAGGCCGATGACTCCAACGCCACGAGACCGAAACTCTCGGAGCGGCTCGGGACCAACATGACGTCCGAGGCACGCATCCAGGTCGAGAGCAGTTGGTGCGACTGGGGGGCGACGAAACTGACGTGTTCGATGACGCCCGCCTCTTCGACCCGGCGGTGCAGTTGAGCGAGCGTCTCGCGTCCGTCCGGTCCGGACGGTCCCCCGACGATGGCCAGCATTGCGTTACGACCGCGCGCGCGAAGCTCGATCAACGTCTCGAGCGCGAGGTCCACGCCCTTCAGGGCCTGGAGTCGACCGACGAACAGCAGCATCGCGTCCTCACCGGCGATCCCGAGGGCGCGCCGCGCCTGAGGTCGATAGCCCGGAGCGAAGAACGCGTGCTCCACGCCGAGGGGCACGATATGGACGCGCGCCGGATCGGCGTTGTAGAAACGCACGAACTGCTCGGCCTCGACCTCGCAGCTGGCGAGGACGGCATCGGCGCAGGCGAAGATCGCGGCCTCCTGGAAGGCGCGGTCCTCGGACTCGCCTTCGTAGAGTTCGGCCTTCACGCGTTCGAGCGTGTGGAAGGTCATGATGAGCGGAATACTCAGCTCGTGCTTCAGCCGGTGCCCGGCGAGTCCACTCAGCCAGTAGTTCGCGTGGATGGCGTCGGGGGTCCCGTGACAACGAAAGAGCGTCGCGACCGAGTCGGTGAACTCCGCCACGTGGTCAGTGAGCCCCTCGCGATCGAGCGGTGCGGCCGGACCGGCCGTGACGAAGTGGACACGAAAGCCCGGCTCGACGTGCACGGTGTCGCGCACCTGGGTGTTGTCGCGACGCGTGTAGACGTCCACCTCGTGCCCGAGCCGAGCGAGCGCGCTCGAAAGCTCGCGGACGTAGACGTTCATTCCCCCGCCGTCGCCCGTACCGGGCTGGGCCAGGGGCGACGTGTGATACGAGAGGACCGCGAGTCGAGCCACGGCGGCATCCTACAGGCGTTAGCCCTGATTCAACGGGGGAATCTCCTAGGGCGACGAGGGCGAGAGCACGATATAGGCCACGTCGCGCGCGTCCACGAGCCCGAAATCTCGCGAGTCCGTCGACGCGGCGGCGTTGTCGCCACGCAGGTCCAAGCGTCGGCCGACGCGACCGACGCAGCGCTTCAACAACCACCGGCTGGCGTCGCGTGGATCGCGTACGACCACGACGTCGCCCGTTCGGACCGGTCGCCATCGGCGAAGCGCCGTGAGTCGTTCGCCTGGAAGATACGTGGGGGCCATCGACGATCCTTCGACCGTCACGCGTCGCAGAAAGTACTCCAGGAGCCGCTCCATTTCAGTGAACGATAGACGAGGCCCGTCACTAACCTTCGAATAGAAATAGGGTTTGTGCCGACACCACAACGAACGACAATCGAAAGGCGAAGCCATGACGCTTCTGACACGTATTAATGCATTACTGGACTCCACGACCACGCCGCTCGTCGCCTCCGCGCACTGCGACCTACCCTGCGGTGTGTACGACCCGGCGCAGGCTCGAATCGAAGCGCAGTCGGTGAAGGCCTGTATGGAGAAGTACAACGCATCGAGCGACGATGACTTCAAGGTTCGCGCGACGTTCATCAAGGAAGAGCGCGCCGACCTCGTCAAGCACCACCTCTGGGTCCTGTGGACCGACTACTTCAAGGTCGACCACCTGAAGGAGTTCCCGAACCTGCATGACCTCTTTTGGATGGCGACCAAGAGCGCCGGCGAAGCGAAGAAGACGAACGACGTAAACGTCGCCGACCGACTCCTCAGCGAGATCGACGCCATCGCCGAGCTCTTCTGGGCCACGAAGAAATAAGTCCGACGACAGAGAATCCCGGTGGCCTCGGTCACCGGGATTTTTTGGTTGAGGCCGCTAGGCGAGTTCGGGGTGCGCCGGGCAGTTCGCGAGCAGCGGACTGGCGATGAGGGCGCTTTCATCAATCGGCGCTTGACAGACTTGACACGTTCGATACGTTCCGTTGCGCAGTCGCTCCAACGCGCGGTCCACGTCGTTCAACGACGATTCGATCGCGCTGACGCTCTCGTTGGCGAATTCGGGCATGCCACCAAACTACCGGTCCGGTGCTGGATCTTCGTCTTACGCCTGACACACCGCCGGGTCAGCACAGCCGCTCGTCACTATCCTCCACTTCACCCACACTGGAGCTGAATTAGTAGGCTCCTTGAGCCAAGATTCAATGGCAAGAAGAAACGTTGATCAATTGGTAGAGAATCCGTTGCTACCGCTAGCGATTTCGGATTGCCACGCTTCGGGCCGCTAGCTCATCGGGAAGAGCAGGGGACTTTTAATCCCAAGGTGCCGGGATCGAGACCCGGGCGGCCCACCAAGCAGGTGTATTAGTTCGATTGTTGCCCGACACATATCGGCCGAAACCGCTCCCGGCATTTCAGTAACGGCTGCTCGGACATTAAATTGTGCTCGGTGCCGGAACTCCCCGAAATGCAGGCGCTCTCCGAGCGGCTCACGGAGTCTCTCGTTGGCCGCACGTTACGAGAGGCTCGACTGCTCGGATTCGCTTCGCTCAAAACGGTATCGCCCGCTCCCGATGAACTTCTCGGTCACACGCTGTTGTCGGTAACTCGCCGAGCCAAATACCTCATTTTCGCGTTCGACCATGGCCCGCGGATCGTTCTCCACCTCTCACAGGCCGGGAGAGTCGATATCGAGGAGCCACCCAAGGTGACGAGGCCGCGAGGGGCCGTCGCTCGATTCACCTTCGACGGTGATCCGAGGGACCGTGCCATCCTGATCCGTGAGTTCGGTACCCATCGCAAGGCGGCATGGTGGGTACTGGCCGCCGATGACGACGGACCGCTCGAGGGGTTGGGTCCTGAGCCCTTTACCACTGAATTCTCCGAGCTCATTCGCACCAGTACGAGCAACCGACGCCTGCATTCGGACCTGCGCGACCAGCACGTCATGTCGGGAATTGGTCGCGGCTGGGGCGACGACATCTTGCACGAGGCTCGACTCTCCCCCTTCGCCAATCTGGGCTCGCTGAGCGCCGACGACCGCGAGCGACTGATTACAGCGGTCGACACAGTCTTGGGCCATGCTCTCGCAGGGGAGCGAACTCGCAAAGGTGGACTTTCGGAGTCGAGCCTCAGCGGTCGATTCGCGGTGCACGGCCGATTCGGTCAACCGTGTCCGCTGCCGTGCGGCGACACCTTGGCCCGAGTCTCCTACGAGTCTTATGAGATGACCTACTGCCCGCGGTGTCAGACGAAAGGCAGGATCCTCGCCGACCGCCGAATGTCTCGACTACTCAAATAGCTCTCGGGCACAGCGAGATCAGTAGCGAAGTATTTGCGACCGCGGTGAATTTACTTTCTCGCGGTGAGGAGCCAGGTGCGCCCAGAGTTGCGAGAGACGTACCTCAAGACGATCGGATGAGCGAGGGTCGACGCGAACGGCGATACGTTCGCACTCAAGGCGCTCTTCGAAATGGTGAGCGATTCCAAGCCTCCCGGCATGGGTACGCCGTTCCAGTGGCGACCACTGTCCCACGTGACGTACAACGTTCCCGGACATCCGCCCCAACCCACGACGACATTCGCCCTGACGGCGCGCAAGTGTTCGACAAAAGAGCAGGCGTCAGCCCACGGGCCGCCGAAGTAGGTCCCACCAACTCGCCAGCTACTTCCTTGGTCACTTGACACGATGGGGTACTGGTACGAATTGATCGATCCCAGAGCCCACTGGACATTCCCCGAAACCGAACGCGAGGTGATGTCGTCTGGTTTGGACGAAAACGCTTTTGGATCGATCAAGGTATCAAAGGCAATCGGTTTCGGATTGTTGCCCAGATAAAACACGTGCGCCCGGACCACGTTGGGCCACGAGTGCGAACTCGAGGCACCCGCCGTCACCGATCCGAAGAGGCCGAGAGACAGCGTTGAAGAAACGAGTGCAAGGGCGAGTGACCTCTTGGTCATTCGGTGGGCGCTGCCAGTAAAGCGGATCACGACCTCAGGTTAAAGCGCGACCGTCATCTGTTTTGGACTCGTGATAAACCAAGCACGATGAGGGAGTTCCAATGATTCGGCGATCGAGACCGCGACCACTGTTGGTCGGCATTGCCCTCGTCGTATCGCTGAGCGTGGCACCGTCGACGGCCCAAGCGTCGACTCTCCAACTTCATCCCGTGTCGCTGTCGTTCCCGACGTCCAACCTCGGTTACGTGCTCTCGCTCTATAAGTGCGCCGGGAAGACCTGCGACGCCCTTCGAAGCACGCACGACGCAGGTTCGTCGTGGAACGTGGTTCCCACGCCCAGCCAAATGAACGAAGATCTCGATCTCATCTCGTGGAACACCTACGGCGCTGAGTACGCGTACTCCACAATCAATGTCCATTTTGCCGACGCGCTCAACGGCTGGATCTATGGCGCGGTTCCGACGCCCGATGCGCCGAACCCGTCGAGTCCGATCTGGGCCAATCGTCTGTGGTCAACCCACGACGGTGGGAAGACGTGGCAGAAGGTGCCCCTTAAGCCGCTCTCAATCACGGGCGGCGTGATCCAGATGGCGACGCACGGACCGTTGACGTATCTCTTCGGCGGATCCAACACCAGCGGTCGGACGTACATCCTCACTACTGACTCGAACGTGGATCAGTGGAGAGTTGACTCGAGTCCACAGTTCGGCGTGCCGGCGGGCGGCACACAACTCGAAGGGCAATTCACTTTCGCGGGCTCTCGTGGTTTATTTGTGGCCGGCAACGATCGCGGATTCACGGTGAGTGACCAACTGTCGCGTGGCGGTTCTTGGAGTAAGTGGAACGGTCCTTCGTACGCAGAATACGGCGCAAGCTTTAGTCCGATTGCTGCGGTGAGTAGCAAGGTTTTACTCGCTGAGGGCGAGAGCGCTGGTTTCGTCATTCCACCCGCATCTACGGTGCCGCCCAATTGGAATCGCAGCGCGTCATGGCTCTTCATCTCCTATGACGCTGGCGCAACATTCAAGCCATTTCGCGAACTTTCGCCTTCGTATCAACGGAGTTACTACGCTCTCCCCGGAATGCCCGCAACGCCCGTGCCGGGGACAATCCTCCTTCAAAGGGCGACGAATACGAGCATCCAACTGGTTCGCAGCACGAACTGGGGCCGAACGTGGAACGTCGTGCTGAACCGGCCCGTCACCCAAGTCGTCTTCACGGGCCGCTCGAGGGGCTTCGCTATAGCGCAGCACGGGACCAGCCAGAGCAATACATCGTTGTTCGTGACGAACGACGGAGGAGGCCACTGGATCCACGTCTCGCTGTGACGCGCTGCACCTCGACGACGTCTTCACACGTCGTACGCACACGTCGATCGAAACGACCGATCACGGTGTGGAGGCGGCGCGCCACGTGGGTGCGATCATGGCGCCACTGGGATGGGACCGGCAACGCTTGCTCGAAGAACTCGCTGCCTACGACGCATCCGTTGAGTCTTCGTGACCGTCCTTGGCCGCGAACGGCAATGGTCGCGCAGAGTTTGCGACAACAACGCAGTGTGTACATTCGTTGGATGACTGATCTCCAGCCGATGACGCCGGACTCGACGCGCATTGGCTGGATCGGCACCGGGGTCATGGGATCATCCATGTGCGGACACCTCCTCGCCCAGGGCTATCGGATGACCGTTGCAACCCGAACGCGCGCAAGAGCCGCATCGCTGTTGGAGGCGGGAGCGACGTGGGCCGATACACCGGGTGAAGTTGCTTCTCAGAGCGACGTTCTATTCACGATGGTGGGCTATCCGTCAGACGTTCGCGAAGTGATACTCGGTACTGATGGCGCCCTGGGGTCCGCCGCCCCGGGGTCGATCTTCGTCGACATGTCGACGAGCGAGCCGGCGTTGGCCGTCGAGATCGCCGAACGCGCAGCGCCCCTCGGCGTTCATTCGCTGGACGCGCCGGTCTCTGGCGGTGACGTCGGTGCGCGAAACGCGACGTTGTCGATCATGGTGGGCGGACCGCTCGAGGCCTTCAACGCGGTGCTTCCCACCTTTGAGGTCATGGGTTCGACGGTCGTACGTCAGGGCGGTCCCGGAGCTGGCCAACACACCAAGATGATGAACCAAGTACTCATCGCGAGCAACATGGTCGGCGTCTGCGAAGCGCTTCTCTACGCCTATCGCGCCGGTCTCGATCTCGAATCCGTTCTCGCGTCCGTCAGTGGCGGCGCCGCCGGTAGTTGGTCGCTTTCGAATCTGGCGCCGAGAATGATCGCCAACAACATGGCGCCGGGCTTCTATGTCAATCACTTTGTGAAGGACATGGGGATCGCGCTCGCCGAAGCGGGACGCCTGCAGCTCGCGTTGCCAGGTCTGGCACTCGCGCATCAAATCTACGTCGCGCTACAAGCGCAGGGCGGCGGAAACGATGGAACCCAGTCGCTCATCCGAGCTCTCGCATCACTCTCGGGCGTGGACTGGGAGCGACGCACCCTGTCCTAAGTGGAGCATTCGCCGCGCGGCGGATACTCTCGGTAGCACGCAACGAAAGGTAGTAAATAATGTCGAGCGACCGCTCCGCTATGTCACCGAAGGAGCGCGAGAAGGCCTCGGTCTTTCACTCCTGGTCGGCCCAGGCGACGATCGATCCGATGATGGTCACGGGCGCGCAGGGCGTCTACGTCACCGACGATGGTGGCAACATGTATCTCGATTTCTCTTCCCAGCTGGTCAACACCAACATCGGTCATCAGCACCCGGCGGTCGTCCAGGCGATCCAGAAACAGGCCGGTACCTTGAGCACGATCGCGCCACAACACGGCTACGAGTCGCGCTATCACGCCGCGGAGTTGATCCTGGATCGCTCGTTCGACGGAGCCGCGAAGGTCTTCTTCACGAATGGCGGGACCGAGGCGGTCGAACACGCCATCCGCATGGCCCGACTCCACACCGGTCGACAGAAAATTCTGGCGGCCTATCGCAGCTACCACGGCGCGACGGCCACCTCCATCAATCTGACCGGTGACCCTCGTCGCTGGCCGAACGACAACGGCACGTCCGGCGTGGTGCATTTCTTCGGGCCGTTTCTCTACCGAAGCGTCTACGGCGCGACGACGGATCAGGAAGAGTCCGAGCGTGCACTCGCAGCCCTGGAGAACACGATTCTCTTCGAAGGCCCGAACGCCTTCGCCGCGATCATCCTCGAGACCGTGCCCGGCACGGCCGGGATCATGGTGCCGCCCGAGGGGTACCTGCGCGGCGTGCGCGAGATCTGCGATCGCTACGGCATCGTCTACATCGCCGACGAGGTCATGTGCGGCTTCGGGCGAACGGGTTCGTGGTTCGCCTACGACGCGCACGCGATGAAGCCCGACCTGGTCGCCTTCGCGAAGGGTGTCACCTCCGGCTACGTGCCACTGGGTGGCGTGGTGCTCAACGAAGCGATCAGTGCGACGTTCAACGATCGCGTCTATCCCGGCGGACTGACCTACTCGGGCCATCCGTTGGCGTGCGCCACCGCCGCCGCGACGATAACGACCATGGAGGATGAAGGCATCGTCGAAAACGCGCGCCGCATCGGCGACGAGGTCCTGCGCCCCGGTCTGCTCGAGCTCGCGTCGAAACACAAAGTCATCGGTGACGTACGAGGACTCGGCGTCTTCTTCGCGCTCGAACTGGTCAGCGATCGAGACACCAAGGAACCCCTCGCGCCGTACGGCGGAAGCTCTCCCGCGATGGGCGAAATCCTCCGCGCCTGCCGTGATGAGGGACTGCTCATATTCAACAATTTCAATCGACTCCACATCGTGCCGCCGTGCACGATCTCTGAGTCCGAGGCCCGCGACGGCCTCGCCCGACTCGACCGCGCACTTTCGGTGGCCGACCAGTACTACGCCGGTATCTAAGGCCAATCCGACGGCGGGACCCGAGGGACTAGACCCGAATCACCCCAACGATCGTCGCGCGGCGGTTCTTCGGCCAGCCCGGGTACTTCGTCGAACTGCCATGCGCCTTGACGATGAATCGAGGCAGTTTGTAGTGCATCGAGCGCAGGATCGTTCTCAGTGATTCGACCGTTGAACGTGCACGTCGCAAACTGAGGACGCGATTCTTGGAACTGTCTCCGCGGTCATCGGTGGCGCCCGTGACCGTGAGGGTGCGAACGTGATGCGTGACGATGTTCTTCGCCACGCGCACGAGCGTCGAATGCGACGTGCCGATCGACGCGATGGAGTACCGATTCGTCGCAAAGAACACGACCCCGAGGCGAACTGTCCTCGGATGTGTCGAGCACTTCGAGGCGCCTTTCGAGCCGCAGGCGAGCGGCGTGACGTGAGCCGTGAACTGTATCTTGGGACCGAAACCGATCGCGTTGTCAGCGGTGACGGTGAACACGAACGGTCCCTTGCCCGTCAGACCGCTGACGTTGCACGTCAACGAGCCAGTGGTCGTGCACACGACTTCGCCCGCCGCGTTCGTCACGGTGTAGCCAGTGATGGGGCTCCCACCGTCGGTGACGGGCGGGCTCCACGAGATTGTTGCCAGTCCAGCGTTGATCGCCCCAATCGGCTGCGTCGGTGCACCAGGCGGATCCAAGGTCGGTTTCGGAGGCGGTGTCGACGGTGGCGTTGGCGGATTCGGCAGCGCCAGCGTCCACTGCGCGTACAGGACCGTGTCGGCGGCAACGACAAAGGTCTGTCCGGCGGTGTAGGAGACGCCCTGACCATTGGCCTCGGTGTTCCAACCTCTGAAGTCGTATCCCGTGTCGACCAACGAGCCGCTGTTGGCGAGCACCGTGGCGTCGGTCTGGGCGAAGTACGGGCTCTGCGGATCGCTCGGCGCGCTACCCCCGGTGTTCCCGTTGCCGTCGTACGTGACCGAGAATTGGGTGGCGCTCGACCACTGGGCGTAGAGCACGGTGTCGGCGGTGACGACGAGTTGTTGTCCGGCGCTGTACGAGGCGCCCTGACCGTTGGCCTCGGTGTTCCAACCGTTGAAGACGAAACCGGCGTCGACCAGGTCACCCGTGTTGGCGAGCACCGTTGCGTCGGACAGGGCGTAGTACGGACTCTGGGGATCGACCGGCACCACGCCGCCGGTGTCGCCGTTGCCGTCGTACGTGACGCTGTACGTCGGCGCCGGCGTCCACAGTGCGTAGAGCGTCTCATAAGCGGTCGTCGAGGGCGGCACTGGCGACGGCGGCACGTAGGGCGAATTCACGACTGTGGTCGCGTCGTTGGGTGTGGTCGACCAACCGGCGAACAGGTAGCCGTCCTTTGTGACGCCGCCGGTGGGCAGTGTGATGCCCGGTAGTCCGACTTCGTAGCTCGATGAACTGAGTGCGCCGACGCCGCCGTTGGCGTCATAGGAGACCGAGACGAGCGCGGGCACCGCGGGGACTCGCGGCGACGAGCGCCCGCTCGCGCCGGCCAGGTTCAGTGCCTGAATGCTCGCCCAGTAGGTCGTGTAGTTCGTCAGCCCCGAAATGTCGCACGTGAGCGACGTCAACGTGCAACCGCTCATCGCGTACGTCGCCGAGACGTTGCTGGTGTTGCCGTCGAAACACGTCAAGTCCGAGACATCACAGGATGTGACTTGATCGCCTGCGAATGATGCGTCGTAGAGCGTGATCGTGTATTCAGTGATTGGAGACCCGTTGTCATTCGGAGCCGTCCAGGTGATGCCGATCTGACCGTCCTGAGAGGTCGTTACGAACTGCGAAGCGTCCGGCGTCGCCGGCGCCGTGAACGGCACCCCGGTCTCGGAGTTCGACGGGCCGCTCGTGCCGGCGGCGTTGAGCGCGCGAAGTTCGACCGTGTAGGACGTACCGTTCGTCAGTCCCGAGACCACCGAGGGCGACGCAACACCGTTGACGCTCTGCCACGTGGTGCCGCCGTCGAGCGAGTACTGATAGCCCGTGATCGCGCTCCCGCCATTGGCCCCGGCGGTGAACGGGATACTCAATAGTTCGTTACCCGAGGTGATGCCCGTCAACGTCGGCGCCCCCGGAGGATTTGCGAGCACTGACCAACCGCCTTGACCGGAATGGTTCACCGCCGCGACCTCGAAGACGTCGTTCGATCCGTCACTGAGATTCAACGTCGTCGAGGTCGTCGTGGAGTGCAGATCTTGAGTCGTCCAGGTAGCGCCGTCGTCGCTCGAATATCGGATGAGGTAGTCAATGAGGGCGCTCGAACCGATAACGGTCGGGGCGCTCCAGGTGACCTCGGTCGTCGTACTCGCCGACGCCGAGACCACATTCGTGGGGATGCCTGGCAGTCCCGTTGCGTACGAGATGGCGACCGAGCCGTTGGCCCCATCGCCGACGTAGAACTGGTACTGCGCGCTGAGACCACTGAGCGCGCCGGTCGAGTTCTCACCGGGACTTCCCCCGGTACCGAACCACTCATTCGATTGGCCCGAACCGAACTCGACCAGACCCTGGGAGCCACCCTGGAGTCCGCCGCCGCCCGCCGCACCACCACCGCCGTCGCACGACGACGCGCCGACGCAGGCGTTGTACACCGAGATGCCGGATTGGCCTTCGGTGGTCGTGATGTCGGACCTCGCTTCAAAATCGGCCAGAGAGATCTGTCCGAGCGTCCTCGGGTATTGGCCCGAACCGCCCGCGCCACCTGAACCGCCGGCCACGATGGTCGCCACGCTGGCCGGAGTACCATGCGATCCGATCTCGACCACCGAAGCGGCCCCGCCACCACCGCCGTATCCGGAGCAACCTTCGTCACCGGCGGCTCCTCCGTTCCCTCCGGAGAATCCGCCCAAGGGGTTCGAGCCGCCGATCGCGTTGCTCGGGTCAAAGAGTGTGTTCACACCCTCAGAACAGTTCTGCGCGACCGGCGAATCGTGGCCGCCGTGACCAACGCCGATGGTGAGCACTTCGCCGGGCGTCACCGAAATCGTCCCCGCGACGACACCCTCGTAGCCGCCTAGGGCGGGACGTCCGGCCGCGTCGCGGCCACCGCGACCACCCTCGGCCCCGTTGGCGCTCAACGTGAGTTGGGTCACACCGGCCGGCACCGTGAACGTCTGCGCGTTCGGCGAGTAGTTGAACGTCTGGGTCTGGGTTGAACCATCGTTCGTGATGACGTTCGACGCCGGAGAACTGAGTTCCGTGAGCGTCCCTTGATCGTTGGGATCGTTGGCGCCATCGAATGAGCCGGGCCCCCCGCCCGCCAGATCCCAGGAGTTGTCCACCGAGCCGTTGGCGATCCACACGTTGCCGTCGCCATCGACCGACACCGCGACCGGCGTGTACTCGAGATTGATGTTTTGGGTGACGGTGCCCGACGATGCATTCAACTCGACGGCGCTGGGACTGCACTGTGAGGTCACCCAGACGTCGGTTCCGTTGGAGGCGACGCCGGTGGCACAGGCGGTACCCGGCTGCAGCAGCGCTGCCTGGGAGCCGTCACTGGCGTTGAGCTCGGTCACGGATCCGTCGTCGTTGCCAATCCAGACGTGCGTCGCGTCCGATGCGATGCTCGTCGGACCGTCGTTATCGATGAACGGTGTCGTCTGCGTACCGAAGGCGTACGTCGCGTCAATTGCGTTCAACGCGGAGATCGTGTCGTCGCTGTTGACGATCCACACGTACGTGCCGTCCGAGGAGATGCTGAAGGGACCGTCGCCGTCGACGATCGGCGAACTCTGTGTGCCGAAGGCGTACGAACCGTCGCTGGCGTTCAAGACAGAGATCGTGCCGTCGCTGTTCACGATCCACACGTGCGTGCCGTCCGAAGAGATGCTCACCGGACCGTCCTGGTCGAAGATCGGCGCACTCTGGGTCCCGAAGGCGTACGAACCGTCACTGGCATTGAGCACGGTAATGGTGTCATCAACGACGTTGAGAACCCAAACGTGCGTGCCGTCGGAAGACACCGCGCCGGGATCGCTGCCAACCGGGATCGTCTGTAACAGTGATGACGTCCGGGCATCGAACTCGCTCACCGTGTCGTCGGTGTTGTTGGTGACCCAGACGTCGGCCCCGTCGGACGACACCGCGCTCGGCCACGCGCCGGTCGGTACCGTCTGAGACTGGATCCCCGAGTCATCGACCACGTTGATCGTCTGCAGCACCGCACCGGTCGAGTCGTCGACTTCATCGACGGTTCCGTCGCCGGCGTCATCGACCCAGACGTCCGCTCCGGCGATGACCAACGCGGCGGGACCATTTCCCACGACGTGGGTCCCGATCACCGATACCGCGCCAACCGAGACACCCAACTCCGTCGCGGACCCGTCACTGGTGTTGGTCACCCAGACCTGGGCGCCATTCGAAATGATGCCGGTGGGGTCGTTCCCCACTGGGATCGGCGATGAATCGGTGCCGAAGGCGTACGAGCCGTCACTGGCATTCAAGACGGTGACCGTGCCGTCACCCGCATTCGTCACCCAGACGTACTGCCCGTCGGAGTAGACCCCGGTCGGATCGTCGCCAACCGTGATCGTGTTGACGTTTCCGCCGTCGGCGATGTTGTACTGCGAAACCGTTCCATCAGCCGAATTGGCGATCCACACGTTGGTCCCATCCGAGGAGATCCCCGTCGGGTCGTTGCCCTCGAAAAACGCGGAGACCTGGGCCCCGCTGGCGGCATCGATCTCGAAGACCTCGTCATTCGAGCTCTCGGTCACCCAGACGTCCGTGCCGTCGGAGGTGATGCCCGTGGGCTGGCCATCGAGCCCGATCGTCTGGACGAGGGAACCGTTCGACGCGAGCTCCGTCACCGAGGACGACCCGCTGTTGGCCACCCAGACGTGGGTCCCGTCGGCGGCGACTGCGACGGGCGCGGTACCCACGACGATGCTCTGCACGAAGGCGCCGCTCGCCGAGAGTTCGGTCACCGAGTTGTAGGTGCTGTTCACGACCCAAAGGTGCGAACCATCGTTGGCGATCGACTCAGGCGAGTCAACAAAGCTGCTAATCGGGGTGTCGGTAGCTCCCGCACCGGGCACGTTGAGGCTCAAGCCGGCCAGCGTCATGAAGCCCGAGAGGATGAGAGTCGCCCCCACGAGAGAGCGGGAATGACGTCCGACCGACGCTCCCATGAGTTGTATACGGCTCGGGCTGATTAAAAAATTATAGTTCTCACGATACAAAAAGTAGGGATTTGCGGTACGAAAAAATCATTGAACGAACCGGTCGAAACTGACCATAACCGCCGTTCCCCTGTTGCCAAAGCACAGCATTACGCTGTCATATCGGGAGGTCATGCACTTTCTACCGTTGTAATGCAACTTCTCTCATGGAGCTGTGCATTTACCGGGTGTTGCTACCCTGATACTTTCTTCGACCCGCCCACCAAGAGGAGCGAAACTATGGAAGTCCCAACGATTCGAGGCCGCTCGGGGCTGTCCCTGCCAGCAATTGGTCTCGGCACCTATTCCCTAGACGGTTACGAAGGTACAGCGACGATCATCGAGGCAATTGATCGTGGCTATCGACTACTGGATTCGGCCTTTAACTACGAGAATGAGGGAGCGGTCGGTGCCGCCATTCGTGGATCGGGACTACCCCGTCATGAACTCATCGTCACGTCAAAACTTCCGGGTCGACACCATCAGTTCGTCGACGCGCGCACGGCCATTGAGGAGAGCGTGCTGCGAATGGGACTCAGTGAGATTGACATCTACCTCATCCACTGGCCCAATCCGCTCGAGGACCACTTCGTCGAGGCCTGGGCCGCGCTGATCGAGGCCCGAAACCGGGGAGTGGTCAGGTTCATCGGGGTCAGCAACTTTCTCCCCGAACACATCGAGCGACTTCGCGAGGAGACCGGCGAACTACCGGAGCTGAATCAGATTGAACTACACCCCTACTTTCCTCAGAGAGAGCAGGTGGCCTACCACCGTGAGAACGGCATCATCACGGAGTCATGGAGCCCGCTAGGACGCGGCAGCGATCTGCTCACGAACGTCGTGATCGTGGATATTGCCACCGAACTTGCTGTCACTCCCGCCCAAGTCGTCCTCGCTTGGCACCTGCAGCAAGGAGTGGTGCCGATACCGAAGTCGAAATCGGTGGACCGACTTCGTGAGAACTTTGACGTCTTCGCCATCGATCTTTCCGCCAAAGACATGGAGCGGATCGACACGTTGGCGAACGCAAACGGCCGCCTCGCCGATCAAGATCCCACGGTCTACCAAGAGTTCTGATCAGCAGATGACAACGATGGAATTAGTTGGGCTGAGGAACGATTCGCATATAGGGGACGGGCTCGTCCCACGTGCCGTAGATCTCCTTGGCCTCGTCATTGGAGACCGAGCCAGCGATCACGACGTCCTCTCCTTGCTTCCAGTTCACGGGCGTGGCCACGCGGTGGTTCGCCGTGAGCTGCAATGAATCGATGACGCGCAACACCTCGTCAAAGTTTCGTCCCGTCGTCATGGGGTAGACGAGGACGAGCTTCACCTTCTTGTCCGGACCGATCACGAAGACGTTGCGAACGGTCTGGTTGTCGGCCGGTGTGCGCTCTTCGAACGTACCGGCCGTGCTGGCGGGCAGCATCCCGTAGAGCTTCGAGACGTTGAAGTCGGTGTCGCTGATCATCGGAAAGTTCGGCCGCGCGCCCTGCGTCTTTTCGATGTCGTCGGCCCACTTCTCGTGCCGGTCCGAGGAGTCCACGGAGAGCCCGATTATCTTGACACCGCGTCGGTCGAACTCCGGCTTGATGCGCGCGACGTAGCCGAGTTCGGTCGTGCAAATCGGCGTGAAGTCCTTGGGGTGCGAAAACAGCACCGCCCAGGAGTCACCGATCCAGTCGTGAAAGTTGATGCTGCCTTCGGTCGTCTCCGCGGTGAAGTCCGGTGCGACCTCTCCTAGCTGCAGTCCCATCGTCGTACTCCTTCTTCGTCGACGGACCCGTTCCGCCGTTCCCGAGAGCAAGATACTCTCGACGGCGCCGGTGACGCCATAAGACTTTCGTAGGAAAAACGGGTGTGCCAGTATCTCCCGTATGGTGTTCATCCTCGCCGCCCTGGTGGGTGTCGCGTTCGGCGGCACCGATCAGTACTTGGGCAGCCTCTCGGCGATTCCGTGGCTCGTGGAATCGAGTCTGCTCTCCGCGCCGTGGCTCTTGCTACCGTTCGTCTTCGGCAGTACTCAGCGCTCAACGAAGCGCGCGATGCTCATCGGGTGTGTGACCACGGCCTTCGCGCTGATCGGTTATTTCGTAATGACGTTGAGCCCGGTTGAGGGCGTCCACCTTCACGGCTCGCTCGCACCGGTACTCGCGCTGCTGCGAAGCGAACGCACGGTGATCGTCGGCAGCCTCGTCACCGCGCCCCTCTACGGGTTCCTCGGATTCGAATGGCGAACGAAGAAGACGTGGGTCAGCGCACTGCTTGTCGGCGGCGCCTTCTGCCTCGAACCTCTCGCGTCGGCATTCGTGGGTCGACTCCCCCAGCGCACCGAGGTGTGGGTCGCCGAAGTCTGCCTGGGCGTGATCGTGACCGGTTATCTCTCGTGGTCACGAGTGCATCACCGCCGGTCACACCACGTTCCGACCTGAGGGGCACGTTCGGGTAATTCGTCGGTAATTCGTTCTGCGACGAAGCGGCACGTGGCGACGGGCGGGTCGTCACGTGCCGCTCAGTCGAAGCCCTTAGTGAATCAGAACCTTCAGCGCGTCGTTCTGCGCGGCATTGCCAAAGACGTCGTAGGCCTGAAGCATCTGGTCGAACGAGAACTCGTGGGTCACGAAGCTCTCGACGGGCAGCTTCTTCTGGGTCACGAGCTTCAACAGCATCGAGAGCGTATTCGTGTTCACGAGGCCCATCGAGATGTCGATGTTCTTGATCCACAGTTCGTTCAACGCCAACTCCACGGGCTTGCCGTGCACGCCGATGTTGGCGACACTGCCGCCGGGGCGCACGATCTGGGTCGCCATGGTGAACGTCTGAGGGACGCCGACCGCTTCGATCGCCACGTCGACGCCTTGGCCGTCGGTGAGGGCGAAGACCTGCTCTTTCCAGTCCGCGTCACCGGAGTTGATGGTGTCCGTGGCGCCGAAGTCCGACGCGCGCTTCAGGCGGCTGTCGTCGAGGTCGATCGCGATGACCCTGGAGGGACCGTAGAGCTGGGCGGTCGTCACGGCGGCGAGTCCGACGGGACCCGATCCGATGACGGCGACCACGTCGCCGGGGTTCACGTCGCCGTACTGCACGCCGATCTCGAAGCCCGTCGGCAAGATGTCCGACAACAGGATGCCTTCGGACTCCGAGAGGGTTTCGGGCATCTTGTAGACCGAGTTCTCGGCGAACGGGACACGGACCAACTCGGCCTGCGTTCCGTCGATCATGTACCCGAAGATCCAACCGATTCCCGCGATCCCCTCGGGGTCGAGGCAGTGTCCGAAGAGTCCCTCGCGACAGTTGGAGCATCGACCGCACGAACTCACGCACGACAAGATCACCTTGTCGCCGACGGCCAGTTGCGTGACGCCCGAGCCGATCTCGGTGATGATGCCGATGCCTTCATGTCCCAGGATGCGACCGACTTCGACCTCGGGTACGTCGCCCTTGAGAATGTGCAGGTCGGTGCCGCAGATAGTGGTGGCGACCATCTTTACGATGACGTCAGTCGGCTTCTGGATCACCGGGTCGGGAACCTCTTCCCAGCTCTTCTTGCCGGGGCCCTTGTAGACGAGTGCCTTCATGGTTATAACTCCTTATGGTTTGTGTTGTTTGATTTCGATGGGAAGAGATTGAACGCGACGTACTCGTCCGGCTCGCTCGTGACCTGACCGGTCGGCTGCAGTGCGTCACGGTCGCGACCGTCTGACAGGGTGATGGCGCCGGTGAACACCAGGAACGGCGTCGCGCTGAAACTCGGTGCCGAGGAGTTGAACGCCGGCGTCGCGAATGCCATGTCGCCGGCTCTTCGCATTGCCACGACGAAGCGGCGTAGGTGATGGAAGAGGATTCTCGACGCTTCGGGGTCACCGCACGGACTCGATACCGCGTCAATGCGCGGTGCAGAACGTTCAGTCTCGGATATTGCGGACACGTTGCAACCGTACGGTCACTTTTCGCGTCGGCACTAGGGCTGAACGTCCCTTCTTGGGACGCTCGTGCATTGAAGAATCGGTCACGTCTGACGCTAAAGTGACCTTCGTCTCTACGACGGTGATCACACGGTCGTTGAGACTTATGACGTGACCTCTCTACATCCCAGAAAGCACGAAGAGTGGCTGCCGTGGCAGTTTCCGGAGGAGTTAGAGGCCGACTTCGAAGTCGCCACGGGCGCGACGTTGCATCTGCGACCGATTCGCAGTGACGACGCCGAGAGGCTCGTGGAGTTCCATACCCACCTCTCGTTCGACTCGATCTATCGCCGCTATTTCTCGCTGCATCCCGTGCTTTCGGTGACCGAAGTGAAGCACTTCACCCAGGTGGACTACGTCAATCGGTTGGCACTCGTCGTTGAGAACGGGGACGAAATCGTCGCCGTCGGGCGCTACGACCGTTATCCCGAGTGCACCACGGCAGAAGTGGCCTTCGTGGTGCGCGACGACTACCAGCATCTCGGTCTCGGTCATCGGCTCCTCGACGCACTCGCCGCGGCGGCCTGGGAGCGAGGTATCACGGACTTCAGTGCCGAGACCCTCTCGTCCAATCGCGCCATGATGTCGGTCTTTCGCCACTCCGGTTTCCCCGTGACGAGTTCGAGTGAGTACAACGAGATCAGCGTGCGATTCCCGATCAAGCCCCAGCAGGTCTGCGCGTCCGAATCAAACTGAGAACGACCATCTTTTGGTCGATACCGCGGCCGTTGGTGTTACTCTGCCACTAGGACGTCAAGACCCCGCATCCTTCTCACCTGATAGTTAGTCAGGCAAGTAGCAGAAGGAACGAGATGGGTCTCCCAGGAATGGTGCTCAGCGCGATTGCCGCAGCGGCGGGCGCAATTATGTATTGGGCTGTTACGTATCAAGGCACCGGATTTCGTCTCTCGACCGTGGGCGTCATCCTCATGATCGCGGGGGCGTTCGGCTTCGTCGTCTCCGCCATCGTCTTCGCGGTCTCGCGGGGTCCGCAGCGCGCCCCGCGACACACGCTCGATCGTCAGGTCGTCGACACGTCGGGCAACACCAGTTCGGTTCACGAAGACACCAAGTAGTCGTCGCACGATGCATCCGTCTACCGGGCCCCACCCAATCGAAAAGGAGTAAGCGCAATGTACATAGGTGGCGGAACCATCGTTTTGATCCTCATCATCATCCTCATCGTCTATATGGTCCGACGATGAAGTCGTGGCGACAGGTCGAGTGGATCAGAGCCGGATCGAGTCGACGCAGCGTCGGTGCGACAAACCAGTCGAAGGAGCGTTCCTTCAGCGAGAAACGGAGGGGTGATGGGCAAGAAGAACGAAGCCCAAGATTTTGGAGCAAAAGACCAAAGGCAAGATCAAAGAGAAGGTCGGGAAATCGACGGGCGACGAACAACTTGAAGCGAAGGGGAACGTCGAACAGGCGGTGGCCGATGTCAAGCAGGCTGGCGAGAAAGTGAAGGATGCGCTCAAGAAGTAGCCACGAGTGACGGTGCGCGAGTACTGCAAAGTTCTCGTCGACAAGGATCGAGCCCCCCTTGATCCTTGTCGACGACCGAAGACCAACCATCGATGCGTTCGGGGTGGACGCGATTCCGGGAGATCAGAGCAATGGCGAAGAGGGCGTTGCGAGTATCGAAATCGCGTCCATGAGCGCGATGACACTGTGAATGTTCAACGCCTGCTCGACATTTACGCGATCATGGAACGATTGGACCGTAAGAGCGTCGATGGTTTCACGCTCTGCGCGGTCGCGGCCGAGTTCACGGCGATGGACGGCGCGAGCATCGTTCTCGTCAGCGACGGTGGCGCGCTGACCCCCCTGTGCACCAGCAACCATGCAGCGAGCGCTCTCTTGGAACTCGAGATCTCGTTGGATGAAGGTCCGACGATCGATGCCGGTCGAGGCGACGCGTCCGAAGACGCTGACTTAGGCGAGGCGACGCAACGTTGGACCTTCTTTCGATCCGAAGCGCTCGCGCTTGGTGTGCGAGCGGTCTTCGCCTACCCGGTGCGCCTCGGGGCGATTCGATTCGGCGTCCTGAGCCTCTTTCGCTCCGGGGCGGGACCACTCGATGCGCGACAGTCGTCTGACGCCTATCTGATGGCGTCGGTGATCGCTCGGGCGATCCTGGTCGAACAGGCCGGTGGCTCGATCACGGGCCTGGCCGAAGAGTTGAATGGCGAGTCCCTACTGGACTTCCGGGTTCACCAGGCGGCGGGGATGCTGGCGATCCAGGGATCGATGCCGGTGCTCGATGCCCTCGTGTTCTTGCGAGCACGCGCCTTTGGTCTGGGCGGACCGCTCGCCGACCTCGCCGAACGGGTGGTGACGGGAGCAACGAGGTTCGATACGTCAACCGACGAATGGATTGACGAGAGAGTACGTGAACACGATGAGAGATAGAATTGTCGTGCCAACCGGACCGACGAATTGGTGCAGTTCCAAGGTCGCGTTCGGTTTTTGGGCAGGGTGGCATCAATGAACAGAGAATCGCTTTTGATCGCGACGCTCGTAGAGCTGGCGGACAACCTGGTCGACGACTACGACGTCATTGACGTATTGACCGTGCTCAGCCATCGCTGCGTCGAAGCGGTCGACGTTGACGCGGCCGGCGTGATGCTCGTGTCGCCGATGGGCGAGCTCCAGTTCGTGGCCTCCTCGAGTGAGTCGATGACGGTCCTCGAGTTGTTCCAGATTCAAGCGAACGAAGGACCGTGCGTCGACTGCTATCGCGACGGGCTGGCGATCACCAATCACGCGTTGAGCGAAGCAGACCGTCGTTGGCCGCTGTTCACGCCACGCGCACTCGAACTCGGTTTTCGAGCCGTGCACAGCCTGCCGATGCGACTTCGGGGCCGGACGATTGGCGCACTGAATCTCTTTCGGACGCACCAAGGGACTCTGACCGAGGAGGACGTCATCGCCGTGCAGGGTCTCGCGGACGTCGCGACGATCGCCATACTGCAACATCGCTCGTCCCTGGATGCCAGCACCCTTAACGCCCAGTTGAACAACGCCCTCAACAGTCGCGTCATCATCGAACAGGCCAAGGGCATGATCTGTCAATCGACCGGTTGCGACATGGACGCGGCCTTCAACCGATTGCGCGCCCACGCGAGAAATCACAACGAGGGCCTCACCGACCTCGCCACGCGCGTGGTCGCCAAGTCCGTCGCTGCGAACGATCTCGACGAATGGAACAACACCGTCCCGGTGTGACCAAGAGCTGAGCGCCACAGGGATTGTCCTGCGAACCTGAGTTGGCGATCTGGGGCTCCTCGAACGAACCTCGCCGACCAGTTGTGAGGACGTTGTCGTTTCGCATAATTGAGTAACGAACCCGTTTCCAAGTGCTGCGAGTTCTGTTACGATTCACTCAGAAGTCCAGATCCCGCTTCCTGCGCGCCCGACAGTGTCCGGCCCGTTCGAAGGAACGTGTGGTGAGCATTACTGGACTGGTCCCCAACGACATCGAGACGGCGCTTGGCGTATTCATTGCGTTGACCAACGCCGAGGCGACATCGGTGGGCGCGCGAACCGTGCACTTGGTACATCCATCCGACGGAGCACCGTCGTACTCCATCTCTTCGCGAACGTCGCTGATCGATTCGCGCGTCGTCCGTTTTTGCTCATGTGGTCACAGTTGTTCCGGTACGTATACACCGCGAGTGACCACATGTTCTATCGAATCAGACGGGACAGACAGCCCATCCGCGAGACCGATGTCTCTCGGAAGTGATGGAGGAGGAACGTGAAACTATTGAACAGGGTCAGAAACATGTTGCAGATCTCGAAGGGCAAGACCAAAGAGGTGACCGGCAAGGTCGTCGGGAACCACGACCTCGAGAACGATGGTGCGAACGACCAACATAAAGGTCATCTCAAGCAAGTTGGAGAAAAGGTGAAGGATGCTCTCGAGGAGCTTTGAACCGTCGACCGACGAAGAGGTCACCTACTTACACGACGTATCGGAGCCCCCGCCAGCGGCGCCGGCGAACAGTCTGCAAGACGACGTCGAACGACTCCTTGATATAGCCGGACAACTCTTTTCCGCGATCGAGCGCCACATCCGCCGAATGGAGGACGAGTTGGGGCGCGAGTGCGGCGAGGAAGTGCGGGCGCAGGCACGGACCCTGTTCAAGGAGCGACTGATCGATTGCGCCGAAAGTCTCGATTCCTCGATTCGCGACATCGGTCTCCACCTGGATCGCCGCGCGAACGAACACATCGTCAACTACCAACTGCGCGATTACACGTAGTCCGCAGCGCTCGTAGCGTCGGTCGATGACCGAGTGACGGTCGTCGGCATCCGTCGCCGAGCGGGACGGCTCGTCATACTTGACTAAAACCATCGTCTTTGTTATAAATACGACTTCACGTCTCGTTGACGGCGCGCGTCGTCGTTGACGAAGAAGAAGGAGAGCACATGTCCGAATGGGGATTCGAAACTCGTCAGATTCACGCCGGCACGGCACCCGACCCGACGACGGGGGCGCGCGCCGTTCCGATCTATCAAACGACCAGTTACGTCTTTCGTGACACGGCGCACGCGGCCGCACTCTTCGGTCTCCAAGAGCTCGGCAACATCTACACCCGCATCATGAATCCCACCCAGGCGGCCTTCGAAGACCGCATCGCGTCCCTCGAGGGCGGCGTCGCGGCGCTCGCCGTGGCGAGCGGACAGGCCGCCGAGACGATCGCACTGTTGAACTTGGCGGAGAACGGCGGCCACATCGTCTCGTCGGCGTCGCTCTATGGCGGCACCTACAACCTCTTCCACTACACGTTCCCCAAGCTCGGCATCGAGGTCTCGTTCGTGAACGATCCCGACGACCTCGAGGCGTGGCGGAGCGCGATCCGACCGAACACCAAGGCGTTCTACGCCGAGACCCTGGGCAATCCCAAAGGTGACGTCCTCGACTTCGAGGGCGTGGCCGAAGTGGCCCACGACAACGGGATCCCCCTCGTGGTCGACAACACACTGGCGACACCCTTCCTGGCCCAACCGCTCGCCCACGGCGCCGACATCGTCGTGCACTCGGCCACCAAGTTCATCGGTGGACACGGGACGTCCATCGGCGGCGTGATCGTCGACGGCGGCACGTTCAACTACGAAGCCAGCGGCCGCTTCCCCGCCTTCACCGAACCGGACCCGAGCTACCACGGTCTGGTCTTCGCCGAACTGCCGGCGCCGCTCTTCCCGGCGCGCTACGTGCTCAAGGCCCGTCTGCAGTACCTGCGCGACGTGGGCGCGGCGATCGCGCCGTTGAACTCCTTCCTCTTCCTCCAGGGACTCGAGACGTTGAGCTACCGCATGGAGCGCCACGTGCAGAACGCCGTCGCCGTCGCGAACTGGCTGGAGGCCCGCGACGAGGTCTCCTGGGTGGCCTACCCGGGTCTCGCGTCGAGTCCCTGGCACGAACGCCAACTCCAGTACCTGCCGCGAGGCGGCGGCTCGATCATCGCCTTCGGCATCAAGGGCGGTCTGGAGGCCGGTCAGAAGTTCATCGAGGGGCTGGAACTGTTCAGCCACTTGGCGAACGTCGGCGACGTCCGGAGCCTCGCGATCCACCCCGCGTCGACGACGCACTCACAGCTCACCGAAGACGAGCAGACCACGACCGGCGTGAGCCCGGACCTCGTGCGACTGTCAGTGGGACTCGAATCGATCGAGGACATCCTCGCCGACCTCGACGCCGGATTTCGCGCCGCGAAGGACGCGTGAGCCCGACACCCATTCCGGGTACGTGGCAGGTCGGCGAAGACCCCGGCCATCGACAGTTCGTCGAACTGAAGGGCGACGATCAGGGGTTCGCGTTGGAGAGCGGTGCGTCGCTCGGAAGCGTGACGGTGGCCTTCGAAACGTGGGGCCAACTCAACTACTGCAACACGAACGCCGTCTTGGTGCTGCACGCCCTCTCCGGTGACTCGCACGCCGAGGGTGCCGCCGGCCCGGGTCACGTCTCGCCCGGTTGGTGGGACGCGCTCATCGGTCCCGGCAGACCGATCGACACGGACCGGTACTTCGTGGTCTGTCCCAACGTGCTGGGCGGCTGTCAAGGGACGACGGGGCCGTCGTCGCTCGACGCGGACAACGTTCGCTACGGCGCACGATTCCCCGTCATCACGATTCGTGACCAGGTCGCGGTCGAAGCCGCGCTCGCCGACGAGTTGGGCATCGAGAAGTGGGCGGCGGTGATCGGTGGTTCGATGGGGGCGATGCGCGCACTCGAGTGGAGCGTCGGCTACCCCGATCGGGTCGAGCGCGCCGTCGTGTTGGCGGTGTCGGCGGCCGCGTCAGCCGAACAGGTCGCGCTCTGTTCATTGCAGGTTCGAGCGATCAAAGCCGACCCCGCCTACGCGAACGGTGACTACTACGACTCGGGCACCAGTCCGTCGACGGGACTCTCGATCGCCCGAGGACTCGGCCAACTCAGCTACCGGACCGAGCACGAGTTCGACGTCCGCTTCGCGCGCGAAGTCCAAGATGACGAAGCGCCGCTCCACGGCGGCCGCTACGCCGTCGAGTCGTACCTCGAGTACCAGGGCGCGAAGCTCACCCGACGCTTCGACGCGAACACGTACGTCGTGCTGAGCGAAGCGATGAACCACCACGACGTCGGTCGCGGGCGCGGCGGCGTCGCCGAAGCGCTGAGCACGGTTCGCGCTCGCGTCACCGTCGCCGGCATCGCGAGTGATCGTCTCTATCCCGTGCACCAACAGATCGAGATCGCGCGCCTCCTGCCGGGCGACGATGACGTGCACGTGATCGAATCGGAGTTCGGACACGACGGCTTCTTGCTCGAAACCGAAGCGGTCGGTGCGGTCGTTCGTGGTGCGCTTCGCGACTGAAGAGAATCACGGCTTCTTGCAGTGCGCATAGTCGCTGATTAGCGCCGGTTTCATATCCTTGAATCGATTCCTCACACGAGTGCAATGCTATTTCCTATTATTTCACTAGGAATAGTGGTACATTGATCGGACCCGGTCAAGGAGGCAGTATGTCACTCAACGTTGACGCAGTTTTCAGTGAAGCACCTGCGGCCCGAAGGGTCGAGTTGCAAGCGTTCTTCGAGTCATTGCACTTACCCGAGGGCCGACTCGACACCGACACTCTCGTGCGAGTGACCGACGCGCTCGCCGCACGACCGGAGTTTTTCGAGGACCTCCTCGTCGATGACGAAGTCAATCGATGGTGGTTAGAACTGTGGTCGACCGAGAACTACGAGGTCCGCCTCCTGACGTGGGAACGCGAGCAGTCGTCCGATTGGCACGACCACGGTGGTTCATCAGGTGCCTGGACCGTCACCGCCGGCTCGCTCTACGAGACCTACCGCGCCGAGGACCACTTCAGCGTGCGCGACCGTCACTACGTCGCCGGCGACAACGGCTCCTTCGGACCCGAGCACGTCCACGACGTGATCTACGAAGCCGGGAAGCCGGCGGTCAGCGTCCACGCCTACTCGCCGCCGCTCAGTGGGCTCACCGTGTACGACCGCACGCGATTTGGTTTCGTGGCACGCGACTTCGTACTCGAAGAGAACCGCGCCGCCCAGCGCTCCTAGACCTCGCGACGACTCAGTTCGCGAACGGAGGGCTGGACAACTCGGGCATTCCCCACGCGTCGGCCAGCAACTCGTAGGACTGGATCCGCGCTTCGAGCGAATGCAGTCGCGTCGAGATCATCAACTCATCGGCCTGCGTTCGATCCAGCAACGTCGAGAGTCCGTCGACGACCGCGTCGGGATCGCCGATCACGTGCGTCGACATGGCCTCGGTTGCGATCTCTGCTTCGATCGGTGTGAACTCGAAGAGAGCGGCCTCTTCCGGCGACGGCAACTGCCCGGGGCGACCGGTTCTCATCTGGACGATGCTGAGCGCGGAGGACCCAGACAGCCAGCGTGCCTCTTCGACGCTGGGTGCGCAGATGACCGAGACCGCGACCATCACCCGAGGTTCGTCCAATACGATCGACGGCTGGAAATTCGAACGGTAGGCCTCGAGCGCCGCGTCGAGTTCGCGCGGCGCGAAGTGGTACGCGAAGGAGAAGGACAGGCCGAGGATGCCGGCGAGTTGCGCGCTGAACGTCGAGGAGCCGAGGAGCCACATCTCGGGCAGGTAGCCGTTACCGGGATTGGCGAAGGGATGCGCGGGCGCGCCGTCGGTGGGCAGCAGGTACTTGATGAGTTCGACGACGTCATTCGGGAAGCTGTCGGCACCGAGGTCAAGCGTGCGCCGAAGCGCTCGGGCGGTGACCTGGTCGGTGCCGGGCGCCCGTCCGAGACCGAGGTCGATTCGCCCGGGATGCAACGCCTCGAGCGTCGCGAACTGTTCGGCGATGACCAACGGCGCGTGATTCGCCAGCATCACGCCGCCGGAACCGACGCGCAACGTCGTCGTCGCGTCAGCGAGGTGCGCGATGAGTACGGCTGGCGCCGAACTCGCCACGGCGGGCATCCCGTGATGCTCAGCGACCCAGAGTCGTTTGTAGCCGAGCCGTTCGGCTTCGATCGACAGCGCGGTCGTCTGGGCAAACGCCCGGGCCGGCGTCGAGCCCGTCGCCACCGTCGCGAGATCGAGGACTGAAAGGGGGCACGAAGCGGAGCGTTTCATGGAATCAGAGCGACAAGCGTCGCTCAAGCGATTTCGGTGATGTACGCGCCGACCAGCGACGCGGTCTGTTGGTTCACGGCACCCTCACGACGGACCTCGTGACCGTCTTGAAAGTGCGCGAAGGCGGCGGTCGACGAGATCGGGTTCGTCTCGTCGTCGCCGTGATTGTGGAATGACACGTGGACGAATGAGTCGTCGGCGAGGCGCAGCACGATGTAACTGACGTCGTCCGGATGAGTCGCCGCCAACTCTTCGAAGACCCCTTCGATACGTTTTTGATTCTCGTCCGCATCGGCCTGCGACTTCGTCGCGTAGCGCGTCACCAATCGCTTTTCCATCGTGCGTCCCTTCGTTAGCGCGATCGTCGGTTACCGCCAAGGCGACACGAACGACTGCGCAGTTGACGTTACCGGTGGTTCGTTTCGTCCCTTTCGCCACCACGACGGCGCCAACCGGACTTCGTAGCGATCAATTGACTCGTCACAAGGGTGCAACGCCGTCGAAGATGAGGTCAATCACGCGCCGGCTCGCCGTGTCGAGTGATCCCGAATCAATGGATCTCGGCCCAGCCGATGCGGCCGACGCCAATACAGCGCAGAGCAGGTTCTCGTCGATGTCGGGGCGAATCTCCCCCGTCTCTTTGCCCCGACGAATGGCCACTTTCATCGCGCTCTCAAACGGTTCGGTGATGTCGTGGGAGAACTGAATTAAAGGTCTGCGAAGATCTCGACTTCGGCGACGATGGCCTGTTCCATTCGACGGATGTACCGACCATCACCTTCCTCACTTCGCACGTCCATCAACGCGATGAGATTCTCTCGCGCACTCAACTCCGTCGGTTCGGGTAGCTCACGTTTCATCGACGTCACCACATCCGAATAGAGCTGTTCCTTGGACTTCCAACGGCGATAGATCGAGTTCCTCGATACTCCTGCCGTCTGGGCGACGGCGACGAGTGAGATCGATGAAAGTGATTCGCCACGACTGACGAGGTCCAAGACGGCATCGCAAATGAGCGAGTGCGTACGTGTGCTTCTCGGACGACCCACCGTGGAGCGTGTCGAATCGGAGTTGGCCATCGCTTTAACGATACATACGTGTTCCGTTAATTTGGGTCATCGAGTATTTTGATTACGAGTCAGAGATGCTCCGTTATTAATCGCAAGGATGGTGCGGTTTTGAAGCAAAATTGTCTCACTGAAAAATAATGAAGTTCTCTCGAAAGACATCTCTCGATAGAGTACGCTCCAAGAATGGCACCTAAGACACCTGAAATGAACACTCCGACGAAGGTCGCAGACCCTTACGCCGAGATGCGCGACGTCAACGATCCCAAAACGCTGCGAGCTCTCACCCACCCCGTTCGTCTCGCCCTCCTCGAGGCGCTCGCGCTGGAGGGCCCGCTCACCGCCACCGCCGCTGGTGAGTTGATCGGCGAGTCGCCCACGACGTGCTCGTTTCACTTTCGTCAGTTGGCGAAATACGGATTCGTCGAAGAAGCCGACACCGGTCCGGGTCGACTGCGACCTTGGAAGATCGTCAACGTCGGCATGCGTTGGAGCGAGATCAACGAAGATCCGGAAACGAGTGTCGCCGCGAAGAGCCTCGAGCGCATGGTCTTCGACCGGGCATTGGGTCGACTCGCTACGTACATGGCGACCAAGAACAGCTTTCCCAAGGTCTGGCAAGAGGCCGCGCAGAACGTCGAAACGATCCTTTGGGTGACACCGGACGAACTCGATCAAGCCACCAATGAGATCCTTACTGTCTTCACCCGATTCCACGATCGGATCAGCGTCAAATCGTCTCGCCCCGAAGGATCCGTTCCCGTCGAGGCACTCATGTTCACGTTCCCCCTGCGATTGCATGGAGGTACGTCATGACCATGCGCGATCTAGCGAAGTCCCGCGACGCGCGGGTCTACCTCATCGGCCAGAGCTTTTCGCTGTTCGGCGACACGGCCATGTTCCTCGCACTCGGAATCTGGGTGAAGGAGTTGACGCACTCGAACGCCGACGCGGGACTGACCTTTCTCTTCTTTCCCTTGGCGGCACTCTTCTCACCGATCGCGGGAATGGTCGTTGACCGTGTGCGTCGTCGTCCGACGCTCATTTGCGTGAACTTCCTTAGTGCGGCCCTGGTGATGTTGCTTCTGTTCGTCCACAACGCCTCGGACATTTGGATCATCTATCTGACCATGTTCCTCTATAGCTTCGCCGGGAACTTCATCGGCTCGGCGCAGTCCGCCTTTTTGACGACGCTGCTACCGCCGGAGCAGCTCGGCGACGCGAACGGATTCTTGCGAACGGTGCGCGAAGGTCTGCGTCTCGTCGCACCGCTCGCCGGCGCGGGGCTCTTCGTCATCGTCGGAGGGCACTGGATCGCGGCGCTGGACGCCGCCACGTTCGTGATCGCCGGATTCACGGTCCTGATCTTGCACGTACGCGAAGAAAAGCCGGTTCGCGTCGCCCAGCACTTCCTCGTGGAGATCTCGGCGGGGTTTCACCACGTCGCTCGCACGCCGATTCTTCGACGAATGGCGATCTCCTTGGCCGTTGCACTGACGGTGGTCGGCTTCCTCGAGACCGCGATCTTCGCGGTCACCAGCGAGGAGTTGCATCGGAGCCCGAGTTTCATCGGTGTGTTGATGGCGGTCCAGGGCGTCGGCGCGCTCATTGGTGGACCGCTCTCAGCACCAACGATGCGACGCATCGGCGAACGATGGTTGTGCGGCATTGGTCTCATCGGCATCGTGATCGGATCGTTGCTTCTCGAAGGCGGGTCATTGGTACCGGTCTTGATCGGCGGTGTGTTCTTCGGACTGGCGCTGCCACCGCTCTTGGTTGGCGCGTACACGCTGTTGCAGCTGCGGACACCTAGTGAACTGCAGGGTCGGGCCTTCTCCGCCTTCGACCTGATCGCGTCCCTGCCGCAGACCATGTCGATCGGCCTTGGGGCTGTCCTCGTGACGGTCGTCGGATACAAATGGGAGTTGTCGATCCTCGCCGTCGTCGTTTCAATTGCCGCGCTGATCATGTTGCTACCGATCAAGGGTGAACCGAACTTCGGTCCGTTGGTCCCCGTAGAGGGTGTCGACGACATGACATCCGAAGACGTCCTGACGCAAACCAGCGAATTGAACTAGGCGTACTGCGAGTCAGCGCAGTCGTTGTCAGCCTTCGTCGCCGTAGCGACACCGGTGGGGAAGAACGTGTCGACGACGTGCCAGAACGGACACCAGCGAGCGTCGAGTATTGGACTCGACGTCGCCGACGTGATCGCCAGCGCACCGGGACAGTCAGTGGCGGTGGCGCTCCATATCACCTTTGTGTCTTTCACGATGTCGATCTTCAACAACACCGAACCCTCCGCACAGACGCCGACGGACCCCAAGTTCTTCATGTGAGAGATGACCGTGCTCAAAGTCAACGCCTGGTGGTGCGAGAGGACGACGGAGGTGGGATCGCTGGAGCCATTCATGAGCGAAGCCGTCGCGTAACCGGTCACTGTGACCGCGCCGTCGGTCGGCATCGTCACGTGGAGGATCGGCAGGTAGATGACTTGCACGTCGACGCGCAACTCCTGCTCGCCGTTGTTCGCCTCAGTCGTCTGGTAGTAGACGCCGCAGAAGGTGATGTGGGGACTGACGCACGTGATCGAGATGCCCATGTTGTAGGTGGGGTTGGCATTCGGTGAGGTTCCGGAGCCGGTCTCGGTGACCTTTTCGCCGGGCAGCAGGTGCGCGCGTACGTACGCGTCGACCGACACCGACGCGGGCAGGAGATAGAGGTGGTGATCGGCCCGAACGAACGGTGAGTCGCCGAAGTCGCCGTTGGCGGGCAATGGCGTGGGCAGCGTGGCGACTCGTCGCGCCTCGGGTGGGATCGGCTGGGTGTCCAGGAAGTGTCGCGCGTAGGCGTTGCCGGCGAGGACGATGGCCGGCGGCAGGGTCGTCGAGGTCGTGGTCGTTGGCGCGGCGACGGCACCCGTCGACGTGAGGCCGAGGCACGCAACGCCGAGTGCGACGACGACAAGTGCAACCCGACGCGTTGCGTGCCCGCCATGAGACACGCGTGCTCTGGAGTGCAGGACTCGTGAAGCGCCGAATTTCGGTCTCGCGAATTGCCTCATACCCAATACTGTCCGGAGCGCGACGTTTCTTTCCTTCGGGCGATTCACGACGTAAGACCTCCCTAAAGTCCACGAATAACAGAATTGTGACTCGTTTAGGGTGGTGGAGGACCGATTCACCGGTCCCACGATCAGTCCTAACCAGGAGGAACGCCATCAAGAAGCTCTTCGTTTTCGACCTCGATGGGACACTCGCGCCGAGCAAGTCACCACTCGGCTCCGACGTCGCCGCCCTGCTCCACGACCTCTTGGGTGTCATGAAGGTCGCGGTCATCTCCGGTGGGGACTGGGCGCAGTTCCAAAAGCAACTGCTCGCCAATCTCCCCGACGACGAGCGTTTGAAGGACCTCTTCTTGCTGCCCACCTGCGGCACGCAGTTCTACGAGTACGTCGGCCACTGGTCGAAGGTCTACTCCGAGGACCTCAGTGACGATGAGCGCGCACGGATCATCAAGGCCCTGCAGGACGCCTACGACCAGTCGGGCACGAAGGTCGACAAGATCTGGGGCCAGGCGATCGAGGACCGCGGCAGTCAGATCACGCTCTCGGTGCTGGGCCAAGAGGCGCCGCTGGAAGAGAAGGCCAAGTGGGACCCCGACTTCTCCAAGCGCAAGAAGATCATCGCGATCCTCCAGCCGATGCTCCCAGAGTTCGCGATCCACATGGGTGGCACGACCTCGATCGACGTCACCAAACCGGGCATCGACAAGGCCTACGGCATCGCGAAACTGCGCGATCAACTCGGCATCCCCGTGAGCGACATGCTCTTCGCCGGTGACGCCATCTTCCCCGGCGGTAACGACTATCCGGCGCAGGAGGCCGGTTGCGACAGCATCCTCGTGCGCGACCCGTGGGAGACGGCTCGAGTGATCCAAACGGTGATCGCGTGCCTGGGCGACGGCAAGGAACAGATCGTGTCGCCGGGAAAGCAGTCGTGAGCGGTTTCAACATGCGACCACTGGATCTGGTGATCGATCCAGAACCGGGTAACGCGAACGAAGTCGGCGGCATCTTGAATCCCGCGGCCACGCGCGGGCCCGACGGCGAGTTGTACCTCTTCCCCCGACTCGTCGCCAAGGGTAACTACTCGCGCATCGGCATCGCGCGCGTGATCTTCGATTCGAAGGGCGAACCGTGCGGCATCGAACGACTCGGCATCGCGCTCGAACCCGAGATGCCCTACGAACTGCGACCGGACGGCGGCGGTTGTGAAGACCCCCGCGTGACGTTCGTCGAACCGCTCAAGCAGTACGTGATGACCTACACGGCCTTCTCCCCCGACGGTCCGCGCATCGCGCTGGCGATCTCCGAGGACCTCATGAAGTGGGAGCGGCTCGGTCTCGCCACGTTCGAACCGTACGAGGGGATCCACTTCGAAGGCGTCGACAACAAGGACGCGGCGATGTTCCCGCTGGCCGTGCGCAATCCCTCCGACCACTACGAATTGGCCATCCTTCACCGGCCGCTCTTTCCGGGGACGCTCCCCGAGGACACGATGTTGATGGACGCCGACCGCGACATCGACCTGCATCGCGAGAGCATTTGGATCTCCTACACCGGGGCGGGACCCGACGACGCGCCCTATCGGCTGCGCAACTTCACCTCGCACCACCGCCTGGCGGCGCCGGTCTCGGACTGGGAGTCGCTCAAGATCGGCAGTGGGGCGCCCCCGATCATGACCAAGCACGGATGGCTGTTCATCTACCACGGCGTCACCGACCTAGCGCCGCCGAACAGCGACGTGCACCACCTCTCGTACTCGGCCGGGGTGATGATCCTCTCCAAGGACCACCCCCAAAAACTGCTCTATCGCTCGACGCACCCGGCGCTGTCGCCCGCGGCGTACGTCGGGCCGCGCGGGACGCCGTCCAACGTCGTCTTCCCGACCGGCATCGACCGCCGCGACGACATCGGCGAACCGGACCGGCTCGATGTCTACTACGGGATCAACGACTACCAGATCGCCGTGGCTCGCCTCGACATCCCCGACGCACTGCCCCACGCCGGCCAGGCCGACCCGCCCGAGAACCAGACCAGCAAGACCGTGATTTGAGAAAGTTGTCAGACTGAGTGGATGGAGACGTCATCTCCACAGACCTAACGCCAAGGAAGTTCTCATGACCCTCCTCCCCCTTCGCCACCGACTCGCCTGGATGGCGCTCGAAGAACACGAGCGTTCTCTCAACAAGTCGAATCTGCGCACGCTGTTCAAAGACGACCCCGCGCGCGGCGAACGTCTCCGCGTCGGCGCCGAGGGTCTGTTCCTCGACTATTCGAAGCAGCGGATCACCAACGAAACCGTTCGCCTGCTCATCGATCTCGCGAAGGAGTCGGCGCTGGCCGAGCGCCGGGATCAGATGTTCCGCGGCGAGCACATCAACGTCTCGGAGGACCGCGCCGTCCTGCACGTCGCCCTGCGAATGCCCAAAGAGACGTCGCTCGTCGTCGACGGCGTCGACGTCGTGGCCGAGGTCCACAAGGTCCTCGACCAGATGAGCTCTTTCGCCCGTGGCGTGCGCTCCGGTGAGTGGAAGGGCCACACCGGTAAGGCGATAAAGAACGTGGTGAACATCGGCATCGGCGGCTCCGATCTCGGTCCCGTCATGGCGTACGAAGCGCTGCGCTACTACTCGCGGCGCGACCTCACCTTCCACTTCGTCTCGAACGTCGATAGTACCGACCTGGTCGAAGCGCTGCGTGACCTCGAAGCCGACGAGACGCTCTTCATCATCTCCTCCAAGACCTTCGGCACCCTCGAAACACTCACCAACGCGACCTCCGCGCGCACGTGGCTCATCGACAAACTGGGCGACGAGACCGCCGTCGCGAAGCACTTCGTCGCGGTCTCGACGAACGCCGACAAGGTTTCGGCGTTCGGTATCGACACCGAGAACATGTTCGTCTTCTGGGATTGGGTCGGCGGTCGTTACTCGATGGAGTCGGCCATTGGTCTCTCGACGATGATCGCGATCGGTCCCGAGCGCTACGGCGAACTCCTCGACGGCTTCCACGCGATGGACGAACACTTTCGCACCGCGCCGTTCGAAGAGAACCTTCCCGTGCTGATGGGACTGCTCGCGGTGTGGAACCGCGACTTCTTGGGCTGCGCCAGCGTCGGCGTGATGCCCTACGACCAGTACCTCAAACGTCTGCCGGCGTACCTGCAACAGCTGACCATGGAGTCCAACGGCAAGCACGTAACGCTCGAGGGATCGCACGTCGACTACGACACCGGCGCGGTCTACTGGGGCGAGCCGGGCACGAATGGACAGCACAGTTTCTACCAACTGATCCATCAAGGGACGTCGATCATCCCGGTCGACTTGATCGGCTTCGCCAAGAGCCTCAACCCCCTGGGCGATCACCACGACATCCTCTCCTCGAACGTCTTCGCCCAGGCCCAGGCTCTCGCCTTCGGCAAGACCGCCGACGAGGTCCGGGCCGAAGGAACGCCCGAGCACGTCGTCGCGCATCGCGTCATGGAAGGTAACCGGCCGACCAACGTGTTGTTGGCCGAGGTCCTCACGCCGCGCGTCCTCGGATCGCTCATCGCGCTCTACGAACACTCGGTCTTCACCCAGGGCACGATCTGGGGGATCGACTCCTTCGACCAGTGGGGTGTGGAACTCGGCAAGCAACTCGCCGTCGCCATCATCCCCGAGTTGGAATCGGAGGCCGAACCGACGCTCACGCACGACTCATCGACCAATGGACTGATCACGCTGTATCGACGACTGAAGAGGAATGAGGACACCCATGACAACTGACCGACCGATGCAACTGGGAATGGTGGGGCTGGGACGGATGGGCGCCAACCTCGTCCAGCGACTCGTGCGCGACGGCCACAACTGCGTCGTCTATGACGTCAATGCCGCGGCCATCGAGAAGCTCGTCGGTGAGCGCGTCGTCGCGGCGGCGTCACTCGAGGACCTCGTGAGCAAGCTCGACGGTCCGCGCGCGGTCTGGCTCATGTTGCCGGCCGCGATCACGCAAGACACGCTCGATGAGCTCACGCAGTACCTCGACAGCGACGACGTCGTCATCGACGGCGGCAACTCGTTCTACCGCGACGACATGGCGCGCGCCTCGCAACTGTCCGAACGCGGCGTGCACTACGTGGACTGCGGCACGAGCGGCGGGGTCTGGGGTCTCGAGCGTGGCTACAGCCTGATGATCGGCGGCGAGGACGACGTCGTCACGCGTCTCGACCCGATATTCCGCACGATCGCCCCGGGTGAGGACGGTACGGCCAAGACGCCCGGTCGCACCCGCACCGACGGGACGGCGCAGTTGGGCTACCTGCACTGCGGCCCCAACGGCGCCGGTCACTTCGTCAAAATGGTGCACAACGGCATCGAATACGGCATGATGGCGGCGATCGCCGAGGGTCTGAGCATCTTGAAACACGCCAACGTCGGCACGACCAAAGTCGAAGCCGACGCCGAGACGACGCCGCTGCGCGATCCCCAGTACTACTCCTTCGACTTCGACCTCCCCGAAGTGGCCGAAGTGTGGCGCCATGGTTCGGTCGTGGGGTCGTGGCTCGTCGACCTCACCGCCGACGCACTCGCGCGCAACCCGGAACTCTCGGAGTACAGCGGACGCGTGTCGGACTCCGGTGAAGGCCGCTGGACCGTCGAAGCGGCCATTGACGAGTCCGTGCCCGCACCCGTCATCAGCGCCGCCCTCTGGCAGCGATTCGAATCGCGCGGCCAAGGCGAGTTCACCGCCAAGGTGCTCTCGGCGATGCGCGCAGAGTTCGGTGGTCACGTCGAGAAGAGCGCGTAGGGTGCATCACGAGTTGCGCGACTTCGCCGACGCCGACGCCGTCGCGGCCGCGGCCGCCGACTACGTGGCCCAGGTCGCGCAACGATCGATCGACGACCACGGGCACTTCACGTTCGCCGTCAGTGGCGGACGGACCCCCTGGGCGATGTTCGAGAAGCTGGCCCAGATGGACGTCGCCTGGGACGACGTCACCCTCTATCAGGTCGACGAGCGGATCGCCCCGTTGGGCGACTCGACGCGCAACCTCACGAACCTGGAGAACAGCCTCGGCACTCGACGTCCGTCGATCGTGGCGATGCCGGTCAACGACGGCGACCTCGACGAGGCGGCCTCGTCCTACGGCGAAGCGTTGCCACCGCATTTCGACCTCGTCCATCTTGGGCTCGGACCCGACGGACACACGGCGTCACTGATACCCGGCGACCCGGTGCTCGACGTGCGTGATCGCCTCGTCGCGATCACCGGGGTCTATCAAGGCGAGCAGCGGATGACGCTGACCTACGACGCCCTCGCTCGCGCCGACCAACTGCTGTGGCTCGTCACCGGCAAGGACAAGCAATCGGCGCTTGGCGCGCTGCTGCGCGGTGACACGTCGATTCCTGCGGGAAGCGTTGTCGCACCATCGTCACTAGTGATGGCCGATGGAGCGGCGCTGTCGTGAGCCTCGATGAGGAGAAGCGTCTCGCCGCCAACGCGGCGGCCGAACTGATCGAACCCGATACGCGCGTCGGCCTCGGGACCGGCACGACGGTGGCCTACCTCCTCGAAGCGGTCGCGCGTCGCGGCGTCAAGGCGCGCTACGTCGCAACCTCACCGCAGACCGCCGACGCGGCACGAGCCCTGGGGATCACCATCGAGGAGTTCGGCGAACTCGACGAATTGGACCTGGCGATTGACGGGGCCGATCAGATCGCACCCGACGGCTGGCTCATCAAGGGTCGCGGTGGAGCGCATCTGCGCGAGAAGATCGTCGCGGCATCCGCGAGACGTTTCGTCGTCATCGCCGATTCGTCGAAGCCAGTGAGGACCCTGCACGCACCGGTGCCGCTGGAACTACGTCCCTTCGGTCTGCGCGCCACCGTTCGTGAGCTTGGCGCGGTCACCCTGCGCGACGTCGGGCCCAGTCCGGACGGCGGTGTCCTCGCCGACTACCACGGCGAGGTCGGCGATCCCCGAGAACTCGCCGAACGTCTCGCGTCGACTCCCGGCGTGAGTGCCCACGGTCTCTTCGCGCCACAATTGGTGAGTGAGATCATCGTGGCAACCGCTAAAACGGTGACCAAGTCAAAACCCGGAGGTCAACAGTGACGAGCACGCACGCCATGCACGGTGAGGTACCTCCGGATCACATCTTCGTGATGTTCGGCGCCACCGGCGACCTCGCCAAGCGCAAGATCCTGCCGGGGCTCTTCCACCTCGCGGTCGCCGGCCTGCTGCCCAAGCAGTACCGGATCATCGGCTGCTCGCGTCAGGCTTCGGCCATCTCCGACAAGGACTTCCGCAAGCGCGCCTACGACGCGGTCTGTCAGTTCGGCGCCAACAAACCCGAAGGCGAGGAGTGGGAGGCGTTCGAGAAGAACCTCTCCTTCGCCTACGCCGAAGAAGACGGCACCGGAGAACTCGTCGACGCCGTCGCGCGCGCCGAAAAGGAGATGGGGGGCGACGTCCAGCGACTCTTCCATCTCGCGGTGCCGCCGAACGCGTTACTCGGCATCGTCGAGATGCTCGGGGCGACGGGACTCAACGTCAACACCAAGATCATCTGCGAGAAGCCTTTCGGGACGGACCTCGCCTCGGCGCGCCAACTGAACGCCACCATCGCCGAGTGCTTCGACGAGGCCCATGTCTTTCGCATCGACCACTTCTTGGGCAAGGAGTCGATCGACAACATCCTGGCCCTGCGCTTCGCCAACGGCCTCTTCGAACCCATTTGGAACCGCACCTACATCAACTACGTCCAGATCGACGTGCCCGAGACGCTCTCGATCGAAGGTCGCGGGGCGTTCTTCGAACAGACCGGGACCTTTCGCGACATGGTCGTCACGCACCTGCTCCAGGTCTTGGCCTTCGTGGCCATGGAACAGCCGATCTCACTCGATGCCAAGCCCCTGCGCGACGAGATCGCCAAGGTCTTCGATTCCACGTCACCGATCAATCCCGAACACGTCATTCGCGGGCCAGTACGACGGGTACCTCAAGGAGAAGGGTGTCGCGCCCGACTCCCAGACCGAGACCTTCGTCGCGCTGCGCGCCGACATCGAGAACCCGCGGTGGAAGGACGTGCCGTTCTTCTTGCGCACCGGCAAGTCGATGGCCCAGAGCCGCCAGGTCGTGACGATCGGCTTCAAGGAGCCGGTGATGCGGATGTTCCCCGTCGACCACATGGAGGGCCAGCGCCACGGCAACGAGTTGGTCGCCGACTTCGCCGACCCCGGGTCCATCCAGATCCACTTCTTGGCTAAGCAGCCCGGACCGGAGATGCGACTCGCGCCGGCGGTCATGAACTTTCGCTACGCCGACTCGTTCCAGACGGCCAACAACCTCGAGGCCTACGAGCACCTGATCCTCGAAGCGATGCTCGGCAACCAGGCGTTCTTCACCCGTTCTGACGGGATCGAGCGCCAGTGGGAGATCGCAACGCCCGTGCTGGAGAACCCACCGGCGGTCGAACTCTACGAGCCCGGCTCGTGGGGCCCGGTCTCCATTGACCGCATCGTCGCACCGGACCGGTGGTCGCTGCCTCGATGAGCCCCAAGATTCAGTCTGGTGCTCTCCGACGTCGACGGCACCCTCGTGCCCCGCGACAAGGTCCTCACCGAGCGCGTCTCGTTACAGGCGGTGCAGGACTTGCGCGACGCCGGCATCCTCTTCGCGATCACCAGTAGCCGTCCGCCGAGGGGTCTCAACATGTACCTCGAGCCTCTGCGACCTGACGACGCCGATCTCGGCCTTCAACGGCGGGATGATCGTCGATCCGCGACAAACGTGTTCTCGCCGAACACACGATCGACGACGAGATCGTCTCCGACGATCATCGGCGTCCTGGATGACCACCACGTCTCGGTCTGGGTCTATCGCGCACAAGAGTGGTACGTCCGCGACCTCGAGGGGTCCCCCACGTGGTCCACGAAGCCGAGGTCTGTCAGTTCGAACCCACTCGACGGTCGAGAACTTCGATGCCGTCAGTGACCAATGTCGCCAAGATCGTCGGTGCCAGTGACGATGCAGGTGCGCTCACCCGAGCGCGGATGACGATCCAGACTGAGCTGTCGGCGCACGCGTCTCGGCGACGAACTCACAGTCGTACTACTTGGACGTCACGAACCCCCAGGCGAACAAAGGAGCAGTGGTCGACTTTCTCTCGTCGAAGCTGGGAATTGCGACCGACGCCATCGCCACGATCGGCGATGCCCACAACGACGTGTCGATGTTTGAACGCTCCGGGTTGTCGATCGCGATGGGCAATGCCGAGGACGACGTGAAAGCCTCCGCCGGTGAAGTTACGACGTCCAATGAGGACGAAGGTTTCGCGCGCGCCATCGAGCGTTTCATCTTGTCGTAGTAATCGGATCACGAGCGCGATTCACAACAAATCGAAATTCGACGATTCACAACATGAAACGATAAATACCTAACCACTCCTGCGTGTGAACAACATCACAACGAACTGCTCGGGCGGTCCATCCCTGTCCTTAAGGTTGAGTGACGGGATAATTGATTGTCGAACTTGTCATCATGTCGGACTTCTTCGAAGGAGGATGGATGAGATTCATTAGAAAATTATTTGGTCTGTCAACGCCTAAGGCACAGAACACCAGCCTGCAAGAGACGGCGTCACTCGCGGCGTTCGGTCAGATGAGCGGTATCCGAGCAGTCGATGATCGCCGAAGCCCTTGTCGCCGCGGCCAACGAGCGGCGCAAACTGGACAAGGCCTCGTAGACCCACGTCACTCGACGGTATTGTATCCGTTCACTCCTCATCGTCGGCGTTGACGTCCGACGTCGATTCGGTGGAACCATCGGCGGCGGCGTTCGCCGTGGCGGCAACGCACCCAACAGCTGCTCGGTGACTGCGGCGATCTGATCGACCGCCTCGAGAACGCACTCGACGTCAACAACGGACCCGAGGAGACCGCCGCGACTTTCCTCGCGTACTGCAGGGCGGCGGCGTGGATCTCTTCAGTGGTGGCGGGAGGCTCGAGCCCTCGCAGCATGGTGATGTTTCGACACATCGCCATACCGTAGGCCGCGAGCGCGGGCCAGTCCAAACGATCGTGCGCCGACCACGATCCGAAACGTCGACCGGTCACTGCCAGATTGCGACGCCCGAATCCAATTCGAAGAATTCGAGTCGACTGGGGATTAGGTGAAAACAACTTGCTCGCCGGCCCGGACCAAGTTCTCGGTTCAATCCTTGCGACACAATCATCATCGGATTGACCTTTGTCGAGACTCCTCTCCGTCAATGAGGACCGTCGTCCCTTCGGGGACGACTGGAGTGGCGTCGGTTCGAAAGTGAACCAGAATCTCGAGATCCGAGAGCCTCGACCAGTCCACGTCACCCTTAAAGGGCACGCCGGGACGTTGGTCTCCGGCGGCGGGGAGATCCTCGGGCCGAATCCCGGCCACAATCGTGTTTCCTGCAAAGCGACGCAGGGCTGGATGTTGACGAAGTATCTCGTCCGAGAGAGCAATACTTTGGCTGCCGAGTGCGATGTTCGAGCAGTCACTGGAAAGTCGTGCTTCGAACAAGTTCATCGAAGGCGAACCGATGAACCCGGCTACGAAGACGTTGGCTGGACGATCGTAAAGCACCTGGGGCGTGTCACACTGCTGCAAGATTCCATCACGAAGCACCGCTACGCGATGGCCGAGCGTCATCGCCTCAGTCTGGTCATGAGTGACGTAAACGTCGCCACGCCAATTTTCTTCTGCACTCGCGAGACCTCGGCGCGTAACTGCACTCTCAGTTTTGCGTCCAGATTTGAGAGTGGTTCATCCATCGAGAAACACGCTCGGTTCACGAACGATCGCCCGTCCCATTGCAACGCGCTGGCGTTGCCCGCCGGAGAGTTCCACCGGGCCTTACGATTGAGCCACGGAGTCAGCCCTAAGATGTCCGCCGCGGAAGCGACGCGTCGATGAAATTTCCGACTTGGGGATCTTTCTTCATCTTCAGAGCAAAGCCAATGTTCTGTGCCACTGTCATTTGCGGATACAGAGCGTAACTCTGAAAGACCATTGCCACGTCACGATTGCGAGGCGGTACGTCATTCATCACTTCATCGCCGAAACGGACCACCCCCGACGAGACGCTCTCCAGTCCTGCGATCATGCGAAGCACGGTCGTCTTGCCGCATCCCGACGGACCGACAACGACCATCAATTCGCCCTCACTGATCGCCAAGTCGAGTTTGTTGACCGCCTCGAATCCATTTGGGTAGACCTTGGTCACCTGTTCCAGGTTTATTGAGGACATCTGTTCCCTTCCAGCGATTCAGTTCGCTTCCAACGGCGCGTCTCAAGTGATTGCTCCGGCGTTGTAGGCGCAGTATTGACCAGCCCGTTTCTAGAGGCACTCTGACTGCGTCGCTTGACCTTCGCGGTGGGCAACCTCGTTCGTCACTGCGTCCACGAACCGGCCGCCGTTCGTCCCGAGCACGGCCACTTGTGCTCGCCATGCTTCGGGCGACTCGACCAGTACTCGAGACTTCGGCGGAACGACAGGTACCCGGACCTGTTCCGGACGACCAGGAACCATCCGAACTACCCGTCAGATCGATCAGCCCCACCGCCACTCGTGCCTCATCGTGCCGGACTCGACAAAGAGCCCACCGGCGACCGGTTCGGGACTGATCTCCTTTGCTCCTCACGGTCACCGCGGCGTTCTCATCGGACAATTCGTACCAGGTGGTGTCGTCGCCGACCTCCACAGGTCACGGCATCGCAGCGCAAAACGATGCCACTCCAGCGCCGCAGCGCGTTCATCGTCACTCAGCGTCTCGTGCTCCACGTAATAGGGGTGACGGCAGTACCCCGTTAGCGTCGCCCCACTGCAGCGTTGATGCGCCCAGCATTGTCACGACTGCTTCGGTGAGCACGCAGGTGCGAATCCTTGTGCACGCTCCCCCGACCAGACCGGCGGATATCTTGCCAGATTCCGCCACCGATTGCGGCACTCCCGGCGCTTCGCGCAAGCAGCCCTTCGAGGTGCCGCCACTGGCCGTTCGGCGCCCAGACCTCCATGTAACGAAACGAGGGCGGAGCAGGTACGTCGAATCCTCGCGGGACGCCGTTCACTTGGTTGAAACTGATTACCTCATGGGGCGGGCGGCTCGCACGGACCTGACGAAATCTTCGTAGCCTTCTTCTACCGGAACGGCTCTCCCCGATCGTTCAATGCGGCTCGCGGATAGCCGTACGTATCAAGGTGAAGGCCGTCGAAACCAAGCTCGTCGAGCGCCCGTCCGTAACTCTCGATCCAGTGCTCTTGCCATTCTCCACTCGCCGGGTCCATGATCTGGAGCAGCGTGCCGAGTGACTCGGGCGCCCCGTCATTGCGATAGAGGAGCCACTCGGCGTGCGACGCCGCGAACTCTTCGTCCGACGCACAGACCGGCGCGTACGCCTGCGCGACCGCGCCCATCCGCTTGATGCCTTCAATGAGTTGCTTCTAATCGGCGCGTTCTATCGGGCGTCCTAAGGGGTCATGGTAGTGACCCGGCGCGGCCAGCGGCGCGCTGTACGTCTCCATCCAGTCGTAGACCTGCACGACCGTACAGCGCAGATCGCGCAGCCACGACAGCACCGATTGACGCGACGACGCGTCGAAGGACGTCACGAAGCCCATGACCGGGTCGTCGCCACGTCGCTCCCGCACGCTGAAGAACTCCTCACCGAGAAGCGCGCTCATCCGACGACGCGTCTCGAACGCGTGCGTGCCGATGGGCAGAGCATTCGACGTCGCGCGACGTCATCGACCAGTGATGCGGAAACGATGACCCCACGCCGTCCTCACCAGTGCTCGGCCGTTTCCGTGCGGCAGGTCTCGCACGGCGACGGATTCCTCAACGAGGTAGGACGTGCGTAGGTCGTCAAAATCCCCGCTCACCGTATCCCGCCAACCGATACGCCGCGCCTGAATGCTCGCTGCGAGATCAGATACACGATGAAGCTGGGGATCGTGGCGATGACCGAGGCCGCCATGAGGGGTCCCCAGGCGGTGGAGTACTCGCTCACGAAGTAGGTAAGGGCAATTGGCAGTGTTCGGTGGTCCGCGGAGTTGATGAGCGTCAACGCGATCAAGAACTCCTCCCAGGCGAAATTGAAGGCGAACATCGCGACCACCGCCAGCGCGGGCGCCGAGAGCGGTGCGATGAGCCTGTCAGTACTCGCAGCGTTCGAGCGCCGTCGAGGCGAAACGACTCCTCGAGTTCCTTCGGAATCGACTCGAAGAATCCGCGCAGCAAGAAGACGGAGAACGGCACGTTCTCCGCGGAGTAGATCAAGATCAGCCCGGGGAGCGAGTCGGTCAGATGCAGGCGCAACATGAGCAAGTACTGCGGGATGATCAACAACGTGCTGGGACCGCCAGAGCGGCCAGGAAGACGTAAAAGATGATCTCCTTGAAGGGAAACCGGTAACGGGCGAAAGCAAAGGCCGCGAGTGACGAGACGCTCACCGTGATGACCACCGTGCCGAGCGCGACCATCGCACTGTTGACGAAGTACCGGTCGAAGCTGTTCTGCGTCCAGGCTTGGACGTAGTTGGACACGGTCGGGTGAGCGGGAATGAGCACGGGATGAGAAGAGAAGATCTCGCTGGTGGGTTGGAACGACAACGAGATCATGTACAGCAACGGGAAGACCGAGATAGCGCCGAGGATGATCGCGACCGCGACGCGTGACTTGTTCCAGGTCCGAACACCGAACAGCCCGGGCGCCGCGAGGCGGGCGCTCGCGACGCGGCTCGTGGGTGCGACGTCGTCGTCGTGAGCCGCTCTTTGAACCCAGGATGTTCACGAAGCATCCCGACGTCGCATGAGGCGGATCTGCACCACGCTCAGGGCCAGCACGACGACCGCGGTCAATGACGCGATGGCGGCGGCGTAACTGAAGTTGAACAACGAGAACGCGGTCCCGATAGGCGTACGTCAGTAACACCTGGGTCGAACCATACGGGCCACCGTTCGTCAGGACGTACACCTGCGTGAAGACCTGACTCGCGCCAATCACCAGGAGCACCAACACGAACATGATCGTCGGACGAATACTCGGGAGGACAACGTGGCGCCACACGCGCGGTTCCTTGGCGCCGTCGACGCGACTCGATTCGACGAGGGTGCGGTCGACGCCATCGAGTGCGGCGAGGAACAAAATGAAGGACCATCCCACGCCCTTCCAGATGCTGACGAGCCAGATGACGGCGTTGCCGGTCCACGTCTGGGCCAGCCAGTCGATCTGAACGGTATGACCAGCGAACAGCGAGAGAACGTCGTTCGCGATGCCTCCCTGGTCGGCGAAGATGTAGGCGAAGATGTAACTCACCACGACCCACGACGTGATCACCGGGATGAAGATCAGGGCTCGCCAGAGCCCGCGACCCGGCAGGCGATCGGTCACCAGCGCGGCGGCGAAGAGGCCGAGTGCCATTTGGATGGGGACCGTGATGACGCAGAAGAGAAGTGTGTTGAAGGCGGCGGTGCGAATCTCGGGATCGTGGAAGATCCCGATGTAGTTGGACCAACCCACGAAGGGGTTGTGCGCCCCGGGGAAGATGTGCCAGTTGTAGAAACTGATATCGAACTGGCGATAGATCGGATAGACGATGAAGACCACGTATAGGAGCCCGGCCGGTACGAGCAGTGCGTACGGCGTCGCCAGGCGAGTGAAACGGTACCGACGCCGCGACACAACGCCCGGCGGAATGTCCGCCGGGCGTTGTTCGAGGTCTGAAGTAACGGTCAACTGCCCGCGAGGGCCGTGTTCGACTCCTGCGCCGCAGTCTGGAGACCAGCAGACACCGTTTCGGTACCGGCCAGGATCTTCTGCAGTTGGGTCGACCAGTCGCCGTCGAGCGCGCTGTAACCCGGGCTGTTGGCGCGGATACGAGCCGTCAACAACTGGTGGGTGAAGACCTTGAAGTACGGCGTGGCCGCGTCTTCCTTGGCGGCGTCGTTCTTCTCGGTCGACATGTCACCCTGCTTGGCCATGGCCAACTGGGCGAACGGCGAGTCGAGGAACTCGGCGAACTTCTCCGCGTCCGCGATGTGGTGACCTTCCTTGGCGACGAGGTTGTCCTCACCACCGACGGTGGAGATGGATCCGCCCGCGCCGGTCGGGAACGGTGCGATGCCGTAAGACGGCACCGGAGTCAGCGCCGAATACGTCGGGACGGCCCACGGACCATCGATGTACATCGCGTACTCACCCTTCGGGAACCCGGTCTCACCGGAGACCGCGCTCGCGCCACCCTTGAAGTCACTGCCGATGTCGCCGGCCTCAAGAGGTTGACGAGTGTCGTGACTGCCGTCGTGGTGGCGGTGCTGTCCATGTAACCCGTGGCCTGCGTGTACTTGGAGTTGGTGAACGATCCCCCCATGCTCCAAATGTAGGGCGCCATGTTCCAGATGTCCGTTCCATCCACACCGAGTCCGTACTGCCCCTTGGACGGCACGGTCAGCGTGGCGGCGTCCGCCAGGAGCTCGTTGATCGTCGTCGGGGGTCCAGAGATGCCCGCGGCGGCGAAGTCGGCCTTGTTCCAGTACAGCGCTTGGGTGTTCGTGTCACACGGGAAGGCCCAGTAGGTTCCCTTCACTTCCGTCGTCGCCAGGGGCCCCGGCAGCGTGTTCTTCTTGATGGCCGCGAAGGCCTTCAACTTGCCCACGTTGACTGCCAGACCCTGCTGGGCGAGCTGCGCCACCCACGCGATGTCGGAGCGCAGGAGGTCCGGTGGATCGCCAGCCGCGGACGTCGAGATGAACTTCGGCAGCAGGTCCGCGTACAGGACGTACGTGGACACGACCTTGATGCCCGGGTTCAACTTCTCGAACTCCTTGATCACGACGTTCTGCATCGTCTTTCCCTCTTGGTCCTTCGGGTCGTACGTGTTCCAATACTGAAGAGTGACGGTCTTGCCCTTCGATGCGGCCGCCGCCGTCGACAGTCCCGTACCGGACACGGCGACGATGGCGCCCGTCGATACCAGGGCGACGGCCGCCACCGACAGCTTTACGACGGCGCCTGCCCTCCCCCTAACAAATCGGTCAATGCTCATTTTGCTGCTCCTATATCTATGGATTTAGTTCGGACCGAGTGGCCCTTGTCATGCGTTGTTGGTCATAAATCTCTTGGACCCCATGGCCGTGGTCCTAGTGCTCTTCCCCCTCACCTTTCTGGTCTCCAGAATTCGTTGGTGGCCCTCCCCAACGCGAAATCGATCGTTCAATAAGCGACGCTCGGACGGTCATCGTCGACCTCTTGTGGACTTCGTTGGTCGTGCCGAACGCGGCGACCTCCGCATCGTCGATGGCGATCATGAGCGCCACGTACATGGCGTACGACCACGTCAGGTCCTTGGCTGGACTCCCCCACCGGGCGACCCACTCGTCGTAGTGCTTCTCGTCACGACGCTCCCCGCCGTACTGTTCGCCGAGCAACCCGGCGTCATCGAAGTGTCCGGCGATCCACGACAGGCAGCGCTTGGCCTTTTCGAGGTCACCGCTGACGACGGCGTTCCAACCGAGGGACGCCGTGAGCACGGGCCAGGCACCACTTCCGAAGTACACGTCCGTCGAGTACCGTCGAATACCTCCGTCGAGCGTCAATCGATCTTCGATGGTCGCGACGGTTTCAGCGTAGGCACGGTCACTGAGCTCAACGGCCCGGAATGGTGCGAGCAACCACAGTTCGCTCGCGTCAACGTCACCGTTCTCACTGGACTTGACGTAGACGCCATTCAGGATCGCCTCGTGAAGTCGATCCTCCACCTTGTGGGCCGCTCGAGCAATGCGAGTGTCGTCCAGCAGACGCGCCGCCGTCGTCAGGCCGCCGTAGACGCAGGCGAGGGTCGAGGTGTGCACCGCACTTCCGTTCTCCTCCCACACGTCGTAACAGGGCGTGAGTGCGAACGTCGCGAGATAGCGGGCGGCCCGAGCCACTGAACTGCGCAGTTCCTTGGCACCGCCACTGTTGGACTTCGCTGAGGTGTTGGCCCAGTGACCACAGCCAGGTGCCGTATCCGTCGATTTGGAAATTGGGCCAATCGTCGATGACCGACGTACCGTCGAGGGCAAATCGCGCCGGCGGCATGATCGAAGGATCGAGGTCTTCGCCGCGGAGCATTTTCTCGATGACGTCGTCGATGATGCCGCTGATGCCGCCGATTGCGTCGTTCACCCACGCGTGGTAGCGCGCGGACGCTTCGTGCTCGCCGGCCCGGTCAAGCGCGAACGCACTGAAGAACCGTCTCGAAGCCAGCAAAAGTGATACTGCGCGAAGTCGGGCGATGCGACGAATCGCCCCGCTGGCCGACTGATTGCGAAGGATCGCGTCGATGCTCTCCTGCAGTGACGAGTCGAATCGTGCTCGATCCAGTCGTTTGGCGGTGTTGGAGGTTGAACGTGGGTCGACGCCGCTCGGTGTCATGCGTTGACCCGATGCCAAATTGCGTGACTCTTGTCGTCGGAGTTGGGGAGACTGAACGACTCGCGCAGGACTTGCGTCGCGGCACCAACCGCCCAGGCCTCGTCACCCCACAGTTGCACCTTGACCTCTACGGTTCGACCGAGGTCGCCGAAGGTCTGCTCCCGAACGGCGGCGACGATCGGGTCGAGGAACGTCGACCGAGCTCCGTCCCTTCGCCACAGATTATCAGCAGTTCAGGATTGAGCAACGTCATCATGTTCGCCACCGCTTGAGCCGAGCCGGCGACCGGCATTGTCCACGACATTCGGGCCATCGGGTCACCGCCTTGAACTAACGTGATCAGTTCAGCGCGGGTGATGTCGCGACCGATCTGTTCACCGACGCTTCGACGTAGGGCCCTTCACCCACGATCGCTTCGAGGCAGCCAAAGCGGCCGCACTCGCACTTGGCGCCACCGGGTTCGATGATGATGTGCCCGAACTCACCCGGCGGCGCCGTTCGCACCGCGATAGAGCGAACGGTCGATGACGATGCCGAGGCCGATGCCTCGTCCGACACTCAACGTGACGAAGTCGCGCGCGTCGGGCGCGTCGCCGGCCGATTTCTCAGCCACGGCCAGGGTATTGACGTCATTGTCGACCCAGATCGGAAGCCCCAGTCGCTTGCGGAGCGGTCCGGCGAGGTCGACGTCACGCCACCACAGCAGATGTGAGAATTTGCAGATACCCAGGTCGGTGTCGATGATGCCCGGAAGTCCGATCCCGACGCCGAGCACCTTTGCCTGGGGAACGACTGCGTCACGCAGGACCCGCAACACCGCCTGTTCGATCGCCTGGATCGCCGCCGCCGGATTACCGACGAGTGATGTTTGCGTCTCGCGATCGCAACTACTTGGGCGTCGAGGTCACAGACCACCGTCGTCAATCCGTCGGCGCGCAGCTTGATGCCGATTACGTAGCCGGCTTTGGGATCGATACTAAGCAGCACGGGGGGACGACCGCCGCTCGAGGGCGCGAGCGAGACTTCATTGAAGATGCCGCGCTTGATCAGTTTGTCGACGATGTTCGATACCGTCGGGGCACTAAGGCGGGACTGTCGAGCGAGGTCGGCTCGCGAGACAGTGCCCGCGCGACGAACGAGTTCGATCAGAAGGCTGACGTTGAGATCGCGCAGGAGTGATCGGGAGCCACGCCGCGTCGAATATCCCGCGGCGGGCTCCCTCTGATCAATCGCGATCGGAGCCTCGGGAGAGGAACGCTCGGGTTGGGGTTCGGCGTCGAGCTGTTTGCGAGTCATGCTCCTCCATCAATCGGGTATTGCGCGCTGCAGCACTTACTTACTTCATTGAACATACTAAGTATTGGCTGGACCCCGTCAAGTGCAGGGATACGAATTCTCGGAATCCTAATTTCTCCTCATCAGACGCCCAATTGGGCTTAAATGGGGAGAATCACGTCGATGAGAGATCCGACATCGATTAAGTGCGCTTGAAGGTCTACCCTTAGTCTGAAGCAAATGAACGGTGACGTAAGGGCTGTGATGTTCTTCTGTGACAGTCCGAAGGATGTCGCCCTGTGGTGGGCGGAACTTATCGGCGTCTCGCCAGACTCTGTCAGTGATAACGGCGAGTTCTACTGGTTCAACGCTGGTTCCACGGAATACGGATTCCATCCTTCCGACAGCGAAAAGAACCCAACGGGAGGTTCGCCCGTGGTGTACCTCGCAACAACAGATCTCTCCGCTGCGATGGAAAAGGCAATCGCACTGGGAGCTGTCCGCCACCGAGGACCATTGGTCATTTCACCAGGGAGATCCATCGCTCAGTCTTCGAGATCCGTTCGGAAACTTCTTTGGAGTGGACGGCACCTAACCAGTCGAAGAAACCCTGACGCGCTTGGCGCAGGTTTTTTCCGAACTTTACTTTTGTGGCTGCGTATTATTCGGAGTACCGAAAAGAGCGTGCAGCGTAGATCACTCCAACCCGTGGTAAGAACTCAGCGAGATAACGATCAGCGGAACTCATCATTAAAGAGGCGCAGCTTCTGGTCGCACCGTGTACAGGGTGGGCAACCACGGTGGGCACCTTTGGTACCAGTATTTGAATGCCGCCAGCGATTGGATTATCAGTGCCCAGGCTGTCAGCGTGAGCATCGGTCTATGCATTCGTATGTTCCCCGACCGCAAATTCACTAATCGTGGGTACGCCACTTATGTCTTGAACGCCACTCGTCATGAGTGGGTCCGGACGGGACTGTCACTCGGGTAATGAAACACTCTTCGTTGAACGTGGCGGTGAGCCCGGGTGCCGACGTTCGTGCAACTTTATATCCAACTTCAACCGACGTCTACGAATCGCCGCCGCTCGAAGAGTAGACCAACCCGTTGTTACGAACGGTGTCGCCGTACCATCTGAAACTCGCCTTTGGCAAACGTGTGCCGGTCGGGAAATCGACCCACACGATGCCGAAGCGACGCGAGTAGCCATAGGCCCACTCGAAGTTGTCGAGCAGGCTCCAGACGAAGTATCCCTGGACGTTGACGTCGGCCTCGATCGCGTCGTGCACCGCCGAGATGTGCTCTTCGAGGTACGAGACGCGGTCGTGATCGAGCACGTGACCGTTGGGGTCGACGTAGTCGTCGAAGGCCGCGCCGTTCTCCGTGATGTAGATCGGCAGCTCGGTGTAGTCGCCCTTCACGCGCACCAGCAACTCGGTCAGCCCCGACGCGTCGACCTCCCAACCCATCGACGTGGTGTCGGTACCGGGCGTCTCCAACGAGAGCACCCGAAGGTCGGGGAACTGTTCGCCGAGGGGCACGCCGTAGCCGGCGGCGCGCGCCTCTTTGACGCGCGTCGAGTCCATGATCGTGCCCGGGAAGTAGTAGTTGACGCCGAGGAAGTCCAGAGGTTGTGCGATGACGTCCATGTCGCCGTCCTGGACGACCGTGAAGCCCGGCGAGACGTCCTTGTAGTGCTCGAGCATGTCGTCGGGGTACTGACCACGAAAGAGAGGGTCAAGGAAAATCCGGTTCAAGTTGCCGTCGGCACGTCGCGCCGCCGCGAGGTCGAGCTCGTGCGTCGTGCCCGGGCGAGAGACGCCCAAGTTGAGCGTGATGCCCACCTTGGCGTCGGGAATCGCCGAGCGCAGGATCGGCACTGCGGTGCCGTGGGCTAAGAGCAGATGGTGCGTCGCGGCCACGGCCTTGCCGATGTCCTTGATGCCGGGAGCGTGACGGCCCGCGCCGTAGCCGAGCCAGGCCGAGCACCAGGGCTCGTTGAGGGTGATCCAGCGTTCGACGGAGTCACCCAGGGCGCGCGCCACGATGTCCACGTACTCGCCGAATCGTTCGGTCGTGTCGCGTACGCACCAGCCGCCCTCGTCTTCGATGGGCTGGGGCAGGTCCCAGTGATAGAGCGTCAACGTTGGTTCGATGTTGCGCGAGAGAAGTCCGTCGACGAGTCGACGATAGAAGTCGAGGCCGGGCTGATTGGCCGGGCCCTTGCCGTCGGGCTGGACGCGGGGCCAGGCGACCGAGAAGCGGTAGGAACCGACGCCGAGCTCTTTCATGAGGTCGAGGTCTTCGTCCATGCGGTGATAGTGGTCACAGGCGATGTCGCCGGTGTCGCCATTCCACACCTCGCCGGACTTGTGGCTGTAGGTGTCCCAGATGGAGGGCCCGCGGCCGTCGACGTCGACGGCGCCTTCGATTTGGTATGAGGCGGTGGCGGTTCCCCAGAGGAAACCGGAGGGAAAGGAGCGGGGCGGGCTCTCGTTGTGGGGGCTGGTCGTACTCATGATGTGGATGTCTCCTGATAGTAATTGGGCGAGTTTCAGCGAAGGGTGACCGCGCGCGACCGCGCCGCTAACACTTGCGGCGCGGTCGCGCGTAATCTGATGTTCCCTCCGCGTGCGGGCTAGCAGGGTTGGAGAACTCCTAGCCCGCAGCGGAGGTGATCAATTACGACGCCTTGAGTTGCATCAAGATGTACGGCAACTCAGGGTCGCTCGGCGACGGGTCCGCGTACGGCTTGGCCGCAGTCACGAATCCGGTGAAGTTCGCCGTGCTGTACTCGTCCCAGTCCGCGCCATACAACAGCGGGATAACGGGCAACGTCGTCACTTCGATCTTCTCGAGTGGCGCCGTCGCGGCCTTCACGGCCGCCGTGTTCGACGGGTCAGTTGATGCCAACTTCGACAGCAACGACTGCACCTGACCGTTGTGGTACCGGCCGAAGTCCGCGTTGGCGGTCTTGCCGAGCTTCGCGGACTGCGTGTAGTCGAACCAGTTGTCGAACTGCGTGTACGGGTCGGTGCCGCCATTGCCCCAGTGGACAACGGAGTCAAAGTTCCCGTCAGCGAGGTCGGCGTACCACTGTGATGCCTGCACACCGTCAACCGTGGCGTCAATACCTTCGGACTTGAGTTCCGATGACATGAGCTGGATGTCCGCGTAGTAGTCAGAGTAGGAGATCGGGTCCTCGATGGAGAACTTGACGACCTTGCCCTTCAGTGCGTAGAAACCCTGCTTGTTCTTCTTGAACCCGGCCTTGGTCAGGATCGACTTCACCGTCTTGGGCTGGTTCTTGGACTTGACGTCGTTCTTGTACGACGACGTCAGGTACGACGCCTGGCTGGGCAAGATAAGGGCACTCAGCGACGTCGCCGGCGCCTCGTAACCACTCTCACCCTTGATCGCCAACGCTGAGCGGTTCACACCGGCGCTGATGGCCTGGCGAACCGCGATGTTGGTGAATGGCCACTTGGTGACGCTCAACTCCAGTGTCACGGTCGAACCCGGGGCAAAGTAGATGTGGTTCGTCGCCTTGTCCTTGTTCACAAAGATCGAGTTGACGTTCTCAATGTCGTTACCGGCCCACTGCAGCTGTCCACTCGCCAAGGCGGTAGCGGCGTCAGTGTTGGACGCGTAGGAAGGGACGTCAATCTCGCTCGCCGCGGGCGTGCCACCCCAGTAGTTCGGGTTGGCCTTGTAGCTCACCAGCTGGGCGCTGTAGTTGTCCAGTTCGTACGGACCAGTGCCGACGGGCGCCGTCACCGTTGCCGTTGCCGGCGTCGAGTACGTCGTCCCGAAGCTTGCCGGAAGGATCAACTGCGTGCCGGCGATGGCGACGATGTTCGAGTACTCAGGAACGGAGTAGTTCAACACCACCGTGTCACCCGATACCGTCGCTGGGCTGGCCAGTGTTGGAACGCCGAAGACGTTCGCGGCGGGGTTGCTGTTGACGAGGTTGAACGTCGCGGCAACGTCTGCTGGGGTGAACGCTGAACCGTCACTCCACTTCACACCGGTGCGAATCGTGAACGTCAGGGTCTTTCCTTTGTTGGTCCACGCGTACTTCGTCGCGAGCCACGGATACGAGACGCCCGCCTTAAGCGAGTCGAATTCGTACAGTGGTTCGTAGATCAACGAGTTGACGCTCATCTGCTTCGAGAACGAACTCGAGTCCACTGGATTGAAGTTGTCGGTGAAGGTCACACCGGTGTTGTTCTCCATTGTCAGAGTCGAACTTGCCCCCGAGGCGACCGAAACGCCAACGCTCATAACTATGCCAAGTGTCAAACACGACAACGCCGTGAAGACAACAGCAGCTCTTTTAAACATATTTTTCCTTTATATTGATAGTGTCCAGCCGGCTTCCGCCGACGTTTTGTTTGAACCGTGTGGGTCCCTACTTAACAAACGCGAGGCCGGTTGGACCTTCGCGATTTTTTCAACCGTGAGAGCCCAAAATGGGCGTCCTCGCGGCTCTCTATTCGATGTGGGTCATGTCGTCGCGGTCTCCCCCTCCCTCCGGCGCGTCGACAGCGCCACTTCGACTGCGACCTCGTGGTCGGCGTAGAGCCAACACTTCGAGGTGTGATTGTCGCCAACGATGAAGGACGGCGGCTCTTCTTCGCGGCATCGGTCCATGACGTGGGGACAGCGCGGATTGAAACGACAGCCCTTTTCGGCGATTGCGATCTGCGCGTGCTCACCCGTCGCCGGCACGTCACGGGTCGGGTCCGAGGGATCGGGCACCGACGCGATCAGGAGTTGGGTGTAGGGGTGGGTCGGATCATCGACGAGGCTCGTGCCCTTGGACTGTTCGACGACCTGCCCGGCATACATCACGATGATCGAGTCGGCGATGTAGCGCGCCGACGCGATGTCGTGCGTGATGTAGAGGACGGCCAGACGGTCGTCGTCACACAGGCCGCGCAGCAGGTTGAGCACGCCGAGGCGCACCGAGACGTCGAGCATCGAGATCGGTTCATCGGCGAGCAGCACCTTGGGTTCGATGCATAACGCGCGAGCGATGGAGACCCGCTGCAACTGTCCGCCCGAGAGTTCGTGCGGATAGCTCTCGAGGAACCGACTGGGAGGCTCAAGTGACACGCGGCGCAGCGCCGCCTCGGCGAGGGCCGGCGCGTCGTTCTTCGATGCTCCGTGAATGCGAAGTGGTCGAAGCAGGTTGTGACTCATCCGGTGCACCGGATTCATCGACGCGAACGGGTCCTGCAGGACCAGTTGGACCTGCGAGGCGTAGGCGAGGTTTCGCTTGGACTTGATGGCGATCGGCGTACCTTGCAAGACGAGGTCACCGGACGTCGGCGTCACGATTCGCGCCAGCATTCGTGCGAGTACCGACTTGCCCGAGCCGCTTTCGCCAACGACCGCCACAACTTCGCCGGCGACCAAGTCGAGACTCACGTCATCGACCGCGCGCACGATCCGCTTGGCGTTGAGCAGACGGCCGGGGGTGCGCACCGAGAAGTGGCGGGTGAGATGGCGGGCGGCCAACTGCACCGGGCTCTTGGGCGCATCGCTCATCGCGCCACCTCCTTCGCGGGTTCGATCGTCGGGACCGTCGGCGTGCGACTCAACTCGACCGGCACCGTGACGGCGGGGTCGCCGACGTGCAGCCAACAGGCGACCGATCGGTCCGTTCCGCGTATCTCGACGAGCGGTGGCGACTCATTCGTGCAGCGCTCCATGGCGTAGGGGCAGCGCGGGTGAAACCGGCATCCCGTAGGCAGATGCGCGAGGTCGGGAGGTGAGCCGGGTATACCCGTCAATTCGGTGCGCTCGCCGTGCATCGGCGGAAAGGAGTTCAAGAGACCGAGTGAATACGGGTGGCGCGGCGCTTCGTAGAGCTCTCGCGCCGTTGCGCGCTCCACGAGCGCGCCGGCGTACATGACGACGATCTCATCGGCCAATTCCGTGAGCAAAGAGAGATCGTGCGTGATGAAGATCATCGCGAAACCGAACTGCGCTCGAAGTTCGAACAGTTCGCTGATGATCTCGCGCTGCGTGACGACGTCGAGGGCCGTCGTGGGCTCGTCCATGATGACGAGCTGGGGATCGAGGGTGAGCGCGAGCGCGATCATGATGCGCTGGCGCTGGCCGCCCGAGAGTTCGTGCGGAAAGCGGTCCAGGCGGTCTTCGTCCAGTCCGACCATCGCCAGCAAGGCGGCGGCGCGGGCGCGTCGTTCGTGCTTGGACATGTCCTTGCGATGCGTGGTGAGGACCGCCTCGAACTGCGAACCCACGCGCACGACGGGATTCAGGGCGCTGAGCGCGCTCTGGAGCACGATGGAGATGCTCGACCACCGGACGCTGCGCAGTTCGCGCTCGTTGGCGTTCACGAGATCGATGACGTGTTCGCCCTCATCGTCCGAGCCAAGGTTGAAGCGCGCCTCGCCGCCCCTGATGACGCCCGGGGCGCGCAGGAGCCGCGTGATCGCGTAGACCAGCGTCGACTTTCCGCTCCCGCTCTCGCCCGCGATACCGAGCACCTTGGAGCGATCGATGTGGACGTCGACGTCGTCGACGGCACGCACCGCATTCTTACCCCACCCGTAGTCGACGCTGAAGTTTCGAACGTCGAGGATGCGTTCGCCCATCGCTTCTTCGACGTGCGTGGTCTCGGCGATCGGTCCGTACGTCGTGGTCGGGAGCGCCTGGGGCGGCACTTCGATCGCCACCACGTCATCGACTCGCTTCGATTCGGTCGTCACGACGTCACCGGACTCTGTGCCTGCACCGAGACGCGCGGCGCGGTCGTCGCCGAGCGCACGACCGGCGTGAAACCGAGACGTTGGCGTCGTGGCATACCCAAACGGCGGCGTTGGCGACCGCTCAGGCCGCCGGCGCGCAGTCGTGGGTTGATGAACTCGTCGATACCGAAGTTCAAGAGGGCCAGGCTCGTCCCCACGAGGGCGATACACAGGCCCGGGGGTACGAACCAGTACCACTCGCCGGAGAGTGGCGCGTTGTTCGACTGGGCCCAGAACAGCATCGTGCCCCAGTTCCACACCGAGGTGCTCGTCAACCCGATGTAGGCCAGTGTCACGTAGGCGCCGATGGAGTACAGGATCGTGAACAGCAGGGACGACGCGAGGATCGGCAGGAGATTGGGTGCCACTTCGGTGAACATGATGCGCCACCGCTTCTCACCAATGATTCGTGCGGACTCGACGAAATCGCGGTTGCGTAGTGACATCGTCTGGGCGCGCAGCACGCGAGCGCCCCAGGCCCATCCCGTCAGGGAGATGATGAGTCCGATGATGAGTGAGTTGGAACGACTGTTGACCGGCAGATAGCTGTCGATCACGATGAGCAGCGGCAGCCCCGGCAGGGCGAGAAAGACGTTGGACATGAGCGACAGCCCGTCGTCGGTGAAGCCACCGATGTAGCCGGCCGAAATACCGATGAGGATCGACAGCATCGTGGCGGCCAGCCCCGCCACCCCCGCCACGACCATCGTGGCGCGCGCTCCGACGAGCGTCTGGGAGAAGATGTCCTGACCGAGACTCGTCGTGCCGAACCAATGGTGCGCCGACGGAGTGAGCAGCGGCGCGAAGTTCGTGTTGTCAGGGCTGTACGGCGCCAGATACGGTCCGAAGATCATGAGGAAGATGAAGAATCCGAGAATGACCAGACCGACGATGACCTTGGGCGAGCGAGGAAAGCGCAGTGATTTCACAGGGCGACCTCGGTTCTCGTTCGAGGATCGAGCAGTAGATAGACGAGGTCCGCCAGGAGATTCGCGGCCAGGACCGCCAACGTGATGATCAAGAAGATCCCTTGGATGAGCGGGTAGTCCTCACTCGAGATCGCGTTGAGCAGGAGGTCGCCGACACCCGGATAGTTAAAGACCAGCTCGACGAGTAGCGCCCCGGAGACGACGAGGCCGATGGCCAACGAGAGGTTCGCGATACTCGGTAGGACGGCGTTGCGTGCCGCGGCCCAGATCACCTTTCGCTTCGGCAGTCCCATTGCGATCGACATCAGCACGAAATCCTCGGCCACCATCGTGATCATCATGTTGCGCATACCGAGCATCCAACCGGCGACCGAACTCAGCACGATGGAGATCAAGGGGAGTTGGCCGTAGCGCAGCGCGCTGAGCACGAACCCCCAGGTCCAGCCGGGATGCAGCGTCGCGATGTTGTAGCCATCTTGGGGCGGGAACCAACCAAGTTTGCTGGCGAAGAACAGGAGCATGACAGTCGCGAGGAAAAAGTACGGCGTCGCCTGAAAGAACGTCGCGGTGGGGATGAGCGAGTCCAGTCGCGATCCCCGCGTCCAACCGAGCAGTGCACCCGAGACCGTGCCGATCAAGAAACTGATGACGGTCGCCACGCCGATCAGACACAGCGTCCACGGCACGTACTGCTCGAGAATCTTCGAGACACTCGCCGAGTTCGTGAAGGAGAATCCGAGGTTGCCGTGCGCGAGCTGTCCGAGGTACGTGAAGTACTGCGAGAGCAGGCTGTTGTTCAAACCGCCGCCGAAGGCGAGACGGATCGATCGGATCTCTGCGGGCGTGACCGTCCCGGTCAACTTTCCGATCATCGTCTGGATCGGATTGCCGGGCATCAGGTGCGGTAACAAGAAATTGACCGTGATCGCCACCCAGAACGTCAGCGCGTAGAGCGCGAGTCGGCGACCGATGAGTCGCATGCTCAGCTCACCGCCATCGTCGGGGTCGAGATCATCTTGAACATCTCGGCGGGCGATTCGGACTCCGGCGCGCAGCCACAGCTCTCACGAACGACGAGCTCCGTGGGTAGCACGACGGTGCGCTGGGCGGGCTCGGAGTTGTCGAGCGTGGCGACCAACGCGTCGACGGCCACTTCGCCCAACAGACTCCCCGACTGGCGAATCGTGGTCAACGGTGGCTTGAAGTATCGCGTGAGGGTGATGTCATCGAATCCCGTCACGAGGACGTCTTCGGGCACGCGCAGACCGGCGGCGTGCAGGGCGTAGATGACGCCGACCGCCGTCTGGTCATTGGCGCACGCAAAGACCTCGGGCAAGGGATCGTCCAGTGCGATGCGCGCGCGCATCGCCGCCTCGCCACCCGCCGACGTCCAGTCCGACTTGAGGATGTCGATGTCGGCCAGTGTCGCCCCGCCTTCGGCGATCGTCGCCTTGAACGAGTCCGCGCGCGCCACGCTGTCGGGACTGCCTTCGTGGCCCGAGACGAAACCGACTCGCTTCACGTGGTGGACGTCGATGAAGTGTTCGGCGAGACTGCGCATCGCCTGCTCGTTGTCGACGCGCACGGTGATGGCCGACGTGGAGTCGCCGGCGCCGGCGAGGAGCACGACGGGGATCCGGCGCGACAGGTCGGCGACGTCGTCTTCGGTCATGACGCGATCGAGCACGATGAGGCCGTCCACCGTGCCGGTCAAGTTGAGCAGCGGTCCCATGCCGGCCGGGTGGTTCTCGCCCGCGCCGCATAGCAACAGCGAGTAGCCGTGGGCCGCGGCGCGCGCTTCAGCGCCGCGGATGACGATGTCGGTATAGAGAAGGCTCGCCTCTTCGACGGCGAGGACGTTGTTGTCGAGCGCGGTCTGCATGAAGACCAGTCCGAGGATCCAGTGCTTGCCGCTGGAGAGACCACGCGCGACCGAGTTCGGTACGAAGTCCAGTTCGCGCATCGCGGCGAGGACCTTGTCGCGCGTCGCAGGACGCACAGAGGAGAGAGAGTTGAGGGCCCGGCTGACAGTGGCGATAGAGACGCCTGCGCGTTTCGCGACGTCATAAATCGTTGGCTGTGAATCAACCACGCATTCCCCTTGGTCCCCCAACATCGACTGCACCGTTGCCGCCTCTGTAACCGCTTACAAAATACACAGAGGTCCCTACCCTGTCAAGTCAGGAAAACCCTTATTTTGCGCGGAAATTCTCGAAATTCGGGAAAAAGTAAGCGTTTACAACGCTTTAACTCGACCGAATTATTTTTGACAATTTTTCGCAGTTCGACTGCCTGGCTCGCCACGTTCCTTTTCACTCGTCCATCACGTTTTGATCGCCCAACCCCAACGTATTCGAGCCACGCACGGAATAATCGTCGCCCCGAATTCGTTGCGCTTCGCGTCTTGTTCACTGAGAGCGCGCCGGTGCGCGCCAGTAAAGAAATCGACATCGTTCGATAGATTGAACACATCACATCAGTGGAATCACAAGCGATCAAGTCCTAGTTGGCGATGGCCCCGTGATGAAGTTGATCGGGACACGACGTCCCACGGAAGGTTCGGCGTTGACGAGATGAGTAACACCGGCGAGCTACTTGATGGACGGTACCGACTCGGCACGCTGCTCGGCCGTGGCGGGATGTCTGACGTGTTCCGCGCCGTCGACGAGGTGAACAGCACCGACGTCGCGATCAAGATCGTCCGTTCCCCGGACCGCGAATACGCCCAACGTCTCGCTCAAGAGGCGCAGGCCCTTCGCCGGTTCTCGCATCCCGGACTGGTCCAGCTCTTCGAAACCGGCGTCAACGGGGACATGGCCTATCTCGTCATGGAGTTCGTCGACGGCCCGAGCCTCGACCAAGTCCTGCGCCAAGGCCCACTCACCACCGCCGAGACGGCGTCGGTCGGTTCGTCGCTCGCCGACGCGCTCGCCTACGCCCACGCCCAAGGCGTCGTGCACCGCGACGTCAAACCGGCCAACATACTTATCGGCACCGACGGACTGGCTCGACTCACCGACTTCGGCATCGCGCGTTTGGTGGACGCCTCGACGCTGACTCTGACGGGCACCATGCTCGGCACCGCGACGTACATGGCGCCCGAACAACTTGAGAACCACGCCGTCGGACCGAGCGCCGACGTCTGGTCCCTGGGCATCGTCCTGCTCGAGTGCCTCACCGGCGAACGCGTCTACGCCGGCACACCCAGCGAAGTACTCGCGCGTCGAATGGCCGGACCGGTGGACTTGCCCGAAGGACTCCCCGTACCGTGGAAGCTGCTCTTGACCGGCATGCTCGCGCCGCGGCCCGAAGACCGTCTGAGTGCCACCGACGTCTCGGCGATGCTCGCCACCCCGGCGTTTCGCACACCCTGGGTTCGCACGGCACCGGACAGTGACGTCACGACCATCGTCGGTGACGTCGGAAAACTGCGCGGAGGACAAGACGGCGAGACATCGATCACGGCTCCGCGCGCCGCGCCGATGGCTCCGCGAACGTCTCCCCCGAACGCCGACAACCGACGCAACGCGCTCTGGATCGCCGCGCTCGTTCTCGTCGTGATCCTCGGCGGCATCGGACTCGCCTTCGCGTTGGGTTCGAAGACACCGCCAGCGACCACGACCACGATCCCGCCGACGACGACGACGGTCGCGACGACGACAACGACGCTGCCTTCGATATCGCACACCATCGCCAAGATGGTCAACGACGTCGTCGCCGGACAGAGCGCGCACGCGATCGGCCCGCAGATCGCCCAATCGATCTCGAGCGGGGCCCAACAGGCCGTCACGGATTTCAATTCCGGCAACGCAGCAGCCGCGGCCAATGACTTGCAGGGAGTCGCGAGCGCCATCGCCAACGGCCTGGCCAACGGTTACATCACACCGACCTACGCAGCGCTCCTGCAAGCCGATCTCAAGACCCTCGCCAACACGATGGGACTTGGCGCTGCGGCCACGCCCTCATCGTCGACAACGACGACCTCAACGACCACGACGTTCTCGAACATCACTGGCCCCGGCAACGGAAACGGCAATGGCAACGGCAATGGAAACGGCTTCGGGAACGGCGGCTGAATTGGCGGGCGTGACGCTGGTTGAGGAGTGGCGGTGACGTTGATCATGAACTCGCCCGTCGCCGACGCCGGCCACGAGGACGAAGGTCATCCGGAACGGCCGGAGCGACTAATTGCCGCGCTGGCGGGCGTCGGCGACCTACGCCTCGGTGACGACGTGAAACTGGCTGCGCCCTACAGGGCGACGCGCGCGGAACTCGCGCGCGTCCACGACACCGATTACCTGGACCACCTCGGCGCCTTCTGTTACGAAGGCGGCGGCGCGCTCGACGCCGACACGTACGCGACCTACGACTCGTGGGCGATCGCACAACTGGCGGCCGGCGCCGGACTCTCGGTGATCGACGAGATGGAACGCCACGATGACGCCGTGGGATTCGTCGCCGTTCGACCGCCGGGTCACCACGCGCTGCGCGATCACGCCATGGGCTTTTGCCTGCTCAACAACATCGCCGTCGCCGCGGCGACGTTGCGCTCTCGGGGCGAGCGCGTCGCCATCGTCGATTGGGACGTGCACCACGGCAACGGGACGCAGGCGATCTTCTGGAACGACCCCGATGTCCTGTTCATCTCGTCGCATCAGTGGCCGCTCTATCCGGGCAGCGGCGGTTCGCGTGAGATCGGCGGAGTGGACGCCCTCGGGTTGACCGTGAACATTCCCCTGCCGCCGGGCGCCACGGGCGACGTCCTCGAACGAGGATTCGACGAGATCGCGGTGCCCGTCCTCGACGCCTTCTCGCCCACCTGGGTCCTGGTCTCGGCCGGCTACGACGGCCACCGCGCTGATCCGCTGGCCAATCTGGACCTCTCGAGCGGCGACTTCGCGCGCATCGCCACTCGGGTGGCCGAGTTCGCACCTTCGGGCCGACTCGCGCTGTTCCTCGAAGGTGGCTACAACCTGCAAGCCGTTCGCGCGTCGGTGGCGGCGACGTTCTCTTCACTCCTTGGGGGAAGCTTCGAAGCCGAGCCCTCGACGAACGGCGGCGTGGGCACCGAGCAGATCGAGCGAACGCAAGTCGAACGGAGCGAAGCGCTCCAGTTGGCCCACGACGTTCGTCGCGCCGAATCCGGTCTCTAGGCGCGCGAGCGAATTAAGTACTGTTCGAGCATGATCGTTTTCCTGCACGGTGTCCCCGAGACCGCCGCGCTGTGGGACAAAGTGCGCGCCGAGTTCAACGAAGAGACGGTGGCGCTGTCGCTACCAGGATTTGGTTGCGATCGTCCGGCGGGTTTCGGTGCGACCAAAGACGACTACGCCGCATGGCTCGTCGCAGAACTCGAGACCTTCGACGAACCCGTCGACCTCGTCGGCCACGACTGGGGAGCGCTCCTCACGTATCGGATAGCCACCACACGCGGTGACCTCCTACGGTCCTGGACCGCCGACGTCGCGAACGGTGTCCACCCCGATGCCAAGTGGCACCAGTTCGCGCGCGTCTGGCAGACTCCGGGTGAAGGTGAGGCCTACTTCAAGGCCATTCACGAGACGCCGATCGAGACCATGGCGCAGGCCTACGAGGGATTCCACCTCGATCACGATGACGCCCTCACGTTGGCCGGGTGGTCCGACGACACGATGGCCAGCTGCATCCTCGATCTCTATCGATCGGCGACCCCGAACGTGTACGCCACCTGGGGCGACCAATTCGGACCAACGTCGGCACCGGGATTGATCCTCTTCGCCGACGCCGACTCCTTCGGCAACGAGGCGATGTCCCATGATGTCGCCACGACATTCGGTGCCCGCGAAGCGACGCTGTCTGACGTCGGTCACTGGTGGGCGCTCGAGAAACCGGCCGAAGCGGCCGCCGTGATCAAAGAGTTCATCCACTCCCTCGACTGACGTCGCCGAGTGGTTGTACTTCGCTAGTGGATTCGGCGCACGAGGACGAAGGCGACGGCCAAGGCGATCATCGCGATCGAGAGCGAACGAAGCGCTCGTTCCGAGGGCACGAGCAAGAAGTCGCGGTCGATCGGGCGAACGGTGCCGTCGGCGAAGCGGATCTCACCTTCGACGGACGTGACCCGACGGCGGATCATGCGCACGGGATTCGAGAGGTTGCGCTGGGCCGCCGAGATCAGCGCCGCCGCGGCGGCGAGCACCACGGCGGACCACGAGATCGTCGAGGTCTGGGCGTAGGCAGAGGTGAGGACCGGGAACGCGCCCCAGGAGACCGCGAAGCCGAAGTCCGTGTGGACCAGTCCACCGAAGAGTTCCAGGTCGTAGGCGAGGACGAAGAAGGCCCCGACGACCATGAAGGCCAGGAGTCCGAACCCGATGCGCGTGATACCGACGGCGCCGAGTGCGACGGCACCGCCCAGGCCCACGGCGGCGGCGGCGCTCAAGAGCCAGGCCGGCAGATCGGTCCCGAGTGGTCGTCCACGCAACTCATCGAGCGCGTGCGCCGCGATCCCGACCGCGAGGAAGAAGGCGATCAGCGTCGCGATGAGCGTCGTCCAGTTCACGCGCGGCGCGATCATCGCACCGAGCACGACGTAGGAGAGGTGCCACGCGGTATAGGGCGGGTGCAGGACCGCGCGCACGTCGCGCCACGTGCTGCGTTGACCGGTCGCGTAGAACGCCGGTCCTTCGACGCTCTTAGTCACCACTCCCCTTGGTGGCCCACATGACGAGGCCGCCTCCGAGCGACATCGGCTTGGCTTTGATGTCGACCATCCCGGCCGCTCTCCAGTACTCGACGATCGCCGGGAGCGGGTGGAGCGAGTAGTGACCTTCGATGTTCGGGCCGAGGAAGCGACCCACGTCGTACCACTCTCGCCCGCCGGTGAGCAGTCCCCCGATCGGCAAGACCCATCGGGTGTAGCACCACCACAGAGGACGCCAGAGTCGTGAGGGCGGCACGTAGAAGTCCATGCCCGCGAGAACGCCACCGGGCTTCAAGACGCGCGCGAGCTCGGCCACCGTCGCCGCCGGGATCCTTGACGTAACGAAGGAGATAGGTGAAGGTGACGTCGTCGAACGTGTCGTCGGCGAAGGGCAGGTCCTCGGCCCGACCCTGCACGAGTCGCACACCCGATTCGCCACGACGCGTCAACTTCTGTCGGGCGTTCTCGAGCATGTTGGCATTGAGGTCGATGCCGGTGATCTCCGCGCCGGTCGCGGCGCGCAACGCCAGCGCGACGCCAGCGGTTCCGGTCGCGACGTCGAGGACCATCTCACCCGGCTTGGCCTTGATCTTCGCCACCACCGCCGCGCGCCACCTGCGATCTTGCCCCATGGAGAGGAGATAGCCCAGGCGGTCGTAGCGCAGCGGAAGTCCGTTGAACAACTTGGTGGCGAATCGATTTGGATCGGGTCCAGTACCTAGTGACATCATCATCTTTCGTGTTTCTCGAAGGCTACGCCCTGTGGAACTCAGCCCGTGACGGCACGGTCGATGTGTCGCGCAGCGACGCGCCGATGTGCGGCCCGTCGAGCTCACAGAACGGAGCGACCGCGAGCGATCCTGCGACGCGTGTCGTACTCGACGACGTTCCACGGGAACTCTCGGATCACCGTCGGCAGGTGCCGATTGACGAGCGACCCGCGAGCGATCACGCGCTCGAAACGCGACTGATTTCGCGGGGACCACGGCAATCCCAACTCTTCGCGGAAGGGCGAGGGCAGAAAACCCACCGTCAGGAACCGGTGACTCGGACCAAGCAGTCGGGCGAGCGGCGCGGGGAGGAACTCCAGCGAGGCGAGACCGCGTAAATACTTACGAGTGACGTCGTCCATGTGCACCTCGCGCAGTGCGCCGGTCCAATACGCCTCGAAGCTCTCGCGGTCATCGGGCCAACGCGATTCATTCACCTGCAGCGAGGTGGCGAAGGGTGCGCAACGCTGCAAGAGTCTCGTGAACGCCTCGTCATCTAGCGGTCCGTAGAGCAGCGTCACGGTATCGACGACGCCCCGGAACATGCACGCCGCGACCCAGAGTTGTAGCTCGGGGTCGAGCGCGTCGTACGCGACCGCGTCCTGGGGACCAGAGTGGACCAGTCGATGCTGCGCGTTCATTTCGCGACGCATCGTCGCTCGTTCGTGGTCCGTTCCGAAGAGCGCGATCATGATGAAGGCGAGCGTCGTGCGCGTGCGTTTCATCGGATGGTGTCGCAGGGATCCGCTTTCGACCTTGCTCTCGGCGACCGCGTGTCCGATAGGCAGTCGAGACAGCTGCATGATGACGTTGGCGCCGGCCGGAGCGAGTGCGAGGCCACTGACGAGACGCCGTCGGATGTCCGGCGACGTCGAAGCGTCCGGGGCCCGCGCGGGCTCGTTGCTCTCACTCGACAATCGGACTCCGTCTGTTGCACTGGGACCTTCTCGAATGGTAACGGCGCTCGCTGTCCGGTTGAGGCGCAACGCTCTCCGCTCGATGAATCGGGCGCCGCAACGTCGTTGGAAGATCGGACACCCGACTGAATCGGCTGACGGTTGCGGTACTCTCGCGGTAACGAAGGCGCACTGTCTATCAGAGAGAGAAAGTCCGAAGCTCAACCGAGATGAAGGCACAGGAGTCCCTCTTCACCGACCGTTACGAGTTGAGCATGCTCGACGGCGCTCTCGATTCTGGCGTGATCAACGCGAGGGCCACCTTCGAGGTCTTCACCCGTTCACTCCCGAACGGCTATCGCTACGGCGTCGTGGGTGGCACCGGGCGGCTCCTCGATGCCCTCGCCGATTTCGCGTTCGATGAGGAGACGATCGCGTGGCTCGTCAACGAGAAGATCGTCAGTCGTGAACTCGCGACGTTCCTCGCGTCGTACCGATTCGCTGGCGACATCTTCGGCTACCGCGAGGGCGAGGTCTTCACGACGCTGTCGCCGATCCTGCGGATCGAGGGCCGATTCTGCGATTTGGTACTCGAGACGCTGGCGCTGTCGATCCTCAACTACGACTCCGGCGTCGCGACCAAGGCCGCTCGCGTCGTCAGCGCGGCGCAGGGACGCCGTCTTATCGAGATGGGATCGCGTCGGACGAACGAAGCGGCCGCCGTGGCGGCGGCCCGGGCGGCCTACGTCGCGGGATTCGACGCCACGAGCAACTTGGCCGCAGGGAGGATCTACGGCGTACCCACGGCCGGCACCGCCGCCCACGCCTTCATCCTCGCGCACCGCAGCGAGCGCGAGGCGTTCGAGGCGCAGGTGCGCGCCCAAGGACCGAGCACGACGCTGCTCGTCGACACCTTCGATACCGAGGCCGGGACGGAACTGGCCCTGGACGTCGCCGGACCAAGTCTCGGAGCCATCCGCATCGATTCCGGTGACCTGGCCGACTCGTCTCGACGTTCTCGCAAACTGCTCGATCAACGCGGGGCGACCGAAGTGAAGATCACCGTGACCGGCGACCTCGACGAGTTCGCGATCGCCCAGTTGCTGACGAACGATGCCCCGGTCGACGCATTCGGCGTGGGGACCAAACTGGTCACCGGCTACATGCCGCCGGGATTCGTCTTCAAGCTGGTGGCCATCGAAGACGGAGCAACGATGCGACCGGTCGCCAAGCGCTCGGTGGGCAAGCTCTCGATCGGCGGCGCCAAAGACGGCTACCGAATACTCGTGGATGGCGTCGCCGTGACCGAATTGGTCGTCGCTCGCGATGCCGGCGTCGCTGCACCGCCGGAGAACGCCCGTCCGCTCTCGCACATCCTCGTCGACGGAGGCGACATCGTCGTCGCTTCGTCGTTGGACCAGGCCCGCGCCACGGCCAGGGCCGCGACCGCCGAACTGCCCCGATCGGCGTTCACGCTCGGCGCCGGTGAGCCCGCCCTCGAGACCGACGTTGTCTCGTCGACGCGCACGAACCAGTGAGCGGGTCGGTCGTGACTGAGGTCTCGCCACGACGAAAAGCAATCGTCGTCGTCGACCCCCAACCCGATTTCTTCGAGGGCGGCGCACTGCCGGTGACCGGCGCGACACAGACGGCGGAAAGGATCGCGACGTACTTACAGCTCCATGGTGACGCCTACGCCATGAGAGTCGTCACCCAGGACTGGCACCTCGATCCCGGTGACCACTGGTCAACGGATCCGAACTACGCGACGACGTGGCCGGTGCACTGTGCCGCGGGCACCAGCGGCGCGGCGATACATTCCGCCCTCGCCGAACAGAGCTGGGACGTGGTCGTTCGCAAGGGGCTGCACGAAGGTGCCTACTCCGGATTCGAAGGCGTGAGCGAAGGCGGCTCGACGTTGGTCGACGAACTCGACCGACGCCGGTATTCGTGACGTGACCGTCGTCGGCTTCGCGACCGATCACTGCGTGAAGGCCACGGCGATCGACGCCCGCGCCCTTGGATTCGACGTGAGCGTGCTGCTCGACCTCTGTGCCGGTGTCGCTCCGGAGACGACGCGGTCGGCAATTGAAGCGATGACTGAGGCCGGTGTCGTGACGGCGACGTCCGAGGACCTATCGCCTGACTGAGTTCTCTACGGCAATGACTCGATCAGTCGTGCGAGTTCGTCACGTCGGTAGCCGTGACCCCGCGCGAAGTCGATCAATTCGCGTGCTCGCGTCACCACCGCACCAACTTCGGGTGTCCCCGAGACGGTGATCCCCCGACCGCGTCGAAACTCCAACAGTCCCTCGTCGCGCAGCATGCGCAGCGCTCGAAGGACCGTGTTGGAGTTCACGTTCAGCACCGCCGCCAGGTCTCTCGCGGGTGGCAATCGTTCACCACGTTGGGCTTCACCGTCGGCGATGGCGCGACGCAGTTCGGCCGCCACTTGATCGTGGAGCGCGACCGATTCTTCGGGGGTCAACTTGACACTCAACATGGTGCTAGATATAGTAGCACCAAAGCGGAGTTCGTTACTAGCCCGGAGATTGAACATGAGCCAAACCCTCACTGCTGTTGCACCCGACATCACGCCTGAACCGATCGCACGATCGTTCGAAGACCACTACGTCGAACAGATGCTCATCGAAGAGGCGCGGCGTCATCAGCGTCGACGCCAGCGCGTCATCGCGGCCGTGGTCTCTTCCATCGTGGCCGCCGCCGGCGTCGCGTGGGCCATGGCGGGGGGCGCGTCGACGCCACGCCCGCGTCCGATCTCCGCTCAGCCCGCCTCACTCGCCACGTTCCCCATCTGTCTTGCGACGCACCTCCACGTGTCGCTCTCGGGCGAGCCCGAGGGTGCGGCCGGCACGATCTACTACACCTTGAAGCTCGTGAACAATGGACCGGAGTGCACCGTCGCGCCCGTGACGGCGCGCGGATTCAACCCGACGACGTCCGGCTACGTGGGACCGTGGTCCAGCGTGTTCATCACTAATCAGACGAAGACGGTGGCAACCACGGGTCAAGCGGCGTACGTGCCGCTCGGCATCGGACAGTCGGTCAACTGGCCCACGTCGTTGTGCCGCGCCGCCAACGTGAGTACCATCCGCGTGGCACTGGCCGGCAATCACTCGGTCATCGGAGCGGTGGCCCTACGAACGTCGGTCTGCACGATCACCAAGAGCATGCACACCCAGTCGGCGTCGCTGAATCCGAACACCGATTAGCGACCCCTACTCTTCGAGACGTCCGACGCTCGAGAGGATCTGTTCGGCGTGTCGAAGTAGCGGTGCGTCGACCATCCGGCCCTCGTAACGGAAGGCACCTCGCTCGTTGGTTGCGGCGCGAATGACACCGGACGCCCACGCGATCTCGTCGTCCGTGGGTCGATAGGCGTCACGGATCACGTCGACTTGCGACGGATGGATGCAGGCCGTCGCCGAGAAACCCGATGACGCGGCGTCGTACGCCTCTTCGCGCAGTCCCTCGAGGTCAGCGATGTCGAGGTGAATGGCGTCGATCGCCACGCGATCGTGGGACCGCGCGCTGAGCAGTACCTGCGACCTGGCGAAACGGGCGTAGTCGCGGTAGGTGCCGTCGTCTCGACGACTCGAGCGTCCACCGAGAGAGACGAGCAGATCTTCGGCGCCCCACATGAGCGCGACCGTCGATTCGGCCGCCGCTATCGACGGCGATTCGAGGACGCCGCGCGCGGTCTCGCACAAAGCGATGACGCTGCGCCCGGCGAGGGCGTCGACGTGCGCCGCCTGATTCGGTCTTGGCGAGCATGACCAAGGTGTAGGGCGTCTGGTCGAGGACTTCGAGGTCGAGGGCGAAGTCCGGCGAGTCGACGGGGTTGACGCGCAGAATCGTTCGCTGGGGGTCGAGCAGGTTGTCGGCGACCGCCTTTCGCGCGACGACTCGGTCACTCGCGTTGACGCCGTCTTCCAGGTCGAGGATGACCATGTCGGCGGACGCCGCGGCTTTCCTAGAATCGGTCGGGACGATCGGCGGGACAGAAGAGCAGCGCCGGCCCGAGCGGCGTCCAGCTCACGCGGGCCTCGTGAGGACCATCGTCGTGCGCTTCGCGATGGCCACCACGTCGCCGTTCTGATTACGCGCCGTGTGCTCGAACGTGACCACACCGGATCCCGGTCGACTGGCCGAGAGGCGCTTCTCCAGCACGACGGTTTCGGCGTAGAGCGTGTCGCCATGGAAGACGGGCTTAGGGAAGACGACCTCGGAGAAGCCCAGATTGGCGACGATGGTGCCCTGGGTCAGTTGTGCGACGGAGAGACCGACGAGCGTCGACAAGCGTGAAGAGACTGTTGACGAGGCGCTGACCGAAGGGCTGTTGCGCGGCCCACGCTCCGTCGAGGTGCAGCGCTTGCGGATTCATGGTCAGCGCCGAGAACAACGTGTTGTCGGCTTCACTGACCGTGCGACCCGGTGAGTGGCGATAGAGCGCACCGACCTCTAACTCCTCGTACCAGAGGCCACGCTGCTCGTAGACCGCTCGTTCGTCGTCGCTCATAGGGCCAACCTCATCTCTGGTCCGGTCGCCGCGCGGACCTCGTCGACGCTCACGCCGGGCGCCGTCTCGCGAAGGATCAAGCCGTCCTCGTCGATGTCGATGACGGCGAGATCGGTGATGATGCGGTGCACGCACCGCATCCCGGTGAGCGGCAGCGAGCACGTCGCGAACGATCTTGTGCTCACCCTCCTTCGTCACGTGCTCCATCATCACGATCACGCGCTTGGCGCCGTGAATGAGGTCCATCGCGCCGCCCATGCCCTTCACGGTCTTACCGGGCACGATCCAGTTCGCGAGGTCACCGAACTCCGAGACCTCCATCGCGCCCAATACGGCGACGTCGATGTGACCACCGCGGATCATGGCGAAGGACGTGGCCGAATCGAAGAACGACGCGCCGGGCAAGGTGGTGACCGTCTCCTTGCCGGCGTTGATCAAGTCCGGGTCCACGTGTTCATCGTCGGGGTAGGGACCGACGCCCAGGATCCCGTTCTCCGAGTGCAGCACGACCGTGATGTCGTCACTGAGGTAGTTCGGTACCAACGTCGGCATGCCGATGCCCAGGTTCACGTAGTCACCGTCACGAAGCTCAGCGGCCACTCGGGCGGCGAGTTCCTCTCGCGAGAGCGCCATCAGCGTGCCCCTTCGCTCTCGGAGAGATTGCGGACGGTCCGGCGCTCGATGCGCTTCTCCGGATTCTCGGCTATGACGACGCGCTGGACGAAGATGCCCGGCGTGTGCACGCTCGCCGGATCGATCTCTCCCGGCTCGACCAGTTCTTCGACTTCGGCGATAGTGACGCGCCCGGCTTGGGCACAGAGCGGATTGAAGTTCTGAGCCGCCTTCTCGTAGACGAGGTTGCCGTGGCGGTCGCCCAGGCGAGCGTGCACCAGCGCGAAGTCACACGTGATCGCTCGCTCGAGCACGTACTCGACGCCGTCGAAGAGTCGGACCTCCTTGGGCTCCGACGCCAGCGCGATCGACCCGTCGGGGCCGTAGCGAAGGGGTAGTCCCCCGTCGACCACTTGGGTGCCGACGCCGGCGCGGGTGTAGAACGCAGCGATGCCCGCGCCGCCGGCGCGCAGTCGCTCCGCCAGCGTGCCCTGGGGGACGAGCTCGACCTCGAGTTCACCGGAGAGGTACTGACGAGCGAACTCGCGGTTCTCTCCCACGTACGAACCGGTGGTGCGTCGTATGCGTTTCTCGGCCAGCAGCATGCCCAGCCCGAACTCGTCGACGCCGCAGTTGTTGCTGACGGTGACGAGATCACCGACGCCCGTGACGAGAACGGCTTCGATCAACGCCGACGGGAGACCGCAGAGTCCGAATCCGCCAACGGCCAATGACGATCCACTCGAGATATCGGCGACGGCGTCAGCCGCACTCGCGACCACCTTGTCCATCATCACCACCTTCTTGATCCGTTGGGACGACGCCGTCTCACGAACCGACCTCGGTCGCCGCACTCGACGGGTGCAGTCGGGCCACCACTTCGTCGACGATCACCGAATCGCCCTCTCGCACCAGGATATCGACGGTGCCATCGCGAGGCGCAACGAGAACGTGTTCCATCTTCATCGCCGAGACCACGACGAGGGGTTGACCAGTCTGCACTTCGCGACCCGTCAGCGCGGGCACGCTGACGACCGTGCCGGGCATGGGGCTGCGTACGTCGTTGGAAAACGACGACCCGTCGCGAACGCGGCTCGCGACGTCCTCTTCGACGAGCGGCCACGTCTCGCCGCCAACGCAGACCCAGGTCCGGACCCCGTCGATGCGGAACCAGGCGCGTTGGGTTTCGCCGTCGACCGTGATGAACGCGTCGCCGTCTCGTTCGGACAATCGCGCAGCGAATCGGTTCGCCGGAGACTGTGACGTTCGCTTCATCGATGGTTCCCGACACCTGCCACGTCCTTCACGGTGTCGCCACTGACCACGCGCATGTTCAGCGGACGATTTCGCCCGCCACTGCGCCATCCTCGAAGCGCCGCCCAGGGATCAGCGCCCGAGCCCATCGATGTCAAACGTGACAGCCACGACAGCGCGAAGAGTGCGAGCGCGTGTTCGATGGTTCGCTCGACACGAGTGACGCCGTCTCTCGTTCGATCAGTCCCGTGTCGAGGTCGCCGGCAACGACGTCGGGATCGGTAACGAGCCGCCGCAAGAAGCCGACGTTCGTCACGACCCCGAAGATCACCGTGTCCTCGAGCGCCTCGGCCAGCCGAGCAAGCGCGGTGGCTCGATCGGGTCCCCACGACACCACCTTCGCCAACATCGGGTCATAGTCCGTTGCCGACGTCGAGGCCCTCGAGCAGCGCGCTGTCCACCCGGATGCCCTCACCGACGGGCTCGTGTACCTCGAGGACGCGGCCACTCGTCGGCAAGAATCTGCGCGACGGACTCTCGGCGTAGATACGCGCTTCGACACTGTGGCCGTGGATGCGCGCGCGACGTCACGTCGTCGCTCAGATGCTCACCGGCCGCCACCCGCAGTTGCTGCTCGACGAGATCGAGCCGGTCACCATCTCGGTGACCGGATGTTCGACCTGCAGTCGCGTGTTCATCTCCATGAAGAAGTACTCGTCCGGTCGCGCCGAAGCGACGATGAACTCGACCGTACCGACGCCGGTGTAGTCGACGCTGCGCGCCGCGCGCTACGGCCGCCGCGCCGAGGCGCTCGCGCGTCGGCGTCGTCGATGAGTGGTGACGGTGATTCCTCGACCACCTTTTGGTGACGACGTTGAAGCGAACATTCCCGCTCACCGAGCTGGACCACGGCGCCGTGTTGCGTCGGCCAGGACCTGCACCTCGATGTGGCGGGGCCGCTCGACGTAGCGCTCGATGAACAAGCGTCGTCGCCGAACGCCGCCGTCGCCTCGCGTCGAGCGCTGGCCAGCGCGCCGCGAGGTCCTCGCTCCGTTCGACGAGTTGCATCCTTTGCCGCCGCCGCCGGCCGACGGCTTCACGAGCACCGGGAAGCCGATCTCCTGGGCCGCGCTCGCGAAGGTCGGCGTCGGTCATCCCCGCCTCGACGCGGCCCGGGGACGACCGGGACGCCCGACGCGGCGACGTGGAGCTTCGCCTGGATCTTGTCGCCCATGAGCGATCGCCTGCGGCGGCGGACCGATGAAGACGACGCCACTCGCGCGCAGGCGTCAGCGAAGTCGGGGTTCTCCGAGAGGAAGCCGTATCCCGGGTGCACGGCGTTCGCGCCCGATCTCGCGCACGCGTCGAGCACGCGCTCGATGTTGAGGTAGCTCTCGCGCGCCGGCGTCGCGCCGAGATACAGCGCGTCATCGGCGTCGAGGACGTGGCGAGCGGCGCGGTCGGCGTCACTGTAGACCGCGACCGATCTGATGCCGAGTCGTCGCAACGTGCGGATGATGCGCACCGCGATCTCGCCTCGGTTGGCGACGAGCACCGTTCGAACATGGGCTCACATTCGAAAGACGCCGTAGGCCGACGTCCTCGAGCGGCGCGTTCGCGCACACCGACAGCGCGAGACCGAGGACGGTGCGCGTGTCGAGCGGATCGATGATGCCGTCGTCCCACAGTCGAGCGGTCGAGTAGTAGGCGTTGCCCTCTTCTTCGTAACGTTCGCGGATCGGCGCGCGGAACTCCTCTTCCTCTTCGGCACTCCACGTGTCGCCGGCGCCCTCGATCTGGGTGCGCTTCACCGTCGCCAACACCGCCGCCGCCTGATCGCCGCCCATGACCGAGATTCGCGCGTTCGGCCACATCCACAAGAAGCGCGGTGAATAGGCCCGTCCGCACATCGAGTAGTTCCCGGCGCCGAAGGACCCGCCGATGATCACCGTCAACTTGGGCACCCGCGCGCACGCGACGGCGTTCACCATCTTCGCGCCGTGCTTGGCGATACCGCCGGCCTCGTACTCACGTCCGACCATGAACCCGGTGATGTTCTGCAGGAAGATCAGCGGGATCTTGCGCTGATCGCAGAGTTCGATGAAGTGCGCGCCCTTCAGCGCCGACTCAGAGAACAGCACGCCGTTGTTGGCGACGATCCCGACCGGGTGCCCCCAGAGATGCGCGAATCCGGTCACCAACGTGGTGCCGTACTCGGCCTTGAACTCGTGGAAGAGACTGGCGTCGACGAGTCGCGCGATGACTTCGCGCACGTCGTAGGGCGTGCGCGTATCCGTGGCACGACGCCGTAGAGGTCACTCGGATCGACGGCCGGCTCCTCGGTCGCCTGCACGTTCCACGGCGTGTCGCTTCGCGGCGCCAGCGTCGAGACGATCGAGCGCACGATCGAGAGGGCGTGGGCGTCGTCGTCGGCGAGGTGGTCGACGACGCCCGACGTCGCGCGTGGACCAGTCCCCCGCCCAGGTCCTCGTCGGTCACGATCTCGCCGGTCGCGGCCTTCACGAGCGGTGGTCCGCCGAGGAAGATCGTCCCTTGACCCCGAACGATGACCGATTCGTCGGACATCGCCGGGACGTACGCCCCGCCCGCGGTGCACGAACCTAGTACCGCGGCGATCTGGGCGATGCCCGGCGCTCATGCGCGCCTGGTTGTAGAAGATGCGACCGAAGTGGTCGCGGTCGGGAAAGACCTCGTCCTGGCGCGGGAGGAAGGCGCCGCCGGAGTCAACGAGGTAGAGACACGGCAGGTGGTTCGCCAGCGCGACCTCTTGGGCGCGAAGGTGCTTCTTCACCGTCATCGGGTAGTACGTGCCGCCCTTGACCGTCGCGTCGTTGGCGACGATCACGCACTCGCGACCGCTGACGCGACCGACGCCGGTGATGATGCCCGCTCCGGGCGCCTCGTCGTCGTACATCTGAAAGGCGGCGAGCGGCGAGAGTTCGAGGAAGGGACTGCCTCGGTCCAGCAGCGTGTCCACGCGCTCTCGCGGCAGGAGCTTCCCTCGCTGGACGTGCCGTTCGCGTGACGCCTCGGGACCGCGCGAGTACCGGTCCAGGCGCTCTTTGAGCTCTTCGACGAGCGAGCGCAGCGCGGCAGCATTGCGCGCGAAGGAGTCGCCGTGACGGTCGACCGCGCTTGAAAGTCGCTCCACGTGCATCCCCCATTTGAGTTAGTTATGATTAACTGAAATAGTGTACCAACGAATCACCGACTCGTCCAGTGAAAGGTCAGAGGATGGCTGAAGTCACGCAACGTAGTCGTATGAAGGCCGAACGGCGCGAACAACTCGTTCGCGCCGCCGCCCGTCTCTTCGCCGAGCGGGGATTTCGCGCGGTCTCACTGGAGGACCTCGCCGCCGAAGCGGGCGTCAGCGGGCCGGCGGTCTATCGCCACTTCGCCAGCAAGGAGTCGTTGCTCGCCGATCTCCTCATCGACGTCAGTGAACAACTCCTCGCACAGGGGACGTTGCGCGCGACAAACGCGTCGCCGAATGTAGCGCTGACGTCACTCGTCGCCTTTCACACCGACTTCGCACTGCGCGATCGCGACTTGATTCGGATTCAAGATCACGACTTCGCCAACCTCGCTCCGCAAGACGCACGCACGGTCAGTCGACTCCAGCGGTCCTATCTGGAGGTCTGGGTCGGCGTCCTGCATCGAGTCGATCCGACGCTCTCCGAGAGTGTCGCACGCACGAAGATCCAGGCCGTCTTCGGGCTCCTCAATTCGACGCCGCACAGCGCGGCGCATCGCGACACCGAGGCGACGCGATCGATCCTCGAATCGATGGCGATGGACGCGCTCGGACTCACGCTCGCCCGGTGACCATCAACGCCGTCGCGCGATCTATCGGAGCGAAGCGGTGGCGCGGTAGACGTCGGTGACGTAGGGCAGTTCGATCGTTTCGGGAAGCTGGTCCATCACCTTTTGGACCTCGCGCATCACCGTGCGCTGTTCCTCCTCGTCCATCACCGCGATGTAACTCGTCGTGAGAACGCGTTGGCGCAGTCCCTCGTGGTCGAGCACCTGTCGATGGCTGAACTTCCTGCGCTCGATGTTCACGAACGGACCCGATGACAGGACCGGCGAGAAGTCCTGGCCTACCTCGTACGGCTGATGGATCGGCCAGCGCATCGCCTCGCCGAGATCGGCCACCCACGCCACCGACTCATCTCGTTCATTCCACAAGACACCGAGGCGACCGCCTTCGACGAGCACGCGGTGAATCTCCTCCAGCGCCACCGGAGCGTCGAACCAGTGGAAGGCCTGAGCGACGATGACGCAGTCGACGGTGGCGTCTTCCAAAGGAATCGCCACGTCACGACCGTCGAGGACGTTCACGGTCGGCAGGCGGTGACTCAATATCTCGCGCATGCCGGGTGTCGGTTCGACCGCGGTGATCTGCGCGCAGTACGGAAGCAGTTGACCGGTGAAAATTCCGGTGCCCGCCCCCAGGTCGAGGACGTGGGCGTCGTCATCGATGCCGAGTGAGTTGACCAAGAAGGAAACGGCGTCGCCGGGGTAGTCCGGCCGCGCCTTTTGGTAGCGCTCGCCGTCAGCAAAACCGGACATGCCGTGGTCCGGTGGTTGTTCGACCATGATCGCCCTCCCCGTGAGTGAGGATCTTCCTCAATCTATTGGGAGAGCACGGCAGAGCAATCGCATAATTTGGAGGGTCATGAGGGACGATGATGTATTTGGAGAGGCACTTCTCGACTGGACACGTGGTGCCACGGCACCCGAAGTACTTGAGCGTGACGACGGTTTTACCCAGGTGGGCGCCGGACCCGAGGTCTACCTCTCCCCATTCCGCGGTTGGCCGAGCGCGGAACGAAAGTCCGTTCGATTCATGCAGGGACGAATCATGGACGTCGGCTGCGGAGCCGGCCGGGTTGCGCTCGAACTTCAAAACCGTGGCCTCGAGGTCGTCGGTCTCGATGCGTCGCCGCTCGCTTCGAAGGCGGCGAAGCTCCGCGGCGTCAACGAAGTGTGGTCGACGCCGATTCAGAATCTGGGGCCGAAGATCGAATCGTTCGACTGTCTCGTGCTGTTCGGCAACAACTTCGGCATCTTCGAGACCCCGACTCGTGCTCACCGGATACTCAAGCGTCTCGCGGCAACGACCAAGCCGGACGCGCGGATCTTCGTCGAAAGTACGGCCGCTTACTGCGGCGGGGCTCCAGGATTCGATCGTTCGTACTATCACCGGAATAAAGCGCATGGTCGCGACTCTGGCCAGTTGAAAGTCCGTTATCACTACGGACACTTGGTTGGCCCATGGTTCCAGTGGCTCTACGTGACGAGAAGCGAGATGCGATCGATCCTGGTCGGTACGGGTTGGCATCTCGAGCGCGTGCTGGGCGATGCTCTCGGCGAACCCTATGTTGCGATCCTGGCCAAGGACTCATCGTGAGCGCATCCTCACGAGGATGAGTGCACGTACTTCCTTCGAACTACGCGAACGAAAGGAAGCCCGACGTGATGCAGAGTCCGAACGCGTCGATGACGAGAAATCCAACGATCAGCGTGATGACGATGGCGCGCGTCCAGCGTCCCCGAAGGTGATACGACGGTGAGGGCATGTACCAGTTCGGCAGAAGCGATGGCGTCCGAGAGTCTCCCCCGCCCCACGCCACCGCGTCATCGGCCAATGCCGTGATCGGATCGGCGGCCAGCGCGAGTGCGCTCAACTCCTCGTCGGAGAAGGGCATGGCGTTGTCGACATCTGAATCGATGGATCCGTAGTCCACGTCAGCCTCCTTCGTCTCACTTTGAGCGTACGGGAGAAACAGTCCCGCGAAACGTCAGTGCGTTACAGGGGATCTAACCGGTTACGGCTAGCCGATATTGAAGGACTTGGCCAAGTTGCCGAGGCCGCCGCCGCTGGTGTTGCCACCTTCGGGAATGTACGGCTGCAACGCGTGCGCGAGACCCGGCAGCGTCATCGTCTGCAGGTGTACCTTGCCCGGTCCCGTGAGCTTGGCGAGGAAGAGCGCCTCGGCACCGAAGAACATGTTCTTGATGCCCTTCACCATCTGGATGTCCAGGGTGACCTTGGCTTCGAAGAGCCCGATGTGTCCCGGGTGCACCAGTATCGACTCGCCGGCAGCCGAGTTCGTAGGTCACAAGCTCACCGGACAGTTCGATCCAGGCCGTACCCGCACCCGCGATGCGCTGCAGGATGAAGCCGTTCCCGGAAAAGACGCCGACGCCGAGCTTCTGTTGGAAGCCGATGTTGAGCGTCACGCCATCAGTGCTGGCCAGATAGCCGTGGCGCGAGACCATGTACTCGTTGTCGCGCGTCAACTATGAATCGGCATGATCCGGCCGGGCAGTTTCGTGGCGAACGCGACGGTCGCGTTGTCGGCCGAGCGCGGTGTACTGCGACATGAAGATCGTTCCGCCCGCGACCGCGCGCTTCAGTACGCCGACGAACCCAGAGCCGCCGGCACCGGCCGTCTGGGTCGTCATCACCACGGTGGGCGACATCCACGAGAGTTCGCCACCTTGAGAGATCACCGACTGACCTGACTTCAGCTGTACCTCGAGTACGGGCAACGTGTCACCGATCACACGGTGCGCGACACCGGTTCCTTCTGCGTCGGCGAAGGCCGGCAGTCCGCCATCAACTTCTTCGGTCATGAGGTTCCTCTCAAAATGTTTCACTCATACTGGCATGAAAACATCGTTCACCGACGGGTGAACTGGCCTCGCGTTCTCCGGCAAAGCCCTGATTTACGTGTCGCGATGTTGAGCGAATGATGTCGAAGCCGGGGACAAAGTCCCAAAATAAGAGGAGTAAAGTGGATTTCGGGCCGCCCTACGGAACTTCACCCGTCGCGTGACTACATCGAGTTGTACTGAAGGAGAACGCTGCGTGGAGCCGACGAACGACCAGGACCCGAACTACTACCACAAGGTCGTGGACTGCCAGTGGGCCTGTCCCGCGCATACCAACGTCCCGGGCTACATCCGGATGATCGCCCAGGGCGACTTCGACGACGCCTACATGCTGAACCGCGAATCGAACGTCTTCCCGGGAATCCTCGGGGCGCACCTGTGACCGCCCCTGTGAGCCAGCCTGTCGGCGTGACCGCGTCGATGGTACAGCCCGTCGCCATCTGTCGGCTCAAGCGAGTCGCCTCGGACTTGAAGGGCGACATCTCGGACCGTCTGCCCGGTGATCCCGACTGAGAAGAACGGCAAGCGGATCGCCTGCATCGGCGCCGGTCCGTCGTCGCTCACGGTCGCCAACGACCTCCTGCCGCTCGGCTACGAGGTCGTCGATCTTCGAGCAGTACGACAAGCCGGGCGGACTCATGCGTTCGAACATCCCGTCGTTCCGCCTGCCCGATCAGGTGCTCGAGGAGGAGACGCAGGTCATCCTCGACATGGGCGTCGACATTCGCTACAACTCGCCCGATCACGAGCATGAAGCGCGCTCCTCGACGACGGCTTCGACTCGGTCTTCGTCGGCGTCGGCGCGCCGCGCGGCAAGGAACTCGACATCCCCGGTCGCTACGACGAAGTCGAGTCGCACATCTTCATCGGCATCGACTGGCTCGAGTCGGTGGCCTTCGGTCACGTCGAGCTCGATTGGCTCGAAGGTCCTCATCATCGGCGTCGGCAATACCGCGATGGACTGCTGTCGTTCGTCGCGTCGACTCGGCGGCACCGACATCAAGGTCATGGCGCGCCGCCCGCGCGAGTACTTCAAGGCCTCGCCCTGGGAGCTCGACGACGCCGAGGAAGAGGGCGTCGAGATCATCGTGAACCACGCCCCGAAGCGCTTCGTGATCGAAGACGGAAAGCTCGTTGGGATGGAGTTCGACGTCCTGGAATGGGACCATGGCGCGAAGCAGTTCGAAATACTCAACACGGTGACCATCCCGTGTGACGACGTCATCCTCGCCATCGGACAGGAGAACGCATTCCCGTGGATCGAGCGCGATCTCGGCATGGAGTTCGGTGATTGGGACATGCCCGTCGTCGATGAGACCACGATGCAGTCGACACTGACCGGTGTCTTCTTCGGCGGCGACGCGGCGTGGGGGCCCAAGAACATCATCTGGGCCGTCGCCCACGGCCACGAGGCCGCGATCTCGATTCACAACCTGTGTTCCGATATCGACCTGAACGATCGTCCGCCGGTGGGCATGAACCTCGTGAGCCAGAAGATGGGCATGAGCGAATGGAGTTACCACAACGACTACAACCCGTCGCCACGCCAGAAGATGTCCCACGTCGAATTGACGAAGCGATTCGAGTCATTGGACCTCGAAGTGGAACTCGGTTTCAGCGTCGAGCAGACCGTGCGCGAAGTGCAGCGCTGCCTCAACTGCGACGTCGAGACCGCATTCAACGCGCCGGCGTGCATCGAGTGTGACGCCTGCATCGACATCTGTCCGGTCCAGTGCCTGACTATCACCAGCAACGGCGACGAGGCCGACCTGCGCACGCGCCTCTCCGCGCCGGCGCTCAACCTCGATCAGGACCTCTACGTCTCAGCGCCGCTCCCCCAGACCGGGCGCGTCATGGTGAAGGACGAGAACGTCTGCGTCCACTGTGGGCTGTGCGCCGAACGCTGCCCGACGGCCGCCTGGGACATGGAACTCTTCGACCTCCAGATCCCCTACGCCGCGAGCGCGAACTTCATCCGCATCGGCGCGATGTCGCCCAGTGGCGCGAGCCGAGGTTAGTCATGGCCATCGACGAAGCACTCGACCAGCGCATCCAGGTCAACGACTTCTCCATCAAGCTCGCCAACGTCAACGGCACGGGATCGGCCAGCGCCAACAGCCTGTTGATGCAGGCGATCTTTCGCATGGGTATCCCGGTCTCGGGTAAGAACCTCTTCCCGTCGAACATCCAAGGGCTACCGACCTGGTACGAGATTCGCGTCAACAAGACGGGCTACACCGCGCGCGCACTCGACTACGACCTCGTGATCGCGATGAACTCCCAGACCTACGCCCAGGACATCGCCGACGTGCGACACGGCGGCTACGTCATCTACGACTCCTCGTGGCCGCTCGATCCTGACCTCACCCGAGAGGACGTCACCTTCCTCGGTATCCCGCTCGCCAAGATGTGCCTGGAGAACTTCAAGGCACCGCGCGAGCGGATCCTCATGAAGAACATCGCCTACGCCGGCGCCGTCGTCGCGCTCGTCGGCATCGACGTCGATCTCGTCGCCGACCTGCTCGCCGAGACGTTCGCGCGCAACGAAGCGCTGCGTGATTCGAACCAACGAGCGCTGCGCCTCGGCTACGACTACGCCCGGGAGAACCTGGCGTGCCCGCTGCCGTTCTACGTCGAGCCGATGGACGCCAACGGCAGCGCCATCCTGATCAACGGCAACATGGCCACCGCGCTCGGCTGCCTCTATGCCGGCGCGACCGTGGCCGGCTGGTACCCGATCACGCCGGCGACCGCGGTCATGGACAACTTCATCGCGCTCTGCGCGAGGTACCGTCGCGAGAAAGTCGTCAGCGACGATCCGAACGTCCCCGACACGACGCAGAACAACTACTTGATCATCCAGGCCGAGGACGAGATCGCCTCGATCGGGATGGTGCTCGGCGCCGGGTGGAGTGGGGCGCGAGCCTTCACGTCGACGTCGGGTCCGGGGATCTCGTTGATGAACGAACTGCTGGGTTTGGCGTACTACACCGAGATCCCGGCCGTCATCGTCGACGTGCAACGCACGGGTCCATCGACGGGCATGCCCACGCGCACCCAGCAGGCCGACATCATGATGTGCGCCTACGCCAGCCACGGCGACACGAAGCACATCGTGCTCTTCCCCGCGAACCCGTACGAGTGCTTCGACTTCGCGGTGCAGAGTTTCGACCTCGCCGAGCAGTTCCAGACGCCGGTCTTTCTACTCTCGGACTTGGACATCGGCATGAACGACTGGGTCGTGCCGGAACTTCACTGGGACGACGATTACGTCTGGGACCGCGGTCCGGTGCTCAACGACGAGGACCTCTCGCGCATGTCCGAGTTCTTCCGCTACAACGCGACCAACGACGATTTCGTCGCGTCGCGCACGCTGCCCGGATCGGACGAGAAGGGTGCGTATTTCATCCGCGGTTCGGGACACGACAAGTACGGCCGTTACACCGAGAACCCGCCGCAGTATCAAGAGGTCGTCGATCGACTGAAGAAGAAGCACGCGGCCTCGGCCGCGCACGTCCCCGCGCCGGTCATCGAGCGTCGCGACGGCGCCGTGATCGGCGTCATCACGATCGGCAGCTGCGACCTCGCTGTTCGAGAAGCACTCGACCAACTGGCCGACGCTGGCGTACCGGCGGACTTCCTTCGCGTTCGGGGATTCCCGTTCGTCGAGGACGTGCGGGCCTTCGTCGACGAGCACGAACTCTGCTTCGTCGTCGAGCAGAATCGTGACGCGCAGTTGCGCTCACTCATCGCCATCGAGACCGGCGTCAGCACCGAGAAGATGCATCCGGTCCTCGCGTACGGCGGCTTCCCGCTCAGCGCGCAGTTCGTCGTCGAATCCGTTCTAACGAAGTTGGAGAACTAGCCATGCCGTCGATCACCAAACCACTGATCCCGCTGTCGCCGCTGCCCAAGAACGACCTCGGTCTTACGATCCGCGACTACGAGGGCCAGATGTCGACGCTCTGTGCCGGCTGTGGCCACGATTCGGTGACCGCCGCCATCGTGCACGCCTTCTGGGAACTGTCGACCCCACCGCACATGATCGCCAAGCTCAGTGGCATCGGGTGTTCTTCGAAGACGCCGACGTACTTCGTGCGCGGCGCCCACGGCTTCAACTCGGCCCACGGACGCATGGTGCCCATCGCCACCGGCGCGATCGCGGCGAATCGTGAACTGACCTACATCGGCATCTCCGGAGACGGCGACTCGCTCTCCATCGGACTCGGGCACCTGATGCACGGGATTCGTCGCAACGTGAAGATGGTCTACATCATCGAGAACAACGGCGTCTACGGACTGACCAAGGGCCAGATGTCGGCGTCGGCGGATATCGGGTCGCGGCCGAAGAAGGGCGAGGCCAACATCCTCGCGCCGATCGATCCGGTGATGACCGCCTTGAGTCTCGGTGCGACGTTCATCGCGAGGAGTTTCTCGGGCGACAAGGAGCAACTCGTGCCGATCATGAAGGCGGCGATCGCTCACAACGGATTCGCGCTGATCGACGTGATCTCGCCGTGCGTGACGTTCAACGACCACGAAGGATCCACCAAGAGTTACAAGTTCATGCGCGATCACGAAGTAAAAGAGGTCGAGACCGACTTCGTGCCGATCCGCGCCGAGATTCGTGCCAAGATCCCCGTCGATGACGCGATCGAGGTCACGATGCACGACGGGAGCGTCGTTCGCTTCCGTTCCGTCCCCGATGGTTACGACCCGCACGACCGTTTGAAGGTCGAAGAGTACATACGCGACCGTGAAGGACGCGGCGAGATCGTCACGGGTCTGCTCTACGTCGACGAGAGTCGCAAGGAACTGCATGAGATGAACGCGACGCCCGCGCGGGCGCTCTCCAAGATTCCGTACGCATCGCTTTGCCCGGGCGCAGCCGAGTTGGCTTCGATGCAAGAGGATTTCCGCTAGAAATTTCATATTGTTGATAGTGAGAACCGTCGAACCGAGGGCCGTTGACTGAGATCGATTCCGCCGAGGACGAGGGGGGCGAAAGTGCCTGTTTCGCCCATTTGATCTGTCCGGAATGCGGCGTCGTGCTAGACGGCGCGCAGCACCTCCAGGGCTGCACGTGGTTCGATTCCGACAGCAGACGTGACGCGATGGACGGTTCCGGACCCGTCCCAAAGGACTAAGCGACTGCAGAAGTCCGATTCGCGAAAAGTTGATGATTTCTGCAACTTCGCTCTCGCCTGACTTGACTCGTTCAGAGTCGCCGGATAACCTTTTCCCTAATCTCTACTAAATCAATGGAAATTGATTGAAATAAAGGACCCCCTTATGAAACAAGTCAATTTGAAGCGAATCGCAGGAATCGCCGTGGCCCTTTTGCCGATGTCGCTCCTCGCGACGGACTCCCAGGCCGCGACGCCTGACACGGTGAACGTCGTCGGTTACTCGATCGTCGCAAACGCGTACACGGCGCTGGAGAAAGCCTTCTCGCACACCGCCGCCGGCCAGGGCGTAACTTTCACGAACTCCTTCGGCGCCTCGACCACTCAGGCCCAGGACGTCGTCGCCGGTCAGGCGGCAGACGTCGTAAATTTCTCCCTCAACCCCGACCTCGCCCTCTTGATCAACGCGGGACTCGTCTCACGCAAATGGGCGTCAGTGAAAGCCGTCAAGGCCCAAAAGGGCATCGTCACGGATTCGGTCGTCGCTATCGTCGTGAAGCCCGGCAACCCGCTGGGCATCCATTCTTGGAGCGACCTCACCAATGCCGGCGTCAAGATCGTGACGCCGGACCCGATCAGTTCGGGTAGTGCGCGCTGGAACCTCCTCGCAGCGTACGAATCTCAGATCGACCAAGGGTCGAGCGCCGCGGCCGCCAACACGTACATCAATGCGCTCATCAAGAACGTGGTCTCGGAGCCCTCCAGCGGCAGCCGGGCGCTCTCGGCCTTCATCGCGGGCACCGGCAACGTTCTCTTGGCCTATGAGAGTGACGCGTTGAACGCGTTCGTCTCTGGCCAGAAGTTGCAGATCGTCCAGCCGTCGCAGAACCTCTTGATCCAGAATCCGGCCGCGCTCACGACGACCGGTTCGAAGAACAAGGGTGCCGTAGCGTTCTACGACTACCTCTTCTCCAAGGCCGGTCAGCAAATCTGGCTCGCGCAGCACTTCCGACCGACGATCGCGTCGCTGGCCGCCGTCAGCAAGACGACCTTCTACACGCCGGTCAAGCTGAACACGATCACGGCTCTCGGCGGTTGGGCCAAAGTTACGCCCAAGTTCTTCTCGCCGACCGGCATCATCACCCAAGCAGAGAACGCGAATGGATACACGAGCTAAACGAACCAGCTCCGAGCCTGGAGCGCCGTCAGCCCGAAAGGGCTGGCGGCGTTTTTCGTCGCGTCTGGGATCGTGGAGCGCACTCTACGGCGGAACGTCGCTCATCGTCGGTTACCTCTCGATCATCGTCCTCATCCCCATCGCCGCCGTCGCAGCGCACGGGATCTCCTTCAGCATTCACACGCACGGTTGGGGCGCGGCCTTCTGGCACTGGCACTTCAGCGCAGGCTTCGGGACCTTTTGGCACGACATCACGCAACCGGCTGCGATCAGCGCGATTCGACTGTCGCTGTGGCTCTCGCTCTCGGTCGCGGCGATCAACGCCGTCATGGGCGTGGCTATCGCGTGGGTGCTCGTGCGTGACAAGTTCCCCGGCAAGTGGTTCCTCGAAGCGTTCATCGATCTACCCTTCGCGTTGCCGACCATCGTCGTTGGGGTCGTCCTCCTCTTCCTCTACGGCACCGCGAGTCCGCTGAAGATCGACCTCTTCGAGACGTGGATGGGCCTGATGGTCGCGCTGTTGTTCGTGACGCTGCCGTTCTCCGTTCGCGCCGTGCAACCGGTGCTGGCCTCGCTCGACGGAGAGTCAGAGGCCGCGGCGAAGTCACTCGGCGCCGGAGGAGTCCGGACCTTCGTGTGGGTCGTACTGCCGTCGCTGTGGCCGGCCGTGCTCGGTGGATTCGGATTGGCGTTCGCCAGAGCCATTGGCGAGTTCGGTTCGATCTCGTTGATCGCCGGTGGTATCGGACGAACGACGACGGCCTCGAACTACATCTACAACTTGACCCAGGGATTCCTCTGGACGAACGCCGCCGCCGTCTCGACGGCGCTCTTGGTGCTCAGTCTGGTGATCCTCGTCGCCACCAACGTCTTCGCTCGTCGCATTCAGCGACGGCTCTCGCCATGAACCACACCTCGAGAAAGTGGACGTTGCGCGCGATCGTCGACTCTCTATCTCGGACTGCTCGGTCGGTCTCCCCGTCGCGTATCTCTTCATCAAGGCGTTCGGCAACGGCTTCCATGCCTTCTGGGTGGAGGTGACGAAACCCAACGCGATCGCCGCCCTGAAACTCTCGGCCGAAGTCGCGCTGATCGCCGTGCCCGGTCAATACCGTCGTCGGCGTGTGCGCGGCACTGATCCTCGCTAAGCGCAAGTTCTTCGGGAGTCGCGCGCTCCAGGTGGTTTTCGACGTCCCGGTCGCGGTCTCGCCGATCATCATTGGCGTGGCGCTTGATCTTGGCCTATTCGAGGATTGGCTGGTTCGGTCCGTGGCTCAGTACCCACGGCATCCAGATTCTCTTCTCACCGATCGGCATCGTGATGGCGACGATGGCCGTTTCGCTGCCCTACGTGCTGCGCTCCGTGCTGCCCGTCTTGGTCGAGATCGGCAAGGACCAAGAAGACGCTGCGCGCACGCTGGGCGCCGGGCCGTTTCGGACGTTCTGGCAGGTGACGCTGCCGGCGATCCGCTGGGGCGTCCTCTACGGCGTGACGCTCACGATTGCGCGCACGTTGGGTGAGTTCGGCGCCGTCCTGGTCGTCTCGGGAAATATCACGGGCAAGACCCAGACCCTGCCGATCTACATCTTCGACGCCTGGGATCAGAACTTCGACACCGTCGGCGCCTTCGCCGGCGCCGTAGTGCTCGCCTCCATCTCGATCGTTGCTCTATAATCCTTTCGACCCTTCGCGCCCGTGAGAGGAAATTGCATGTCGATCTCGCTTAGCCACCTCACGAAGCGTTACGGCAAGGACGCCGTCGTCGACGACGTCAACGTCGAGATCCCCGAGAGTTCGCTCACCGCGGTCCTTGGCCCTTCCGGTTCCGGCAAGTCGACGTTGCTCAAACTCATCGCCGGCCTCGAGCGTCCCGACGAAGGTCGCGTCGATCATCGAAGGCGACGACGTCACCGACGTCGACCCGCGCCACCGCGACATCGGTTTCTGCTTCCAGCACTACGCGCCGTTTCGCCACATGAACGTGGCGCGCAACATCGGCTTCGGACTTCGCGTGCGAAAGCAACCCAAGGACGTCATCGACAAGAAAGTCGGCCGAACTGATCGAACTGGTGCGACTCGACGGCAAGGCGAAGTCCTACCCCGCGCAGCTCTCCGGCGGCGAACGCCAGCGCATGGCGCTGGCGCGCGCGCTGGCGATCGAGCCGCGCGTGCTCCTGCTGGACGAGCCTTTCGGCGCGTTGGACGCGCTGGTGCGCACCGAACTGCGACAGTGGGTGAAGGAACTCCACCGACAGATCAAGGTGACGACGATCCTCGTGACCCACGACCAGGACGAGGCCATGGAAGTGGCCGACCAGTTGTTGATCATGCACGACGGGCGCATCGAGCAGGCCGGCGAACCCACCGAACTGTACGAACGCCCGGCCACGGAGTTCGTCCACGGCTTCCTCGGACCGACGACGATGTTCAAGGGCGTCTCGGTGCGACCGCACGACCTGGAACTCGTGCCGCCTTCGGAGGGCGCGATCGAAGGCACGGTGCAGTCCGTGATGGAACTCGGCTTCGAGGTCCAGGTGACCGTCGCTCTGAGTGACGGCTCCACGCCGTGGGTCCAGATGAGCCGCAACGAGTTCCGAGTCTCTGGCCGTCGAGGTCGGCTCGCCGATCTCCATTCGCGAGCGCGTCAGCCTCGTAGATCGCTCGCCGAGCTGAGAACTTCGGCTGTCGTTGAGTAGCCTTCGTCGTTATGAGTTACTCGGATTCCATCGACATCGAATGTTCGCCCGACGTCGGCCTTCGCGGTCGTCACGGACCTTCCTCACATGGACCGCCTCTCACCCGAGAACACGGGTGGCGAATGGATCGGCGGGGCGACCGGACCCAAAGTCGGCGCCAAGTTCAAAGGAACGAACGCCCGCGACAAGGACTCGTGGTACACGATCGCCAAGGTCGTCACGTACGACCCCCCGCGTCGATTCGCGTTCAAAGTCACCTTCAAGGTGTTCAACATCGCTCGGTGGGATTTCGCGATCGAGCCCGCGCCCGGAGGCTGTCGAGTCACCGAAACGTGGACCGACCGCCGTAACGCACTCGTGCGAAAACAGAATGACGCCGACGGGTTCATTCGGGCCGAATTCACGAAGGAGTCGATCCGCACGACGCTCGAACGATTGAAGAAGCACTGCGAGTTGCCTGCCCAATAACTGCTGGGACGGGCAACTCGCCGTAGATACGTCGTGGTTCGTTGCGAAAGGGTCGGTCGATTGTCGCGTCACTGAACGCCGTCACGATACTTTTGGGTGAGTTGCAAAAAGAAGGATCCGACATTGAGAGCGTGCAGCGACGGCCGACTTCGACCCACTGACGATCGCGTGGATCGATGACGGCTTCACGCTCCACTAAGACGCGCTGGCGCACGGTGACGGAGTGGCTCAACCATCCGCTGTCGGCCGTGGGCTGTCTTATCGGCTGGATCTGCGCGTTCGTGGTCTTCATCGGTTTCACGTCACTCCTCGGCGGGCCGACGGAATTCGACGCGGCCCTCTCGGTGTACTCGACCTGGTCCCTCGCCACTGGCCATTTGGCCTGTTCGTACGTGAACGTTGGCCATCTACACGTCTCCCCGGTCGGTAATCCATTCACGCTGATCGCACCGGTTTACCCGCTGTTCAGCGGCGTGGTGTTGGCGATCACCACGCGTCGTGAACTTCGCCGGATTTCCGACGACCTCGCAACTTGGTCCGCACTGCTCCACGGCGATATCGGCGATGTTCCGCTGGTCCGCTCATTCGAACGCGATCCTCGGAACGGTGCATCTCGGTTATTTCAGTTGGATCTTCGTCCTGTGCGGCGCGGTCGCGTTACTTCGGTCCATCGGGCGCAGGCCGGACCAATTGGGAGCCATTGACACTCCTAGTTCTCGCGATACTCACTCCCGTGACGCAGTGCCTCACGGAGTACTTCCACCCTCAAGACATCGTCGCCATCGGAATCGCTCTGGGATCAGTGGCGTGCATGAAGCGAGGTCGCTGGGCGTGGACCGGCGTTTTGATGGCACTGGCCTTCGAGACGAATCAGTTCGTACTCCTGCTCGCCGTGCCGATGTTCGTTCTCATGCCCAAGGCGGGGCGCCTGCGCGCCGTGGTGGCCGGTGTCGCCGCATCAGCAATCATTCTGGTGACATTGACTGTTCTGACATCAGGCCGGGCATTGCGTTACGGATTAATCGGCTCAACCCAGACGTCGGCTCTGCCGGAGGCCGACCCGTGGCTGTCCCACCTGCACGGACCCCTTCTGGTCATCATCACCCGGGTCTCGCCAGTTGCCATCGCTGTGCTACTCGCGTGGTGGGCACGACGTCGCCTCGGCACGAGGGTCATGGAGGCGGTGCCGTTACTCTCGTTTCTGGCAACCTGTCTCGCGCTTCGACTCGTGTTCGAAGTTACGCTGTTCGCCTACTACTACGCAGCGGCGATCGTCTTCCTGTTGCTTCTCGAGGTGGCCGGGGGCCGCATTCGAGGCGCCGCCATCACCTGGTATGCGGTTCTCGTGGTGGCCTACAATCCCCTGCCCCGGGCTTTGTCAATAACCCGGTTGAGTGGGCACTCAAAGCACACGAGGTGATGCCGACGATCCTCTTCGCGATCGTCGCGGTTCTGATTGTCAGTGACGCTCTGCGCCGTCGGATGCGCTGGTATTTCATTGCCGCAGCCGTCCTCGACGGCTTGATTCTCGTCAAGTGGCCGTGGAATCACGAACTGCTTCGTCGCGGCGAGCCGTTTTGGTTCTGGCAGGTGTTACTCGTGCCGACGCTCTTGTGGCTGACGATCACACCGCTACTCTCGGCGATCAACGAGCACCGTCAGCGCCGACTCGGACGACCGCGAAGAGGTCGCACTGTCGGCTGAGTCCTAATTCGCGCGCCGGATTCGCCTCCGACATCATCATTCCACATGTGCCGTCGTCTCAATCGGAGATTCGAATCTCTCAGTGGCGAGGAGTTGAGGCGCCGCGAGATAGACGGCGGCGGCGACAATGAGTAGTTGCCAGACCTGCACAGCGACACCCGCGAACGTGCCGTGATCGACGAGGCCGCCGCCGACGGTGACCCACGTGGCGATTGCCGTCCACACGATGTACAGCAGCTTGATGCGCCCTGCGACGATTTCGACGAGAAGGAGCAACACCGAAACGGACATGAGGTAGTAGCCATAGAGACTCGCCTCGAATGCCAGACGCAACGCGAGTGACAGCGAGAGTAGCGAGAGCAACGCGAGCGGTTCGAGCACCCGCTCGCCGAGTCGACCGAGTGCCCACCACGCGACGAACGCGCACAAAGCGAGAGGGACGAGACGAATCGACGCCACGCGAGCGAGTTGTGCAGTGGAATCCCGTAGAGCGAGACGTTCGAACCTCCCGACATCGCCGGTACCGACGAGAATCGACGTGATCGCTCGTCCCGACGTAATCGCGAGGAGCGGCACGCCGACAACGGCAATCGAACTGGCCGTGCCCAGAGGATCTTGAGAAGTTTCGTTCGCGGAGCGACTATGAGGATCGGAATGAGGATCAACAGAGTGAACTGTTGGGAGAGCACGGCCAGACCCAACGCGGCTCCGGCCGCCAACCACCGGTCACGGAGCACTAACGCGACGCCCGCCAACGCCAGCCCGGTTGCCAGGAGATCCTCGGGATGGAAGTACTGCAAGAGAGGCATGTACACCGTCGGCAGACAGGCGACTAGCGCTATCGCCGCAATTTCTAGGCGCGTGCCTCTCATGGCGAGTGCCTTCACGATTGACACGACGCCGGCAAGCAATACCAGCCAACCTAGGTAACCGAGACGAAGCGTTGGCGCCAGTGCCCCGAGTGAAACGACCACTGATAGAGCGCCTCGACTGCCGTTGAGCACGACTGCCCAACTGCGCCGACGACGGGAACGCGAGACTGTGTCCGACGCGTGCCGTGGCCGCCAGTGCTCCAGCGACCAGTGGGTAGAGGGGCGCCGTCGTTTGGTAGCACCACCGACGCCGCCGGCGGATACGCACAAGCGAAGTCGCCGTGGGCGATGAGCCACGTCGTGTTATCTGGGGCCGGTGCATCTGCCGCCGACGGTCCTCCCCAGATCGTCGCGATCACGATCATGAGGGCGACGACGCACATCCAACCGACGAGGCACCACGTGAAGGAGAGTGGACGAGTCAACCACTTGACGAGGCGCGACTCCTTACGATGTGGCATCGGCTCGATAGATGTAGACATAGTCGTGGTGGTATGTCAAGTGGAAATGTTCGGAGAACCACGTCGCCAATTGCGGTCCCATCCAATGAGTGCGTCACTGGGGTTGCTCAGCACGACGAAGCTGCGCGCTTTCGAAGTACGACTGCCATGCCGAGCGAACGCACGGTGAAGCGGGCCTCGTCTGGTAACCCCACGCCATCCACATTCCCAGGGGATCGACCAGTGTGGGGCACTTCGGGTCACTCGAGGTCCAGCGGTTGGCCTCGATGCCGTAGGAGACCTCTGAGTAGACCACGCACGAGCCGGCGGGGATACGATTCGTGATCGCGGCGAACTCGGGACCGTTCAGTCCCAGTCCAAAGGCGTAGGTCGAATAGAACGAAGTGACGTACAGGACCAGGGCGAAAATGATCAACGCGCCACCCGCTTCGCTCGCCCAGCGAAGAGTCCTCCGAAAGGCCTTCGTCATCGACATTGCGCCCATCGTCGCGCGCAGTGGCGCGACGAGATCGCGCCGCCGTGAGACCCACGACGCCCAATAGGAACGGCGCGAAGAAGTAGCCGTAGTAGGGAAAGAACTCCGCCGAATACAGGAGCGCACCGCCGGTGAAGAGTCGCGGCGAGAATGAAGAATCCGTCGAGACACTCTCGCGGTGCGCGAAGGGCAAATGACAGCGGCAACCAGGACGACGAAGATCGCGAACGCGACCTCGGCAACTCGCGTACGACGGCGCGATCGTCGTCGGACCGAATCCCGTCATGACCAGTAACTCGGTAGCCAATGCCTGCGCCCTGTATCGGCGACGCCTGACGGAACAGTTGCTCACCGAACACCTCGGAGATAGAAGTGGTGCGGCGCCGCCAGGAAAAACGGCATCGCCAGCGACAACGAAACAACTCGCGGCCGCGGCTACGAGCACTCGCCACGCGTCGTCGATATCTCGGAACGAGGCACAGGCGAGCGCGACGAGCGGAAAAATCGCCCACAGTTTGATGAGTACGGCAAAACCAAAGAGCAGGCCCGCGACGACGAAACGCCGCGTACTGACCAGCTCTCCCGTCGTGTCGCGGTCGAGGACGACGAGAGCGCCCAGCAAGACGAAAAGTATGCAGTACGGCTCGAGGGTCAAGCTCGAACTCACGAAGAATGAGACCGGGAAAGAAGGCCAGCCCTCCGCCCGCGAGCGACCATCGCGAGACGTCCACGATGGCGAACGAGCCACGCGAGGAGACCGGCGTTCAAGGCCGTCACGATGAGCTCACGACCCGCGCCAGGATGAAGCCATCGTGAGTCCCGAAGACGCGGCTGAATACCGCGACGGGGCTCATGAGCAAGAGGATGCCCGGTGGTTGCACGAACGTGAAGTCCTTTACGGGAGAACGCCCGAGACGAGGTGAATGGTGGCGGCCAAGTACACGCCGGAATCGTAGGACGAGAGGAATTCGGGGACGCTCAACTGCCAGAGCGACATCCCGAGGCTCAGACAGAAGATGAGCAACGCGATGGCCTGGAACTGCGTCAGGCGAAGGGAGCGCATTCCCGTGCCCACCTGCGACATCAGTCCGTCTCTCCACGGCTTCTGAATCTGCTCGTATCGCGGTCCGTGACGACACCATCGCGATACGACATTACCCCTGACCCATCCGAACTTTAGGGTTTCTCCAGTGACGCTCTCTCAACGCGAGAGTCAACTCTCGGCTGACTCGAGTCGAGCGGCGTGTCCTCTAGGTACGTAGCGGAACTGTCGACCCATTTCACGAGGATTGCCCGACAGTTCCCCGATGACGTCGCCTTCGACGCGTACGTCATCGCCAGGTCGATAGAGCGAGACCTTCATGCCTCGACCCGCTCGCTCAGCGGTGATCACCCAGGGCATGCCGATCGAACCGGAGTCCCGCGTCGCCATGACCTGTCCGGCGCGGCCCTCCCCGATGCTCCATTCGGGCGAACGCGCGGCATCAATGATGCGTTGCAACTCGCCACCGCTCGAGAATCCGGAGGACTTAGCCATCTCCTTACCCTACGGGTCGACGGTGACATCAACGAACGAACGGACCGTTTCGTCGCCAAGCCAATGTTTCACGACGGGGCGTTCGCGGCGACCGGCGCACTCGCGCGCTGACGCTTGATCCGACCGACCAGTGGCGAGATTGCGAGCGCGACCGTGGGCGGCACGAGTACCAACTGCCACACCCACATGTCGACGCCGTACGTCAGGCGATCGTGCCCCCACGGAAGTGGCGAGAACACGAGCGCCACCAACGCCAGCCACAAGATGACCTCGATTCGGAACGTTACGCCGAACGAAGTCGAGCAGGACGATTGCGACCGCGCTCGCCATGAAGTAGTACCCGTACAGTCCACCTTCGAACACGAGTCGAAGCGCCATCGACGTCGCGAGCAGCGAAAGGAGTACCGCCGGCTCCATGACGGCGTTCGACAGCCGCCGACGGGCCCACAGCGCCAAGACCGCCACGGCAACCACCGGCAGCGCTCGCAGTACGTCATTTGCGCTCGTAGCTCGTGAGGTGCAGTTCCGACGGGATTGAAGTGACCAGGGATCCACTCTCTCCGGATCCCGTGAGCGCGACTCGAAGCGCGCGTCCCGACGAAAGCGCCATCAATGGAACGACGAGCACCGCGAAGGTGGCGACGGCTGACAATGAGAAGACGAGTCGCCGCTTCGCGGGGACGACGACAAAGAGGAGGGCGGCGGCCAGGAGCGCGAACTGCTGACTGGCGAAGGCGAGACCCATCAGCACCCCCGCCCACACCCAGGCATTGCGTTGCGCGCACGAAACGGCGAGCAGGATCAGGCCCATCGCGAGGAGGTCCTGGGGATGGAAGAGGTTCTGCAGACACATGAATACGGGAGGCGTGCACGCCACGGCGATCAGGACCGCTGGTTCCCAACCGTTTCGTCCGCGCCCACTCGATCGCATGACGGCGACGATGCCGGCCGCCAGCACGAACCATCCGAGGTAGCCAAATCTCAACGTCGCCGTGAGCGCGTGGGTCTGGTTCGACCACCGCGTCATGGGCGCCAACCAGTTCAGGCAGCTATGCCCGAGAGCGGCCTGGTTGGGAAAGGGTACACCGTGACCGACGCGAAAGAGCGCCAGCGAGACCGCCGGCGATCACGGGATACAGCGGTGCCGCCAGTGGGAAATAGACCGAACTCCCGGTGGATACGCGCACGCCACGTTGCCGTGAGCGATTGACCACGACGAGTAGGTCGAGAGCAATGCGTCGAGTTGCGTGAGGCCACCCAGCAACGTCGTGACGCCGATGAAGACCGCCGTCGCGACGACCCAGCTCGCCAGGCACCACCACGGCGATTGGTA
>CAVXRB010000004.1:0-17892 GCA_963764095.1 uncultured Acidimicrobiaceae bacterium | reverse complement strand
TGCGCATCACTGGAACGCATCGGCGAATGCCGCCAACGCGGCGAAACCGTCAACCGGTTTCTATCTGGACATCGGTGCTTCGACCTCACTGGGTTTTCAACCCACGGGCATCCCGGCGCACAACGGACATCGCACGAGCACCGGCTACGCGAATGACATTGAGAGCTATCTGGCCAAACGCGGCATCAACCTCTTCTTGCGCCAGGTCGGTTGCCCGGGCGAGACCACCCAGACGATGCTCCTCACCTCGGACCACTGCTACAAACCTCCTGGTCGCCAGCTGTTCGCGGCGGAAAAGTACCTCGAAAAGATCGGCGACGCGGACGCACTGGTCACGATTGACCTGGGATTCAATGACGTGCGGGCCTGCCTGCTGCCCACCCAGGTCGTCGAACCGTGCGCCACCGACGGCCTCGCCGAAGTCCGGAAGAACATGCCGAAGATCTTGGCGGACCTGAAGGCACGGGCCGGACCCAACGTGCACTTCATCGGTCTCGACTACGGGGATCCCTTCTTGCAGCACTACCTGCTCGGCGCGTCGGAGTTCGTTGACGCCACCACCACCCTCACCGTCATGAACCAGCTCGACAACGCACTGCGCGCGGCGTACAGTGCCGCGGGAATCCCCACCGCCAATGTCGCCGGTGCGCTGCAACTCGCGAACACCGATGCAACGACCTTCGGGAAGCTCGGAACGATGCCCGAGAACGTCGCCGACGAGTGCAAGTACACCTGGATGTGCACCCCTCCTCCGTGGGGACCCGACGACCACCCGAACAACGCGGGCTACGCGGTGATCGCCGCGGAGATCGAAGAGAAGCTTCCGTCGGGTTGGTGAGTTCGAGGCGATCGCTCGCCTCCACGGGGTCGTTCGTCTGGTCCGAATCCACGTAGCCAGAGCGGTCGTATCTGTCGCAACGACCTCTAGGATTACAAGTCACAGGATCTTCTCAAGAACTTCTTAAAGGTTTCACAAGTACAATTCGTACTTTGTTGGAAGAACCGCTGGCCTAGTCCCCGCCCGCTCTAGACGATTGGATGAGATGGGTTTCACTCACTTGCAACTTCCAGAGCGCTCCGTAAAACCCCGGCGTAGTGGATTCACCATGGCCATCGACAATGGCGTCCCGCTGAACTACTTCTGTGACCTCATCGACAGCGGCGCCGAACATCTGGACTTCGTGAAGTTCGGGTGGGGAACGTCCGTCGTCACCCCCAACGTCGAGAAGAAGATCGCGTTCCTGCGCAACGCGAACGTCGACTTCTACTTCGGCGGCACCCTCTTCGAGAAGTACGTCATCCAGGATCGTTTCCGTCAGTACTTCGAACTGTTGCGCGACTACGAGTGTCAGTACGTCGAGGTGTCCAACGGCACCATCGACCTGGAGGACGCTCGTAAATCGGAGTACGTAGCGGCGCTGAGCGTCGAATTCCAAGTCATCTCCGAAGTCGGGTCGAAGGACAACGTGCGCTCTGAGAACATGGCGCCCAACCGCTGGATCAAGTACATCCGTGACGACATCGACGCGGGAGCCGTCCTCGTGACCCTCGAGACCCGCGAGAGCGGCCACGGCGGAATCTGTCGTCCAAACGGAGAACTGCGTTACGGCCTCTTAGAAGAGATCCTCACCAGCGGAATCGATTCCAACGCCTTGCTCTTCGAGGCACCGTCGATGGATCTGCAGAGTTACTTCGTTCGCCGAATCGGCACCGACGTGAACCTCGGCAACATCGCGCCGGCCGACCTCATCGGCCTCGAGACGATTCGCCTCGGGCTCCGAAGTGAGACGTTGCTGCAGTTCGAACCGCCCGGTGTCTCGGCGAATCGCGCCACTTTATGAGGGAGAGTCGCGACGTCTTTCATCTCGCCATCCCCGTCTATGACCTAGACGAGACGGTCTCGTTCTACGTCGGCCAGTTGGGCTGCAAACTGGCGCGCCGATACGACGATCGAGTGACGCTGGATTTTTTCGGCGACCAACTGGTCTGCCACCTTTCGCCCGCTCCGGAGGTCCGCCCGCCGGTCGAAGAGTTGGAGATGTACCCGCGGCACTTCGGTGTCACCTTTCGCGACCACGCTGATTTCGACGCGTTCTACGAACTGTGCATGCAGCGCGACGTCCTCATCTTCGCTAAGCGCTCCTCGAGATTCGAGGGCAAGGTCGAGGTGCATGAGACGTTCGTCCTGTGCGATCCCTCATCGAACCTCCTCGAATTCAAGCATTACGCCGACCCGCGGATGATGTACTGATCCGACGCCATGTCTTGCGAGTGTGAATCGACGTCTGAGCGTGAATCGATCCGCTCACTCATAGAGCGGCGCGCCGTCGACGACGGCGAGTCACTCTTCTTGCTCGATGCCCGAAGCGAACGCCGTATGACGTACGCACAACTAGCGCAACGCGTCACGCGATCTGGTTCAGTACTTCGTGCGAAGAACGTCGCGGGCGGCGCTCGCGTCGGTCTCATGATCGCCGATCCGATCGACTTCGCCGTCGCCTTCTTTGGCGTACTGGCCGACGGTTCGTGGGCGGCGCCTCTCGACCCGACGACTACCGGCGAGCAGCTCAATCGCCGGATCGCCGATCTGCACCTCGACGCCATTCACGCTGACCGAGTCGCCTCGCCGTTGGTCTCGGTCCCATGGATCGACGCCACTGACGCCAACGTTGCCGGTGACACCGCGAACGAGGCCGACGCGCCACGGCGCCTTGGCGGAGTCGTTCTCTCTTCGTCGGGTACGACCGGCACGCCGAAGGTCATCGCCCTCAGCGAAGAACAGCTGATGCACGCGGCGGACCACATCGCGACACACAACCGCCTCTCCCCCGACGAGCGCGGATTCAACCCACTCCCCCTGTGGCACATCAACGCTGAAGTCGTGGGCCTGCTGGCGACGCTCCGCGCCGGCGCCTCACTGGTGCTCGATGACCGGTTTCATCGATCGGACTTCTGGTCGGTCGTCGAGCGCTTCAAGGTGACCTGGATCAATGCCGTACCGGCGATCATTTCGCGGATCGCCACGCTGCGCGATGGCGAAGCCGTAGCGGGCCCGCTGCGCTTCGTGCGTTCGGCGTCGGCGCCCCTGTCACCGGCACTGTTGACCTCCTTCGAGTCGAACACGGGCGTCACCGTGATCGAGTCCTACGGAATGACCGAGGCCGCCAGTCAGATCTGCGTCAATCCGCTCGACGGTGCACGCAAGGTCGGCTCGGTCGGTCCGGCCGTCGGAGTGGAGCTTCGGGTCCGGCCGTTCGAGGACGCGACGTCCCCCGACGCCACGGGCTCCAACGTCGGTCACGTGGAGATTCGCGGCCCTTCCGTGATCACCGCGTACGACGCCAGCGGCTATGAGGACCGCTTTGACCCCGAAGGGTGGCTCTCGACGGGTGACCTCGGCTACCTCGATGACGACGGCTACCTGTTCCTCGTCGGGCGAAGTGACGACGTCATCAACCGCGGCGGCGAGAAGATCTTCCCGCGCGAGATCGAAGACGTGGTGCTCGCCCTCGCCGACGTGGAGGCGGCGGCGGTTCTGGGCGTCGCCGACGACGTTTTCGGTCACGTGCCCGTGCTCTACGTTCAGTTCACCCGAACGGTCGCCGGGGACCACGTCAACCTCGCCGAGCACGTGAGCGGGCTCGACGAACTGTTGACGGCGACGTTCGCGCGCGCTCGACGTCCGGTACGCGTCGTGGTCGTCGAAGCCTTCCCCACCCACGCCACGGGAAAGATCCAAAAGAAGAACCTGGCCGTCGACGCCGGGACCATCCTTTTGGAACGTGAGTTGAAGTGATCCGAGTCCATTGGGCGCGGGCGTGAGTACCGACGCCACCGAACCGGCGAAGGGGACGCGAAAGCGCCTCGACCACATCGACGCGATGCGTCCGATCAAGCAGGCGGCGGTCATATCGACGCACTCGTTGATCTTCTTCGCGGCCGGTGGCGCCGCAATCTTGCGGATCGATGGGCTCGTCCTCACCCACTTCTCGCGAGAGGCATTCCTCTTCGTTTCGGCGTGCATGTTGGCCTTCAGTTACCGAGACCACGATCACGTCGCCACCCGGCAGTACTGGGCGCGACGCTTCATGTCCGTCGGCGTGCCCTATCTCACCTGGACGCTCATCTACTTCTTCTACATCGAACTCGGCACCGAGAAGACCTTTCCCTTCTACTCGTTTCGCGCTTCGTACATGTTCAGCGTCGGCGCGCTGCATCACCTGTTCAGCCTGACGTGGCAGGGCTACTACCACCTCTACTATCTGCTCGTCATCATGGAGTTCTATGTGCTGTTCCCGCTGATGCTGAAGTACATCAAGCGATGGAAGTCCCACCACGTCCTGATAATCGTGCTCGCCTTGGCGTGGCAAATACTGTTCTCCATCGCCGTCTCTCGTCATCTTCTCTTCGCGATCCGTCCCGGGTTTTGGCAGACGCGACTCGTTCTCTCGTATCCGCTGTATCTGGTCGGTGGCATCATCGTGGCCCTGCACCTCGACGACGTCCACGCCTGGGTCGTCGGTCACGCTCGACTGATCATCGTCGCGACCGTGCTCTTCGCGAGCGGGGCGATCGTCCTCAACAACTTCCGCATCCACGGGTTCTATGACGAGATAGTGCGACCCGGGGGCAACCCCTTCGCGATCGCCGTCATTCCCTATACCGTCGGGGCCATCTTGTGCGTCTACCTGCTCGGTGTCTTCCTCGTGAGCCCGAAGCGAACGCTGCGCACCCGCGCGGCCGTGAAGTCCGGCTCGGACAACTCCTACGGCATTTACCTTTCGCAGTTGCTCTGGATCCCGTTCCTGCTTCGAGTCTGGCACCACTTCCACTTCTCGCCGCCGTTCCCCCTTGGTCCGATAATCGCCGTCATCATCGTCTACGCGCTGGGGTTCTTGTTCAGCGCGATCGTCGCGCGAACACCACTCGCGAGGGCGGTGACCGGACGCAGCCAAACGACGTGGAGTTCGTTCTTCCCGAGTCCCACGTCCGTTCAGACGTCCCTCGACGTCGATGCGGGCGACGGACCGCTCGACCTCGAAGCCAGTTAGGTCGATCGGCTCGGACCTCAGTGACTGTCGAGACCAGTCGCGTCGCGCGCCATCAGGGTCATCACCGAGCAGTTGTCGATGCGGTCCCACCTCGCGCCTTGGAACGAAATCCCCTCGTAGCAACTGCGAAGGGCGCGCATCGTGCCGCCGTGAGTGACCACCAAGAGACGTTCGCCGGGCCACTTGCGTTGACGAATCTCGAGGAATTTACCGGCGCGCTCGCGTAGGGCCCGCAAGGTCTCTCCCCCGTCGGGGCTCACGTCATCGTTCGAGACCACGCCCCGATCGATCCCCGACTCGTCCGCTGGGAGATCGGCCAGTGACCGGCCTTCGGCGACGCCGAAGTTGCGTTCGCGCAGTAACGGGTCGACCACGACGGACAGGCCGAGGACCTCGGACAACACCGCGGCGGTCTGAAAGGCGCGTCGCAGGTCGCTCGACACGATCAGGTCGAAGTCGTCGGGTCGCAGCGTAGTGGCGAGGTCACCAGCTTGGCGGCGACCGCGTTCGGTCAGCTGGGCTTCGTCATTGTGACCCTGCACCAGACGAAGATCGTTCCAGGTGCTCTCGCCATGTCGCACGAGGACGAGCGGCGCCAAATCGTCTGATTTCACGTGGCCAATCGTAACGGGACGTCAGCGCGAGACGAGAGCTACCACGGCGTGAGGACGTGATCGATCGCCGTGGCGATCGTCTCATAGCCCACGTCATTCGGATGGACGTTCGGCCCCAACGGCTCGGGCTGACACATCCACGTCAGTTGGCACACTTCGGCGACGTTCTCGGGGACGGTGCCGATCCCGGCGACGCTGACCGGTTGCGTGTCGTTGATCTTGAAGGCCTGACCCACGTTGGCCATCGGAATGCCGAACGATCGATACACGACACCGAGCACCTGATCGAGCTGGCGAACGACACTCAGACTTCTCGCCGCCACCTTCCAACCCTTCTGCCCGTGCAGTAAGTCGCTCAGATAGGGGTCGTAGTGCCCGACACCGATGAACTTCACGTTCGGTCCGGCCACGTCCTGTAAGAGTCCGATGATCGCGGTCAGCTGTTGTCGAACCGTACCCAACTGTCGATCGACACACTTGGTGTCCGTCGTCCACTGGTGGAAACACGGACGCAAGTCATTGAATCCGAGGTCGATGGTCACGAGCCCATCGTCGTCGTGGTGCGCCTGCAAAAAACTGAGCGCTTCGTTCAACTGGGTGTCGGGCGAGGCGTAACACTTGTCGCCCCCGTAGATCATGGTGGCCGTCGTCTCACCGGAACACCCGATCTCGTGCAGGTCGAGCGTCACGTCCTTGGTCGCCTCGAGCGCGACCAGGTCGTCGGCGTATCCGGCGTCGGTGCGCTGTCCCTTGGGGTAACCAACCGTCGGCTGCACGCCCACCGACGCCGAACCTCCGATGTCGAGATAGAACGCCGATACCGTCGTGTCGGCGCCGGCGTTCGGGGCGGTGAGCGAGATGACCGCCCCGCACGAGAGGACCATCGCAGCGCTCAGCACCAGAGCGCGGGCACCACGAATGATCCGTTTCATCTGTTCTTTTCCGCACGAAAGTACGTGCCTATGAGCGAAGATTTTTTGACTGCTGCGTTGTCACCACGGGACGAAAGCCGCACAAGGTTAACAAACAACCTGGAGAATTCTGTACTTCAGTTGCACGTTCTCGTCCCACATGAGTATGTCGGGGGTCCACAAAACTTACGGGGCAATCATTAAAGGAATCGTAAGAATCGTGAGCGACGCAGCCTGACTACTGTCGTCGACGACGGGCTGTTCCGGATTCTTCGTCCGAGGCGGTTATCGCGGGACTTCGTCTCTTCGGCGTCCCGTCGCCGACCGCTCAGGGGACCTTCTCGAGGCGGCGTCCGGATTCGAACCGGAGTACGGGGCTTTGCAGGCCCCTGCCTAACCACTCGGCCACGCCGCCAGAACTAGAGAGCCTACCGCTCCGGTTCAGCTCGCCTTTTGGCTCTGGTGCTTGAAGTAGTGGTACACCAGGGCCACGATCGCGGCAACGATGAGGAACTCGAGGATGGTCCCGATGGTCGCGGCCAGGATCCCGACCACGGTGAAAAAGACCCAGAGCGCCAGACCGATGAGAACCAGAACGCCAACTGTCTTTGCGAGGACCATGGCCCCTCCTTCATATATCTTCATCGTAGGCGCCGATAGTTCGTGGATTTCCCCTAGTACTGTGTATCGGTGACCAGACGATTCATCACGGCAATCACCCTCACGGTGACGGTTCTGGGAGCCACGTTGATCCCGACGTTGAACGCGTCGGCGACCTCTCCCGTCAGGTCTTTCATCATCACGAGCAACCTGCCGACGTCGCTGTCGAACCAGTTACCGCTCTTGCGACTGCACTTCAGCACCGCCGCGAAAGTCAAGCGGCTCCCCGAACTGCGAACCCGTCCCTTCATCGCCACCAAGTGGCAACAAATCAGTGACAACGAAGTGCAAGCCGTCGTGACCGGATCGTTGATGCCGGCGGCCACCTACACCATCGACCTACCGACGCGCATGACGTGTGCCGCGACGTGCCACTTCACCGCGGTGCGCGCCCGAACGGCGTCGGTCGCCTCCAGCACGATCTGGGAAGAACAGCTCCTGGCCGAGCTCGACTACCTGCCGGTCAGCTTCACGCCGAGCGTGCCGCAAAGTGACCCGTCACAGCCGACGAGCGGCACCTTCGCCTGGAAGTATCCGAACCTGCCCCAGAACCTGCAGTCACAGTGGCGGGTCGGCGTCGCCGGGGTCATCCTGCGCGGTGCCGTGATGAACTTTCAGAGTGTCCATAACCTGCCCACCACCGGGATCGCCGACTCGGCCACGTGGAGTGACCTGATCACCGCGGTCCAGACCAAAAAGGTCGACCCGACCACGTACGACTACGTCAACGTCCTCCAGGGATCACCCGAGAGCCTGACGCTCTACGTCGGCAACAAGGTGAAGTTCACGACGCCGGTCAACACCGGTATCTCGGCGGCGCCGACGGCGTCCGGCACCTATCCGGTCTACGAGCGATTCCTCTCGACCACGATGTCGGGCACGAACCCCGACGGATCGCACTACAGCGACCCGGACATCCAATGGGTCTCGTACTTCAACGGCGGCGACGCGCTGCACGAGTTCCCGCGCTACTCCTACGGCTTCCCGCAGAGCCTCGGCTGTGTCGAGATGCCCTTCGCGAGTGCCGAGACCGTCTTCCCCTACACACCGATCGGTACGCTCGTCACCGTCAACCCGTAGAGAAGAACTTCACAATTCGTCATCGCGGTTTGTTGTTGTAATTTCGACAACCGCTGTTACATTCGAAATAGATGCCAAGTGAATCGACTCGAGCGGGTGCCGGTCCCAGCTGGCCCCTACGGGTCGGACTGGGACTGTGCGTCACGGCGCTCGTGATCGTCGGTTTCCAGCTGAAGGACACGCACCGCTCCCCTGGCGCGACGCCAACCACAGCGCCCGCCACGACGCTGCGAACGACGCCCACCACTATCGCGTCGGGTCCGACGACGACGAACGCCGTCTCCCCCACCACGACGCCCACGACGCCGCCATCGCCACCGGTGACGAACCTGCCGCCGCCCTACGTGAACATGGCGGCTTTCAAGCCGCCGGGCGCCGGGTGTCGATTCTCGACGGGCGCGCCGATCCCGAGCACGTCCGAGGACACCACGACGACGAACGCCACGTCGACCACGACGACAGTGGCGCCGGTGACCCCGCTCGGACGTTGCACCGTACTCGAGATCGGCGACTCGCTCGGCAACGACCTCGGCTGGGGAATGGCCCGTCAACTCGGTCACGACCACGCGATACGACTCGTGCAGGCCGACAAGTCATCGAGCGGACTCCTCACGCCGTGGTTCTACGACTGGGCCGTAAAGGAGAAGGTCTTGCTCGCGCAGTACAAGCCGCAACTCGTCATCATCACCTTCGGCGCAAACGATGAGCAGAACCTGCGCGACGCGAGTGGCAACGTGTTGGCGTTCGGTTCGGCGCCGTGGGTGACGGCCTACACCGGCATCGTCACCAAGATGGCGAGCGCCGCCACGAAGTCCGGCGCCTACGTGTTGTGGATCGGCATGCCGATCATGCAGCCCAACGGCTATCGCCAGGGCATGGTGCTCATCAACTCGGTCTTCGCCAAGGTCGCGACCACCGTGCCCGGTATGACGTTCCTACCGACGTGGGACCTCTTCGCGAACGCCAAGGGCCAGTTCGTCGACGCGGAGCGAGTGAACAACATCCCGTCGCTCCTTCGAGAGGCCGACGGCATCCATTTCAGTTACGTGGGCGAGAACGTCTTCTCCACCTTCGTGACGCGCTCGATCGGTGACGTCTATCACGTGCAGATCACGCCCGAAGCGGCGATGTACGTCGACCGGTGAGTCAGTGGACGTGCGCGAGGTGACCGACCAGTAACGTCGCGTCCCACGACAGTGCGACACAGACCAACAGCATCAGCGCGACCGCGACGCCGTCGCGGTCTAGCCGCTTCGAATGTCGAATCGGATTCTCGAGCACGTGATACGAGATGACGGCGCAGAGGAACGCGCCGGCGATCTCGATCTCGCGCGCCCACGGTGACGTCGGCGGGTGGACCATCTGGAGCGGCAGCATCAGCCAGACGTAGTGCCAGAGATAGAGCGAGTACGAGATGTCCCCGATGTAGCGCAGCGGCCGCCACGAGAGCCAGGTCGCCGGTCCCCCCTTCACGCTCGCCTGGCCGGTCCAGAGCAGGATCGCCGTCGTGGCGCAGGGCCACCAGGCCAGCACACCAGGGTAAACACTCATCGTGTTGAGCCGCCAGACGGCCGCCGCGAGTGCCACCAGCGCCAGGAATCCGACCAGTGCGTTGAGGTGTGGTGTCCGTCGCGCCCAGGCGCCCGGCAACAGCGCGACCAGTGCCCCGAGGGCGATCTCCCAGAACCGGGTGAACGGCGAGTAGTACGCGACGGTCGGGCTGATCGGCGTCAGGTGCCACGAGTACCACGCCGACGCGCCGATCGCCGCGACCAAGAACAGACCGAGTGACAGAGCGCGACTTCGCAGTGGCGTCAGCAACGTCAAGGAGAAGACCACGAGTGGGAAGAAGAGATAGAACTGCTCTTCGACGGCGAGGGACCAGTAGTGCGTGACGAGTGACGGCGCGATGCCGGGAATGAAGTAGTTACTACCCGTGCGGATCAGTCGAAAGTTCGCGGAGAAGAGTGAGGCCCATCGCACGTCACCGAGTAACTGCGGCACGAAGTTCGTGCCGAGCAAGAAGTACGACGCGAGCGTCGTGGACACCAGCGTCAACGTCGCCGCCGGGACGATGCGCCGGATCCGTCGGGCGTAGAAGTAGGCGAGGTTGTTGCGCACGCGGCGCTTCGGCTGGCGCAACAGCAGACTCGTGATGACGAAGCCGCTGATGACGAAGAAGACGTCGACGCCGATGTAGCCGCCCTCGAAGCCCGGCACGCTCGCGTGCGCGAGGATCACCAAGATGACGGCGATCGCGCGCAGGCCCTGGATGTCCGGTCGGAAGGCCTGACGCGCGGTCGGGTCGCCCGTTACCGAACCGGTCGCCACGCCTTCGACGCTCGGCTCCTCGATTACGGACATGCGTTCGACGCTACCTCGGCGGTCCTGGTCATTTGTGTGTCGTCGAATCGCGATCTCGTCGCAACCCGTAGATTGGACCAATCACCGAAGACGCCCCCACCAAGAAATCGGCGAGTCCGGTAAAAACAATCGCGGCGGTCCTCGTCACCGGTCTCGCCTTCTACGTGGCACTGCCGGCCTTCGTCAAGGTGCTCTCGGCGTGGCCGAAACTCTTCCATCTCAGCTTCTCGTGGCTCGCCATCATGCTGGTCGCCGAAGTCGCAAGTTTCGTCTGTGCCTCGACGCTCTTGCGACTACTCCTTCGCACCAAGCAGTGGTTCACCGTCGTCGCGGCGTTGCTCGTGGGCAACGCCGTCACCAACGTCCTACCCGCCGGCGACGTCGCGGGCGCCGGCGTGCAGTATCAGATGCTCGCCATCGGCGGCATCAACGCCGACTCGGCGGCCGGCGGACTCGCGGCGTCATCGATCATCGGACTGGCGGGGCTGTTCTTGTTGCCGGTGTGCATTCTGCCCGCGATCATCGGCGGTCTCCCGGTGAGCGCCGGACTCGAACACGCTGCGTACCTCGGGATCGTCGGCTTCGTGCTCATCGTCGCCTTCGGGACGGTCCTGCTCACGACCAACGGTCTGTTGACCTGGCTGGCGCGCACGACGCAGCGTCTGCTCAACGCGGTCCCCAAGCGCAAGACCAAGACGCAGGATCTGCCCGCTCGACTCATCGCCGAGCGCAACCTGGTGCGGACCAACTTGGGACGGCGGTGGCGCGAGGCGATCCTGCTCATCGGCGGCCGGATCGGCTTCGACTACATTGCGCTGCTCTGCGCACTGCGCGCGACCGGCGCGAATCCGAACCCCGCACTGGTGCTCTTGGCCTACGCCGCGACGGCGGTCATCGCACTCGTGCCGCTCACGCCGGGCGGCATTGGCATCGTCGAAGCGAGTCTCAGTGGACTGCTCGTCTTAGCGGGCGTCGGCAGCGCGAGCGCGATCATCGCGACGTTGGCCTATCGACTGGTCACGTACTGGCTGCCCATCTTCGCGGGCGGTGGCATCTACGTCGCGTTCCGCAAGAAATATGGGCCCATCAAGTTCGGGGCCAACGCCCGACCGGCCACCCAGTAGAGCGGCGACGAACTACTTCTTGTCGTCGAGCAGGTTCACCATGTCGTTGGCGTGCTCTTCTTCGACCGCCAGGATCTCTTCGAGCATCCGCCGGGTCGTCGGGTCGCCGTCGCCGAGCCAGGCGATGATCTCGCTGTAGGAACTGATGGCGATGCGCTCGGCGATCAGGTTCTCCTTGATCATCTCGGTCAAGCTGTCCGCCGTCTTGTACTCCGAGTGCGCCCTTCCGCTGAAGGTGTCGGGGTTGAAATCGGGGTCGCCGCCCAGTTGTCCGATGCGCGCCGCGATCAGCTCGGCGTGAGACTGCTCTTCGCGCGAGTGCTGGAGGAACTCGGCGGCCACGGCCTCGGAGTCGAGCCCGTGCGCGGCGAAGGAGTGCTGCTGGTAGCGAAGGACGCAGATCAACTCGGTCGCGAGTGACTGCTGCAGGACCTCGATGACGCGAGGCAGGTCTGCCCCGTAGGCGTCGGTGATCGAGCCCTTGCGAAGGTTCTTGCGGGCGTTCTCACGCAGTGTCTTGACGTCGCTCAGGAATTTGGCCATTAGGTCGCTGTCCTCTCAATGGTCGGATTGGAATACATTTCTGGCGCCACCCTAACAACACATGCGGCTACGCGAAACTGGCGCGATTGTACGCGACTGCCTGGCGTCCCATCGGGACCTCGAACCGGCACCCTGACGGCCCTTCGCCCGCGCTGGACGAACCGCCGCATTTGAATGGTTCTCCCCCACCAAAGCGTCTCCGTCGCCGTCACGTCATTTCCACTCGCGTCAGCACCACTGCCCTGTGCTCGTCGTGCCGCCCGGGGCGATCACCGCGAAGTCACTAAGTCAACCGAACTGGCGAATACGAAATACGTGTCAATCAACGAAACGCTTGGTGCACCATTCTCTCCACCTACTCGCTGTCGTGCGCTCGTATTTCGGACGAACGGCGTTTCAGCGACCATCTTTGTTGCGAGCTTCGAGTCTCGCCCTTGCTACGAGTCTCGACGCTGTCCTCTTTCGGCGAACGTAGACCGCACACCCGTGGGTGAGCGGTAGTGGTTCGTCTCTTCGGACACTAGACGCAAGTTGTAACAGGCGCTTAAGAAAATATCCCCGGTCGGTGCATAAGGGGACACCGACCGGGGATCAGGGAGAATGCGCGGATTAGTAGTAGTGCCTACGTCCGCCGACTGCGTGGCCCGCTGCACCCAGTGCCCAGAGCACGAGACCAACCAACAGCACGATGATTCCGATTGACCAGAGAATCTTGATGGCCAAAACGAAACCGATAATGAGAAGAATCAAACCAAAGACAGCCATTGTCTCTTTCCTTTGTTCAGTGAACGTTCTTCACGCCCATTCGGAACTTCATCTGCACTAGAAACGATAGGCAGCCGTTTCTTACAGCCTTCTTCGATTGGCCTGGGAAAATCATGTGAGCGTGAGAGTAATGCGCACTCATCAAAAAGCCACCGGTAGATCTCAAAGCGGTGCAATCAGCGAAAGCATTTCTCCGCCGAAACATCCTCGTTAAGGTTGTTATCTATGGCACGCAAGCGACCTCGCGGAACGCCACCCACGCTGTCACATGTCTGGATGGCCGGAATCGTCTCCGGCGCCGTGGCCGTCGCAGCGATCATCGTGAAATCCGAGTTCGATCGTGGTCACGGATCGCAGCACCACCCCGTCGTCGCCTGGATCTGCGTTCCGGTACTGTTGATCTTCGGCATCTACGCCGTCGGACGACTCGCCGACGGCATGGGACGGTTCCTGGCCCGACGCTCCGTCGAAGTCGCCGCGGCCGTCGTTCGCCTCGTCGCGACGGGCGCGGGCTACCTCCTCGTACTGATTGCCGTCTTCGAACTTCTCGGCGTCTCGATCGCACACCTGATCATCGGCTTCGGACTCGCCGGCGTCGTGCTCGGGATCGCGGCCCAACAGAGCCTGGGCAACATCTTCGCCTCACTCGTCTTGCTCTTCGCTCGACCCTTCAACGTGGGTGAGCACATCCGCGTGCGTTCGGGGACGATCGGCGTCGTCGACGCGTGGGTACTCGGCATCGGCCTCACCTACGTGACGCTCCAGACCGAGGACGGCCTCTTGAAGGTACCGAACTCCGTCGTCCTGGCTTCGGGCATCGGCAAGCTCGACACCCCACCCCATCGACTACCGTGAGGCTTTCGCCGCACATCCATCCAATGAAAGAGGTTTGACCATGGGCTCTGCCGGAGACAAACCGAGGAAGCCGCGTCGCCGAATGGCCCGCGTGTCCAAGTATCCCGACTCGAGCGGCAATCCGGTATCCGGACTCACGAGTGGTGGTGGCGATGGTATGTCAGGCCCAGGCGCCAGTCGGGGACCGTCTGAGCACAATCCACCGGTCGGCAAGGTCGGCTCCGCGTTCCTGTGGCTCCTTGGACGTCGGCGCACACCAATGCCGCCAGCGAGCGAACCGGCACCAGCGCCGGAGCATCAGCACGCCGATAAGGACGAGCACGAGGGCCACGACCACGATCACGACCACGACCACGATCACGACACGATCACGATCACGATCACGATCACGGGAACGAGTAGTCCGGTCCAATTACGTGCCGCGTCGCCGACGTTCAGTCGGCAAGACCTATGACGCGATGACGGGACCTGAAGCGACGAAGTTCTTCGCCGGCGTCAACGATCCTCCGGCCTGTTGGACGGTGACCGCCAACTCCGTTGGTGCCGGAGTCGACGCCATCGTGAAGGTCACCTGACCGGGTGAGGAACCCATGACGCCGATGGACACCGGCGAGCCTTTCACGATGGCCCAGAGCTGATACGTGTTGTTCGGCGTCAGCGCAGGCATCTCGGCGTTCACCAGGTAGCCGGTGCCATTGGGCAGCATGACGAATTCGGCGAGCGGCTGATTCGACGCACTCGTGAGGTTCACGATTTGATGTCCCGGGGCCTTCAGCGCCTTTTGCACGACGGTGAGACTCGCGTCCGCCAGTTTGCCTTGAAGATTCGTCACGTGATTCTGGGCGCTGTTCAGTCCGAGTGCGAGGGCGACGATGGACGCCGCGGCGGCGAAGGCGACGCCGCCCAGCACTGACCTCGTTCGTCTCGACGACTTGGCGGTCCCGATCGCCACGATGTTGGCCGGCGTGTCACCGATCAGGAGTGGCGGCATCGCCGCCGCGTCGCCTTTACGTTCCCACAGTTGGCTCGAGATGTTCGTCCACAGTCCCTCGGGCAGGTCCTCGACCGAGTTACCCAGAGCGGCCGCCACGGCGCGGTAACCGTCCAACTCACTCTGACAGCGCGGACATGTCGCGGCGTGCTCTTCAATGGCCGCCAAGGTCTCGGCATCCACGGCGTCCAGCGCCGCGACGGCTAACAGTTCGCTCGCTTCGTCGTGACTCATCATCGATCCGCTCCTTCAATGCCGGACTCCACGAGGGTGGCGCGCATGCGACGCATCCCGTTCCTGATTCGACTCTTGACGGTGCCTTCTGGTTCATTCAGAATCTCGGCCACCTTAATGTAGGTATGGCCTTCGAAATACGCGAGCTCGATGGCGCGACGCTCCTCCGGCGGCAGTCCGTCGAGCGCCTTCTTGACGTCCTCGGCCAACACGACGTCCCAGGCTTCGTGTTGCATGTCGTAGGCGCCGCGCGCGGCCTTGTGCGCGTCGTTGATCTCTCGCTGACGACGCGCCGTGAGCGACCGAATCGTCTCGACGGCGCGCGCGTGGCTCTGGGTGAGGAGCCAACTGCGCAGGTTCCCCCGCGTGGCGTCGAAGCGCTCCGGCTGGTTCCAGAGGCGCAGGAAGACCTCTTGGGTGACGTCCTCGGCCTCGGCCGCACCGTTGAGGACGCGTCGGGCGAGACCGAACACCGCACCGCCGTGGCGACGGTACGTCTCGGCGAGCGCTACCTCGTTGTAGCGCGCGATCATCGTGACTAACTGGGCGTCACTGACCTCTCTGATGTCTTCCATACCTATCCACTTCTAGTTCGATACCGACGCCACGAGCGGATGTTTGGGCCAAATAACCCAGCAATTGCAGGGTGTTGCACTCGGTTGGAGCCCGTTTCGGCTGAGTGCGGTCCTCAACGTCGACCGAAAGGCTCATCCGGAAGCCATCACGGCGACGAAGAAGACACGTATTCCCCTTCGTGGCGCCGGTCTATCCCTAGACCGGCGCCACCCCCTTTGGGGAGACAGCTCCTAGGGACCGTGCTGGAACTCTTCGGGCCCGAAGGCGCTGCTCCCGCGCTGGGCGGCGATCTCGATGCCGTGTTCACCGAGTTCGGACGCGGCACCGACGGCCGCTCGACCGAACTTCTCACGAACGTCATCGACGGCGTCACGCAGCGCCTCGTTCGAGACCTGACGTTCGCGCGAAATCGCCTCGGCCTGTTCACGCGGATCGCTCGAGGTCGGATCGAGTCCGAAGGTGAGCTGCATGTTGTTGTCGTCGCGCTCGAGGAACGATGACGCGTGGATCGCCAAGAGGCGCACCGAGTTGGCGAGGTCGATCGACTGCAACAGGGCCTCGGCGATCGCGAGGATCGCCTCCTCGTCGTCGATACCGAAGGACAACGTCTGGGAACGACTGACGCTCGTGAGGTCGTCGAATCGAACGATGACCGTAATCGTTCGCGCCACGCGGTTCTGTCCGCGAAGGGCCCGCGCGACGACCGCGGCCTGGGTCTTGGCCGCCTCGAGGATCGCGCCGATGCCGTTCAGCGATTTGGCGAAGGTCTGGTCGTGGCCGACCGACTTGAGGACGCGGTCCGTCGTGACCTCGCGCTTGTCCTCGCCGTGGGCGTAGGCGACGAGCGTCGAGGCCATCGAGGCACCGACGTGCGCGGCCAGTGTCGATTCGTCGACTTTGGCCAGGTCGCGTACCCACCGCAGTCCGAGTTTCTGCAACTTCGCCGCGGTCGCTGGTCCGACGCCCCAGAGCGCTCGAACCGGGAGTTCGTCGAGCCACTTCGCCTCGAGTGCCGGGCTCACCCACACCACGCCAGCGCCCTCGACGAGCGTGCCGTCGACGACCGTCGGTTTGGACTCCTTGGAGGCGAGTTTCGCGAAGAGCTTGTTTCGTCCGAGTCCCACACCGCAGAGCAGACCGAGCTCGGACATGATCCGGCGTCGCAGTTCGGCCGCCGCCGACATCGGTCGCACGTGCAGGCGACGCAGGCTCGAGAGATTGGCGAAGACCTCGTCGAGGCCGAGCGGCTCGAACTCCGGCGTCAAGTCGCGCACGATGTCGTGGAACTGCCGCGAGTAGGCCTCGTAGCGGTCGAAGCGCCCGGGCAGGATGATCAGATCGGGACAGCGCCGTCGAGCGATGACGCTCGGCATGGCGCTGCGCACGCCGTAGCGACGGGCCTCGTAACTCGCGCTCGCGATGACGCCGCGCGCGCCGCCGCCGCCGACGGCGACCGGTTTGCCCACCAAGGTCGGGTCGTCCAGCACCTCGACGGACGCGAAGAAGGCGTCGAGGTCGATGTGCAAGATCGGCGCGTCGTCGACCGAGGGGTCCTCAGAAGGAGAGTTCAACACTGCGAAAGGCCTCACCGAACTGCGCGCCGACTGGACGACCGGCCTGCTCGGCGCGTCCGTAGACGAGTTCGCGGATGGCGTCGGCGTCACCGGCCAGCTGGGAGCTGTGCGCCAACACCGCCTTCACCTTGGTGTCGATCGTGCCCGAGATGTCCGCGACGACGTCCGGTTCGTGGGTCCCGCTGAGCAGCAGACTCCCTACCTGGTGCGGCTCGCCGCGGTCCGGGAAGTACAGCGGCATCGCGGCGGCCGGGGCGACCGCGTCCAAGAGAGCCCACCCGGTCTCGCGATGGTCGCGGTGGTTCACGTAGACCCCGGCGAAGAACGTCGCGGTGGGATCGGGGCCGATGACGACCTCCGGCCGGTGCTGGCGGATGAGTCCCACCAACGTGGCGCGAAGTTCCACGTCGTTCTCGACCTCACCGTCGGGTCGCGCCAGCCGGGTCACGCTCGTCGCTCCCAGCAAATCGGCCGCGAACTCGACTTCGGCACCGCGCACTTCGCGCACCGCGACAGCGTCGGCGGTGAGGACGTGCGAACCCTTGTCACC
>CAVXRB010000003.1:0-15610 GCA_963764095.1 uncultured Acidimicrobiaceae bacterium | reverse complement strand
AGCGATGAAGTCGCTCGAGGGCGTCGTCATGGAACTCGACGACTGCGCCTTCCCGTTGCTCGACCGGCATCGAAGCCACGAGTCGACGTCAACGAGGCGTTTCGACGGCACGTACTGGGCGCTCCTCGTCGGCCTCGTGTCCGCGCCGCAAGGCCGGCATGGAGCGCGGCGACCTCTGAAGGTGAACGCGGGATCTTCAAGCCCCAGGGTGAGGCGATCGAACGGCCAACGCGGCGAGCGACGTGCGGCCTCGTCGTCGGCAACCCCTGCAACACGAACTGTCTGATCGCTCGTTCGAACGCGCGCGACGTGCCCGGTGACCGCTGGTTCGCGATGACGCGCTCGACCAGAACCGGGCCATGACGCACTCGCCGAAGAAGGCCGGCGCGCCGGTGCGCGACGTCAAGAACGTGGCCATCTGGGGCAATCACTCGGCGACACATGTTCCCGGACTTCGCCAACGCCACGATCGCCGGCCAAGAAGGCAGACCGACGTCATCACCGATCGGCGACTGGCTCCCAGGGCGAGTTCATCACGACGGTGCAGAAGCGAGGCGCCGCGGTGATCGAGCGCGCGGTCTCAGGGCTCGGCGGCCAGTAAGCCGCCAACGCCGCCGTCGACACGGTCGCCCAGTCTCGTCACGGCGACGCCCGCTGGCGACTGCACGTCGGTCGCGGTCACGAGTCACGGTGAGTACGGCGTGCCCGAGGGCCTCACGTTCGGATTCCCGGTCGTGTCCGATGGTCACGGTTCGTGGAAGGTGAAGGAGGGCTTTGAGTCCGACGAGTTCGCCCGGGACCGCATCAAGATCACGACCGACGAACTGCTCTCGGAGCGCGATGAGGTCACGACCCTCGGGTTGATCTAGTCAACATCGTCATCGCGTCCGTCGGCTCTGAAGTGATGCGTAACAAAGTGACCGCGTTCGACAGATCTACTCAACGACACTTCGCTCCGCGTCGACGTCGCTACTATCAGTCGCAACTGAATGACGGGAGTCGTCGTGAGCACCGAAGGAACGTCGCCGAAGAGCCGTAAGGCGCTGAACCAACTCACGATCGCCCTCGCCGTCATGGTCGTCGTCGCGGCGGTGGTCTTTGGCGTCACGGTGTTCTCCGGTTCGTCGGGTCCGCCGACGCTCGCCGCGAGCTATCAGTGCGTGCCCGGCCCACTGATCCCCCAACTCAAGCCGGGGGAGTCGGGTCGATGTCGACGTCCTACGGCAGCTTCACGGCCACGTATCGCGCGACCATGCCAGCGTCGGCGCGCGTGACGAAGGGACTCACCAGCGGCACGCCGTTCGACGGCACGCTCACGGTCACCGACGGCAGCACGACGTGGACACTGGCCAAGCCCGACAGCCCATACAAATCTCAAATCAATGAGATGTGCGTCATCGCGTTCCAGCCCGAGGTCGACCCCGGCGTGATGATCGAAGGCTTCACCGGTGGCGCGCACTGCTGTGAGACGCCGGTCATCTATCTCTTCAATCACGCGGAGAATCGATACGTCAAGGTCGTCGACATGAGTCCGATCGATTTCGAGAATCCGCACGCCTTCGATACCAACGAGGGCTTCATCCCGAAGGTCGTCGGTCACCGGGTTCTGCTCCAGACCGGTGACGACGCGTTCGACTACGTCTTTGGCTGTTACGCCTGTGGCGTCGATCCGGTCGTGCTCGACTCCGTGGTTTCGCAGGGCTGACTGACGTCACGCTCCAGCATCCGACACAGGTCGAGGCCAACGCGGCCGAGATGTGGAAGTACGTCCAAGGGTCGGTCAAGGCCGAAGGCGATGCGGACGCTGGAGTCATCCCGTACCCCTTTGGTTTCGTTGCGCCGTGGGTTGCCGATGAGTGTGCACTCGGCCACGGTGCCAGTGCGTGGTCGAAGGTCGAACAACTTTCGCGCGAGGGAAAACTCAGCAATGCCCTGTACTACCAAGCCACGATGACCCACCATTCATTCGTGCCGTACCTGCACTCGTTCCTTCTGAAGCACGATTACTGCACGGGTCAGATCTAGTCGACTCGGTGGGGTTACCGTTGAGGCGATGACCAGTTCCATTGGACAGATCTCAACTCACCGGTCTATATCGAAAGTGGACCGCGAAGCCGTCGCGCTCGGATGCGAGTTACCGCCGTCGTTGTCATTTGTGTTGTCATCGTCGCAACGGGATGGATCCTCTACAACCGTCCGGCACACACGTTCTCCGTGGGACGAACAGACGTGATATGGACGTCCGACGTAAAGTTGGCGATGGCGCAGAGCCAACACGCTGGACCTCTCCTACCCACGGGACCGCTTCGCGAGTGCCCGGTGTGGGAAAGATCGAGAATGTGGTCAGCAAGGGCTCTGGCGGTCGCGTGATAGTGCTCTTCTTGACCAGCGAGGATGCGAATGAATCGGGCCTCGTGTATCTCCAGGGGTACCCCGCCGTCGGATTCGTGCAACGTCCATCTGAGTGGTCCGTGGTGGCAGGTCGGCCCCTTGAATGTCGCGACGATGAGTTGCGCTCGTGGTTTTCATTACACCCCAGGTGGCTGAGATCCCAGTGTCGACACGAGCGGTATCGGTTGCACGGTCTTCGACTGTCACCTCAGGAGCTGTACGACTCAGTTCGGCGGGTTGGGCGCGGGAGGCGGTGTCGGCGGGGGCGCGGGGGACCCGTCGGGCGACGTCTGTCGCTTCGGTTGGAACTGGGCCTCGAGGCCAGGGATCTCGTTCGCGATGCTCGGGTGTTCCAGGATGATGTGGTCGAGCTTCGCGTGGAGGGCGTGCGGCCGAGAACCTTCCACAGGAGTCGACGAAGCGGCGGCCACGCCAGGACCGTGATGATGGCCGCGAGAATTACCCAAATCAATGTGGCGACGATGTCGCCCGGGATACCGCCCGATCCGCCGGCCGGCCACACCCATCGATCCCACCAGGTCATTGTGAACTCCCTTCAACGTGGTCGCGATGCATCTTGTGCATCTCATCTTTCGAGAATCGCTTGCCCTGGATCTCGGGATGGCAGTGCCGACAGACGCGATACGTCGTCCCGGGATCATCCGGCGAGTGTTTGACAGTCAGATCGTGATGGCCAATGCGCCAGCAGCCCTTGGTGTGGCAGTTGATCTTGCGATAGCCGATGATGACGATCGTCAAGATGCCGAAGCCACCGGCGAAGCCCGACCAGAATCCATACCAGCTGCCCGGTTCGTTAAAGGTCCCGGTCCAGCCGAAGAGGTGGTGGAGGAAGGAGTCGAAACCGTGCATCAGCCACCGCTTCTCGTCATGGGCAAAGGCTAATCTCGGCGGCGTCGCGGCTCACTGATACCAAAACGTCATCTGATCACGTACGTTGCGATGACTTTGGCGACACCTCGTGCCCTACGATTGTTGGGCGCCGACTCCATGATGTTGGTCGGCGACACGCGGAACGAATCGCGTAATCCCACACTCCGAAAGAGAGTCCGATGAAGTTTTCAACGCGCGCGGTGATCACCTTGGTGCTCGTCTTGAGCGGTCTGACGAGCGTCGTGAGCGCCGGTGCCGCGACGGGCATCGCGACCGCAGTGTTCAAGGGCAACTCCACTGGCCTCGACGCCGACACCGCAATGGCGTCCAACGGCAAGGTGGTCTGGGTCGCCAACAGCGCCGGTAATTCCGTCACCGAGATCCACGCCAAGACCGGCAAGACGGTGAAGTTGAAGAACGCGAAGTTCGGCTTCAAGGGTCCCAATCAGCTGAGTGACGACGGCACGGACCTCTGGGTGGTCAACGCCGGCGGGAACTCGAGTCACCGAACTCAACGCCACGACGGGCGCGCTCGTACGAATCATCAAGGGTTCGTCGTACAAATTCCACGGCACGGCGCGCCTCACCTCCAACGGCACTGACGTCTGGGTCTCGAATCTTCGCGGCACGACGTTGGCGGAACTCAACGCCGCCTCGGGAAACTTCATCAAATCCGTCAAGGTCTCGGGGCTCGGTCTGAAGCAGGCCAACACACTGACGTCGGACGCCAAACACCTTTGGATCGTCGACTCCTTCAAGAACGCGGTCGCCGAAGTGAATGTCGGATCGGGATCGCTGGTGAAGGTCCTGAAGGGTAGTCCCTACCGATTCGACGGTCCCGTGCCCATCGCGTCAGACGGAACCCACGTCTGGGTCGGCAACGACCGCACCGACTCGCTGAGTGAACTCAACGCGAAGACCGGTGCCTTCGTCCGCTTCGTCAAGGGCAAGAACTTCGATCTCAACGTCATGACGGCGATCGTCTCGAACGGTCACGACGTCTGGGTGTCGAGTCTCGGCGTCGCCCAGAATCCGACCGCCGTCTCGGAGTTCGACGCGTCAACCGGCGCGCTCGTCGTGGCGATGTCCGGTGCCGGGTACGGACTCGATGCTCCGAATGCCCTGACGTACGCGAACGGCCACATATGGATCGCCAATACCGGGATGAACTCGGTGATCGAAGTACTTTCCGTTGGCTGAGTCGGACGAGCGAGCGCTGGTCCTCCACGGCGGCGGATCGGCGGGCAACGCGTGGGAGATCGGCGTTATCGCCGGCCTGTTCGACGCCGGCGTGGACGTCACGGAGGCCGATGTGATCATCGGGACCTCGGCTGGATCGACGGCCGCGGCGCAGGATGAAGCCAGCGGCACCTCGCCGACTGAACTGTTGGCCAGCGTCCTTGATACCCCGACCCGCCCCGGACTGGTCCAGTCGGCGCCGACCGTGGACGCGCGATGAACGTCCCGGTCGCCGATCGCTTCGAGAGGACGAACGCGATCATCGCTTCCGCTAAAGATCCGGCCGACATGCGCCGGAGACTCGGTGCGGCGGCGCCTCGAACTCGATCGTTCATCTGACGACTCCGGGCAGCAACAGTGGCGGGCCACCGTTGCGCCGCCCGGCTCCCGAATCAGGATGTGGCCCCAACAACGGTTGCGCATTGTCGCGGTTGACGCCTTCAGCGGTGAGCCGGTGGTGTTCGACCGCGACAGCGACGTCGACCTGGCGGACGCCGTCGCCGCAAGTTGTGCCAATGGCTTCGGTGTCGCTCCGTACAGAATCGGTGACAGCCGCTACATCGACGGCGGTTACCGACGCAATGAGAACGCCGACCTCGCCGCCGGTTACGGGCGAGTAATGGTGCTGTCACCGTTCGGTGGCCGTTCACGCCATCCAACGGAGTGGGGCATGCAACTCGCGACGCAGGTCGACGAACTACGCGCCGGCGGCAGCATCGTCGAGACGATCTTTCCCGATGCGGACTCGCGTGACGCGTTCGGTGACGACATGATGAATCTCTCCGCCCGACCACCCGCTGCGCGAGCCGGTTACGCCCAGGGCAGAACGCTCGGCGAACAGCGCAGCGACTTCTGGCACTGACGTCGCCTGGACTGATGCGAACGATTACGGCGCCGTCGCGACGTGCAATCGCCGTGCGGCGAGTGCGCTGACACGAAAGAGCTGCCTCGCGGGTACTTCGCGCGCCCGACCATGACCGACTGTCCCACTCTTCGCCCGCCAGGGAGTCACCGGCGTAGAGGAGTTGGGCGAAACGCAGTCCGCGGTACTTCGCCACGGCGATGAACGCCGACGATTCCATGTCGACGACGGAGCAGTGCTCGTCGATCCGTCGATTGACCCGTGAACGCGTCTCGCGAAAGAAGGCGTCGGTGGTCCACGTCCGTCCGACAAAGTATTCGACATGGTGTTCGTTGAGTACGTCGCCCAGCACGCGCACGCCGAGGGGATCGGCGTCGATGATCCGACTCGGCGGCGCGTAGTGGAAACTCGTGCCCTCGTCGCGTAGCGCTGACGCCACGACCATCACGTGTCCGAGGTCCAACTCATCGACCAGCGCACCGGCGCCGCCACAGGCGACGAGCGTCGTGACGCCGAGTGACGCGATCTCCTCGACGAAGCCCGCCGCCAACGGTGCGCCGACGCCGGGGTGCATCACCGATACCGGCCCCTCGTCGGTGAGGAACTCATAGACCGGATTGGAACCGATCTCACTGCGCAAGACGTACTTCGTCTGGAGCACGCCCTCAGCAGCCAGTTGATCAAGGAGTTCGTTGAAGAAGCACAACGCCGCGACCGGTGGGATCTCGGCGCCGTGTCGGTGCAGCATGTGCGCCTCGAGGACGCCCGGTTCGGCGAAATCGTCTTGGTGCAGCGGCAGGTCCATCGAGTGAACCTAGTTGGCGTTCGGTGCTCGTTGGAGCCGCTCGCAGCGGCACGATGGCGTTCACGTCACCGCGCACCTTGACACGACCATCACGCAACGCCGACGCACTGTCGACGTCGCCATTCGTCAGTGCCGACGCGTCGGCGTAGGCGATCTGCACGATGGCGTCGGCGGCTAAGTGATCGCCCGGCCTCGACACGCGCACCGTCGGTGCTAATCGAGAACGTAATCGCATGGGGTCGTTGCTCGGCGCGTCGGGGAACTCGATGACGACACGCACCGTCGCGGCACCGCTCTCGAACGGCACGGAATCGGCGTGTTCGAGTGAGTCGTTGAGACTTTGGAACCACTCAGTCGAGAGGAAGTCCGCCACGTCCTACGGCGCGGGCTGCACGGCCGCTTCGCCAGCCGTCTTCTTCGGCTTGCGACGAATCTTGCGGCCGATCCACGCGATGGGGTCGTACTCCGCGTCGACGACTCGTTCCTTCAACGGGATGATCGCGTTGTCGGTGATGTGGATGTGCTCGGGGCAGACCTCAGTGCAGCACTTGGTGATGTTGCAGTAGCCGAGTCCCATGTCCTCTTTGAGGAACTCACGACGGTCGTTCGTGTCGAGCGGGTGCATCTCGAGTTCGGCGACGCGGATGAAGAAGCGAGGGCCGGCGTAGTTGACTTTGTTCTCTTCGTGATCGCGGATGACGTGACAGACGTCTTGGCACATGAAGCACTCGATGCACTTGCGGAACTCCTGGCCGCGCTCGACGTCTTGCTGGAACATCCGGTAGCCGCCCTCGGGCATCGGCGGCGGGAGCAGCGCCGGCACGCGCTTGGCCATCTCGAAGTTGAACGAGACGTCGGTCACGAGGTCCCGGATGATCGGGAAGGTCTTCATCGGTGTCACGGTCACCGGACCCTCGGGCAACTGGTCCATGCGCGTCATACACATGAGGCGCGGCTTGCCGTTGATCTCGGCCGAGCACGAGCCACACTTGCCGGCCTTGCAGTTCCAGCGCACGCGCAGGTCCGGCGCCTCGGTCGCCTGGATGCGGTGGATGACGTCGAGGACGACTTCGCCTTCGTTCTGGGAGAGCGTGTAGTTCTCGAAGTCGCCGCCGGTCGAGTCGCCGCGCCAGATTCGCATCGTCACGTCGGCCATCAGTGCGCCTCCTCCAGTAGTGCCTTCAGCTCATCGGGCATCGGCAGGAGCGGGGACTCGACCGCCGTGATGGGACTGTCCCAATTGCCACCCTCGCTCGAGAGCGCGAAGTTGAACTTCGCGAACTCCGGGTCGGGGTTCGGGTAGTCCTCTCGCGTGTGGCCGCCGCGCGACTCCTTGCGCAGGTTCGCCGCGAGCGCTGTGGAACGACAGACCGTCAGCATCGCCGGCAGGTCGGTCGTCCAGGTTCCAGCCGGGGTTATAGGCCCGCGGCGCCCCTTGACCGAGATGTTCTTGACGCGTTCGGTGAAAACGTCGAGCTTTTCCATCGCCTCTTCCAACTCCGGACCGGTGCGGATGATGCCGACCAGTGCCTGCATCATGTCCTGGAGGTCGTGCTGGATCGTGTACGGGTTCTCGCCGTCGGCGCGATCGAAGGGCGCGAGTGCCTCTTTCACCGCGGCCTCGGCCTCGTCCATGTTGAAGGTCGTCTCGACGTCCCCGGCCTCGATGTAGTCCGCCGCTCCCATCGCCGGCACGACGACCGAAGACCACGAGGTCACTCAGGGAGTTGCCGCCGAGTCGGTTCGCGCCGTGCATGCCGCCGGCCGCTTCACCGGCACAGAACAACCCGGGCACCGCGGTCGCCTCGGTGTCGGCGATGACCTGGACGCCGCCCATGATGTAGTGGCAGGTCGGGCCGATCTCCATTGCCTTTTTCGTGATGTCGACGCCGGCCAATTCCATGAACTGGTGGTACATCGACGGCAGTCGGCGCCGGATGAACTCGGGGGTTCGTCGTGAGGCGATGTCGAGGAAGACGCCGCCGTGAGGCGTGCCGCGACCGGCCTTCACCTCGCTATCGATCGCGCGCGCGACTTCGTCGCGGGGCAGAAGTTCGGGTGGTCGGCGACCGGCGCTGTGGTCGTCGTACCACTTGTCGCCCTCTTCTTCGGTCTCGGCGGTCTCGGCGCGGAACATCTCGGGGACGTAGTTGAACATGAAGCGCTGGCCCTCGGAGTTGCGCAGCACCCCGCCGTCGCCGCGCACGCTCTCGGTCACGAGGAGCCCGCGCACGCTGAGTGGCCAGACCATGCCCGTCGGGTGGAACTGGATGCACTCCATGTCGATCAACTTGGCGCCGGCCCACAGCGCCATGGCGTGGCCGTCGCCGGTGCCCTCCCACGAGTTCGACGTGAACTTCCAGGACTTGCCGACGCCGCCGGTCGCGATGATGACGGTCTTGGCTTCGAAGGTGACGAACTCACCCGACGCGCGCCAGTACGCGACGCACCCGGCGATGCGCCCCTGGTCGTCGTGGACGAGCTTCAAGACCTTGCATTCCATGAAGACGTCGGTGTCCATCGAGACGACTTTTTGCTGCAGCGTGCGAATCAGCCCCAAGCCGGTGCGGTCACCCACGTGGGCCAGGCGCGCGTAGCGGTGACCGCCGAAGTCGCGCTGGAGGATCTTGCCGTCCTTGGTGCGGTCGAAGAGCGCGCCCCACTGCTCGAGCTCCCAGACGCGGTCCGGTGACTCCTTGGCGTGCAGTTCGGCCATTCGGTTGTTATTGAGGTACTTGCCACCGCGCATGGTGTCGCGAAAGTGCACCATCCAGTTGTCCTCGGAGTAGACGTTGCCCATCGCCGCGGCCATGCCGCCCTCGGCCATCACGGTGTGGGCCTTGCCGAGCAGGGACTTGGTGACGATGCCGACTTTGAGGCCGCGCTGCTTCGCTTCGATCGCGGCACGCAGTCCGGCGCCGCCGGCACCGATGATCAGCACGTCGTAGACGTGGTGTTCGTAGGGGGAGTCGGTCACGCGCGGTCCTTAGAAGATCTTGTAGTCGGTGATGGCGCCGAGGCGACCAAGCGGATGTAGATGTCGGTGGCGGCGACGAAGAGCAACGAGGCCCAGGCGAAGTTCATGTGCTTCGCGTTCAACGGGGTCAGGAACTTCCAGACGCGGTAGCGGATCGGGTGCGCCTTGAAGCTCTTCACCTGGCCACCGCAGAGGTGGCGACAGGCGTGGCAACTGAGCGAGTACAGCCAGAGCAGCACGGCATTGACGCAGAGCACGAGCGTGCCCACGCTCACACCCCAGCCGAGCCCCGGTTCGCGGAAGGCCTCGACGGCGTCGATGGTGAGCAGCACGTTGAAGACGAGTCCGGCGTAGAAGAAGTAGCGGTGGATGTTCTGGATGACGAGTGGAATCCTGGTCTCACCGGAGTACTTGCCGTGCGCGTCGGCGACGGCACACGACGGCGGCGACCACCAGAACGCGCGGTAGTAACTGCGTCGGTAGTAGTAACACGTCACGCGAAAGCCGAGCGGGAAGATCAAAATGAGCAGCGCCGGTGAGAGTCGGAACCAGTTGAGGGTGAAGCCCGCCTTCGCGCCCGGTACGCAGACACCACCGATGCAGGGCGAATAGAACGGGCTGATCAGGTCGCGGTGCATGCTCGCGCCGACGAAGTAGTAACGGTTCTGGAAAGCGGCCCACGTCGAATAGATGATGAAGGCGGTGAGGATCGACACGATGGTGACCGGCTGGATCCACCAGCGGTCCTGGCGCAGTGTTGGAGTTTCCGGTCCACCTCGGGTGCCGCCCAGCACAACCTTCGTCGAACTCTCCACAGCGCTCACGTATTCTCCCTGTTAGGCGCATTCACGCGCCTCGCCAATCTTAGGCAGCAATAGGAAGCGCTCCTGATAGTGCGTCGGCACGTTCGCGGGTCTCATTCGCCCGTATTCCTTGGCCCATCTCGCGGATCGATATGGAGGATTCTTCTGGCGTATGGGTCGATCAAGCGACGCAGGTAATGGACGCGCCCGTCGTGGACGGGACCCACGGACTCTGGTAGCACGGTGGAGTGATCTCCCTTCGCCGACTCGACGCCGCGAAAGTGTCAGAACTCTTGGTCGCGGCGCAGCGGGCCTCGCTCACCTACACCGAGGTGGGTGCGTCACGTGACAGGGAACTTCCCTCGGGCTATCACCACGTTCGTCGTCGAGAGCGAATCGGCCAGGCGTCGTCGTTCGACCGCGCGGTCACTGGGCTTCGTACCTGGGCCGGGCACGAGGGCGCCGGTCTTCGCGTGTTCCCGAGTGATCCGGTCGAACCGGACGCGACGATCATCGCCGTCACGACGATTGGCCCGATGCGCGTGGTGGTGCCGTGTCGCATCGTCGCGGTCTTCAAGGACTCCGATTCCTTCGGCTTCGTCTACGGCACCTTGCCCGGTCACCCAGAGTGCGGGGAAGAGAGTTTCGTCATCGAACGCCGTGACGGCGCGACGTTCTTCACGGTGAGCGCCTTCTCCAAACCCGTCGACCCGCTGGCGCGTCTCGCCGGTCCGATCGGTCGCGCGGTGCAGCGATCGGTCACGCGGCGCTACGTGAGTGCGCTGCGACGCTACGTGGAGTCCGTCGCTACCGACGAGTAATCAACGGTGTCGCCATTGTTCGGTGCCCGTTTCGCGCACGATGCCCATCGTCTGAGGGAAAACCCTGAGACCCGGGGTGCATGGCCTGGTGCCGTGAGGGTTCTAACCGATTTCGATGTTCTCGAAGGACCCGTAAGTTAGGGGTGGCTGCAACTGTCGCGGCCGCGACGGGAGCCAGCGATGATCGAAGCCAAGGGACTGACGAACACTACGGCGACAAACACGCCGTAGAGAAGTTGAGCTCCACGGTCCGACCCGGCGTCGTCACGGGATTCCTCGGACCGAACGGTTCGGGTAAGTCGACCACGATGCGCATGATCATGGGTTTGGACGCGCCGACCGCCGGCGACGTCACCGTGAAGGGCAAGCACTTCAAGAATCTGCAGTGGCCGCTTCGCGAGGTCGGCGCGCTGTTAGAGGCCAAGGCCATCCACCCGGGACGCAGCGCGCGAGCGCACCTGACGATGCTCGCCCAGACCAACCACATTCCGAGCTCGCGCGTCGACGAACTGCTGGAGCTCGTGGGCCTGACGCCGGTCGCGGGCAAGCGCGCCGGCAAGTTCTCCTTGGGCATGGACAACGACTCGGCATCGCGGCGGCGCTCCTTGGTGACCCCGAGATCTTGTTGTTCGACGAGCCGGTCAACGGGCTCGACCCCGACGGCATTCGATGGGTTCGTAACTTGTTGAAGGGACTGGCGCGCGAGGGCGCACGGTCTTCGTCTCGAGCCACCTCATGAGCGAGATGGCACTCACCGCCGACGAGGTCGTCATCATCGGAAAAGGCCAGCTGATCTCGCAGACCTCTATCGAGGAACTCCTCTCCCAGAGCACCGACAACTTCGTTCGCGTGCGGTCGCCCGAAGCGCCGAAGTTGAAGACGGCACTAGAAGAGGTCGGTGCGGTCGTCGTCCTCGAAGACGACGGGTCGCTGTCGGTCCGGGGAGCGAATGAAGTCGCCATCGGGGATTGGCCGCGAAGATCCCGGTCGTGCTGCACGAACTCGCGCCGAGCTGGCGTCGCTCGAGGAGGCCTTCATGGAATTGACCGAGGACAGCATCGAGTACCGCGGGTCCACGAGTGACGGCCTGACCAATTCGACAGGAGCAAAAGCGTGACCACCACCACCGTCAACGAGGTGGCGCTGAAGCCCCTGCCCACGGGTCACTACAGCTTCATCGATTTGGTGCGCTCGGAGTGGACGAAGATCCGTAGCGTCCGCTCGACGATATGGACGATGGCCATCACGATCATTCTGGGCATCGGCTCGGCGCCCTGTCACCGCGGTGACGCGGGCGCACTGGGACAGTATGAATCCGTTCAGCCGTCAACGTTCGACGCGCCCGCCACGAGTCTCATTGGCTTGTTGTTGGCGCAGTTCTCCGTCGGCGTCCTCGGCGTCCTCGCGGTGAGTGCTGAGTACAGCACCGGGACGATTCGGGCCACGTTCAGCGCGGCACCGAACCGACAGCGCGTCTACGGCGCCAAGATCCTGGTCTTCGGCGTGCTGTCACTTATCGTCGCGGAGTTCACGTCGTTCGTGGCGTTCTTCCTTGGTCAGTTCCTCCTGTCGGCGCCGGCCACGCACGCGACGCTCTCGAGTCCGGGAGCCCTTCGCGCCGTCATCGGGGGAGGTCTCTTCATATGTCTGCTGGGGTTGCTCGCGTTAGGGCTGGGCACGATCATTCGTCACACGGCCGGAGCGATCAGTGCGTTGTTGGGGTTCTCCTCGTCGTTCCGCTCATCGTGCAAGCGTTGCCGTATCAATTCTCATCGACATACGTCGGTTCCTGCCGGAGAGCATCGGCGGGCAGATCGTCACGACGAATCGCGCCAACACCGACTTCGGTGCCTTCTCGCCGTGGACGGGAATGCTCGTCCTCGCCATCGAGGCCGCGGTGCTGCTCATCATCGGGGGTTCACTACTGCAACGACGAGACGCGTAATTCCCTGCGTCGACGCGGCAATCTCGTCAAATCCTTAGACCGGTGTTACTTTTCACCGTTCTCGGCGTCGCTAGCCTTGAACAATGTCTGATCGGCGCCGCACGAGCTTTGCTTCGTCGACGACGAGTATGGCTCGACAGGGCGCGTGAATGAATAGACGGCGTCGAAAGGTCATCATCGAGTGGGGCGTGATCCTCGTCATCGCCGTCGCCGCGTCGTTCCTGGTGCGTCTCTACGCGGTCCAGACGTTCTTCATCCCGTCGGGTTCGATGGAGCCGACGTTGCACGTCGGCGACCGCATCCTCGTGAACAAACTCAGTGTCCGATTCGGCACCATCAACACCGGCGACATCATCGTGTTCAAGGCGCCGCCGAGCGAGCACTGTGGCGACGGGAACTATCCCGATTTGGTGAAGCGAGTGATCGGTCTGCCGGGACAGATCATCAGCCCAAGGGCAACACCGTGTACATCAACGGCCATCCGCTGAAAGAACCGTGGTCCTATTGGCCGATGTTGAGTCCACCCATCAAGCGGTCCCGGGTGCCGGCGAACAACTACTTCGTCATGGGCGACAACCGCGCGAATTCGTGTGACAGCCGATTCTGGGGACCGGTGCCGCACTCGGACATCATCGGCAAGGCGTTCTTTCGAATATGGCCACTATCGAGGATCGGGTTCCTCTAGTCCTGCTGCCATGATGTGAACGTGCGCAGCGCATCGACACCGAATCGTGGGTGAGTGACTTGGACCGGATTCTCGTAACGGGTGGGACCGGCACGCTCGGTCGAGTCGTCGTGCGTGACCTGCTCGCGCAGTCTGTCCCAGTCCGAGTGCTCAGCCGTCAGCCGAAACCAAACGACGCGCGGGCCGCGTGGGTGGTCGGTGATCTTCGAACTGGCGACGGCATTGACGAGGCGGTCACGGGCATTGACACGATCATTCACTGCGCGAGCGGCCGCGGCGACGTCGAGGCGGCGCGACAACTCCTTCACGCCGCCGAGAAGGCAACGTGTTCGCACGTCGTCTTCATCTCCATCGTGGGCGTCGACCGCATCCCGCTCGGCTACTACAAATCAAAACACCAAGTCGAACGACTGATCGAATCGTCAGGCATACCGTTCACGATCGTGCGCACGACGCAGTTCCAGATCTCATTGCGCGTCTCCTCGCCACGTTGTCCCGGCTCGCGGTCGTGTTCGTACCAGCACACGTCGACTTCCAACCGATAGAGGTGACCGAAGTCGCCACCCTGGGCTCATCCAGTTGGCGAATGCTGCGCCGGCAGGTCGGGTGACCGACATGGGTGGGCCGGAGATCGTAGCGCGAGGGACCTCGCGCGCAGTTATCTCCGTGTCGTCGGGCGACGACGTCTCATCGTCGCGATACGGCTTCCGGGTCGCGGATTCGCCGGTTTCCGTCGAGGCGCCAACCTCACCCCCCAGCACGCCGAGGGACGCATTAGTTTCGATCAATTCCTCGATGAGCGCCTCTCAGAGAACTTGATCATGAACTTTTGCCCGGTGTGCGGCACCAAGGTCGCTGGCGCCTTCTGCGGAACGTGCGGCCGCCAACTGGTGGCCTCACCGGCACTGGCGGACGTCGCCGCCACGCCCGAGCCGACCGCGCCACCTGAATCGACCGCGCCCGTGGCGGCATTGTGGACGCCGCCGCCGACGCCCGTCGCCGAACTACCGACGGGGGAGCGTCGTCGACAACTCGTCTTCGAGACCTGGTTCGTGATGATCGCCTTCCTCGGCGCCGGGGGTGGTGAGCGCCCTCCTGTTCTTCCAGTCCTACGGCGGAGTGAGCGAGCAGCGCTTTCCGACGGTCGTGCGCAACGAAGCGGCGAACCTGATCCTCGGGATGCTGGCGTATCTTCCCGTCCTCAGCGTCGTGCCCATCGCGCTGTTCTTGCTGTGGCGGACCGGCCAGGGACGAAGGAACTGGGCCTGGGAATGCCCAGTTTCACCCGTGACGTCTTGCCGGGCCTCGGTATCGGGGCCGCGGCCTTTGGCGTCGAAGTCTTGATGTTGATTCCCTTGGCGCCATTCATCAACGCCCACTCGAAGCTCGTCAATACCGTGAGCGCCGGACACTTTCCCAAGTACTACCTCATCGAAGGCATCTTCATGTCCGCGGTGACAGCGGTCACCGAGGAGGTCCTCGTCAACGGCTACCTGAACACTCGGCTCTACCAACTGGGCTGGTCACCGCGGGCTTCGTTGCTGCTCAGTCTGAACACTGCGCACCAGTTATCACGTCTATTACGGGATTGGCTTCGTCCTCACGATTCCCCTCGGCTACTTTGTGACGAGGTCGTTTCAAAAAGCATCACAAGCTCAATCGCCCGATCATCGCACTTTCTCTATGACGCGATTTTGTTTTCGATTCAGATCTTGAAATAGGCGTCCCGGCGCCGCTACAGGAGGAGTGCTCATGTCGTACTGCGCGCAGCTGTGGAACGCAGGCCCCCGAGGGTCAGACCTACTGCACGACCTGCGGGAAATAAATGGCGGCGCCCAAGGCTCCGCTCGAGGCGATGCCGTACTTCCTGACAGACTCCGAGCTCGAGAAGATTCAGACCTACGCCGGATTCTGGTGGCGCGTCCTGGCCTATCTGATCGACGTCATCATCCTCGGGATCGTGGCGTTAATCATCGTCGAGCCGCGTCGCTCTCGACCGATGGTCGCGTCGTCGTGGCCGTGGTACTCGCCTTCGCCTACGGTACGGTGTTCCTCGCGACCCGGTCGCAGACCCTCGGCATGATGATCACGCGACTTCGGGTCGAAGGTGAGAACGGCGCCAAGGTCACTTGGAATCAGGCCGCGATCCGCACCGAGCAGATGAAGATGAACGAGGTACGTGTACATAACA
>CAVXRB010000002.1:0-24804 GCA_963764095.1 uncultured Acidimicrobiaceae bacterium | reverse complement strand
CGATGAAATCCAAAACGTAACCGACGTAAGCTCGTTCTGCGAACTGTGCGTATCGGAAGGAAAGTCGTATTCTTCAAGCCTTTTCGTGGCTGGATGAGTAAAGCGTTTCAATATTGCCTTGGTAACAGTGTGCTGCCTACGTGGCGCCGGTTGGTTTGTCGCAGGGAGAGACTTACGGCTTCGGGCGTGGGTCCTGCTTTCAATATTCATTCGTTGTCCTCGAATGCCAGTAGCGAAAGAAAACTCTCGAAACGCTCCTTAACTTCTTCCTGGCCGCGACTTGTTGCAGTTCGAATCCAAATCTTGCACCGCGCGGCCAAGGCAGCGTCAGATTCATCGTCAGAATTGAGCCATTCATTGAATAGGGCGTCGATATCTGCTTCTCGAATTTTGCCATCGTCTTGATAGCCGATCACTCGAAAGTAAGCATCCAACAGAAGTGCATCTGCTCGGGATCCAGATGCTTGTAAAGACCAACAAGTCGCTTGGCAGTAACCAGCGTCATTCGAAATAAACGGAGTTTTGCAAGGAGATGGTCAACCACGATCTCTCTGTTCTTGCCCTCCAAATGTTCCAAGAAGTCGGGAAGAAACAAATAGCTCTCGTGCATCGTCACCGTGGAACCCTCGGCTGCGACGACGAGCTCAACATAATTCAATGCGACCTTTCTCGCAGACATCGGGTTTTGCTTTCCGGTAGGCAATGTCGAAGAGGTCGGGTAATTGTCAAATCATGGCGGCTCGGGATCGGAGAGAAAATCCCACTCGGCATCCGCAACCGTGGAACACATGGGAATGGATGAGATAAGAAGCTTCTGAACTTCTTCATGGGCAGTACGATCGATCGAGTGGAGCAATGGGACGAGAACTGCGGTGCGATCCGCGCATATCTTCTCGATCAATTGATCGGCACCGTAGCCACTGACGTCAATGGATCTAACGGAGAGCCTGTCAAGAACAATAGAGACAAGCGTTTGGGCGATAGAGGCAGTTTGTTGGTTGGCATGCTCTCCGAATAGAACCTCTCTTCCCGGATGAATCAAATTGCGATATTGGCGAATGACGGCGGAAAGGTCCGCATCAATCGGGGTGAGGATGCCACGAGTCCGGGCCTCGGCAATCAGCTCAACAAGAAACATTTCGTCTGGCGGTTTAGGTAAGCCCGTCTCCGTCGAAAGGTGATGAACCAGCAATGACTCGATAATTGAACCGCTCAGAACAGTCGCTGCTTTCCAACATTCGTTGGCAATGCTTCTCTGCAGTTCGATGTAGTCACTCTCAAGGGCTTCTCTGAGGTCAGGCTCCCGTATAAAGAGAAATGAATCTTCGACGTTCACGATGCTCCTTCAGTGGGTTCAAGGCGTGGTCCGATGCTGCCACAAAGGGAGCAGGGTTCGCTCTCTGATGCGCGTATCGCAGCACCAGCAAACTAAGCATGAATTCCAGCGCCACCCACTCGGGAACCAGCTAGCGCGCTGGAGGCGTATCGGTGTAACTCGTGGTGCCAACGGGCAAATCTCGATGTGTCGGTGAAGCCAAGATGCCGAAGACTCGCCCACAACGATGTACACAGAGCACGCGATTAGGTTCCCGTCGCGGTCCCGCTGTGACGATCACATCGTACCAATACGGTAATCCGCCCTCGCCAGGCGTTTCCCTAGCGATCTCCCTGTGAGCCTCGATTGCCAAAGAGCGAACTATGGACTGTGTCGAACGTTCTACTGACTGAAACGTGGATGTGGGTCAACCCAGTTCAAAGTCGTGGAAGTCAACGTGGTCCAAAGTGACCTTGAACAATGCCGAGAAATATGAGGAAGAGGAAAACGGCTCCCGCGGACTTGAGAACGATGTCTGAGGAGCAGACCCATTTCTTGCCGCGGGCTCGGGCAGACCGTGGAACGCGCGGCTGTTGTTGCGGTGCAGCCCCCCACATGTCGCCGGTTGGCATGATCTACCTCAATGTCTCTGCGTAATTCCGCCCAGTCGCGATGAGATGTCAATCGTAGCGACAGTGGCAGCCCCGTATATACATTGACGCGCGAGACCGAGACAGATGAGGGACGGCTTGGTCGATTCTCGTAGTTGGCCCTTTTGGCAAACATGCGGGCGAGTCTTTGAAGTCGTCTGGCAAGCGCCGGCATGAATGTCGAGGCGGGAGACTTTGCCCACCGCAGCTTGCATCATCAGATATTCAGAACGGTCTTATCGTGCGCAAGAAGCGATGTCGTCACGCGCATTGCGCATACTCCGATTGATGAACAGATGTTCGACGCAATTGAGTCTTGCTCTACCTCATAGAGCTTGACAAGCGAGACTCGTGATGTTGCGCTGGGCTATCGAAAAGAACGGCAATGATTGGCACTGTCCGCTTCTGCATACGTGCTCTACTTGCGCACATATTCGGGGTAACCACGCGTCTATTAGGAGGCTCGGCGATCCGCGCTATCGCGAGGACACATTCCAAACCACGGGCGTACCACTACCGAACTCGATTTTGGTGAGTTTCTGTTTCTTCGGCACCGCGAACAGAACGCATCCGACTATGTTGGCTCCCAGGGACTGGCGCTGCGTCACCAGCTCCGCCGTCAAAGGCTGGGCAACTCTAGAAATTGACCGTGTCCTGGAGACTTGCACCTGAAGTATCCACGGCATACGTGAAGGTCGCAACACTTGGGTCTATTGCTTTCTTCCCGGTGTTGACGACCTTGAATTCGACTCCAATGAACCGGGTACCCGGCGGCGGATCCATCGAATAAGTGGAAGGCTTCAAGAGGTTAAACAATCTTCTCAAGTGTGATCGTGTACTTCTTCGTCTTGCTGTATGCAAAGGCGTAGCTGCTGCCAATGCCAGGCTTCGATGCACTTGCGGGAGTCGCGATGATGATGGGGAGCACGGCCAGCGTGAGGCAAGCGCTGACAGAGGCCACTCCGATGGCCCACGCACCTTGTAATCGACGACTTCTCCTCTCTCTGTCGCTGAGGTTCATCTTCTGCCCGCTTTCTGATGCTCCTTGAGTTTCCCAAACTAGTGTCAGGGACTCTAGCATCAGGGACGTTACAGTGTCTGGACTGGATGGATGGGCAGGTCCGTCAAGCGTTATTACAGGCACAGACGGAACTCGGCCATCACGTGCGATCCAAACGTCTTGAACTTCACTGAGTCGAAAATGAACTGACCCAAGGGGATTCGGCCTTCACTTCACCTTCGTCAGTTCAGTGGAGCGGTAGGAAATGTTGACCTCCCACAGCCTTCTCAAACTCACGGACAGTCTTTAGACTCAATCCAGCAGTATTGGTGGACGGTCTCCACTGGAGTAAAACCAGCGATTCCTAGGAAATCCCGATAGTTGTTTCAATCTCTCGGAGAAGGCTTGCCAATCGAGCAAAGAGACCTTGACCTAGTCGTCACTTTGAAGGTCGCCGCTTGCCTCCCTGAATTGAGGTTCCCAAATGAGCATTTGCCGCATGGTGTCAATGAAATACCGCAGAAGTTTGTCCGTGCTCAAGCACTCGCTTAGGGCCGGACTCTTCGAGAACTCGTTCATACTTTGGCTGTCCCTGGCCCCCGCGTATCAATCAGTTCTTTGAGGGCCTCGTCGTGCGCGTCTTGGCAAAGCCGTAAATGGGATGCTTCTTTTTCCACTTCTCGTCCCATTGATTCGAAGCGGTCAGACCGTTGCAAAGCCAGCCACCGGATCCCCTCCCTTGCCGACGTTGTCTCGGGTACTCTCGACCGCTTGCCAATAGCGGTCTTGAGCTCACCCACCTCACACTCCTCTGGAGCATCATTTGTCAAGAATATTGAACGGTTCGAGCGTTGATTTTGGCGATTCACTGCTTGGTCGTTTGTAACAATTACGTTAAGACTTACAGCCCTGTAGTTTCAAGCGTTTTTGCCGGTTGGTCGGCAAGTGCCGCGTCACGACACGCAACGTCATTAGTGGTGCATCTCACTTCGAAGGTCGCCAGAGTTTCCTAACTCGTTACCGGAGAACAATCGTTAGGCCGAGGGGCAAGCACGGTGTCCAATTGATGTTGGCCTCCTGCATGCCCAAACTCGGCGACAAGCACTTTGCGGTGTCAACCCGATGGCCCCTTTGGGCAGGGACACCGTAATGGAAAATCAAACGTCTGGTCAAGGACGATTTGTCCTAAAGCCCCACAAGGAAGGCGAGGTCAATCCAATCATTTTCCCGGTCGCCGAGGTTGACGACGGCCTTGAAACACTCCTTGACTATCTTGTCGAAATAGCAATCCAAGAAGTCATCGAGGAAGCACGAGTCGCGTGCGTGGAGGTTTGGTAGGTAATGGTTAACGCTCTTGGGTACTCGCGAATTTCTTCGGTTGGCCAGCGGACGGTAGACGGCTCTCTGACTCATCAATTTCCAATACCGTTCGTGTGGACATGTCTAGTGACCGTGGTTGGAACCTTCTCGAGATCTGTACGGACGACGGGAGATCTGGAAGGTCGATTAAGGGACGACCCGACTTTCAAAGGCTCTTGGCGCTCGTTGACGAGAAATACGACGCAGGAGATCATCTCGTGATTGCAACGGGCTCTCGGTTTGGCCGCAACGCGGCGGAGTTGATTCCGCTTTCGAGGGAGCTATTTGACAAGGGGATCATTCTCTCTCGCGAGAGGGTGACTTTGACGGCCAACTATATCTCAAAGAATACGAGTGGTACGGCATGCAACTTCAGGCGGCGATGGAGAGCAGTGGGAACTTCTAGCGACCAAGCGAAACATGCGGGCTCACGCAATGAGTCGTCGATTTCAATCGAGGGCGCCCTTTGGCTATCGCAACCTTCAGGGATGCCCCGGAAGAAGCCTTGTCATGGTCGAGAAGAGCCGGAGACTCTTCCGGTGGCTTTTTGGCACCTACGCCGACGGCGTCGAGATGAGCGAACTGGCAGCCCTCCTGATGGCCTCTGACGCGTTCGCACGCCGAAAGCCGCGCCTTATGCGTCAGGGCGCAAAGACTCAACGGATTAATTGGGTTCGCGAGACGCTAAAGCGCCCGGTCTACAAGGGCGTGTTGAACGAACTACGGACTGACCACGTCGACGTGCTCGGTGACTGGGAAGCTGGATTGTTTCAGCGGATTTGTTCGCTTACGCCCAGGACCGACTCTCAGGAAAACAAGGGGTCGGGCGAGAGCGGCGACTAGACGAGTTCCCGCTCAAGGGCGTCCTCTTATGCGACTCATGCGGGCGTCCTATACCGACGGCGTCTGCTTCAAAGGGTCGCAATGGGAAGCCCTACTCTTACTACCACTGACGAGTTCGTGCAACGATGCGCGCGTGAGCGGTTTGAGGCGCACTGCCAATTCGAACTTCTACTTCAGACCCTTGCTACTCCCGAGGATTTAGAAGCGTTAACCAGACCGAGTGAAGGTGCGGGCGATCGCCTATTTGGAAGGGATGACGCAACGCCGGAGTACGGCACACGCTCACCTTGAGCACGCTCGGGGACTCGAAGACCGGGCAACAACCTTGGTTCGCTCCGGGAACATTGACAAGACGAGAGAAGGAGAGGGCGATACAGCGGGCTAGGGACAGCGCGAAGGCTCAGGAAAGAATCTTGTCTTCGCTGCCCGATGTCGGCGAGGTCTTCGTTGAGCGCGCGGTAGAGAAAGGCCGCTCCCTGTGTTCGAAACCACTTTCGACCTGGCAAAGCCTTCCAAATTCGCAGAAGTGGCGTTTCGCGCGTGGATTCTTCCCTAACGGAATTCTGGTAAAAAAAAAGTAGTTCGAAACGCTGAATCGCTTGCAATGGCAACACTTTTGGATAGCGACATCGCAGACTAGTCCATTTTTCCGCACCCCCAACGGGATTCGAACCCGTGCCGCCACCTTGAAAGGGTGGTGTCCTAGGCCGCTAGACGATGGGGGCCAGCACTACATGTCACCTGGTACTTCGTTGGTGGTCGGGCTGCCGGGATTTGAACCCGGGACCTCTGCGTCCCGAACGCAGCGCGCTACCAAGCTGCGCTACAGCCCGCAGCGAGTTGCCTCGCAGCCCGATAATCCTAGTCGGTAGGCGGATATCCGGACAATGTCAGATGACCGACGGGAGCTCTTCCGGAGGCGGTTTGTGGTACTCGACGACGATCTCACTGATGCGTCGGCGCTCGACCGACTGCACGCGGAACGTCCAGTCTTTGTACGTGTAGGTCGTACCGGCCGCAGGGATTTCGCCGGCCAGATCCAGGATGAATCCGGCGATTGTGACGTACTCGCCTTCGGGAATCGTGATACCGAGTGCCTCTTCGACCTCGTCGACGTGGGTCTGTCCGTCGACCAGCCAGCGGTCTTGACGGATGCGCACGATCGTCGGTTCCTCGTCCTCGTCGAACTCGTCGTTGAGGTCACCGACGAGCTGTTCGAGGATGTCGCGGATCGAGACGACGCCCGCGACGCCACCGTGTTCGTCGAGCACCAAGGCGAACGTTCGTCGTTTCTCGCGCATCTCACTGAGGCTCTCTAAGAGGTCCATGGTCTCAGGCAACATGAACGGCCGCCGGATTTTGCGCGCGATCTCATCTGCTGAAGGTAGTGAGACACCGATGGCCCGTTTGGTCGTGGTGCTGCGAAAGAGGTCGTTGACGAAGAGAACACCTTCGACCTCGTCGAGGTCGCCGTTGACGACCGGGAAGCACGAGTGTCCGGTGTCGCGAATCGCTTCGGCGATCAACTCCGGCGTCACCGGCGTTGTGAGGAAATCGACGTCGGTACGTGGGGTCATCACGTCTCGTAGTTCCAGTTCACTGAGTTGGTCGACTCGTTCGTGGATCGCGATTGCTTCGGGTGACTTCGGTCGCGACTCTTCGCGGCCGACGATGCGTTTTCGGAGCCGAGACAGTCCCGATGACGGGGGCTGTTGGTCACTCATTGAATGTCGGAGCTCCCGACGCGAACGGTCGCGGGGCGCAGTGAATCGTCCTCGTACTCTTCCCCGCGCAGCAGTGCCCGCACCGCGTTTCGCAGCCGTTGGGGGTCGAGCGGTTTCACCAGGAAGCCTTCCGCACCACTTCTGCGGGCCAAGAAAACGTCCGGGCGACGGTCCAGAAGCATCAAGACCGCCACCGGTTCGGCTGCGCCATAGGACTCCTCGTGACGCAGTTCCATGCAGATCGCCATACCGCCCATGGTGCCGATCTGGAGGTCGAGAACGACGAGGTCGACACCGCCTTGCTCGACACGGGCGATGGCGTCGGGGCCGTTCGCGGCCTCTTCGACGATGAGGTCCGGGCCTTCGAGCGTGGCGCGTAGTTCTTTGCGTAGGGAGGCGAGGTCACTCGCCAGCAAAACAATGGCCATTGGTAAAGCGTAGCGGAGCCAGAAATTACCTCCTTGTAGTCGCCGTCGTGTTGCGAAAAATCTTCTTGCCCGTTCGCCGGTGAGTGGTTAACCTGCGGTTCTGGGTCAAACCGGGGGGGAGTGACTTATGGCGATTACGCCTTTGGATTGGACTGACGCCGCCGCATGTCGTAACAGTGAAGGCGCGCTTTTTTATCCAGCCGACAGCGCGGAGCGCAAAGAGGATCGGCTGGAACGTGAGTTGGTCGCCAAACGAATCTGTGCGAGTTGCGGCGTTCGAGAGGACTGTCTAGAAGCCGCGCTGGCGCGCCACGAGTCCTACGGGATCTGGGGCGGCCTGAACGAGTTCGAGCGTCGGGGATTACTCCGTACGTGAGCGTACCCAGCCGAGCTGAGCGGGGCTCACTTGGGTAAGGACGATGAAGAGCGCGAACGTCACGATGTGTACGCCGGTGCAGTACAGGCAGAGACTCTTGATGATGAGAAGTTCAGCGGTGAGCAGCCAAAGAACGAAACACATCGAGACAATTGAGAGCACATACCTCGCGACGTGGATCCAGTAGTTCTTGGCGCGCCACACCCACGGTGAGTTCAGCACCGACATCACGACGTAGGTACCCAAGCCAAGAAATGCCACCGGAATACCGATAAAACGACTCTCGCCAGAGTTCGTTACGAGTGAGCAGTTGAACACTCCGTTTTCAGTGCAGAAGAGGTCCGCCGGCCGGAAGTGCGTGATCGTCAGGTACGTGGAAAGCCCCAGTCCGATCAAACTCAAGACGAACGTCGCGAAGACCGCCCAAGTAGGAACGCGCCCTAACGTTCGGTTCACTTAATGTTCATGGCCGTCTTCGCGGCCATCACCCCAGAGCTCGTGCAGACGTTCGACGGTTCGTTGTTCGTCAACGAACAGATCGCGGCGGTTTGGTAGTTCGCCGAAGCGATGATCGCGTCGGTGACGGGACTGGTCGGGTCGCTCAGCCCGGTGGCAATGACGGTGCGTGACAGGTTGGTCAACGTGTCCGGAGAGTAGCTGGCACCCGAGACAAAGAACTTGTTGCCAAAACTCATGAAGGGTATCGGATTCTGATTCGCCGGTATTCCCTTGAAGTACTTGGGCGTGTCGTACTTCTCCACGAGCTTCAACTCTTCTTTGGTCGGTGTTTGCAGCGCCTGATAGTTCGTGCCCGCGGCGTTCAAGTAATTGGTTTCCTCTTCGACACTGGTGAAGACGATGTACTTGGACTTATAGGTGGCCTTGACGAAGGTAAAGGTCGGCGTGCTCGGGTAGATGTCGTGCGCGTAACTCGTCATATTGCCCAGGTTCGACCACGTGCCGAAGCGGCTGAGGGCAATGATCGTCGCCCAGCGTTGCGCCGCGCAGTACGGGCAGAACTCGGCTCCGACATACACAATCTGCGGCACGGTCGCACCTGAGCCATTGACTGCGGTCAACGGTGGCTGGCCCTTTATCGAAATCGGCGGCGAGACTTGTTCGACGCTGGAGGTGACGCCCACCGTGTTGAAGACGGACATCGGCACGGTGGTCAGCTGCGCGAACGTGGTCGGATCGGTCTGGACGAACGTGCCCTTTCCACCAGTCGTCGCGGGACCGCCGCTCGCGACCTTGATGATGACGAGCGTCGCCACTACCACCACCACGAGTCCAATGGCGAGCCACGTGAAGAGTCCGGCCGGCCGTCCACCCGATGCCTTCACCGGAGGTCGGGCCGGTGCCCGATTGGCAGCCTGGCTCGCGGGACGACTCGACGCGATGTTTTTCTTCGATGCGGGGGACTTAGCCACATTGCTCCTTGTTGCGCGTAGGACATCAAACTTAGTGGACGGCGCATCGACGTCGATTGCAGGCTCGACGCTGAGTAGTTTTCACTATGGCCGAAATTTTGAGTCCCCGTCCGGCCGCCACGGTGATTACGGTTCGCGACGCCGACAATGGTTACGAAATTCTTATGCTCCGCCGCAACCTCAACAGCGACTTCGTCGGTGGCGCGCACGTCTTTCCCGGCGGCGGTGTCGACGCGTCGGACGCGGACCCCGCCAACGATCATCTCTTCTTCGGGCTCAACGACGCCGAGGCGTCGCGACGACTCTCACTCGTACGCGGTGGACTCGCCTACTACGTCGCGTGCTTGCGCGAACTCTTCGAAGAGGCGGGCCTGCTCATCGTGTGCGACGCCGACGGCGGCTCGGTGCGCCTGAACGACGCGGCGTCGATTCGCCGTTTGGCGGCCAGTCGTCGCGACGTGAACGCCGGGACGCTGACGTTCATCGAGATGATGGAGCGTGAAGGTCTGCTGCTCGATCTGCGCGGTCTCGAGTACATCGCGCATTGGGTGACGCCGGTCGGACCACCGCGACGATTCGACACGCGGTTCTTCGTGGCGCTGACGCCGCCAGACCAGGTGGCCACGCACGACGCCGGTGAAACCGTCGCCGACCAGTGGATTCGGCCGCGCGATGCCCTCGACGCGCACGCTCGGGGCGAGTTCGAGATGATACTTCCGACGATCCGAAACCTAGAGGCGATCGCCCATCTGGAGAGGGCGCACGACGTCCTCAACTTCGCACGGTCACTCGCGAACGTCGTGCGCATCGAACCGCGCATCGTTACGAGCAGCGGCGAGGTGCGAATACTGCTGCCGGGGGACGACGGCTACGACGACTGAGTCGTTGCGACGGCCTTGTTGATGGCGTCGAGCAGTCGGGCCGAGCACCCGACGGCACCGAAGGGCGGTGCGACGTCGTCGAGAATCCGTCGGGCCAGTCGATGAAAGACGCCGTCGTCCGATTCGGCCAAGACCACGGGTTGTCCATGATCGCCACCTTCACCGATCGCCGCGTTGAGTTCGATCTCGGCCAACAGCGGCACGTCCAACGCCTCGCTGAGAGAACGTCCGCCGCCTTCACCGAAGACGTTGTGCCGTTCGCCGCAGGTGCAGATGAAACCGCTCATGTTCTCGATGACGCCGAGCACACGGATGTTCGACTTGCGCGCGAAGTCCGCGGCGCGCGCCGCCACGCGTTGGGCGGCGATGGTCGGCGTCGTCACGACCAACTGACCCATCTGCGGTAGGAGTCGCGCGAGCGTCATGGCGATGTCACCGGTTCCCGGCGGGGTGTCGATCAGCAGGTAGTCGATGTCCGACCAGTCGGCATCTTCAATGAACTGCGCGACGGCCTTTTGCACCATGAGGCCGCGCCACACGAGCGCCTGATCTTCATCGGCGAGCAGTCCCATCGAAAGTAACTTGATTGCGCCGTCGCCGACGCGACGTTCGAGCGGTTGCATCTTGCCCGCGTTCGCTTCGACGTCACCGTGAATTCCCAAGAGTCGACTCAGCGAGAATCCCCAGATGTCGGCGTCGAGTACGCCGACGCAGCGCCCGGTTGCCGCGAGCGCGACCGCGAGGTTCGCCGTTATCGAGGACTTGCCCACGCCACCCTTGCCCGAAGCGATCATGAGGACCGGCGTATGGGTGGGGATGGACGTCGACGGCGCGTTGGATTGGGCGATCGTCCGGGCGCGCTGCATGAGCGCCGCCTTCGCCTCGGCGTCCAAGACGCCCATGACGAGTTCAACGGCGTCGATGTCCTCGAGCGTGAGGGCGGCCTCTTTGACGTCGCGTTCGATCTGGCTTCGGAGGGGACAGCCGACGGTCGTCAATGCGACGTGCACCACTGCCCGGCGGTCCGTGACTTCGATTTCGCCCACCATGCCGAGTTCGACGATCGAGGCCCCGAGTTCGGGGTCGAGTACCTGGCTCAGGCGTTCTCGCAGTCGGTCGGAGGATTGCACGTAGGAACGCTACCGGTGAATGAAGTGGGGTGTTCAACGGGGAAATGGGTCACTATCATGGTCAGGAGAACTCTCGAAGGAGCGCCATGTCGAACATGACCACCACCACCGTGAACTTGACCAAGAAGGATCCCAACCCGATCAACTTGACCGATGGCGCCGCGGAGAAGGTCGCCGAGCTCATCGCCGCCGAGGGTGCCGACGAGGTGTTGGCGCTTCGCGTGTCGGTGAAGCCGGGCGGCTGTTCGGGCTTCAACTACGACATGTACTTCGATTCGGAGTTCGCCGATGACGACATCGTTCGCGAGTTCGCCGGTGTCAAGGTGGTGGTCGACGGCGCGAGTGCCGAACTCTTGAACGGTTCGACGCTTGAGTACTCCGACTCGCTCCAGGGCGCCGGTTTTCACATCACCAATCCCAACGCGACGCGCACCTGCGGTTGCGGCAACTCCTTCAGTTAAGCGCCCGTCATGGCAGAAGTGTTCGGCCCGTACTCTCCCTGGCGCCGCGCCGGTGACCTCGTCGTGATCTCCGGTCAACTCGGCATGGTGCCCGGACCCGACAAGCCGACGATGGTCGAAGGTGGTGCGCCCGAACAACTCCGTCAGGCGCTCGAGAACGCTCGCACGGTGCTCGCCGAAGCGGGCGCGACGTTCGATCAAGTCGTGAAGGCCACGTTGTTCCTCACCGACATGGGCGTGTTCGCCGCCTGCAATGAGGTGTGGCTCGAAGCGTTCGAACCGCCGCGCCCGACTCGTTCGGCCATCGCGGTCCACCAGTTGCCGCTCGGTGCACTCGCCGAAGTCGAACTCTGGGCCTACGCGCCCCTCGACTAAACCGCGTACTCGTTCGGCGACGTTCCGAACTTGTAGCCCACCGAGCGTACGGTCTGGATCAGGTGGGCGTACTCCTCACCCAATTTCGCGCGCAGTCGTCGCACGTGCACGTCGACGGTGCGCGCGCCGCCGTAATACTCGTAGCCCCACACCCGACTCAGCAGCGTCTCGCGTGTGAAGACCCGATTCGGGTTCGTCGCGAGGAATCGAAGCAGTTCGTACTCCATGTACGTGAGGTCCATGACCCGTCCGGCGATCGAGGCCTGGTAGGTCTCGAGGTTCATCGACAGCCCCCCGTGTTCGACGCGGGGCGCGACGCTCTCGTTGCCGGCGCGACGTAGTCGATGACGTAGTCGCGTCGCCAGCTCGCTCACGTCGAAGGGGCCGACGACGAAGTCGTCGAAGAGGTCCTCGCGGAAGGTGAGTTCGTCCAGTTGGTAGTGGTCGAGCAGCAAGATGATCGGTCCGACGCCGCGGCTGCGCGAACGCAACTGGCGACAGAGGTTCATGGCCTCGGTGAAGGGGAAGGCCGCGGCGTTGATGACGGCGCCGGCGAAGCCGTCGGCCGGCTCGAGTGCGGTGACCTCGTTGAGGCGCCCGGTCACCGCGACGGCCGGGGTCACCCCGGTGACGTCGAAGGCCTTTCGCACCGGCCCCTCACACGAAGGCACGCAGAGCACGACGTCGAAGTTCACAGCAACGGGAGGTAGCGCTCGAGTTCGAAGGGCGTGACCTGCCCGCGGTAGGCGTCCCACTCGGAACGCTTGTTGCGCAAGAACCACTCCACCTGGTGCTCGCCCAACGTCTCGTGCAACAACGCCGAGCACTCCATGAGGTCGAGTGCCTCGGCGAGGGACTGGGGCAGCGGTGCGGTGCGCTCTCCTTCTTTGGGCAGTTCGTAGCCGCCGCGCACGCCGCGCAGTCCCGCGGCGAGGATGACCGCGAAGGCGAGGTAGGGATTGGCCGCCGGATCCGGAGAGCGGTACTCGACGCGCGTGGAGTCGACGCGTCCGGGCTTGACCGACGGTATGCGCACGAGCGCCGCGGCGTCGTAGCGCGCCCACTTGGCCTCGACCGGCGCCTCGGCGCCGGGGACGAGACGTTTGTAGGAGTTGACCCACTGATTGGTCACCGCGGTGATCTCCGGCGCGTGACGAACGAGTCCGGCGATGAACATCGTCGCGACCTCGCTGAGTCCGTAGGGTCCGTCACCGATGAACGCGTTCTGGTCGTCGCGCCAGAGCGAGAGGTGCGTGTGCATGCCCGAGCCCTGGACGTTGGCCAGCGGCTTGGGCATGAAGCTCGCCGTGACGTCGGCCTGACGCGCCAGTTCTTTTACGACGTGTCGCACCGACATCACGGTGTCGCCCATGGTGAGTGCGTCGGTGTAGCGCAGGTCAATCTCTTGCTGACCGGGGGCATCTTCGTGCTGGGCGTGCTCGACGCCGATCCCCATCTCTTCGAGCGTCAGAACCGTTCGGCGTCGCAGCTGGCTCGCGGTGTCGTCGGGCAACAGGTCGAAGTAACTGCCGCGGTCGATCGGCACCGGCGCACTCGACGTGTCGAGTCCCTCGAAGTAGAAGTACTCGATCTCGGGTGCGACGAAGAAGGTGTAGCCCTGTCCGCGGGCCTCGCCGAGAACGCGGCGCAGTTGTTGGCGCGGGCAGCCGTCGAAGGGCGTGCCGTCGATGTTGACGATGTCACAAAAGACGCGCGCGACGCCGGCACCCTCTTCGTACCAGGGGAGGAGCTGAAGGTCGTGAGGTCCGGTCGAGCCAGGACGTCGGACTCCTGGGTGCGTGAGAACCCGTCGATCGAGCTGCCGTCAAAGGTCATGCCCTGGTCGAGGGCGTCTTCGAGTTCGGCCGGGGTGACGTGGAAGGCCTTGTGGCGACCGAGGACGTCAGTGAACCACAGTTGGACGAAGCGAACGCCGCGCTCTTCGACGGTTCGAAGTACGTACTGGGCCTGGTCTTTCATAGGGGCCATTCTCGCACCTTCCCGCGGGTCCTACTTTTGGTTCACAGACAACGAAACCCGCCGCTTGTCGCGGCGGGTTTCGTTCGCGATGCTTAGCGTCGAGCGGCCGCCTTCTTCGGCCGGAGCCTTTTTCGCGACGGCCTTCTTCGCCGGCGACTTCTTCGCGGCCACCTTCTTGGCCGGCGCCTTCTTGGCGCTCGCGGCGCTGCACACCGTCTCGGTGATCAGACGGGCGACGACGTAGGGGTCGACGTTGGCGTTCGGTCGACGGTCCTCGAGGTAGCCCTTCTTCTCGCGAGCGACCTGGCCGGGAATACGGATCGAGGCGCCCCGGTCCGAGACGCCGTAGGAGAACTTCGACCAGTGCTGGGTCTCGTGGGCTCCGGTCAGTCGCTCTTCGATGCCGACGCCGTAGTTCGAGATGTGCTCTTTGACGCGCGTCCCGATCGCTTCGGCCGCGGCGATGACGGCGTCGTAGCCCCCGGCGGCACGCATCTGTTTCGTGGAGAAGTTGGTGTGCGCGCCGGCGCCGTTCCAGTCACCCTTGACGGGCTTCGCGTCGAAGCTCACGTCCACGCCGAACTCCTCGGCGATGCGCTCGAGGAGCCAGCGCGCGAGCCACAACTGGTCGCCAACTTCGACCGGTCCGAGGACGCCGACCTGGAACTCCCACTGACCCATCATCACTTCGGCGTTGGTGCCCTCGATGCCGAGGCCGGCGCGGATGCACGCCAGCGTGTGGGCTTCGACGATGTCACGTCCGGGCATCTTGGCGCCGCCGACGCCGCAGTAGTACGGGCCCTGCGGCGCGGGGAAGCCGTCTTCGGGCCAACCGTAGGGCCTTCCGTCTTCGAAGAACGTGTACTCCTGTTCGATGCCGAACTTCGGTTCGAAGCTCGCGTACTTCTTGGCCACCTCGGCCGTCGCGGCGCGTTCGTTCGTGACGTGCGGTGTGAAGTCCGCGTTCAGGACCTCGCACATCACGAGGACGTCGTTCGCGCCCCGCAGCGGGTCGGGAACCGTGAGGGCCGGCATCAAGACGCAGTCCGAGAAATGGCCGGTCGCCTGGTTCGTGCTCGAGCCGTCGAAGCCCCACACGGGTGGCTTCTGTCCCACGGTGACGATCTTGGTCTTGCTGCGCAACTTGCGGGTTGGCTCGCTACCGTCAATCCAAATGTATTCGGCCTGATACTTCAAAATCGCTCCTCACAGATGTCGTGACGCACCGCGTCCGTTCGCATTCAGTTTGGTCCAGTGAGGTCCTGTTGCACCCCCCGTTTTGTTAACCGCGTGTGAACGTTCGCCAGCGATTCCAAAGTCCTTCACCGGTAGAGTCATGTTCGTGCCTGTGATCCGACTCGCCATGGCTCAGATGAATGCCGTCGTGGGCGGTTTCGCACAGAACGTCGAAACCCTCGGACGCTTCCGCACCCAGGCGGCCTCGGCCGGTGCCGATCTGGTACTGACGCCCGAACTGTCGTTAATGGGCTATCCGCCCGAGGACCTGCTCTTGAAGAGGGCTTCATCGAGGCGTCGCGCGTCGCGCTCATCGAGATGGCGCTGTTCGACAACGTGCCGCCGGTCCTGGTCGGCACGGTCGTGAGCGAGGGACTGGAAGACATCGCGCTCGCGCCCTCGAGCGACGGACGCGACGAAGCGCGCCCGGCCTTCGGGAACTGGGCTCGCCGCATATCGCCAACGCCCTGGTGGCCCTCAGCGACGACGGCGTCGTCGCGATCGCCACCAAGCGCCTGTTGCCGAACTACGACGTCTTCGACGAACAGCGCTACTTCCATCCGCGGCGTCGGTCCGAACACCATCATCAACGTGCGTGCGTGTGGCTGTCGGACTGTTGATCTGTGAGGACGTGTGGGTCCGCAACGGTACCGGCGGCCGAACTGGCTCGCCAGGGTGCCACCCTGCTGGTCGTCGCGAACGCGTCGCCCTTCGCTCGCGGACGGCGCGAGGAGCGCGAGGCCGTGCTGCGCGAGCGCGCGCTCGAGACGAACTGTCCCATCGCCTACGTGAACCTCGTCGGGCGGTCAGAGACGAGCTCGTCTATGACGGACAGAGCATGGTCGTGAACGCCCAGGGCGACGTGATCGCGCGCGCGGCCGCGTTCAGCGAAGAACTACTGGTCTGTGAGATCGACGCGCGCGCGTCGACCGCAGGGCGTGGCACTCAACATCGGCTACGCCCGTGACGTCGAGCGACTTTCCGCGCTGCACGTCAATCGGATCGCCGAGCCGCTCAGCGAGGTCGAGGAGGTCTACCAGGCCCTGGTGATGGGGACGCGCGACTACTTGCGCAAGAACGGCTTTCGCACCGCGGTCATCGCGCTCTCGGGCGGCGTCGATTCGTCGTTGGTCGCCGCGATCGCCGTCGACGCCGTGGGCGCGCGCGCCGTCCGCGGGTTCACGATGCCCTCGCGCTACTCGTCGGGTCACTCCGTCACCGACGCCGAGGAACTGGCGCGTCGACTCGACATCGAGATCGCGACGATCCCGATCGAAGGCGCGCACGTGGCCTTCGGCACGGCGTTGGGCGCCGTGCTCGATGGCGAACCCAAGGGCATCACCGACGAGAACCTGCAGTCGCGTATCCGCGGGGTGCTGCTCATGGCGATCTCGAATGACACGGGCGCGATCGTGCTCACGACCGGCAACAAATCCGAGATGGCCACGGGTTACTCCACGCTCTACGGCGACTCCGTCGGCGGATTCGCGGTCATCAAGGACGTGCCCAAGACGCTGGTCTACGAACTCTGTCGCTTCCGCAACGAATCGCCGCGAAGGACGGCGACCCCGAGCCGATACCGGCGGGCGTGCTGACCAAGGCCCCGTCGGCCGAACTGCGTCCCGATCAACGCGACGATCAGTCGCTGCCGCCCTATGAAGTCCTCGACCCGCTGCTCGAGCTCTACGTGGAAGACGACGCGACCGCCGAGACCATCATCGCGAGCGGCCACGACCCGGCGCTGGTCCTGCAGATCACGCGGCTGGTCGATCGCAGTGAGTACAAGCGGCGCCAGATGGCCCCGGGTGTGCGGATCTCCAAAAAGGCCTTCGGCCGGGACCGTCGGATGCCGATCACCAACGCCTTTCGCCCGGAGACCCTGTGACGCCGACGAATCGCCAGATCGCCGAACATCTCCTCGCGTGCTACGACACTATTTATATTGTCCTGGGCGAAAGCGCGCCAACGCTCTCCAACGACGCCTATGTCGTGCGCACCTACGAAAGCGCCCGGGCCTACGGCGAACTGGCCCTGGAGTTGCGCGAGCACCTCGGAGAACCGGCGGTGACCCCGATTCCCGTACTTGATGAGGTACTTCGTAGCGCCGTCGCCGGCGACGACTCGGGTGCCCTGGTCCTCTACGCCATGGCCATGGTCGTGGGGCCGCGACTCTTAGTCTCGCTGCTCGACGCTCGCAACGCCCTCGACGGCGACGCGAGACTGACCGGGTTCTTCAACGGCGCCTCGATGGTCTGCGTGAAGAGATCCGAGCGACCGGCGAGGTCGCCAAGGACCAGGCGCCGATCGACGACCTCGAGTGGCAGACCCGGGCCCGCGACCTCTCGAACACCTTGGATTCGGCGGGAAACGCTGAGAGTCTGGGCATCTCCCGGTAAAGTTGCCTCCGCCCGTATAACTAGAAGTACCGGAATCTCCGGTGTCGGGTATCAAGGGAGAGCCATGGCAAAAGATCGCGTCGATAGGGATGACGAGGACCTCGTACGTCTCTACCTCTCCGATATTGGTCAGTACACCCTCTTGACCAAGGACGATGAAGTGCGCCTGGCCCAGACGATCGAAGAGGGTCGCGAGGCCAAGGCCGAACTCGACGCCTCCGAGACCGACAAGAAGATCAAGCTGACGCCGAGCAAGAAACTGGCGCTCAAGCGCTCCGTTCACCGTGGTGACCAGGCCGAACGGGACTTCGTCCAGTCGAACCTGCGACTCGTGGTCTCGATCGCCAAGAAGTACCAGGCCTCCGGCCTGCCCCTGCTCGACCTCATCCAAGAGGGCAACCTCGGCCTGATGCACGCCGTCGAGAAGTTCGACTGGCGCAAGGGCTTCAAGTTCTCGACCTACGCCACCTGGTGGATCCGCCAGGCGATCACCCGCGGCATCGCCAACACCGGTCGCACGATCCGCCTCCCGGTGCACGCCGGGGACACCTTGGCCCGCGTCCAAAAGGCCCAATCGCGTCTGGAACTCAAGTTCGGGCGTCCCCCGACCATCAAGGAACTCTGCGACGAGTGCGAGATGCCCGAGGACAAGTTGATCGAGGCGCTGCGTTTCGCTCCCGAGCCGATCTCACTGTCCGAGCCCCTGCGCGAAGACGGCGACGCCGAACTGGGCGACGTTGTCGAGGACCGCTCCGCCGAGTCGCCCTTCGACGTGGCCGCGGTGAAGATGATGCCGGCCGCCATCGAGAAGCTCCTCCAGCCGCTCGATGAGCGCGAGCAGAAGATCCTGCGCATGCGATTCGGACTCGACGGAGCCGGGGAGATTCGCACCTTCGAAGACGTCGGCGCCGAGATGAACCTGACGCGCGAACGGATTCGCCAGATCGAGGCCCGCGCGATGAGCAAGCTCCGTCACCCGTCCTCGGACACCGGCGCGCGCGACCTGCTGACCCTCTAACGCCGCTGGTACGTGCGCCCGAGCACGGCCGCCGCACCGATCACGAGCGCGCTGAGCAAGTACGGGATGTTCGACTTCGAACGGTCGTGCGCGCGCACCGGGTGTGTTGAAGCTCAGAATCGGCCACTGACTTCGTGCGCCGCTTTGGCCAGGTGACGATCGGCATTGACGGCGTAGGCGTGACCCACCGATTCGAGCATGGGGATGTCGGTCTCGGAGTCGGAGTACGCGAATGACTCGTTGAGGTCGATGTCGCGCCTCGGGCCAGTTCACGGATCGCGATCGCCTTGTTCTCGCCCTGGGCGAAGAACTTCATCTCGCCGGTGAACTTGCCGTGCTCGTCGATGGTCGCCTTCGAAGAGATCGCCCCGGTGATGCCGAGCAGTTCGGCGAATGGTTCGACGATCTCGGCTGGCGAGGCGCTGACCAACCAGACCTCGTCGCCCTGGGCCATGTGGTGGTCGATCAACTCCAGCGCCTCTTCGTAGATCAACGGTTCGATGACGTCGTTGATGGTCTCGGCGACGAGTTTCTTCACTTCCAGGTGGTCCCAACCCTTGGTGATCTGCAGGACCGAATCGCGGATCTTCTCGCAGTTTCTCCTCGTCGGCGCCGAATCGCATGAACATCGTCTGGCTCACCACGCCCCACAGCACGGTGCGACGATGCAGCAGCCCCGGGCGTGGAATTCGGGGCCGAAGGCGACCAGGGAGGACTTGGCGATCACCGTCTTATCTAGGTCGAAGAAGGCCGCTCGCACCCATCCATGCTAGGTCCGCTTCGATTTTCGTCATCGGCAGACGACGCAACGAATGCCGACGCGCACTCCTGAGTGGCGTCGGCGCGCGTGATCAGAATCACGTGATCGAGTTCGAGGAAGTGCATCGACGCCGACGGCACCAACGGCTGACCACTACGAACGACGGCGACGACGCGCACCGAGTCCGGATAGGTGCAGTTCGTCGAGCGTCAGGTGGTTGGTGACCGCCGGGCATCGGCCGCGAGTGTCACTTCGATCAGTCGCATCTCGACCTTGGGCGAGGTCCATGAGATTGATGATCGCGCCGACTTCCACGGCCTCGTCGACGAGCGACGTGATGAGCGCCGGCGTCGAGACCGAGATGTCAACTCCCCAGCTCTCGTTGAAGAGCCACTCGTTCCTCGCGTTGTTGATGCGACTGATGACCCGCGGCACACCGAACTCCTGCTTGGAGAGCCAGCCGATCACGAGGTTGTCCTCGTCGTCACCGGTCGCCGCGATTACCACGTCGACACTGCGTAGATCGGCCGCGGCGAGGTTCGCGTACTCGCACGCGTCGGCCGCCATGACGTTCACGCCGGGCAGCATCGACTTGAGACGTTCGGCCGTCGTGGAGACCTGCTCGAGCAACGTGACGTCGTGGTGACGGTCAACGAGGTCCACGCGATCGAGACGCCGACCGAGCCGCCGCCGGCGATCATCACCCTCATCGTTGGCCGTTCTCGATCAGTGACTTCAACTCGTCGAGTCCTTCGGACGTGACGAGGAACTCGAGGACGTCGTCTTCTTGAGCGAAGAGGCCGTCGATGTTCACACGGCCCTGGCCACCGCGAATCAGGCCGACGACGCGGATGCTGTCGCCGTGGTCGTAGTAACTGATTGGCTTGCCGGCGAGCACGTCGGGGACGATGCGCTCGACCAGGTGCAACGTGCCGGAACTGGCAGTCCACTCGACGGAGTCGTCGGCCGGCAGGAGCCAGCGCTTCACCTGCTGGGTCGTCCAGAGCGACGTCGCCACCGTCGGGATGCCGAGTTTCATGTAGATGTCGGCGCGCGCCGGGTCGTAGATGCGCGCGACGACGTTCTTGATCTCGTAGTTGTCGCGAGCGATCCGCGCGCAAAGGATGTTCGTGTTGTCGCCGCTCGTCACCGCGGCCAGCGCGTTGGCGCGGCGCGCGTCGGCCTGGAAGAGCACGTCGCGATCGAAGCCCGAACCGATGATCGTCTTGCCGTGAAAGTGGTGCAAACGCCGGAAGGCGTCGCGGTTTTTGTCGACGACGACGACGGAGTGACCCTCTTCGGCGAGTTGCATCGCGAGCTCTGATCCCACTCGACCACAGCCGACGACAACGATATGCACCCCGTCATCTGAACACACTTCTCGACGAAGGTGCAACTGACGAAACGAGCGCCGTTGCGTCACCAAAGTGCTTCAGAGGCCTCGTTTAGTATCGAATGAGTGTCAGAGGCCGATAATCAGAATTTCAAGAGTTCGCCTCTTCTGACGTCCCACGCCAACTTGGCCGATGTCTATCCCGAGTCGGTGGGCTACCGGATCAAGCGTCTTCTCCTGGAAAGCCGTTCGTCACCGAGCAGTTGAGTGGCGAGCGACTGAATCGCGCCATCGCCCTCGGCGTCTTGGCGCCGGACTGCATCTCGTCCTCGGCCTACGGCACCGAAGAGATCCTCACGCAGATGACGCCCTTCATCGGCATCGCCGCGTTCGCCCTCGTCGTGCCGATCATGTTCGTGATCCTCGGCGTGCTGTTCTTCGTCACCACGAGTTACATGGACGTCATCAAGTACTACACGACCGCCGGCGGCTCCTACGTCGTGGCGCGCGACAATTTCGGTCCGAAGATCGCCCAGATCGCCGCGGTGGCGCTGTTGATCGACTACACCGTCACCGTCGCGGTCCAGTGCTCGGCCGGCACGGCGGTCTTGGCGAGCATGATCCCGTCACTTCGCTCGCATCCCTATCCGCTGTTGATCACCCTCGGCGTCGTACTGATCCTGATCTACGGCAACCTGCGCGGTCTGAAAGAGGCGGGGAGCTACTTCGCGCTCCCGACGTACTTCTACATCGTGATGATGACGTCGATGATCCTCTTCGGTTTCTACAAGAAGATCGCCGGATCGTTGCACCGCATCCCGCTGCCGTTGCAAAAGGACCTGATCGACCACCACCTCGGCTCCAAGGGCACCGGGATCTTGATGGGCCTCGCGTTCATCTCGCTCCTTCGCGCCTACGCCAACGGCGGCTCGTCGTTGACGGGTCTCGAAGCGATCTCCAACGGCGTGGCGAGTTTCCGTCGCCCGGAGTCGTCCAACGCGCGCAAGACCCTCGTGACGATGTCGAGCATCCTGGCCTTCTTGTTGCTCGGCATCACGCTGCTCGCGGCCTGGACGCACGCGATCCCCTACGACGCCGGCTACCCCGACGGTCGTGAGCCAAGAGGTGCTCGACGTCTTCGGCGCCCACGGCCTGGGACACATTATCTATTACGTCGCGCTGGTGGCGACGATCATGATCCTCTACACCGGGGGCAACACGTCCTTCAACGGGTTCCCCTTCCTCGCCAACTACGTCGCCACGGACAAGTACCTGCCGCGCCAGTTGACCAAACGAGGCCACCGGCTCGCCTTCTCCAACGGCATCATCGTGCTCGGCATCGTCGCCCTGACGCTGATCTTCGTCTTCGACGCCAGTGTGAACGCGCTCGTCGCGCTCTACGCGATCGGCGTCTTCACGGGCTTCACCCTGGCCGGGGCGGGCATGGTGGCGCGTCACTTGCGCGAACGCACCGGCAAGTGGCGTTTCGGAGTCTTCGTGAACGCGCTCTCGGCGACCGTCACCTCGATCGTCGTCTTGATCTTCTTAATCGTCAAGTTCGCCGAGGGTGCCTGGATCATCGCCGTCGTCGGACCGTTCATGTATTGGGCACTTATTCGACTGAACAAGCAGTACGTCCGCGAAGAGCGGGCCTTCGAGGCCGTGAGCGGCCGCGCCGCGACGATGAACATCCGCATGAACCGCGTCGTGGTCTTCGTCGACTCCTACGACCTCGTCACCGAGCGCTCGCTGCTCTACTGCCTGACGCTGAATGCCTATTCGATCCGCGCCGTGCACTTCGACATCGACCCGGTCGTGACCGCGCGACTCGAAGAGAAGTGGGGCCCCGGGCACCGCGTCCGCCGGCATCACGCTCGAGATCGTCGAATGTGATGACCGCAGGGTCGACCGCGCGGCGTTGGAACTCGTCGCCGACGTCGTGCGCGACCCCGAGGTCTTCTGCATGGTGATCCTGCCGCGTCGCGGCTACGTCTCCCGACTGCAGCGGTTCTTGCACGACCGCAGCGCCGACGCGATCGCCGGGGCCATCATGCACGTGCCGCGAACGGCGGCCACGATCGTGCCCTACCGCGCCGTGCGCAAGATCTCCGAGGGCGCGATGCAAGAGGCGCCGCGAAGTGACGAAGTCGTTCGCGGCGGCGTTCGCGACAGCGCGCATCTGACCGCCGACGTGAAGTTGGCCCAGCGCTCGGCCGACTCCGAACCGATCGGTGGACTCGTAGAGCGCCAGTTCGCCGAGATCGCCGGACGCGTGCGATCGATGGCGATCAACCACGAGAGCGGCGGCCACGAACTGCGCTGCGTGATCGCCGACAACTCGGGCTCGGTGACCCTCGTGTTCCAGGGCCGATCGAACATCCCCGGCATCGAGCGCGGCACGCGACTGCTGGTTCGCGGCACGGTCACGTCGCTGCGACGCGAAGCGGTGATCCTCAATCCGCAGTACGAGATTGTGGCCGCGCCGCAGGGTGACAACTAAAAAACAACGGCGTTCCAATCGCCAGTGCACGCCCAGCGATTGAGGCGACCGATGGGTCGATGGCGTCGCCCATGACGCCGGTAGGGTCGAAGACCTGTCTATCTTGTAGAGCGCAAGGTGCGGCGACAACTTCGCCACGACGTCAATCGGAGAAAGGAGCAGCGTGGCCCGAGCCCTCGTCATCGTCGAATCGATCGCGAAAGCGACCCGGATCCAGGGCATGCTCGGCTCCGACTACATCGTGAAACCCTCGATCGGCCACATCCGCGACCTTCCCCAGAGCGCCGCGGACATCCCGGCGTCAGTAAAAGGGGAGAAGTGGGCGCGCCTCGGCATCAACGTCCACGACCACTTCAAACCGGTCTACGTCGTCTCCAGCGACCGCAAGAAAATTGTCGCCGAACTCAAAGCGGCCCTCAAACAGGTCGACGAGCTCTACCTCGCGACCGACGAGGACCGCGAAGGCGAGGCCATCGCCTGGCACCTCCAAGAGGTGCTCAATCCCAAGGTGCCCGTCAAGCGCATGGTCTTTCACGAGATCACGCCGGCCGCTATCGCCAAGGCGGTCAGTGAGACCCGGGACCTCGACCTACGCCTCGTCGACGCCCAGGAGGGCCGTCGCTTCCTCGACCGCCTCGTCGGCTACGAGGTCTCGCCCGTACTCTGGCGTGCGGTGGACAAGGCCCGCTCGGCCGGGCGCGTGCAGTCCGTCGCGATCCGACTGGTCTGTGAGCGCGAGCGCGAGCGTATGGACTTCACCTCGGCCACCTGGTTCGACGTGACGGCCGCCATGGATACCAAGGGCAACGCCTTTGACGCGACGCTCGAGTCGGTGGACGGCTCGTCCCTGGCGACCGGCAAGAACTTCGACGCGAGCGCCACGCTCGACGCCAAGGCGAACGTGCAACTCCTGAGCGAGGCCACGGCGACGTCATCGCGGTCGCCCTGCCCGGCGCCACCGTGACGGTGACCTCGGTCGCCTCGACGCCGCGAACGCAGCGCCCCCAGCCACCTTTCATGACGTCGTCGTTGCAGATCGAGGCCAGTCGAAAGCTGCGCTTCGACCCGGAACGCACGATGCGCGCGGCCCAGCGGCTCTACGAACAGGGCTGGATCACCTACATGCGCACCGACTCGACGACCCTTTCTGATGAGGCGATCCACGCCGCGCGCGCGACCGCGGCGTGGATGTTCGGTGACGACTACGTCGCCGACGCCCCGCGGCGCTACGACCGCAAGGTGAAGAACGCCCAGGAGGCCCACGAGGCGATCCGGCCGGCCGGCGAGACGTTCCGATCGCTCGACGAGGCGCAGTCTCAGCTCGGCGGCGACGAACTCGCCGTCTACGACCTCATCTGGAAGCGCACGCTCGCCTCTCAGATGGTCGACGCCCGTTTGACCCAGGACAGGGTCCGACTCGGTCTCGACGTTCGCGGGGTCCCGGGCTTCGACGGTGACGTACCCGTCGGACTCAGCGCGACGGGGCTGCAGTGGAGTTACCGGGCTTTCGCCGCGCCTAAGTCGAGCGGACCGACGACCCCGAGGCCGAGTTGGCCGACCAGGAGGCGATCTTGCAGCCACTCGCCGAAGGCGAGGTCGTGCCCGTCAC
>CAVXRB010000001.1:0-33041 GCA_963764095.1 uncultured Acidimicrobiaceae bacterium | reverse complement strand
CCTGATGACATCATGTTCGAGAAGTTCATCCTCACGGAACAAGCAGCGAAGATCATTGAGTCGTCGGGCGTGACACCGAATCGAGTCGGCTTTGTGTCGAATAACCCCGTGGTGCAGGACATCGAGAAGTTCATCCAGGGCGACCACTACACAGTGTTCCCGATGCTCGACAACATCGCACAGACGAACGTCGTCAACACGGGTTCCCAGGACCTCGACGCAACCTTTGCCGGCGACATGTCGGCGACTGCGGCGCTCAAGGCTATGGCCCAGACCTGGCAGCAGCTACCACCTAGCCAGAAATAGTGTCTTTGATTGCTAAGCCCGCGCCCGCCGATGACGGCGCGGCGCGGGCTCGTACTAAACGAAAACGGCCAGGACCACTGGTTCGTAGGCGGCGACGGGCGGGAGTGCTATTCGCACTTCCCGTTCTCGCCGTTCTCGGTCCGCTCATGTTCTACCCGGTCGCACAGACCATTTATCACAGCTTCACGAACTGGGATGGCATTACCTCTCAGTGGATCGGAACGGCCGGTTACTCGCAGCTCTTTCATAATCCGGAGTTCGTGCAAGTTCTAGAGAACAATGCGCGCATGATTGTCGCTGTGCCCGTTGCCATCGTGGCGTCGCTCGGGGTGGCATTTCTTATCAACGGTCGACCTCGAGGGTGGAAGTTCTTCCGCTCAATATTCTTTCTTCCCACCGCTGTGTCGTGGGTGGTCATCGGATACATCTCCGTGTCGTTCTTTCAGAATTACGGGATCCTGCAGGATGCACTCGGAAAGGTAGGTCTTGGCTTTCTGCATCCGAATTTGCTTTCGCACCGGGGGCCCTCGTCGCAGTGATGCTGACCTTCATCTGGGCGCTGTTTGGCGTAAATCTCATTATTTTCCTTGCGGGTATGGCGACGATCGATCAAGAAATCTATGACGCCGCGAAGATCGACGGGGCGAGTTCGATGACGGTGATGTGGCGCATTACCCTGCCGCTGCTTCGTCGGTTCATCCAGTTCGCGCTGATCTTCAGCCTCATCACTGAGTTCAGCGCCCTGTTTAGCTTGATCTACATCATGACGGGTGGTGGTCCCGCCTTTGGCACCACGACACTCGAGTTCTTCGTCTACGAACAGGCATTTTCCGAGGGCAATTTCGGTGCGGCCGCAACGGCGGGGGTCGTCCTCTTCGCGATCATCTTCACCATCAGCATGATTCAGTTTCGCGTGTTGGCTGGTGACGAATGAGAACGAGCGAGCTTCGCGAGAGCAAAGCGTTCGTGGTTTGGAGTCGTCGGGGAACACGAACCCTGACTTATGGGGTATTGATTGTCGTCGCGATCGTCATGCTGTATCCGTTTTGGTCGATGTTGATGGCATCGCTCCATTCCCAAACACAGTACGTAGATGGCCACGGCTGGTCCCTTCAGAGTTGGACAGATCTATTCCAATCCCTGCCCGTCGTTCGTGAGCTTTTGAATTCGATGATTCTGTGCGTCGGTTCCATCGTCTTGATACTCATCGTCAGTTTGACGGCGGGGTTCGCGCTCGGAACGCTCCGATTTCGAGCATCCGGGCTGGTGTTCCTCCTGGTCATTTCCGCGATGATGGTGCCCGTCCAGTCCATGATCATTCCGGAGTTCGTCAATCTCGCGCGTCTCGGATTCATAGATCAGTATTACGGCGCAATTCTGGTGTATACGGCAGTAGGGATACCTTTCGCGACATTCTTGTTAACTGCGTACTTTCGACGTTTGCCCGAGGATGTGATCGAGGCGGCGCTGATGGATGGACTCGGCTACGGGAAGATCTTTGTACGAATCATGGTGCCGATGGCTCTACCCGCGATCGCCACGATCATTGTGCTGCAGTTCATCCAGATATGGGACGACCTCCTAATTGGATTACTCTTCCTGCAAACTCCTCAACTACGTCCCATTACCGTCGGTCTGGCAACGCTGAGTTCCCAGCACGGGGCGGATTTCCCATTGATAATGGCGGGCTCCTTGCTGAGTGCGTTGCCGGCGGTCGCGGTATACCTCTTCTTTCAGCGTTACCTCATTAGTGGACTAACGATGGGAATGAGTAAGTAAGTCAGACTTCGCTGGACGTCAGGGTGATCTTCTCCAGGTTGTGCGATCGGGCGCCAGAAGGGGGGCTGATTAGTTCTTCAGCGTGAGGAGCGACTCAACTCGCGTGGCGGCCCGCAGCAGATCCATGTCATCGCCGAAGGCCGCGGAGAGTTGTAGCCCGATTGGCAGACCATCGCGGTCGAACCCACAGGGAAGTACGATCGCAGGCGCCCCGGTGACGTTATAAATGGCCGAGAATCTCGGCTCAATTTCGCCTTCCGGTGTGTCAAACGTCGGCATTGTGACAGGCGCCACGTATGGCGCGATTGGCGTAATCACAACGTCGAGGCCGCGGTAGACCATTTCGGTGTAAGGCAGTAACTCAGTTCTCTTCGCGAGAGAGTTGGCATATTCGGCATCTGAGACCTTGGACGACGCCTCGAGAAACCGCAGTGTTTCGGGGCCATAGTGGCCGGGGTCCTTGAGCACCCTCTCGCCGTGGGTTTGCCACGCCTCATGGAGGATGATGGCGTCCCATGTCGTTCGGATCTCGGCAAATGGCCGTCCGTCAATGTCGAACACATCCGCTCCCCTGCCAATTCGGGCGATCGCCTCGATCACGACATCGCGTACTTCCCGGGTCAGGTTCGGATCGAGAACTTGATCGCGGTCGACGCCAACTTGTAGACGCTGAATCTTCTCCGCCCCAACTGCACTTCCCGTGATTGCCGAGAACACCCGTTCCACGATGTCGACGTTCCTGCCGAACAGACCAACGTGATCGAGAGTAGGTGCAAAAGGTTGGACACCATCCCGAGATAGCGCGTCGTATGAGGGTTTGAATCCCACCACACCGCAATAGTGAGCTGGTATGCGGACTGAACCGCCAGTGTCTGTCCCGAGAGAGACTTCGCAGGCACCTGCGCCAACGAGTGCGGCGGAGCCGCCGCTCGACCCTCCCGCGGTGCGCGTGTGGTCAGAGGGATTCATCGCCTCAGGAATGTCCGAATGCATCGCGACGGCAGCGTATTCAAGCATCGTCGTGGTGGCATATACATCTGCACCTGCCTCTCTCAACGAGGCGACGACCGGTGCGTCGACATCTGAGACGTGCCCAGCCATAGCAGAGGGATTGCCATGGCCCCGCGCGACGCCTTTGATATCGAAGAAGTCCTTGATGGCGATCGCGACGCCGTGGAGAGGCCCGTCTTCGCGCCGCTTCGGGGCCTTCAAGAGAGCGACAACCGCGTTGAGTGGCGTACCGAGGCGGTCAGTACGTTCATACGTGGCTAGCAGATCCAAGTTGGCTGCGTCTGCGCGCCTATCGCCCGAGTTGATGGCTTCCATCAGATGGCGCGCGTGGTCAGTGATCGGCCCGCAAAGCGTTGTCATGACGTCGCTGTCAGACGGATGCTCGTTGGCGGAAATGGCGCTGTCAAAGTCTCCATCTGCAGTTCGAACCAGAGTGAGTATGTGGTTGAGCAGAGTGGCGTAGTCGGCGGGACCAAAACGAACTCTTTGCGAGGACTGAACTGCGAGAACTTCGTTGGCGATGGTCAGCATGAGGTCTAGGTATTTGGGATCGGCAAGGGAGTCAGCTATCGGACGGTTCGAGGTAGCACAAGCGACGACCAGTGCCGCGCAGACTTCACCAGGTATCACGCGGCGTGATTCGATTGACGTCGCCCCCGCAACTTGGAGGGCCGAAACGATACGTTCAACCCGCCCCAGCGTTCGTCGGTCAGATTGCGTCACCGGACTTGGGGTCGAATACGTACAGACGGTCAGTGTTTACCCTCAGTACGAGGGGCGTTCCTTCCCTGGCAGTCGTCCCCGAGTCAGGCGAGCGGCAAAGGGAACGACGAGAGCTCGCGGCTGGTCGGCCGACGTATCTTCGTCTTGAGTCGCCGCAGTCACCGCTTCGTGTTTGAACGGTGGTACACCGAGGTCGAAGTGAATGAGAACTTCGGCGCCCATGTCCTCGCGCAACGTGGGAACGACATTAAGGGTTGCGCCCGCAGCGTCACTACGCTCCATTGAAGCGTCCGAGAGGTCTTCGGGACGGATGCCGAGGACGACACGCGAACCGACACGTGATCCGAGCCAGGGATGTTCGGATAGGAAACGATCGCCAAGCTGAAGCGAGTAGGAACCGAACGTCGCTACGACGCCCGAGTCAGCGTTGTCAAGGTTGACTTCGAGGAGGTTCATTTGGGAGAACCTATGAATTCGGCTACGAACAGATTCTTTGGGTGCTCGTAGAGCTCTTGCGGCTTGGCGACTTGCTGCAGGACGCCCGAACGCATCACGGCGACGCGATCACCCATTGTCATTGCCTCGGTCTGATCGTGGGTGACATACATAGTCGTCGTCTTGAGCCGCCGTTGTAGGTGCAGTATCTCGACACGCATCTCGACACGCAGTTTTGCGTCAAGGTTGGACAGCGGTTCGTCCATAAGAAACGCTTGTGGTTCGCGGACAATCGCACGACCCATTGCTACGCGTTGTCGCTGACCGCCCGATAGCGATCGGGGCTTCTTGTTTAGTTCCGATTCAAGTCCGAGCGTTCGTGCCGCGTCGGTGACCCGACGCTTAATCTCTTCCTTCGTTCGACGGCGTTGGCGCAATCCAAAGGCCATGTTGTCAAAGACGGTCATATGCGGATACAACGCGTAGTTTTGAAAGACCATCGCGATGTCCCGTGACTTCGGGAGCAAATGTTGGACGTCGCGCCCGCCGATCTTGACGGCCCCGCTGGTTACCTCTTCGAGGCCCGCGACCATCCGCAGAATACTTGTCTTGCCGCAACCTGATGGGCCCACGAGCACCATGAACTCTCCGTCGTCGATCGTGAGGTCGATCTTTTCCACGGCTTGAGTCCCATCGGGATAGACCTTTTCCAGTTCAACGATTTCGATTTCAGCCACCGAATTCTCCTTCGCTGTGACGATTCTTCGGTCATAGAGGTCGTAACCCATTGGCGAAGCGTATCCGAACCTATTGACGATTGTGAAGAATGGAGGTCTTAGCTGCTCAATGACGCGGACAGATTCGTCTCCGTTCGGCACTGGAGAACGCGCTGCCGATGACTTGTGTTCCCAGCGGAATTGCACTATGCCGACACAGGCCCGGTACGACAGAGAAGAACGAAGGGCTCGTCAATCACGTGAACTCGGGCGATGCGTGTCAATCGTCTATTGGTCGGACGTTTGTCAAGATTCGCGAGACGATCAAGCGGCCGAAGGGATGAGTACAACGCTCGGGAGCGAGACCGCTGGCTTGATGAATGGTCAGTCCGTAAATCCCCCAACTTATCGAAGCGCCTAACGCGAGCAGCCAACTAACGTAAGTGATACGCCGCTCATTGACTGTGAGCGCACCACGTTTCTCAATTGCGGCAAATACAGGCAAAATGCGCCGGACGACGGCGAGGAACGAAATGATGCCTGTTCGCCAGTCGCGACGCTCATAGACGGCGATCCCGATCGCGAGGAGCGTGCACAGCACAGATACTAGAGATTGTCTTACTCAATGGTTCGGTGATGGTGCGCTGCCAGACGAGTATCAAGACGGCCATGAGGTAATTGGGCACGTTGGTTACACTTCCGCCGGTACATGGATAGAGGAATCCATAGACGACCCAGAGTTCGGCGACCCCGACGACGAGTAACCAGGTTCCTTGCGAAACGCCTTCAGCGCCAGAGCGAATTATGTGGACCGATTGAGGGATGCTCCGCGACGAGGTCAGCGTGGGGGCAACGATACTGAGCGCGGTTGAAAGCTGATCGATGCTACCGAGATGGGCCACCGTTAACCGGTCGAGTGAACCAAGACGAAGCCAATGGGAGCCATCGGAGAATGGAATTGGGCGAGAAAATCAAGGTGTGCATTCGCTCGTCGTCACCATTGATGAGGACCCCTCTGTGGACCCTCCCACCAAAACTGAACCTAACGCCTACTGAACCTCACGCGGTGTTCGTCGGTCGTTCGAACGCAATTCGGGAATGTCGATCTTACGTCGTCGCCCGTTCGCTTACCGGACGGAGGAGTTTTCTACAATTGAGTGAGACCGTTATAAGATCATCGAAAGTTTGCGCGCAGGCATGTTCGTTCTGAAGATGCCCGTCGGTGGCGAGTTTGGACGGATAGATATGTCAATCGACCTTGAGGTCATTGATCACATTGCAGTAGTCACGATAATCGGCCGGAGAAGCTCAATGCGCTCGACGCTGAGGCGTACGAGGAACTCTCCGCAGCTTGGATCGCGTTCGCGACGACGATGATGTTCGCGTTGCCGTTGTAACCGGCGCCGGCGATCGTTCATTCTCCGTTGGCGCTGACTTGAAGTCGTACGTCACCAACCAGAGCGACCTTGAGTCAGTTTTGGAAGACTCAGCAACACGATTGCTCAACCGCGGCCTTGAGATGTGGAAACCGGTGGTGGCCGCTTAAATGGGTACTGCCTCGGGGGCGGGATGACCCTCCTGTTGGCGACCGACATTCGAGTGGCCGTCGCGAAGCAACATTTGGCCTTCCGGAGGTTAAGCGTGGGATACTGCCCGGCAATGGTGGCACGCAAAGGATTCTGGATCAACTGCCATACGCGATTGCCATGGAAGTGCTCCTAACTGGCGAGACTTTTGGGGCAAATACGGCCCTGAGATGGGGACTCATCAATCGAGTAACAGAGCGCGCTGACCTCATGGATGTTGTCTATCGACATCGCGCGGAAGTTGGCCGCCAACGCGCCTCTCGCCGTTCAGGGGGCGAAGGAGTCGGCTCTGCGTAGTCGAGAGATGAGTCTGAGTAGCGGTCTTCGCGTGGAGCAAGCTTTGAATCGCCTGCTGTACTTCACGGAAGACGCAAAAGAGGGTCCCGCAGCGTTCGCCGATCGGCGAGAGCCTGACTTCTTTGGTCGTTGACGTGAGTTGCGTAGGCGGGCGATCGAAATACATCGAGGTCTCATGAGTGTGGAGGGTCATTCGTGACGGCTGAGAGTCTGCGAGAAAAATATGTGATCGCGGGTATCGGACACACGAGTTTTGGCGACCTTGGCGGCAGAAGCACATTGTCGATGAACGTCGAAGCCTGCCGTAATGCACTTGCTGACGCAAATGTCGAAAGGGATGTGGTTGACGCCGTGTTTGTGAAATATCCCACCTCTAACTTTCAAAGTATGTACGGCCAGAAGGTGGCCGAGCGCCTCGGTCTTCATCCAAGGATTGGCGGCGTGTGGGATCAAGCGGGGGCATCGCCCGCCAGCATGATCGCCTTTGCCACGATGGCCATCGATGCCGGGCAATGTGAGGTTGCATCTGGTTACGTTTGCCGACAATCCTCGAAGTGTCAGTCGTCACGCCTACGCGCATGCGCTGGGTCCGTATGGACCATATGGCTGGTTCGGGGTTGTCGCGGGCTACGCCATGATCGCTCGAGCTCATATGCAAGAATTCGGTACGACGGGGGAGCAGTTGGGCGCGGTCGCCATGGCCTGCCGAGAACACGGCAGCCGCAATCCAAACGCCCAACTTCGAAGACCGATGACGTTGCAAGACCACCAAGGGTCACCGTGGGTGGTCGAGCCGCTTCGCCGCAGCGACTGCTGCCTCATCTCCGACGGAGGCGCAGCGGTGGCCGTGATGTCAGCCGCTCGCGCCGACGAACTCGGTGTGTCGGATCCCGTTCCAATATTGGGATTTGGTCAGGGCCAGACCTCCTGGGAAGTCGCTCAGCGACCCTCTCTGGTCGCTACTGAAGCTCGCCGTCGGCCGAGCGACCGCCTTTGCGATGGCGGGCATTTCGCCGGACCAGATTGATGTCGCGCAACTCTACGACTGCTTTACGATTGCCGCGCTCATGACCATCGAGGCCTACGGCTTCTGTGCGCCGGGACAAGGCGGGGAATTCGTCGCCGAACCGGGGGCCCTGCGCGTCGGGGGAGCGCTACCACTAAACACCAGCGGCGGCCTGCTCTCTGAAACCGGCATGCCGGGACTCCAATTGGTCATCGAGGGCGTACGTCAGATTCGAGGTACGTCCACGTCCCAAGTACCGTCGGCGAAAACGTGCGTCGTTAGTAATCAGGGTGGGATTATGCAGACACATTCGACGCTGATATTAGGGAGGAGTTGACGTGGCGATACCTGCGCCGAGATCGATGACGTCAATCGATGGTATTGGGAGGGACTTGACGAGGGCGAACTTCGCTATCAACGCTGTCGTCAATGCGGCAACTCGTGGCTCCGCCGACCGAGGAATGTAGTGAGTGTCTCTTCGCGGACTGGGAGATTCGCGTTGCGAGCGGCGAGGCGACGCTCGTCAGTTGGGTTCGATTTCACGTGGCACCGCATCCTGCATTCACCGGTCGAGTCCCATTCAACGTCGCGGTGGTCAGTCTCAAAGAAGGTCCCAGGACGGTGACGAACTTGGTGGACATACGCGACTGGGAGGCTTTACGAGCGAACTTGCCACTGCAACTCAAGATTCAACAAGACGACGGCATCAACCTTGCTCGTTTCGCGCCATCCGGGTGTCGAGAGTGAGCGCCCGCATGAATTCACGATGGCGCAAACTCAACGCATCGGAGGTCGCTGCCGTAGGCGGCTACCTCGGCGTGTACGAAGTGCGCGATGCCGGCGGTGAAGTCCTGCGCATTGGATATGCCGGCGGTCGTTCTCAGTAGGCCTTCGCGGAGAACTCGCACGTGAATTGGAACGATACGGCGAGGACGTCGCTCAAATGAGAATCGAGATTACGTCCGCGTATCTCAGTCGCCATGAGGAGTTACTCGCGGTGCACCTTCACGATCATCGACGTCTGCCTCGTGACAATGATGACGACCTGAGCCGCATCGGTGTCGTATCTCCCGACTGACTGAAGTTACGGATCCTTCGGGACAGAGTGAAAGGCGTTTTCGTGGATCTTGATTTGAGCCCGGAGCAAGTAATGATCGTCGACGGCGTTCGCCGATTTGTTCGAGAAGAGATCATTCCGACTCGAGACGGAACTCGATCCGGATGCGGACGAGTTGCCGGCCGAAGAACTGAGTCGACTCGAAGCGATCGTCAAGAACATGGGATTTTATGGATTAGATATTCCAGAAGAGTTCGGCGGTCCTGGGATCAGTCTGGTGAACCGAACACTGATGGCGATCGAGATGTCGCAACATCGCGCCGGTCTCTATGCGCCGTGCTACCGAGCGTTCGGTGGAGCGGGACTCGCGCAACTCTATGAAGCGACAGACGAGCAAAAAGACCGGTATCTGTTCCCCACGCTGCGCGGTGAGAAGCATGGTTTCTTTGCGCTCACCGAGCCCTCTGGTGGCAGCGACCCCGCGAGAGCCATACAGACGACGGCCGTCAGAGAAGGTAGCGATTGGATTCTCAACGGGACGAAGCTGTACATAAGTGGTGCCGACCGCGCCGACTTCGGGATCGTCTTCGCGAGAACAGGCGATACGGCGGGTCGCGACTCGATCACGTGTTTCATCGTCGACAGCGACACGGAGGGTTTCTTCGTACGCCGGATCGTTCATACGCTCCGCAACTCTCATTACGCCACGGAGCTTCAATTCGAAAACGTCCGGATACCGGACCGCAATGTCCTGGGCGAAGTCAACAAGGGCTTTGCGATAGCAAACGATCGGCTCGTGCGTCAACGTATTCCGTACGCCGCTGGGTGCATCGGAGTCGCTGTCCAAGCTCAAGAGATGGCTATCGAATGGGCGAAGAGTCGCGAGACGTTTGGCGCACCGCTCGCGACGCGACAGTCAATTCAATGGATGATCGTAGATAACGAGATCGACATTCGTGAGGCTCGCTGGCTGACCCTCGAAGCGGCGGCGAAAGCCGACAGCGGCCAACCCTTTAAGGCCGAAGCGGCGATGGCGAAGTTGGTGGCCACGGAGGCCGCTGGCCGCGTGGTGGATAGGTCGATGCAGATTCATGGCGGGGCGGGTATGACGAAAGACCTACCCCTTGAACGCTGGTATCGAGAGCTTCGGATCCGTCGAGTGGGTGAGGGAGCAAGCGAAATTCAACGAATAATTCTCGCTCGGGAGTTGATTGGTGGATCGTTCAAGTAGGTCAACGGTTCGTCAATCGCCCACGCGAACACGAGTTGACGGCTCATCGTGGGCGCGAATGTCAAGTCGATTTGCGACCGGTCTGCAGTGCCGAACACGTCGCTTTTCACGTCCAGTGTCGTTCTTCGGCCGTGTAGCGTTTCGCCTCAAACCATATGCACGTGCGACACGAAGACATCAAGTGGAGCGCGGCAGTTGAGGCATATGAGCAGGCCTGGCGGCACTCCCTTCGCGCCAGAAGTAGTACCGCCGAATTTGGAGTCGCACCTGTCCCCGTTGAAAGTGCGGGTGGGCTCCGGATTCTGCGGCCCTCATTGGATCAGTTTGCGAGGTAGACGTTCGTGCATGCATACCTTCTTATTACGTCGGAAACGGGTTCGTTCGAAGCTTTGGTTCAATCTGTTCGTGCCGTGCCGGGGGTCCTTGATTTGTCCGGTTTGGCTGGACCGTACGATGTCATCGTCCACTGTGCAGCGCCCAGCATGAGCGAGTTGCGCGACTCCATCGTCGATGAAGTTCGGAAGTTCCCTGAGACGGCTCGAATCTTGACCTGCGTCGTGAGGGAGTGAAGTGCCGTCGCACATGCAAGAAATTGAGATGTCGGCCATGTGATCGGAAGCCACTCGGCGGCCTACGGGCGATCCGGCGGCGATCGGTCCCATGCCCTTTTCGCAATTGCTCTGCGGGTGCCGTTGATATCAGAATGACGTGGCCGTAGGATGAGGCTCCATGACAATATCGACTGATCTGGCCAATCGTTATGACGTCCAGTCGGTCTCGCGAGCCGCGCAATTACTCAATCTTGTAGCGAACGAGGGTTCAGCGGGACTCGGTGTCACTGAGATCGCTCGACATCTGAACGTTGCGAAGAGTACTGCGCTCTATCTCGCTCGAACGCTCCATGCGGCTGGTCTGCTTCGCGCGGTGGAGCCGGGTCATCGGTACGTGCTGGGCGTCTCACTCCTGCGATGGGGTGATTTGGTTGGGCAACATACGACGATTGCGGCATTGGCTCTCCCGACGCTTCGCGACCTTTTCGAGCACCACGGCGATGACCGCACGGCTGGCGATGAATGAGAACGGTTATCCCGTGATGTTCGATCGCGTTGACGGTATCGGCACACTTCGTTTCCACGCGCCACTTGGACAGCGCGAGGAGCCTCACACCAGTGCCGCCGGAAAGGCGATATTGGCTCAGTTGAGTGAGGACGACGTACGAAACATGTATGACGGTGTTGAAATGCCGGTGCGCACTCCCAACACGATTACCAATGTTTCAGATTTACTCGAAAATCTTGCCCAGGTTCTCCGCGACGGCTATGCCTTTGACGACGAAGAGGGTGCGGCACGGAATCTTCTGCGTTGGCGCTGCGTTCTTCGACCACATGGGGAAATGTGCGGGGGCGCTGAGCGTCACGGGCCTCAGAAGAAAATCGTTCAATAAGCGACATGCACCGTTTGGGCGAAGTCGTGATGCGACACGCCGATCGGGTCACCTCGATACTTGACGACTCCTTGAACTAAGCCGCGCTTATCGAAGGCTTCGTTGGCGATTCGCGTCGATTAATTCAGATGGAGTTTGACCTTCGGGGCCACGACCACGAGCTTCTCGTTCCAGTGGCTGAAGAGGAGTGTCCCTAATGAACCCGAGACGCTTTGGGTCACTTCGACGGGAAGTGGCGTTTTCGCGGTGCTGAAATAGAGCGTCTCGGTCAACGACGGATCGATCGCAGACTTGACCGTCTTACCATTTAGTACGTCTACCTTCACTCCCGACACCGTCGTCGCGAGACCACTCCTTACCGAAGCCGACATCGTCACCTCGGCGAGCCCTGTCGAGATCGTCAGACCTTGGGCAATCTCGGTGTAGTAGCCGCTGCTCTTGGGTACCCCGAACCACTGACCGGCAAGTTCATTTGCGTTCGCCTGGGAGAGCGCCAAGTACGTGGTGAGTATGGTGGCGTCGCCTTTGAGGAACAACGCTCCCGATACGTATTCGACGTTGAGCGTGTCGCTCTTTCCGGAATCAGAGAGCGTGATCGTCTGTCGCCCAGCGGTTCGTCCAGCGTTGGTGACCTGGACGATTCGCATGCCGGACATCTTTGCGGTGGTCGTGACTCGCACCGACGATTCGGCATTCGCATCTCTAAGGACGGTCTGCATCTGCGCGTACGGGGTCGGCTTCGAGGACGCTCCCGCCGGACCAATGAAGGCACTCAGAAGGGTCGCGCCCACGAGGGCGGCGGTGAGTAGTCGGAGTTTCACAAAGACCTCGGTGTTCGCAGAGATTGCACTGAATCGTACGCGAAGGCATTTCTGGCCACGATCGGGCGAATGGAAGGTCGAGAGCCAACTAACTGAGTTGGGCAATACGGGAGTGCAGAAAGTCACGTTCCACGTGATTCTCCGTCAACAGTGCCGCCTCTTCGTAAGCCTCGCGCGCTTCGGCGAAGCGTTGGAGGCGCTCCAGGCAGTCGCCCCGCGCGGCCGCCAAGTACGGATAAGTGCTGAGCTGGGGATCGGTGCTCAGCGCGTCGATGGCCGCCAATCCGGCTAGTGGTCCCTCAGCGAAGCTGACCGCGACCGCGCGGTTGAGCGCAACGACTGGCGAGGGCCACGCCTCGAGCAACAGGTCGTAGAGCCCGACAATCTCGGTCCAATCGGTCTCGTCCCAATGTGTCGCACTGGAGTGAACCGCCGCGATCGCCGCCATCAGTGTGAACCGGCCCGGTCGACCCCGCCGGATTGACTCGCCCACGAGTGCGAGTCCTTCATCGATGGAGTCACGGTGCCATTTCGTGCGATCTTGATCGGCCAGACGCAGAAACTCTCCCTCATCGCCGACGCGCGCGCCGCGGCGAGAATCGGTCAACAGAATCAGCGCCAGCAGACTCGTCACTTCGGCGTCGTCGGGTAACAGACCGTGGAGCATTCGTGAGAGGTCGAGCGATCGCTCCACGAGGTCGACCTGAGAGAGGTTCTCCCCGACCGGTGACGTGTGACCGGTCGTGAAGAGAAGGTGGACCACGAGGAGGACGGCGTCGATTCGACTGCGCAGTTCAGCACGTTCCGGAACCCGGTAGGGAATTCTTGCGACGGCGATCTTCTTTTTCGCGCGCGTGAGCCGCGCGGCCATCGCGGAGTCCTTCACGAGGAACGCCTTGGCGACTTCCGCGGTACTCAGTCCACAGAGCAGGCGCAACGCGAGCGCCACTCGCGTGTCAGTCGCCAGACTCGGGTGACAACACGTGAAGATGAGTCGCAGCCGGTCGTCCTGAAATCCGCCTTCGGTGACCTCAGGCTCGGCGTCGGCCTCCAGGACCAGAAATCGCTGCGAACGCATCGCCACATCGCGGTGTCGTCCGACATCGATGGCGCGACGCCGCGCGACCGTCGTGAGCCACGCACCTGGATTCGCCGGTATGCCCTGACCCCAGGTCGCGAGTGCCCGGGCGAAGGCGTCCTGCACGCACTCCTCAGCGACGTCGAAATCTCGCGTGACGCGAATCGTGGCCGCCATCACGAACGCCCACTCTTGACGGTGAGCATTCGCGACGGCGGCCGAAACCGCGACATCGCTTTCGTCGTGACGAATGGGCAACTCCTAACTCGAACCGGTCGAACTTCGAGACCGCCGAACGGGGCCGGGATGTCCTTGGCGATGGCGATGGCCGCGTCGAGGTCATCGGCTTCGATCACGTAGTAGCCGCCGAGGGCTTCTTTGGTCTCCGCGAACGGTCCATCGGTGGTGACCGTCTTGCCCGACTCGTCGGTTCGAATCGACGTCGCCGTCGTTTCGGACTCCAGCTCCGCGCCGCCGCGTAGTGACGAACCGTGCTTCTCGCCGAACTTCATGTGGCCGTCCATGATCTGATTCGAGAACGCCTCGTCCGTGGTGGCCCACGATGCCTCGTTCGAGTAAATAAGTACTAAGTACTGCGCCATGACTTCTCCCTCCGGTGAGGCTCCCAGTGAACCTCTCACCATCATCGACGTGCTGAGTCTTGTCCAATCGACAAAAACTTTCTCGAGGACCTCAAATCTTCCTCGACATCCGGATCGGGTCTTCAACGGATGCCGATTACATGGATGTCTCGCGACCATAGGGTTGAGCCGACGCGTCACAGACGCTGGATCGGACTCAATGGTGCCCTCAAATAAGTGGACGGCGAAGGACCTGCCAGACCTCTCCGGGCGGACAATGGTCGTTACCGGCGCTTCGAGTGGCATCGGTCTCGAGACGGCGCGCGAATTGAGCGCTCACGGTGCCGGGTCATCCTCGCCGTCCGCGACGTCGACAAAGGTCGCTCCGCCGCCAAGGACTTCCTCGGCTCCTACGAGGTCCGCGAACTGAACCTGGCCGACTTGGAGTCGGTGCGGACCTTCGCCGAGCGAGTGGACCGGCGACCTCGACGTGCTGATCAACAACGCGGGCATCATGATGGCGCCGGCCTTTCGGACGATCGACGACTTCGAACTGCATATGGGGACGAACCACCTCGGCCCCTTCGCGCTGACCAATCGGCTCTTGCCCTTTATCACCGACCGCGTCGTCACGTGTCCTCGATCCTTCACCGCAGAGGGCAGATTCACTTGGAAGACCTCCACTTTCGACTCGCGTCCCTACGCAGCGATGACGGCGTATCAGGACTCGAAACTTGCCAATCTCTTGTTCACGCGCGAACTGCAACGACGACTGAGCGAGCAGGGCAGTACGGTCCGAGCGGTCGCGGCGCACCCGGGAATCGCTCGCACGAATCTCGTGGCGCACGTTGCGCGGCATCAACGGCCTCGCGAACTCCCTGTCCCAGCGCCTCTGCAACGACGCCTACAAGGGCGCGCTGCCGACGCTCTTCGCCGCGACCCAGGACGTCCCCGGAGGCAGTTACGTCGGTCCGGACGGGATCGGTCACCTGCGGGGTTATCCGGTCATCCACAAAACCTCGAAGCGCGCGATGGATGATGTGACGTGGCGCGACGGTTATGGGACGTCTCGGCCGAACTCACGAATACCGGGGATAATTGCACTGGTTCGTTCATCAATTGCATCGCAGTCTCATTAGTTGTGTTTCATTTGTCTTTTCTTCCATTGAGATTTGCTTCGTCTTTCGTACTGTTTTTCGTACTCACGTTCGCCCTGGTCGGAGGGCAACTGAAGGCGAGTGGATTCTCATGAGTCCCGAAGTTCCGACCAGTAGTCGGCAACATTTGCCTTTTGATGGACCTTGCAAGGGAGGGCCAGATGACGCTTAAGAGAATTGTGATCGCACTCGGACTCGCCGCCATGGCCTTCGGGATATGGACGATCGCGAAGCGCACTCCCAAGTGGGCACCTGCACGACGAGCGGCGCCGCGGGCGCCGCCGCCCGTTCCGGCATCGACTCCACCTGCGTGAAGACGCTGATGTCGTACTCTCTCGGTTTCGTCTTCGTCGCCTCGGGCGTCATCATCGCGGTCATCGCCGCGACGATGATCGGCCGACAGGCGCACCTTGACCTGCACGGCGAACTCAAAGCGGTGCCACGAACGTGGGCCAAGCGTGAGTACGTGACCACGAGCGACGGTCTGCGAAGCGCCGCCCGATGTCGACCGGATCCGCGCTCTACGTCGTCAAGCCCACCTGACGTCAGTCTGACGGGTCGCTCCACGGCGTCGCGTCGGGCTCAGCTCGAGACCTCTCGCGAGAGATTGTCCGATTCGTCTTCAAAACTGACGTTCACGGATTCCGCCACGAATCGCTGGCTTTGACGCGCGAGGGCCGTGAGCACGGCCTCGTCGGCGGGCGTGAACGGTGGCGTGAGGCTCCGGGGATAGAGGCGTCGCGCCTTGACGACGTTGATCTCGGCGGCGACCAACGTGACCTGGGCCGCGATGAAGAGGAACGAGACCAGTCCCAGGATGCTGCCGAAGTACCCGTAGAGCTGACTGGCGTGGCGCAGTTCGTGCCCGACGAGCCACGTCCCGAGGTACTGGAGGACGTTCCAAGAGAGAGCGGCGACCGCGGCGCCGGTAAGGAGGGTCCTTGTCGGGATCGAGTTCGGTGTGAGGATGCGAAAACCCAGGAGGAACAGCGCGATGTTGATGACGATGCCGACCAGGACTGCGACGATCTGGAGCCAGAGCGCGTGCCCGCCAAAGGTCACCAGTCCCGCCAACGCCGTGGAGATGATGACGTCCAGCGCGAGAACGCCCAGGAACTCAAAACCTCGTCCGATCCGACGGGCGAATCGCGGACGGTTGAGTTGGGGCACGTTCCACACGTCGGCCATCGCACGTTGACCGGCTTTGGTCACCCCGAGCGAACCCCAGAACAGTCCGACCAGACCCACCGCGAGACCGAGTCCCTTGGCCTTCAGCTGAGAGATCGCGTCGTGACCGTCGAGTTGCTTGCCGACGACGGGGAACTGGGAGAGTGTCGAGTGGATCACGCGGTTCCGCAGTGACGGATCGTGGCTGAAGAGCAGACCGAGCGCGGTGAAGAGGACGAGCAACAGAGGGAAGAGTGAGAGCACGCCGTAGTAGGCGAGGAGGGCGGCGAGCGACGGACCGCGGTCCTCGATGTACTTCTTGGCGACGCCGACGACGAAGGCGGTGGTCGAGTGACCCTGTTGATAGGCGTCGAAGCGACGAACGAGCTTCTTGATCAGGACCATCCCTTCGTCGAGACGACCTAAACCTAATAGAAGACGTGCGGCTGGGAGGAACGCTTGGCGTTGCGTCCGCGGGTCCGAGCCGTCAGGGAATCGCCGAACCGCTGAACTTATGATGGTGCCAATGTCGATCGATCTCGTCCCGAGTCCCGAAGCACTGCCGGACGTACTGCCGACCGAACGACTCCTCGTGAACGGCATGGCCATTCCCGAGCTGCGCAAGGACTACCGCCGTATCGAGGACTGGCGAAACGTCCGCGCGGTGACGTTCGTCTGGCTCTGGACCGCGGCGCTGGCGTACGTCGGCGTGCGCTTCGGTCCCTTCGCGGCGATCGGCGTCTTCATCCTCATGGGACCGATGCACGCGCGTTTTGCGATCCTGATGCACGAGTCGGCGCACAAGTTGCTGTTCACCAACAAGCGCGCCAATGACTTCGTGGGGAAGTGGCTCATCGCCTATCCGGCGATGGTGCCGATCTCGATCTATCGTCGCAGCGCACTTCGCGCATCACAAGGAGGAGTTCGGTCCCGAAGAGCCCGACATGGCCTTCTACAGTGGCTACCCCTGTGAGCCGGCGGACCTGCGCCGTCGACTACTACGCGACGCCGTGGGCATCTCGGGCTACAAGAACTTCAAGTCCATCGTCATGGCGACGACCAAGTCGCAGAGTCGAGCGATCGCCTCCTCGATCCTCGGCGGTTCAAGCCCTGCTCTTCGGGCTCTTCTGGCTGGGCACCGGTGCGTGGTGGTCGTACCTGCTCTTCTGGTGGCTGCCCTGGATGACGCAGTGGCGCGTGCTCAATCGACTTCGCGCGATCGCCGAACACGGCGGCATGCTCCACAGTGACGACCGGCGCCTCACGACCCACAACGTGCGCCAGCACCTGCTGGCCCGGTTCTGGTTCGTCCCCTACAACACCGGTTGGCACCTGGCCCACCACGTCGACATGGGCGTGCCGTGGCACAACCTGCCGGCGTATCACCGCGAACTCCAGTCGGCCGGCTACGTGACGGCCGACATCACGTTCGAGAACTATTTCCAACTCTGGCGCAGCGCGACCGCGTTGGCCCGTTCCACCGAAGTCCTGACGCCGGCGCTCGGGCCGTGACGTCGACCCGCAAACTTCGCGGTGGGATGTCACGGCCATTGGGTAAGAATGCGTCCACCAATGACATAAGGGAGTGAACGTGGGAGAGATTTCCAAACTGGGTGCCGTATCGCTGAACTGTCCGGATCCACATGAGCTGGCCGTCTTCTATTCGGCGCTGCTCGAGAAAGAGATCGCCTTTGAGTCCGACGATTTCTCCGCGATCCAACTGGACAACCTCTGGCTCTCCTTCCAAAGGGTCGCGGACTTCAAGCCCTCTACGTGGCCGACGAACGAGACGCCGTCACTCGCTCACCTGGACTTCTCGGTTTCCAATCTCGACGCCGGCGAAGCGGCGGCGCTGGCCGCGGGCGCCCGACTGGCTCCCGCAACAACCCGAGCCCGACCGATGGCGCGTGCTGCTCGACCCGGCGGGCAATCCCTTCTGCGTCACGATGCTCATTCCGGACTGACGACGAGACCGACCTAGGGCTTCAATTCTGGCGTTTCGGGCGAGATTGACGCTCGGGCGCAGAAAAACTGAGATCTTCGCGAACCTTTCCGATGGTTTGGGAGTCTCTATATATGTGTACAGATATGTGGTGTTCGACGACACGGGCGGGTCACGCGCATGAGTGACGCGGTCGACGTCGGCGAACTGCGCACCTGGCTCGAGGACGGCTACGCGAGTTCCGTTCGGACCGCGTACCTGATCCTCGGCAACCGACCGGACGCCGAAGACGCCGTACAGGAGTCGTTCCTGCGAGCGTGGAAGTTCCGCGATTCCTTGGCCACGGGCTCCAGCTTCAAACCGTGGCTCTACCGCGTCGTGGTCAATACCTGCAACTCGAAACTCCGCAAAGAGATCCCGCATCGTAATCGGCGACGTCCCGACGACGATTTGGATGACCTCGCCATGATCGAGGATCCCATCGGACGCGTCACGCTTTCTCACGACGTGATCAGCGCGCTGAGGGACCTGCCGACGCACCTGCGCGTCGTGGTGGTCTTGCGGTACTACGCCGACCTCAGCGAGCACGACATCGCCGTCGTGATCGGTCGCCAGCCGGGCACGGTGAAGTCGCGGCTCAACGAAGCGCGCCGTCGGCTGGCCCTTCACCCGGCGCTTCAATCGGAAGCGCCGCGTCCCATCAACGTTCGTAAGGAGAGAGAGTCATGACCACATTCGACGAAGAGATGATGCGCAGAGCGCTACAAGAGGCGGCCGACGATTTCGTGATCGACGACGGTGCGGTCCAGAGCATCCTGGACGAAGCACGCGAATCGGCATCTCGAGACGGCGGGCCGCGAATTCGCGGCTTCATCCAACGTAACGGTCGAGGACGTTCGACTGTCTTCGCCGCCGCGGCGTGCGTCGTCCTGCTCGCCGTCGCCGTGCCGCTCTTCAACACCGAGGGCCCGGCGACAACGCGCAGCGCCGCTAGGGCCGCAGAAGCAAGTGACGGTTCACGGTGAGGCGGCGCCGTCCGGAACACGGAGTCCCGGGTTGGTGAGTATCCAGGGAACGCGGGGAGGTGGCGGGCGCGACGCCGACGCTCTCACTCGTGACGACCGGAAGTACGGTCACGTTGTCGCCAACGAAAGCTGCCGACGTGTCCCAACAGAGTTCCCTGCGTGTGGAGGAAGTTGGGACGGTTCAGTTGACTGTCGGCGGCAAGCTCTTTCAGTCGACACTCACCCAACTGACCGATTTCGCCACCACTGATGGTGGATTCGTCTCGAGCACGCAGTCGCACATCGGCTCGAAGGCGACCCACACGTACTCGTCGGGCACCATCGTCCTGCAAGTCCCGGAGCGCAACTTCACGATGCTGGTGAACCAGGTTCGTCACGCGGGCGTGGCGTCGTCAGTCTCCACCTCGGCCACTGACGTCACCGGTCAATACGTGGATCTGCAAGCGCGGATTCGTGCGTTGCAGGTGAGTCGAGCGCAGTACTTGACGATCATGACGCGGACCAACTCGATCGGCGGGATCCTCGCCGTGCAGAATCAGCTCAACACGATCCAGAGCCAGATCGAGCAGCTGCAAGGGCAACTGGGCCTTCTCAACTCAGAGACCACGTACGCGACGTTGACCGTCTCGCTGAGTCAAGCCGGACATCTCGTCGTCCCGCTCGCACTCCAGGAACGGTGTCAACAAGGCGTGGCACGACTCACTTCATGGTTTCGCCGCCGGCGTCGAATGGCTGATCCGAATCGCCGGACCACTCCTGTTCGCACTTCTTTTACTCGCCGCGCTACTTGTCCTTGGCCGTTGGACTTGGCGTGCCACTGAGCGTCGACGCGGTGGTATCAGTTGAGCGGTACGAAGATACGCCGATGACATGGGTCTCGCGTCTCGCGGTGGTTCCACTCACCCTTATTTCGGCGCTCGGACTGGCCGCGTGCGTCGGGGCGTCGGCGACCAACACCGTCAACACGACACCGACGAGTGCAGTTCCGTATCTCTGCCAGGTGCTCCCTCGTGTGGACCGACTCATCGTCACGCGTCATGCACCGGGCAGCCACTTCCACTTTTCATTCCCGGCCGTCGTCACCGTGAAGAACGCCTCGAAGGCGCGTGCTGTGGCGGCCGCGGCATGTGATCTGCCCAGACTCCCCGGGGGAGAACATTGCCCGGCCGCGTTTCCCGTTTCGTACAACCTGGACTTCGCCGTCATGGGCGAGAAGGGGTTGGGTGGCGAGGCCATCAACGTGTACCCCACGGGCTGCGAGACGATCACTGGTCTCGGAATCGTACGAACGACGGCGGAACATCACGCGTTCTTCCGGCTGCTCGGGAGCGCAATTGGGCTGAAGGATGCCGGGTATTTCACGTTCGCCGGAATTGTCGAACTCGGTTGAAAACGTAGGGAGCATCGAGCGGACCGGCGCTACGCTCGCGACATGTCCGGCGTGACTCCCGACCAGCGTCCGACGCGCGATGGCGAGAGTGCGACGGAACTCATCCGCGTGATCTGCATGGAACTGCCACTCGTCGTCGAGCGTCTCAGCCACGGTGAGGCGTCGTGGTTCATCAACGACAAGAAGAACTTCGTCGCTATGTCCGATCATCACCACGACGATCGGGTGTCGGTGACCTTCGCTGCCGGTGCGGGCGTGCAGGAGTCGCTGATCGATTCGGATCCGGAGCGTTACTTCCGGCCCGCGTACGTCGGGGGTCGCGGATGGGTCGGCGCCTACCTGGACGGTCGAGACGACGACAACGCACCGCAGTGGGACAGGATCGCGGACTTGATCGTCGACGCGTGGTTGCTGGTTGCCCCGCCCAAGGTGCGAGAACTACTGGACCCTCGGCCGTAAGGATTGAACCTGCTCGGCGTCAGGTCGTGGGGTGCTTCGCTTCGGGGACGTAGTGACGCTCTCCCGCGGGGTCGAGCCATACGCGCATGACGCGATTGGTGGAGGGGTCGTTGAAGAGCTCCTCGGTGCGTTTCCAATCGGATCGCGGCCTGTCGGATTCTCCGTGGCGCCGCAGCGAGATGCTCAGCACCGCGCAGATGACCAGGACTCCGAGGACGATGGCCCAGACGACACTCATGGACGGGCTACGCAGGCTTTCGGAAGGTGACCACAGTGCCGTAGGCGACGATCTCGGTGAGCGTGTTGCCGACCTCGGAGGAGTCGAAGCGCATCGAGATGATGCCTTCACCACCGATGAGCTGAGCGTTCTCGATCATCCGGTCCAGCGCGTGGCGGCGGCTGTCTTCGACCAGTCGGGTGTACTGCTTCACCTCACCGCCGGCGAGGGACTTGAAGCCGGCGCCGATGTTTCGGGCGATGCCCATCGAGCGCACCACGACGCCGAAGACCATGCCGAGACTGTGCTCGATCTCATGATCGGGAAAGAGCAGTGCGGTCGTGATAGGGAACTGCGAACCGCCGGGTTCGCCGTAGTGCGGTGATTGGTCGGACATAGTGTCCTCCGAGTCTGCTGGACCGAAAACCATAAATCGACTCTACCGCGGCGACTCCATTCGCCGAAAGTGCGTTCATCGTGGTGTGGTCAAAGGAGCCTCGCGTGATCTGGTGCCTAACATTGTCACGAAACGGCCGTTGGAGGATGGCGAATGGAACTACGAATCTTCACCGAACCGCAACAGGGCGCGACCTACGACGACCTCTTGCGCGTCGCCCAGGAGTCGGAGCGACTGGGCTTCGGTGCCTTCTTTCGCTCGGACCACTACCTGCACATGGGATCGGTCTCGGGACTGCCGGGTCCGACCGACGCGTGGATCACGCTGGGCGGTCTTGCTCGCGAGACTTCCACGATTCGTCTCGGCACCTTGATGACGGCCGCGACCTTTCGACTGCCGGGGCCGCTGGCGATCGCCGTGGCGCAAGTGGATCAGATGAGCGGCGGGCGCGTCGAACTGGGCATCGGGACCGGATGGTTCGCCAATGAGCACGCCGCCTACGGCATCGACTTCCCGCCCCTGGGGGAGCGCTTTGACAAACTCAGCGAACAGTTGGCGATCATCACGGGACTCTGGGAGACGCCGGTGGGCGAGACCTTCAGTCACTCCGGCGAGCACTATCAAGTGTCGGAAAGCCCGGCGCTGCCCAAGCCCGTGCAACACCCACGCCCGCCGGTACTGATCGGCGGGGGCGGCAAGGTGCGAACGCCGCAGTTGGCCGCGCGATACGCCGAGGAGTTCAACATGCCCTTCAACGGTCTCGAGGCAACGTCCACGCAGTTCCGACGGGTGCGCGAAGCCTGCGAGTCATCGGGACGCGGTGGCGACTCGATCGTCCTGTCGGCCGCGCAAGTCCTGTGCGTGGGTGAGAACGAGGCTGAGATCGAACGTCGCGCCGCGAGCATCGGTCGCGAGGTCCCAGAGTTACGCGCGAACGGTCTCGCCGGCACGGTTGATGAGGTCATTGCGAAGATTCAATCGTTCGCGACTATCGGTGCGAAGCGTATGTATCTCCAGGTCCTCGACCTCGCCGATCTGGACCATCTTCGTTTAGTGGCCGAACGGGTCATGGCGCAAGTCCAATAGCCGCGCACCCACAGCGCAACCGACAACGACCATCCGATTCTCAAAGTGTGGCTGGCGTCTTGTCCGGTTCGGAGGTCCAAGTTGCCGGCGGCGACGATCGAGCCTTGACATGCGTTATGGCCAAGACGACGAATACAGCGACGGGGGCGACGAATGGGCCGATGGTGAACGCTCCGAGCACGACGAGTACCACCAGAAGACTGAACACGACCCACACGAGGGCGCCGACGCCAGGTTTCTGAACTCGACGACCGTGCCGTAGTGCCAAGGCGACAATCCCGACGGCGACAAGTGGGATTAGCAGTGGCACAAGCACTTTGTCGCCGTTCAATTGAATCGCGGTCTCACCGGGACCGTTGTTCGACGAGTAGGCGCTGACGAAGAACCCGGCTGCGACGAGGCCGAGACTCCAGATAGCGGCGCAACTGAGCCACAGCGTCGTCCAGCCGTCGAGTGGTCGTGGAGCACGTTTCGCCATAGACCCAACCTAGGGCGTGCTCGCCACTGAATCCGCGCGGTTACTCCGTGGTGTCGACGATCAGCACCGAACAGTGTGCACCGTGGGCGACCGAGTTGGGGACGCTGCCGAGAACCCGGCGAACGCCGTGCATGCCCCGGTTGCCCACGACGACGAGGTCGGCCCCGACCTCTTCCGCCTTGGAGATAAGGACATCGGCCGGGTCGCCCTTGGCACCGTGCACGATTGCCTCAACGCCGTGCTTCTTGGCGATGAAGGAGAGCGTTTGGAGCAGCGCGTTGCCGTCCTCCTCGCTGATGACGGTCTTGAACTCCTTCGATTCACTGCCCCCGACGACCGACAACTGGTCGAAGGCCGTGACGATGTGCAACTGGCCTTTGGACATGGCACAGATTTCGCAGGCGGCCTCGACGGCGCGTCGCGCGGTCTCTGAGTTATCGGCTCCTACCAGGACGACGTCGAACATTCTCACTCCTCCGGTTACTGCGTGACATGAGAGGCGGATTCCACCTCCGGTCGAAGAATAGTTCGAGAACCTCATCGAACGCATCGGAGGTCTCTCAGCCTCGCCGCGTCGGTCAACGACCTACCGGCGCCACGAAGCGTGCCGGGCGGTGGCGCTTCAGGGGACGATGACGGTTCGTTCGCCCGGTGCGTCGACGTTCTTCCACGCCTCTTCGACATCGTGGAGCGGCACCGCGCGAGGCGAAATCGAAAACGTCCCGGCATTGATCTCGTCGATGAGCGACGGCAGCTCCGCGAGGTACACACGGGCCGAGACGGCGCCCTGGCCGTTGCCCTGAAGGCGCAGATTGGCTGAACGCAAGGCGACCGACGGAAGCTGGATGGTCGGTCCGGCCGTGGCCCCGATTTGGATCCAGTTCAATGCCAGGCTGCGATCGCGTCGCGCCGTCAACAGCGACGTGATGGCCCGCTGGGTCGGCTCTCCCCACAGATAGTCGATGACGATGTCCACATCGGCCGCCGATTCGCCCAGGGCCTTCGCCGTGGCATCGGCATCGTCCGTGAGTTGCACAATGGCGTCGGCGCCGATTGCGCTCAAAGAGGCGAGCCGCGCTGCGTCGCGGCCGGCACCGATGACGCGACGGGCACCCAATCGTTTCGCAACCTGAATGGCCATCGCGCCCGCGTTGCCGGTCGCTCCAAGCACCAGCACGCTTTGACCGGGTTCGATGGGTACCCGGCGGCGAAGCGCCACCCAGGACGACATCGCCGGGTTCATCGCCGCCGCTACTCGAATGAGGTCGACGCCGTCTGGGAGTTCGACACTGCGGCGAATGTCGACGATGGTCTTCTCAGCCATCGGACCGGGAACGTCATCGTCCGCGACGAAGTAGACGAGTTTCCCGTCGTCCAGTTGCGCGACACCGTCGATGCCGGGGATCATCGGCAGGACTCCGGTGCTGGAGTAGTGCTTTCCGGTGGCGTCGGTGCGCACGCGCGGGTGAAGTCCGACGGCTCGGATCGTCGCGAGTCGTTGGTGCTGATCGACGGGTAACGGTACGTCGAAGTCGAGGTAGTGCGGCGGCTCGTCAAAGGAGGTGACGACGGCCGCGTGCATCGTTGTCACGTGGCGTCTTCAGCCGTCGCTCCGAGCCCGGCCTCCCTGAGCCACCGCCAGTGCATGTGACCATGATCGGCGTTCGCACCCAGCACCCCACCGATCGTGCCGTCGGCCCACGGCGCAGTGGGAAGGATCTCCGCCAACTGTTCGTCGCTCAATTCGGCGATGAGCTCCAGCGTCGCGCCTCTCGTCGCGGCCGTCAGGGCCACGACCTCCATGAAGGTCTTGTCGTGGTGCGCCAACTGCCAGCGTTCGGTGTCGGCGTGGACGTCGGCCATGATCTCGTCGCGCGTGCGTGGCTCGCCCTGGGCGTTGACCATGAAGCCGACTGGGTTCGCTTTGCCCTCGACGTGGCGTTTCACCATCGCGTTGAAGTTGCGCTCCACCAGCGCCAGATGGGCGAGATGATCGAGCGCGGTCCAGCGATTTCCCGGGTCGTGCTGGCTCTCCGTGAGCGGTTGGCGCATCTGTTCGTCGCTCAGAGCGACGAACTTCGCGAGTATCCAGTTACGGCCCTCATTGAGTTTGGTCTCCAGTTCGACACGGTTCATGATGCCCCCTTCGGTGGTGCCCACCGTAGAACACGGGGAGCGCGACGAAGGCAGGGCAATTACTTGCCTGCTGGCAAGCAAGTACCGCTAGACTGGAGCCATGTCCGACGCCACCCGAGAGCCGACCGAGAAGGAACGACAGCTCGCCGAGCAGCTTCGCGTCGCCCTGGGCCGACTCAATCGAAGCCTTCGTCTCACGCACGTCCAAGAAGACCTCCCGCCCAGCCAACGTGAAGTGCTGATGGCGATCGCGCGCGCTGGGACGCTACGTCTCTCTGATCTGGCTCGAGAAGAAGGACTCAATCCGACCATGGTGTCGCGCATCGTTGGAAAACTCGAAGCCGCTGGCATGGTCACGCGAACTTCCGATCCCGACGACGCGCGCGTCATTCACTTGACCGCCACGCCCGAGGGCACAGCGCTTCGAGAGACGATTCGTGGCGAGCGAACCGACGCCCTGCTGCATGCACTTCGCAATCTTTCCAAGGACGAGAAGCAGGCGCTCGGTGCCGCGACGCCTGCTCTCGAGGCCATCGTCGCCACACTCCGGGACCGAGACCTATGAACGTCAGAGTTTCCGCACGGCGAACGTTCTCGTCGCTCTCGAATCCCAACTATCGCAAGTACTTCTATGGCCAGACGACTTCGCTGGTAGGTACGTGGATGCAGATGACCGCCCAGTCGTGGTTGGTCTTCACGTTGACCCACTCGGCGACAGACATCGGATTGGTCGTGGCGCTCCAGACGCTGCCGGTGCTGCTCCTCGGACCCTACGGGGGAGTGATCGCCGATCGCGTCAACAAGCGAAGGCTCATGATCGTCTTGCAGGCGGCCATGGGCGTCCAAGCGGGCATCCTCGCCGTCCTGGCCCTAGCCCACGTCGTCACCTATCTCGACGTCTGCATCCTGGCAATCGTGCTTGGGCTCAATAACGCGTTCGAGAATCCGTCTCGCCAGTCCTTCATCTTGGAGATGGTCGGACCGAAGGACCTGCGCAACGCCGTCAGTCTGAACTCGACGATGAACAACGTCGCGCGTGCCGTCGGGCCGGCGGTCGCCGGAATCGTCATCGCCTCCTTCGGGGAGGGCTGGTGCTTCGCCCTCAACGCCGTGAGTTTCGTCGCCGTCGTGTTCTCACTCGTCGTCATGGACAAGTCAACACTCAGTCCGAGCGTCCCGACGGTGCGGGCGAAGGGCCAACTGCGCGAAGGCTTCCGTTACATCGCCGCGACACCGAAACTCCTGTACCCGCTCATCATGATGGCGCTGGTGGGCATGTTGGCCTACGAGTTCCAGGTGACCCTGCCGGTCGTGGCGGGCCGTGTCTTTCATGGTAACTCCGAGGACTATGGATTGATGATGGCCTCGATGGGCATCGGCGCGGTCATCGGAGGACTGTGGACCGCCTCCAAGGGAAAGACCGGTACCCGTTCAATTACGCGCGCCGCCCTTCTCTTCGGAGTGTTCATCTCACTGGCGGCTCTCTCACCGGAGATCGGCGTCGAGTTCGTCGCCCTCGCCCTTGTCGGTTTTGCGAGCGTCTCGTTCCTGTCCATGACCAACTCGACGCTGCAACTTCAGACCGACCCGCAGATGCGCGGCCGGGTGATGGCGCTGTGGGCTGTCGCCTTCATGGGAACCACACCGATTGGCGGTCCGCTGATTGGATGGATAACGAGCGAGACGAGCGCCCGAGTGGGTCTCGGCGTCGGTGCGGCGTCGTGTTTTGTGGCGGCCGTCATTGGGTGGCTCACGTTACGTCGCTTCCGGCGGGCCGACGCTATTGCCACACCAGCAGTGGTCAACGAGACATTGGCCAGTGATCCACTCGTCGTCGACTGAATCAGTGGCGATCGACCAAGAGATCGAGCAGCCCTTCCTTGATTGCCGGGCGACTGGCGAATACGAGTAGCAGTGCCGCCTCGCGAGTCGTGCGTTCGGCGATGTCGCCGGAGATCGCGGACTGACTGCCACGCGATACGGAAAGTACGTGAGCGGCGCGTACGGCGAACTCGGCCGCCCGAGCACGAGAAACGTAAATGTCCTTCGTCTCATACGCGTCGAGATCGTCTCGACGATCACGCAACTCTTCATCGAGCGAGGTCGGACCGAGCAGCTCGCAACACCTACGGGCGACCCCCAGTGCGAGAGAACCGTTGACTCGGAGCCCTTCAGGTCGCTCGAGGCCCGGTGCGTAGGGCTGTAATCCCACGCAACGTTCCTCCGGTACATAGAAACTGGTGAACACGAGTTGGACGGTCGAGGACGCATTCATTGCTGAAAGTTGATGACGGTTCACCTCGAGCTGAGGTTGCTCGGTCGCATCAATGACGAAGCTGACCACCGTGTCATCTGTCCAGCGCGCAGTGAGAAAGAGGTCGTCAATGATTCCCCAGCCGCTGACCCACGGAGCCTCGCCATCGATCCGCCATCCGCCATCAACCTGGGTTGCTGAAAGTCGAGGTGGTCCTGGCAGGAGCCCGCCTAGCGCAACACCACCTTTGATCTGCCCGCTTACGGCAAGTGGCAATCGTTCACGTATGTTCTCAGGCGTCGCGGAATCAAGAAGAGCAGCCAGCAGTCTGAAATGTTGAATCCATACGAATGTCGTTGTGAGACACGACGAGGCCAGTTGTTCGACAACGGTACATAACTGGCCGAGATCGAGTTGAAGGCCCTCGATCGAGGATGGCGCAAAGGCTCCGTATAGGCCGCACCCCGCCAAGGTATCGAAGTGATGGCTCGAGAGCGAAGATGCTGCATCAGTTTCTTCTGCGTTCGCCTTCAAGAACCTCGAAACACCATCAATCTGCCTCTGGAGTTCTCGCGAGATCGTCATGTTCACACGATCATTGCTCAAATCACCAATCACCAACGCCAAACGGAACTGAAAAGTGAAGTCTGCCGAGCGACGAACGGAATCACATCCATTCTGCGTAGCGCAGTGCCCACCCGAACGCGGTGCAAGACGAATCTCGTAATTGGCTTAGAAGATCAAAGACAGCACCACTCGCCCTGTAGGCCACGACATCAAAAGTACAAGAGAATACTGACGATTGAGGATTGCGGCACCAAATAAGAATGACAGAGACTTTGCAATTCTCACTTTCCTCACAGCCGTGGTGCCGCTCAGGAGGTCATTGCACGGCCTTAGCCTTGTGTTTACGAAATTGATTGATGTTCAGTAGGTCAATCGAAGTGCCGGGAGGCGTGCAATGCAGAATAAGACCAAGACGTGGACTGGAGTGGCAGTCGTTGTTGTCGTTGCCGCAGTTGTCATCGGCATCGTGGCGAGCTCGGAGGGAACAGTCCTTCGAGCGGAATCGCGAATAGGACACTGACCATCGCAGAGGGCCCCAATGCGTCGCCGGATTACATCTTCCCCTACTACCCACCTTCGGAGTGCACGGTGACCAACACGTCGCAGTTCCAGCAGATGATGTACCGACCGCTGTACTGGTTCGGGCTGGCGGGTGACGCGAGCCTGCAGCCGCAGCTCTCCGCCGGAAATCTCCCGGTGTACAGCGACAACAATCAGACCGTCACGTTAAAGACCAAGGGATGGAAGTTCACAGACGGCCAGACCGTCAACGGTACCTCCGTGCTCTTCTTCTTGAACATGTACAAGGCCGAACCGTCCGAGTTCTGCACCTACAGCAAGGGACTCGGTATCCCCGATCAGGTGAAGAACGTCAAGGTCTCGGGCAACAAGGTGACCATCAACTTGACCGCGTCAGTCAACCCGCTGTGGTTCACGGACAATCAGTTGGCGACCATCACGCCGATGCCCTCCACGTGGGACCGAAGCGGTTCGACGATGAATGTCGGTTGCGCCAACGGCACCTACGGAGCAGCATCGACGATCGCCGACTGCCAGAAGGTCTGGAAGTACTTGAACGCACAGTCGAGTGAGATCTCGACCTTCGCGAACAAGATGTGGCAGAGCGGCGTCGACGGTCCCTGGAAGCTCACGGCCATGGACAATCTCGGTAACGCCACGTTCACCGCGAACACGAAGTACTCGGACCGCAGAAGCCGATGGTCAAGACCGTCAAACTGGTGGCCTTCACGTCCGCCATCGCCGAACAGAACCAGTTGGCCGGTGGCAATATCGACCTGGGTGCCGTTGACATGTCCGTTCTGACCCAACCAGCCCCCGCACCCGGCAAGGCCGGGGCCAACTGGTCCGGTCTCAACGGCAAATACAACTTGGTGGTCGTGCCAACCTTCTCGAACAACTACATGAACTTGAACTTCGGGAAGAACCCCGGCGCCAAGTTCTTGAACCAGCTCTACATTCGCCAGGCGCTCCAGTTGAGCATCAACCAGCCATCGATCATCAAGAACGCCCTCAAGAACTACGCCGTGCCGACCTGGTCGGAGTTGCCACCGTCAACGCCGTCCTCGGAGTCCGGCACCATTACGCAGCCCTATCCCTTCAGTCTCTCGAAGGCTGCTGCCCTCTTGAAGGATCACGGTTGGACGAAATCGGGCATGACGCTGGTCTGTTCCAAGCCGGGCACCGCTGCGACGGACTGCGGCGCCGGCATCGCCGCGGGTGACGTTTTGAAGCTCAACATCGAGTGGTACTCGGGCATCCCGTCACTGGACTCAGAGATGAACGCCATAATCGATGACTGGACGACCTTGGGCATCACGACCACGCACTCGACGGGAACGTTCGACGCGACCGCCGGTGCCTGCCCGTCGGCCTACACGCCGACGACGGCGTTCGACATCTGCAACTGGGGTGGGGGATGGCTGTACGCGCCGGACTACTTCCCGTCCGGCGAGCCGCTCCTCCTCACGGGTGCGGGATCCAACAGCGGTCAGTACTCCAACCCGATGATGGACTCACTCATCCGCGCCACGTTGGCCCAGAACATCAAGTTGACGACGTACGGTCAGTACACCGCTGATCAGCTACCGGTCCTGTACGACCCGCTCGCGACGGGCGAAACCGAAGTCATCAAGACACTGAAGAGCAAGATCGGCTTCCAGAGTGTTCTCGCCAACTTCACTCCGGAGTACTACTACTTCGCGAAGTAGTCGATCGAAGCTCCGCCACCGTATGAAGTGGGAATGGAGAGAAGGTTCGTCATTGGACCTTCTCTCCATTCCCACATCGACTCAAAGTGTGGCGCCACCCTCTTCGCGATCAAATTCACGACCGTGCACTTCAACAAGTGCGTTCGCTCGCCAACCATTGCGCTTTCTTCATCAAGAAATAATGGCTCTAGAGCATAGACATTGCAGAATCAGAAGGTAGGAATCCCACACTATGACGTAAACGTTTGTAGTTGTTACGTAACATGCAAGCTGTATGCCATAAAAGGATAGCAAGATCATCAGGACTTGAAAGATTAATATTATAAGGTGTTGTGGGGTTTTTAAAATATGACTAATGGATCATGGCTAAAGAAACCCAATTGTTTTTGGTAAGCATCGAGAAAAGTTTTTTGAGCCACAGCACCTTCCGAATTTTCAGGAAATAATGAAGAATAATTCATAATTCACCTGCCACCCTTTGCTAACCTTACCTAAACTAACAAATGCGTTACTCTTATCATTGAGATGTGCAATTCTTCCTCTGAGATATTCCGCCCGACTGTCAAAAATTGTTCGAATATACTTTGGCAAATGTTTAGCACTAATAGCCTTATCATTTGTCTCATCCATAATATCTATGAATGATACGGCTGAAACGGAGGAAAGGGATAAAGTGAGATAGGATGAAAAAATAAAAAATGATCTGAGCATAAAAACCAAAAAATCTCCAATAATAATATTATTATATATTTTACGAAAATTAATCGTCAATAAAAAACTATTGGCCTTTTTCTGAATACAACTTTACTCGTTCGACCATTTCATCCGGATCAGTTTGGTGATTAAAGTGAGCCACATGTTGCCCCTTTTTATCCATCAAATAAATAAGAGAGGAATGATCCATTAAGTAATCATCAGCTTCCGCTTCTCCAGAAGCTCGCGCCGCGATGAACTCGATAAGCTTTAATGGCTTGGTCTACCTGTGCCTTCGTTCCTGTCAGCATCACAAAATCTTTATGGAAGTTTTGCGCATAGGATTGAAGATGGGAGGGGGTGTCCCGGTCGGGATCAATCGTAATAAAAATGGGTTGGACGACTTTAGTCCCTCCCAGTTTTTCCATAGCCTGCGTCATATGATAAAGGGCAGTCGGACAAATATCGGGGCAATAACCTATAGCCAAAATAGACGAGCATGGGTTTGCCTTTAAAGTCCGAATCCCTCCAAATTTTTCCGTCCTTATCAGACGAGTTCGAAAGCCCCACCAATTGCCGGAAGTCCTTCCCGAGAACTAGGAATTCCTGGGCTATAGCTACCGTCTTATATGATTTTTCCGTTTGATAACACCTAAGATGGCAAAAAGAAGGACCGCTAACCCTATTGCCCCTAAGGTCAATACATTGCGTTTTTGCCGCTGCATGCTCTCCCCCTTAATTAAGGATTATGTCTCCAGCCTTTGTTTCCGTAACTTATTCACTAAGTTCTGGATTTCTTTTCCTGCCATGGCTTTCATGACTTGGCCACAAAAAACCAAAAAGCTTATCTTTTCCGCTCTTGTACTCTTCCACCTTGTCAGGATGTCATGAAAGAACTTTATCAATAATCGATCAAAATTTCCCCATCATCGGAAACTTGTTTTAAACCATGTTCTTCAATCAAGCTTGGCGCATCTTGTCCGACTTTCCCACATCAAGGTAAAGACTTCTTTTGCAATTTTTCCCGAAATCACCCCTTCTTGAATTTGGTTGATAAGACCTGCCAAATGCGCGGGTGAAACAGGACAGGTCTCAATTGTTTTATTCTCTCGATTGAGGGCTCCAAAAACCTCTCCCATCAACCAGTTTGCTAAAAGTTTTGCCGTCTTATTATTTAAAGGTTGAGAGATTTGAGCGCCTCTTCAAAATAAGAGCCGTTTCCGTTTCTGAAACTAAAACAGAGGCATCATAAGGCGGGAGTTCGTAGTCCTTCATGAGTCGCGCCTTTTTTGCATCGGGAAGTTCCGGCAAGCTTTGGCGAATTTTTTCAACCCATGTCGCATCCAAAACAAGAGGGGGCAAGTCAGGATCAGGAAAATAGCGATAGTCATGGGCATGCTCTTTGCTCCGCATGGGTCGGGTTGTGCCTCGCGCTGAATCAAAAAGGCGCGTTTCTTGTAGAATCTCGCCATCGTCTTCTAAAATAGCAATCTGTCGTTCAGCTTCGTAATGAATCGCTTGGGCTAAAAATTTGATCGAGTTTACATTCTTAATCTCAGCACGTGTTCCAAAGGGTGTCTCCTGCTTTTCGAACAGAAACATTCACATCCACCCGCATACTTCCTTGATCCATATTCCCATCACATGTCCCAAACATCGTACGATGGAGCGAAGTTTACGGACATAAGCGCCGCTTCTTCCGCACTGCGAAGATCAGGCTCTGAAACAATTTCCATCAACGCCACACCCGAACGATTCAGATCGATGTCAGTTA